>CAYXOC010000004.1:0-134807 GCA_964466715.1 uncultured bacterium
GGCGAGTCGAGCCACCGGCTTCTTCCTAACTTTCAACTAAACCTGGGACATGCTCACCGTTTTAGAAAACACCGCTTGCGGAAAAGCCCGATGCACCTGAACTGTAACCCCCCGATACGCGCGCGGGGCTGCTCATCATTATATCACGCTCATACATACCACTCAGCCACGGCACTAGTAGATAGCACGCGAATGTGGACGGCGCGAGGTCTAGCAAGATGTTAGGAGTCTCGGTCGCGTGCGCAATGCACACGGCAACGCCGATCCGCGAGTGCCGCTGGCCACAGTGACAAGGTTACAGTGCACCAGATGTGGGCAGCACGTGTCGAGGAAACGGATCGAACACGTGCTGCCGCAGGCGAGTTACTTGCTTTTCCTGGGTGGGCGCTGAGACAAGGCACTGCCCGCCGCAGTCTTGCTTGCCTTTCCGGTGCTGCCGCTTCTCAACACCTTCGATGCTGCGCGAGCCGCTCTTGCGCTCGTTACCTTTCCTCTTGCCATTCCATACACCTCCTTTCGACCGTAAGGATCCTAGGCGCAAGCCGTTGAGTCAACGACGCTTGACGCCTGCCGGTCAGATATCGTATAATGCAGAGCAGTCAGTTGAGTCAATAGTAAGCGATCAGCCCAGGTCAACACTAGCATACTGACAGGTGGTAGTTCGGAATGCGAAACACCGATCCCAGTGAAGAGGCACGCGCCCTTGGGGCGCGTATTACAGGCGCACGAGCCGCCAAGGGCATGTCGGTTGCTCAGCTAGCTGAGCTGGCTGGTGTATCCAAGGCGTACATGCATCAGATCGAGAATGGGGAGTGCAAGCGCCCATCTGCTCATGTGTTGTTCGACATAGCGAACGTACTGGGCACGAGCGTCGGTTATCTACTCGGCAGAACGCCAGATACTCCCGAACCAGGAAAGGTCAGGATACCCGTCAGTCTGCGCCGGTTCGCAGAGTCACACCCGGAACTTGAGGAAGAGGACATCGAGATGCTGGCCCGAATCCGCCACCGTGGTGATCAGCCGAAGACGGAGAGAGACTGGGATTACCTCTGGGAGTCAATCAAGAGGTCAGTGAGATAGGCGATGGCGATAGTCGACCGGCGTATCCGATCTGGCGGACGCACTTACTACAGCCACATTGCTGGAGAGTTGATCAGAGGAACAGGGATCAGTGACCCAATTGCGGCGGTCGAGCACCTGGTCAGCCAGCTTCTGGCTGATGCTGGGGTGGACAGCCCCCAGTTCCGTTGGAACTGCTGGCATCATTTCAGGGGATTACGAGAGCCGTCGCTGTGCCGTACCGCGACGAGCGCCTGACGCAGAGAAATCGGATCATCTCGCTGGTCTATGACAATGAAAAGCGCCCGCGCAAGAACGGGGGCAGCCATACTGCCAAACACGTGCTGCACCTTGGTTCGAACTGCGGCTGGCGTCAACAAGAGAGGGCCGACTGATGCTTACTTTTTCGGTGGGAATGACGGTTCATTGCAGAGGTGAAAGGTTCCAAGTCATCTCTTCCGAAGCACTGTCGCACCAAGCCGAAGGATCAGCCTGGAAGCTGCAACTGCGGGGGCTGGACGGTGATTTGCGCGGCCAGGTGATATCCGTAATCCACCCTATCGACCAGGTGGATACCGAAGAGTCACGACAACTGGATCTGTCGAGCATCGGCCGAATGGCCCGATTCCGCCTGCTGCACCAAGCTTACCTCCTCGAGATGGCTCATCCGGGAGATGTCCTTGTCTCCGCGGTCAGGGCAAGGGTCAACTTCGAACCCTATCAGTATGTGCCCGCGCTCAGAGCATTGTCGCTTCCCAGACCGCGTCTGCTTCTTGCCGACGATGTCGGGCTCGGAAAGACTGTCGAGGCCGGCATCCTTCTCCGCGAACTCACCGTCCGTCGCCGAGCCAATCGGGTCCTGATAGTCTGTCCTGCCGGAATACAGAAACAGTGGCGGGACGAGTTACGCAACAAGTTCGGCTTTCACTTCTCCATTCTCGACTCCGAAGGAGTCCGTGAGAAACGACGTGCCCTGGATTTCGATGCCAACCCTTGGAGCAGTGAGTCGCGGGTAATTGCCTCAGTTGACTATATCAAGCGCCGCGATGGAGAGTTCCAAAGTCTTTCGGCCAGCCGCTGGGACGTCGTTATTGTTGATGAGGCACATCATCTCGCAGCGAACCGGAGTGAGGATGATGTTACCGACCGCCATCGTCTGGCCCGCTGGTTGTCCGAGGCGACCGACGCACTTTTCCTCCTTACGGCCACTCCCCACGACGGCTATGACGAGAGCCTTGCGTCTCTTCTCGAACTCCTCGAGCCGTCGCTGGTGCTTCCAGGACCGGAGCTTCGCTACTCGAGATACGAGAAATACGTAGTCAGGCGTCTCAAACGGCACATTGTTACCCCCGATGGCAAGCCGAAGTTCGTGCCGAGAGCGCCGGTTAAGGATATACCGGTTACACTGACGGAAGCTGAACTCAAGCTCCACAGCGCGGTCATGGCCGAGGCCAGCAAGCTCGACGAGATCGCTCAGAAGGCTTCCAAGATAGACCGCGAGGCAATCAAGCTGGTTGCTACGGTTCTGCGGAAGCGTGCTGCCTCCTCTAGAAGAGCGCTTGCGGCGACACTCTCGAACCGGCTGGAAAACCTGGGCGCCAAGTCTGAACAAGTGGAGCTGAGGCGCGAACACATACGGGCGCTCCGGAAAGGGGAGGCGCTGGCTGATTCCGACCTCGCTGTGCTAGAACGTGACGCGCATCGAAACCTTCTCTCGGCGCTGCGAAGAGAGGGCGCGCGCCTCAGGCGGATTGAGAGCGAAGAGGAGGCGCTGCGCTTCCTCCAGAGCCTGTTAAGTGCTTGCTTTGACACGCCGGACAGCAAGTTGGTGGCCCTCGAAAACGAACTGAAGTCTCTTCATGCCGAGTTTCTCTTCGACAAAGTCATCATATTCAGCGAGTTCACCGACACCGTGGAAGCCATCGAGGAGCATCTGACGGCAAACGGATACGCGGACCGACTTGTGGTACTCACCGGCGACACCCCGCCTGCCAGACGCGAGGAGGTCATCCACGCCTTCAACACGGACCCTGATACCTCGGTTCTGGTCGCCAATGACGTTGCAGGCGAAGGTCTGAATCTCCAGGAGAGTTGCCACAGGGTGATCCACTTCGATCTTCCCTACAACCCTAACCGGCTTGAGCAGCGCAACGGTCGCATAGATCGCTACGGACAAAAGCAAACACCACACATATCCTTCCTATACGCCAAAGATACCTATGACGGCGAGGTGCTCAGGCGCCTGATCATGAAGATTGAGAACCAGATCAGGAGTCTGGGTTCCGTTGGAGATGTTCTTGGCCGCATACAGCAGGAGCGCATCGATAGGCTTCTTGCTGAGTGTCCGTCTGATGTGCGCAGAGCGATTGAAGCGGCAGAGAAGCAGATAGACGAAGAGATCAATCGCGGTTCCGATCCCAGCCTCGCAGAGAAGCTTGGCAGCGGAGCTTCCGATGCCGGTGAAGTAAGGTCGGCCGATGTCGCGGCCGCTTCGGGCAGCAAACTCACTATACCCCCGGATCAGTTCGTGGAGCTTGCCGTGAAAGCGGCTGGCGGGCGGGTGGTGAGAAACGGCAATAGCCTCTCCGTGACCACACCGGTGGAATGGACCGGAGGTGATGTGCTCTCAGAATACACGGGACTCCTTGCTCCGGGTGACGCCCGGTCGTCGGATATCCAGTCCGACAACGTGCTCCACGATGAGCACCCGCTAGTGAGCGCTGCGATACGTTGGGTGAAGTCCACCCAGTATACCGAGGACCACCAAAGGCTTGCGTACCAGGTAACTTCGGATATCGAATCGCCCGAGATTCTGGCGACATTCGTGGCCACACTGCGCGACGGTGAGGGCCAGGAGACTCAGCGTATCCAGATTGTGAGGATCAACCGTAACTTGAGCATTATCGCGCCGCATGAGTCCGACCTCGAGATCATAGGTCGGCAGAGCCTTGGGAACGTTGAGCCCTCTCGGGTTGCCGAACTGTTCGAAGAGTGGTGGGTCAAAGCCAGGGAGATAGCATTCGATGAGGCGAAGCGGCGCGTCGACAGTTGGAAGCAGAGCGTAGCGGCTATGCGTCGATTGGAGCAGTTGAAGCTCGAGGATGAGCTCAAAGCCTGGAATCAGGCTACTATCCAGTCTATCATTCGACGCTACGAGAGGGAATACAACCAACCGACTCTATTCGGCAAGCCTGAAGACGCCCTGCCGCCGGCTGTCAGAAGGCGTCTCCGGGATCATCAACAACGAGCAAGCGAACGCATGGAGTGCCTGAGACGCCGCGTGGAGTTTGATGAACCGACCGTGGAACCACTCGGAGTGCTGCTGCGGATACCGCGGGAGGTGGCGCAGTGAGCGCATTCAACGTCATCGGCGACGCTTTCAGCGAATACTTCCTTACACGCCTCCTTTGGGAAGAGCCATCGCTTCGGGAGTATACCGGCCAAACACGGGCGCAGGAAAGCTTCAAACGGGCGTTCCGCACGATTCGCGAAGCGCAGAAGTCCCTACGCGACCGCAGGCAGGTCCGCTCCACGGAAACATTGCTCGTCGAACCGCTCTCGGAGATTCTAGGGTGGGACCTCGAAAACCGGGAGAGGATTGACACTGACTTTGGTTCGGAGGATGCCGGTCGCGCATTGCTCGGTCCGAACGGTCAGCCGATAGCACGGGTTCTTGCCATTCCTCCGGATGCCGCGATGGATGCAGCCCCGGAAGGCTATCACCGCAGGTTTGCTCCTTCTTCCAGCCTGGTGCGCGTGCTGGAGGAGACCAAACTCAACTGGGGGATACTGGTAAATGCATATCGTCTTCGCATAGTCCGGCGCAAAGATGGTCTGCTCACGTCCTCCCTTGAGTTTGACCTGAGCGCTATAGCCGATGCCGGGCGCGACGGCTTCGAGGCGTGGCGAATTGCCTGGGCGCTTCTGCGGAATGAGTCGTGGCGCGCGGTTCCCTGTGTGCTGGATCGGGTGGTCACGTTCGGTCGCGATCACATGCAGCGGGTCAATGAGAACCTGGGACTGCAAGTGCAGAACGCCGTTGTGTCCTTCTGCCAGGGAATACTCGACAATCCCCGCAATCGCGAACTCCTGGCGAGCGTGCCGGAGGATGAACTGTTGCCCAAGCTCTACAGCCAGGCGCTGACAGTCCTTTACCGGCTGCTGTTCATACTATACGCCGAGTCCCGAAACCTCCTGCCGATGGATCTGCCGACCTACCGTGACGGCTACTCACTCACACGCCTGTCTCGCAGGGCAACCAATCCCGAGACCGATCCTCGTCTTGGCGGCAAACACGTCAGGTGTTTCTTCGAGTCCACGGTCAGAGCGCTGTTCAACTTGCTTCGCCGGGGGGTGAACCTTGGTCCCGAGGGGAGAATACCTGCCTATGGCGGCGCGCTGTTTGACAATAGCCCGGACAACCCCAGGTCCACGCATTTCATCGAAAGCCTGACCTGGGGCGACGCCGTTGTAGCCGAGGTGCTGGACTGCCTCACACGTGTCGAGGGCAAACGCGGCGCGGGTAAACAACCGGTCAGTTACCGCGAACTGGACGTCGAGCATCTCGGCAGCATCTATGAAGGGCTTCTGGAACAGACTCTGGCTATCACGGATACGGAGCTCCGGCGCGTGAGGCTTGACGGCAGGGAAATGCTCGTAACCGCCGAGCAAAGAGCTGACCTGGCATCCCGCAGGGGCGAACAGGTGGTTGGAGAGGCGCAGCCGGCCGAATCAGAAGCGGACGACGAATCGGACGAAGAGGACCTCGAACTGGTTGGCGAGGACGAGGCCGAGGAGGACGAAAACGAGGAAGAGCCGGTCGAGTCCAGAGCGCCGAAAAAGCCGATCCGCACGGATGCCAGGCCGATACCCAGGGGCACTGTCTATCTGAAAGCGGCGGTCGGCAGGAAGCAGACCGGGTCATATTACACAAGCCGGGCGCTGGTGGATTTTCTGGTGCGGCGAGCTATAGATCCTTTGGCTGAAGGCAAGTCCCCGCGCGAAATACTCTCCCTCAAGATCGCCGACCCCGCCATGGGCAGCGGACATTTCCTCGTCGGCGCAACCCGCAGGCTGGCGGAACACCTGCTCGCGGCCTATCGGGACGAAATAGCCAGAGTAGTCTCCGAAGGCCAGGACCTGACCGAGAACGAAGCATTGTCCGATGCCGATATTCCGCCTGAGCTTCAGCGCGTTTGGAACGATGAGCCTCGAGCGCTGGCGGTCTGCCGGCTGCTGATCGCCGGAAACTGCATCTACGGCGTGGACAAGAACCCGCTCGCGGTCGATCTTGCCAAGGTTTCCTTGTGGCTGGCTACCGCCGCGGCGGATCACCCGCTTACGTTCCTCGACCATCGCCTTTTGTGCGGGGATTCGCTTCTCGGCCTGGACACGGACACGCTCCTTAAGGCTCCAGAGGCCAGGGTAAAGGGTGGCAGGGGCAATGGCAAGAAGAACTCCAGGCTCGCAACTCAAATCTCGCAGCTTGACATGATTGAGGACCTGTTCGATATCGCCGGAGAGAAGCTTCGCCAGAGGCTGGCGCGGTCTATGGCGCACCTGAGGACGATCCGGCGGCTGGTGGATGAGGACCCGCTGGACTTTGCGAACCAGCGCCTTGCCTACGAGGCCATGCGCGGCGAGCTTGACGGGTTCATCACTCTCCACGACATGCGCATAGGGACCGCGCTCACTCCAGGCGCGAGTGTCGTGCCCATTGACATGGCCCTGCGCGACTTGAGCAGGTTAGAGCGCATCTCCGAGGAGACGCTCCAAGCCGGCGCGGATGAAATAGCCAGGGGCAGGCGGGGCAGGGCTTTCTGCTGGCAGCTTATGTTCCCGGATGTGTGGTTCGACGAGAACGGCTGCCGGAGGCCGGATGGAGGGTTCAGCGTCGTCATCGGCAACCCGCCGTGGGACAAGATGAAGCCCAACGAGCGCGAGTTCTATTCGGAGATCGACCCGACAGTCTGGGACTACCAGGGCACAGCCCGGAAGCGGTTCATATCCAACCTGCTGGCAAAGACGCCGGGACTGCGCGAACGGTGGGAGGAGTATGAGAAGGCGATTGCCGCGCAGTCGAAATTCTTGCTCAGCGAGACTATTTACACGCATCAGACGGCGGTAGTCGAAGGCAAGAGGACCGGCGGCGATCCCGACTGTTTCAAGTTCTTCCTGGAGCGGGCGTTTCAACTGCTCAGGCACAAAGGCCGGGCGGGGCTGATCGTGCCGCTCGGGCTGCAGTCGTCCCAGGGATGCACGGCGCTCAGGCGGATGCTGCTCGATGAGTGCTCGCTGGAGTCTCTGTGCAAACTGGACAACTCGCGGGGAATTTTTCCAGGCGTTACAAGTCTGCAGAAGTTCGACCTGGTGGTGTTCGCCAAAGGCGGGCCGACGAAGGAGTTCAGCGCGGCGTTCTACAGTTGCGAGCCCGCCGATGTACTCGTCTCCTTCGATTCGGATCCGAGAAAGCTCTCGATAGAAGCGGATTTCATCAAGAAGCTGGACTCGACATACTACACGTTCATCGAGGTCCGCAGCCCGACGGAGCTTGCCCTTGTGCGGCGGATCTACGAGCAGTTCCCCAAGCTGGGAGAGAAGATAGAGGGCGCGTGGAACGTGAGCTTCCAGAGCGGACTGCACATGACCAACGACGCCCACTTCTTCCGCGAGGGGGCGCGGCTCGCCGAAATGGGCGCGCGGATGAAGCCCGGGCGCACATGGGAGACGCCGGACGAGAGCTTCTACGCCTCGCAGCCGCACAAGTTCGTATGGGCGGAGCGCGAGATAGACTCCAGAGGCCGAATCCACTTCCCCGGAGAGCTCGAGCGCAAACAGGTAGCATTTACTCACAAAGGCTACATCCTGAGGGGCGAGGAGAACACGCCGGAGGCGCTGCCGGTGGTTCCCGGCACCACCTATGTCCCGCTGTACGAGGGCCGGATGGTCCACCAGTTCGACCACGCAGCGAAAGCCTACGTCAGCGGCAGCGGCCGAAGAGCCAAATGGCGAGAGCTGGGGTTTGAGGAGAAGGAAATACTGCCGCATTACTTTGTGGCCAAACAGTACGTCGCTGCTCCAGGCTACCGATCCGGTTTCTGCGACGTTACTGGTCCGGGCAACGAAAGGAGTGCGTTGACGTCGGTAGTTGCATCCCGCATACCTTGTGGAAACTCAGTCCCTACGTGCACGACTGACAATACCGGCTCTGCTTCCTACCTCGCATGGACATGCCTATTCAACTCATTCGTTGCAGACTGGCTAATCCGTCTCAGAGTATCCAACCACCTGAATTTCTTCTTGGTCAATCAACAGCCGATGCCGCGGATATCGTCGAATGCTCCCTCGTTCGCCTACCTCGTAGTCTATGCAGCCCGCCTCTCCTGCTTCACTCCTGAGATGGCGGACTTGTGGAACGAGCTTGCGCGTGAGTATCTCGACGAACTGAGCTACCCGTGGACGCCGGACAAGGCGGCGACGGACCTGAGGGAGCGGGCGGAGCTTCGAGCCCGGATAGACGCGCTGGTGGCGGAGCTTTACGGAATCAGCTTGAGCGAATATGCTCTGATCCTTTCGACGTTTCCGCTTCTGGACCGCGACCAGCCCGCGCTGGAGGGCGATGTGTTCATCCGAATGACCAAAAAGGGCGAAAAGGTGATACCGCGCAGCTACATCACCCGCGACAAGGCGCTGCTCGCTTATTTCGATCTCAGGGGCCAGACTCCGCCGGACGACATAGTGGAGTTCTTCGCCGACGCACGCGTGGATATCTCCCGCCGGACCGGCCCGATCCGCAACCTTCGCGAGCGAGTGAGGATAGCCGAAGACGAACTCGGCGCGGTAGCCTACGTGCCGACCAAAGCAGGAGCGGGGAAGTAGATGAGCAGGGACGAACAACCGACAACTGTAGGGACTACGATGACCTGGCGGATTTCTTCGAGGAGTGCATATCGCGGCGCTTGGGTGAGACGTGACCTTCTACGCGCACCCTGGCGCCTTCGAAAGCTGCCGTGGCGACGCAGTTCTCAGTGACTATTTCTCGTAACGTCTTCGCATCGCGTAGATGTTTGTTGGACTTGGAGAGGGATGCCATAGTAAGCGTGCTCAGTTTCAATACTACTACGATCATTATAACCCAAATCCACCAGGAAGTGTAGGGAGGAAAGCATGAATCCTTTACAAATAGCAAAATCGCTGCGAGAGGATTACCTCAAGCTGCTCACCACCACGTTCGACCCTCGCCAGACGGCATTGAAGGACGCCTTTCTTTCCGAGATCAACACGGAAGGCTTTCTGACCCGCGAGCCTTGCATCGCGCTTTCCCAGCCCTACATGCACGACTCGCCTATCGAAAATCTGCTCCCGGAGACACGTAATCGGTTCGGGGCCATCGCCGAGAAGCCATACAAACATCAGGCCGACGCGATACGACAGATAATGCGCGGGGAGCCGACGGTAGTTGCAACGGGCACCGGGTCGGGCAAGACCGAGGCGTTCTTGATGCCCATAGTAGATCACTGCCTGCGTCGAAAGGGGCAGGGAGATAAGGTCCGCGCCATCATCATCTACCCCATGAACGCTCTCGCAACGGACCAGAACCGGCGCATACGCGAACTGCTTCGCGGTTCCGGCGTCACCTTTGGCCGCTATACCGGCGAGACAAAGCTCCGTGGAGAAAGACCGGCGGATTGTCCACCCGAGGAGAGGGTTATTCGTTCGGAGTTCAGGCAGAACCCACCCAACATCCTGCTCACCAACTACCAGATGCTGGAATACATGCTCATCCGCGGTGACGGCAGAGACATCCTTAAGGATCACGAGGTCAGCTTCGTTGTGCTTGACGAGGTCCACAGCTATCACGGCATACTGGGCACCGATGTCGCCTGCCTCTTGCGCAGGCTGCGAGCGGCCTTGAGCGAACTCAACCCCGGTTCAAACCCGCCTCTGTATATCGGAACATCTGCTACGCTCCAATCTGAGGTCGAGGGGAGCGATCCGAAAACAGGAATCGCGGAGTTCTTCACCAAGCTTACCGGACAAACTACAACAGCCGACGCCGTGATTACTGAAACCCCGGATCCTCCGGCCTGCCCGGCCGGGCTTGGATTCTCGTCGCCGCCGGCCGTCACCAGAGAAGACATTGAAGCTTTCAATCCGGACGATGCGGACAGCGTGAGGAAGCTGGCAGCCAGGATCGTTGGCGCGCGGGCCGACGATCCCAGAACACCGGAGCAGCTTCTCGCCGAGACTCCGCTGCCGTATCGCCTCCTCCACTGGCTTCGCAAGCCCAGATTGCTGGGCGAGATAGTGGAATTGCTCTCGAAGGAACCCGGCAGGACGCCGGGAGAAGTCGGCGAAAACTGGCGGGATGTTCTGGAATGCGAGGTCGAGGCGGCTTTGCTTGTCGGGCCTTGCCTGCCCGATAGCTGTGAGTTCAAACTGCGGCCGAGAGTCCATCGGTTCCTACGCGGTCTGGCGCGGTTCTGGCGGTGCGTGAACCCCGATTGCGGATCGCTGCTGCAGGAAGGGATATCGGTTTGCACCAAGTGTGGCAGCAAGACACTCCCGCTCGCCCTGTGCCGCACGTGTGGCTGGGATTTCTACGTTGGCCGATATGAAGGGTCCCCGGGGGATCAGGGCGAAGGAGAGCTCGCGCCCTGGGGCAGGATGAAGAGCTCTCCCGCCACGGTCTATGTATACGATCCGCCACTTGAGGAAATCGAAGTCGAGGCGGAAGAGGACCTGTCTGGTGATGAGACCGAGGATGAAGAGGATACGGGCAAGGAACCAGCGGAGGTGTCCGATTCCCTGTTTGACGAGGACGAGCTTCCTGAGAGGACACTTGGTCCGGGCCAGGCGGAGCTGTATATGTGTCCCAAGTGCCTGACGATATCGCCTGATGAGCACAGGCCGTTATGCACGTGCGGCGTGTCGCAGAGGCCGGTGAGGCTGCATCGTGGCAAAGGGACACGCTGCCCGATCTGCAACAGCCGCTACGGCCGCTATGACGTCATTACGCCGGTGAGCCTGGGCAATTCCTCGGCTCTCACTCACGTGTCTCGTTCCGTCATTTCAGGGCTGCCCGATGAGAGCCGAAAGCTGCTGGTCTTCTGCGACTCCAGACAGGATGCCGCCCATCAAGCCAGGTTTGTCGAGGGCATCGAGCGACACCTTCGGTTGAGGCGCGGAGTGTATGAGCTGCTGAGAAACGCTACGGAGGAATACGATTTCGAGCAGTTGGCGGAAGACCTGTACCACAACTTCGTGTCCCAGGGGTTGTTGAAGAAGACCAACAGCATCCCCGCCAAGAAGCGTGAGAAGGCGCTGATAGAAGGTCAGTTGCTTGGAGAGTTCATCATCTCGCCGAACGTCCGCGCCAGCCTGGAACGATTGGCTTTGGTCAGGGTGCGATATGCCGGGCTCGACGAACTGCTCAAAAGCGAGGAATTCCTCGACTATTGTGAAGAGCACAGGCTTGACAGGCGACTCACGGCTTACATTACGCCTTATATCCTCGACTTAATGCGCTCCAAGCGAGCGGTTAACCATGAGGCTCTCGTTCAGCGCCTCACTCGCACCGACAAACTCGCCAGCCAGTATGGACTTCAGATAGGACGAGAGGTGGGGCGTCCAGCGGCGTTCCGGTGGCCTGGCGAAAAGGGCGATAAGAAGTGGGACTACGAGCTATTCCCGACATGGAACCCGGTTGGTCAAAGCGCCGCAGTCCAGAAGATATGGAAGCACGCGCACGGCGAACACGTGTCCAAGGAATCGCTTGAGGATCTCTTCAGACTGCTCTCCAGTGAGAATACAGGCATCCTGGTTGAAGAAACTATTGGGTCGGATAAGGAGCGAGCTGGTGGATATCAGATAAGCTACGAATCGCTCCTTGTTGAGGTCGGACGCTCGTTTGTGCGCTGCAACGTATGTGGAAGAGCTGTAGCCAACGAGAGGACCGGTGGGCCTTGCCCGCGGGCGACTTGTTCCGGGACTATGGAACAGTGGACAGGGGCGGTATCCGACGGCAACATCAATGCTCTTCTGCTTGCTCAGGATTTCGCTGTGTCTCTTTTACCTGCTGAACACAGCGCGGCGGTCGGCGATGATGAGCGAGCGCGAATCGAGGTGGAGTTTTCCGCCAATCCGCCCACAAAGAACATGCTAGTGTGCACGCCCACTCTCGAACTTGGGATCAACATTGGTGATCTGGAAGCAGTCGCCATGAGAAACATGCCGCCAAGCCCCGCAAACTATGCGCAGAGAGCGGGGCGGACAGGTCGCTCGTCAAGAATGGGTATAGTCGCGGGATTCTCACGAAACACGCCGCACGACGGCTATTTCTTTGACCACCCGGACGAGATCATCACAGGCGCCATCCCTCCTCCCAGATTCAATCTAAACAACAAGGAGGCGATCAGACGTCACGTGCATAGCCTGGCGCTTGAGTCTGCAGGCATCGACTTCCCGGCAACTCTTGAGGCGTTCATGAGCGCGGAAGGTGACGTGAACAGCCAAGCGGTTCAAAAGGAAATACTGGACAAGCTTACCGCCTCCGCAGAGGTCGGCAAGGCGAAGGCAATGAGCGTTTTTGGCCAGGCAGATGTACTCGACCGGGCGTGGGTTTGCGAGGTTGTCGATGAGTTGCCGGCGCTCGTCAGAGAGAGCCTCGAACGAAGAGGCAACCTCATCAAGGGCGCTGCACTCAAGAAGAAGGAGCTCGGATCGAAGATAGGCATGACGGCGCGCGAACGAGACATGGAGAAGAGCCTTGACGATCTGGCCCATCGTTTGCGCTCAGACTATAGATACTCATATTTGCCCCGTGTCCTGGCCGAGGACGGAATACTGCCCGGGTATGCATTCTCGGGCGACCCTGGTTCACTGAGTTTGGGCTTCGATCCTGAACCTATCTTTACTGGTCGAGTCCAAGCCCAACGCGAGTACGCCCCCGGACAGATAGTGTATGCCAGAGGCGGCAGATGGCGAGTGGTGGGTCTGGCTCTGAACCGTCCTGGCTCCGTGAACGCCAGTAAGGCCGAGAGTATGTTTCGCTATACCGAGTGCCCTGTATGCTCGCTTGCAAACACAGCCGATGCCGCGAACAATTGCTCCAGGTGTGGCGCTGAGCTGGGAGTTGACAGTGTTATTGCGGTGGATGCGGGAGCATTCCGCGCGGAACTCTCCGAAGTAGAGCCCGAGAGCGAAGAGGAGCGAAGCATGGGCGCGCAAGACGTGCGAGCACATCCTCAGAGAAACGTGCCCGGCAAGCTGTATAGCCTTGGCGAATGGGGCTTCGAACTGAGGAAACAAGAGGAATTGTGGTGGATAAACCATGGTCCCTTACCGGTTGATTCGCCGGGAGACGGAGGCTCGGGGTTTCGACTTTGCCTGACCTGCGGAGATATGGTAACACCGCCCGTGGCCAAGAACGGTGGACGAGGTAGAGCGCCGAAAGACTCGAATGCCGTCATTGACCAGCACGCCAAGAATTGCCTCGGAAAGCCGGAGGTCGTGTCTCTAGGCCATAAGACTCAAGCCGATACGCTTCGTCTGATCGTGCCTGGACTAGAGATCCAGGGTCTCGACGGAGTCAAGTGGGCATGGTCGTTCGCGTATGCGATAGTGCAGGGTGCGGTTAAGGCATTTGACATTGACGAGGGCGACATCGAACCGCTGGTTCTTCACAGAAGTGACCCGCAGGATCCGAGGGTCGTTGAAGTGCTGTGGATTGATACGGTCGTCGGCGGATCGGGAATCCTCGACGCACTCTTAGCCGATTTTCCTTCGACAGCCCGCAGCGCGCTGCGCCACCTCGAGGGCCACGACTGCCCAAGCGCCTGCTACAGGTGCCTGCGAACATATATGAATCAGAGACAGTGGTCGCAGGGATTCTTGGACTGGCGAATCGTCGTGCCTGCTTTGTCGGCGGCATCCCTGGAGCAGATCGCGGAAGCTGGCGATGTCTTTGCTAGCGCACACGTGATGGACTCCCCTGAGTGGGTCAGAGCGAGGGAGGCTGGATTTGGTTCGCCCTTGGAGATGAAGTTGTTCAACGCAATGATAGCCGCCGGGTTGCCCACGCCTGAAAAGCAATTGGCTATTATGGACGACGGATATCTGCTTACGGTTGCTGATCTTGCGGTGCTTAGTGATGACCTGAAGCTCCTCGTATATGTTGACGGCCTCGCCTTCCACTCATCACTCAGGCAGCGGGTTCACGATGCGTGGCAAACGAAGCGGCTGACAGAGATGGGCTACACAGTGCGACGGTTTCCTGGATCTCGGGTGTTCCACGACGTGGACGGGTGCGTGCAGGAAGTCAAGTCAGTACTTAACCTCGAGTGACGGATGGTACACGTACACATGGACGGCCAATCACGAGGAAAACGAACACCTGCGATGCGGATTACCAAGTACCGACGTTGGCAAAGGGATTGGCGGAAATCGCGCCAGCCACGTCGCCGCAAAAGGACAGCTTCTGTGTAAGGCACATTGCTGAGAAGCACGGCCTAGCCAGCCTATGGACCGATGGCAGGAACAAGCAGACCATGATCTCAGAGTTCTTGGTTAAGCTTTTTCGGAAGCACAAACGGAAACCCAAGTCAGTTGTTTTGGACATAGTCACGGGCAGAGTCCAATGGATGGCGCGTCGAGGACGTCAAGTCACGAAGGAGCAGTTGAATGCCATCATTGAGCCAATGGAAGCCCTTGGTTTGAGCATTGGTTGTGAGGTCTTCTCCGCTAACATCCCTGACCCGTCTCGCGTCTGTGAGCCCAGGCAGGACATCGTAACCCTCATCAATCGTCTAGATCTGCACAAGGCGTTGTGCGATGACTGTGTGGAAATGTTTGGGGATGGCCATTTCAACGAGTGCGTGAGGAAAGCCCTTGAGCGCTTCGAAAAGCGGGTTCAAGACATCCTGGGTGACCACAAGACTTTTGGCCGGGAGCTAATGGCAAAGGCATTCAACGAGAACAATGCACTCATTGCTCTAAACGAAATGAAGACTGCGAATGACAGGAGCGAGCAGGAAGGTTTCAAGTTCCTAACGATGGGAGCGATGTCAGGTATGAGGAACCTTTATAGTCATGGCGATGTGCCCCAGATGTCTGCCATGGATGCACTTGAGCGTTTGGTCTTTGTAAGCATGCTGTTCAAGCGCGTGGACCAATCGGTTAGTGGGGATGGCATCGGATGAACCCGGAGATTACGCGAGGGGATCAGTGCTAATCGAGCAATCAGTCGTTGCTGATTCAGCGAATGGCGGACCGCCTGGCAACGCAATGCCAGGCGTCGACTGCGCACGCCAGGTCACTATTGCCCGTAACGACACCACCCCCTCGGCCGATGAACTCAGGGACTCCATCATCGAGATCCTGGAATCTCAAGGATACATAGTGAAATCGGGTCTGATCGAAATGCCCGATGGTCCTACCAAGGACGACTATCGACGTATGAATCAACTGGCCGTGGCAAAGAAACTCGAGGTATCGGGCCCAGGGTTGCAGCGCTACGAACGCAAGCTTATTGGTCACATCGCCAACGGGTGGGAGGTCTGCCCCGACAAGATCAGCCCGAAGCTCGTGCTTGTTAAGCCGGGTTCCGAAGAAGAGCTGCTTTTCCGATACGCATCATTGCACTGGAGCATTCCTGTCTCATCCGGTTATGGTAGAAGGCTGCGCTTTCTAGTATTCGATGCGCACAACGGGAAGCTGATAGGTCTGTTCGGCTTGGGCGACCCCGTGTTCGCCCTAAGAGATCGTGATGAGTGGATCGGTTGGGATACCGAGACCAGGAAGCTCCGACTATACCACATAATGGATGCCTTTGTGCTGGGTGCGGTCCCACCATATTCGAGGCTTCTCTGCGGTAAGCTTGTTGCGATGCTGACGCTCTCGAACGAAGTGCGAGAAACGTTTCGCAGCAAGTATGCAGATCACGTGTCACTTATCCGAAAAGAGGAGCGAAAGCCGATACTGGCAATGATCACGACAACCTCAGCGCTTGGAAGGTCGTCGATCTACAATCGCATCCGGCTCAATGGTATCGACTACTGGAAGAGCGTGGGCTTTACTCAAGGGTCGGGCGAGTTCCACTTCTCAAACGGAGTCTACGCGAAGATCAGATCATATGTAGAGGCCAACTGCACGCCAACTGCCAAACACGGAGACTGGGGCACAGGCTTTCGCAGCCGCCGGGAAGTAATCAGGAAGTGTCTGACTTCTCTTGGGCTATCACCACGCCTGATATACCACGGGATTCGCAGAGAGATATTTGCGGCTCCGCTCGGCAGCAAAGCACGGGACTTCCTCCGTGGCAGATCGGATGATCCTGAGTTGTACGATTGGCCGACGGACTATCTCTTTGATCTGTTCAGGGAAAGATGGCTTCTACGAAGAGCGGCTGTTTACACGGACTACCTTGGTTTCAGAAGTGACGATTATCTTCTGTGGCACAGTAATGCGGCCGGGGAGGAGGGTTAGATGGATACCTTTGCCGACCTGCCCGACGCGCTGGTTCGAGACATATTGGCGAAAGCTGCACCAGTGGCAGAGGGAGTCGCATCAACACTGCGTGGAGTCCAGGGCCAGCGCACACGGATGCGAGATGAAGCTGGAACGAACGGTCTGATTCGCCGAAAGGCCGATCTTGATGTGTCGCGTGAGCCATCCGTCGTCGGGATCGATGGTTCTTATCAGATTCATAGATTGACAGCAGTAGATCTGTGTGCTGCAGCCGCCGTAGCTGTGGAAGGAACAGCCAAGGAAGCCAAGAGATACTGGCCGGAGCCTTACCACGAGATGTGGGTCGAATGTATCCCCCACAGTGTCGACACAACCAGCGTATTGCGTGGGATCATGGTTGCGATGGAACTGAAGCTCGCCGACCAGGCTCCGCACGATCTCGTTCTTCTCGATGGATCCTTTGCCTCCCTGATCATATATCTGAACCAGGCGATTACAAGGCTGGCCGAGTGCGCACCAGAGGGCCGCAAACAGTTTCTGGCTCGGTGGGAGTCTGGGGTGCTTGAGCAACTCAAAAAGCTTGTTCGCAGTGATCGCACAGCGGCATTGCCGAAGTTTACATCTCGTAATGAGCTTGTTCAGGGAGGAAGAGTGGCCTGTCCTGCCCATATCGACGGCAAGACATTGGCAACATTGATACTGGAGCCTGGCGAGTATACGGCGCCTTTGCCGATACTGGATACCAACGAGACCTATCACATACCACAGTACACATATCTGGACGGTGAGAAGATCGACTTATGCAGCACGGCTGACATTGAAAACATGAACGCGGCTCTTGGCGGAGTCATGGTTACATACTACCGCCCATACGGATGGATTCCCGCGCTCCGCATCGAGCTTCCAGCGCCGGTCTCAGCAAGTAACACTCGGCTATCGCTGGTGCTGGAGGGCATAACAAGGCAGTTCTTCAGCCCGGCAGTCGTGGAACCATATCCATTGTTCTTGGCGGATCGAATGGTGAAAAGCTTGGGTTCAGGCGTTGCCGTGATCGAGCAAGCAGTGTCCCAACACGTGGCGGAGAGCACGCCTGATATTGAGACCACGATGCTGTGCCTGCAAAACTACCGTACCGAGGGTGGCAGAGGAGGAGTGTAGTGGGAGGTAATCACAACCAGGATATTGCAGTGGTGGGCAGCCCCTCCACCAATACCGAACTGACAATCGACCTGCTGCAAGAGGCTACCGAAGAGAGAATAGTTGGCGCTCTGACAGCATTCGAGTCCGTGCAGAGCGGCTTTCCCATCACGGCAGTGGGCCAGATCGTCGGGATCGAGTTGACGAACAGGTGGCACGAAGACTCCGTGTTCCGCAATCTCATCAAGAGAACCGGCGAGATTCCGCCTATCACTAACCGACAAGATACACGGGTCGCGGAACTGATCGTTGGAGCGACTTTCAAGAAGACAGATACGGGCTATGAGCCGGATGTGCTGGGCATGGTGCCGTCAACTGGAACGAGGGTTTTCAGGGTGGACCAGGCGATGCTTGATTCGCTCCTTACCAGCAGCAAGGATGAGATATTCTATTTGGGCAGGGCCTACGCCAACGATGTCTTCTACCCAATGTGGTTCAAGCATTTCGCCAGTGGTCCTGGAGGAGCGGGAGAGTCCTATCACCTCGCGATATTCGGAAAGACTGGCTCTGGCAAGTCCGTCCTGGCGAAGAACATGGTGCTTGCTTATGCCAGACACAAGGGCGACGCCCAGATGGGGATATTGGTCATCGATCCACAAGGGGAGTTCGCACGAGAGTTCGGCCAATCGACCGCCACTGGGCAGTACAAGCTTAACTATAAGGCCGCTTGCGAACGACTGGGGAGAAACGTGACGGTAGTTCCGGTCCCTCGCATCAGGCTGGATCGCTGGGATCTCTTTGTGGAGTTGCTTGCCCGAACCTCATTCTTCAGAAGGTTGACTATTCCTACATCCGACAAGATTCGTGATGCAGCCGAGGTTCTTGCTGAGCATCTGCAGAAGGCAAAGGTCAAGCTCGTCAATTTGTCCGACCAATCCGCTTACAGCACTGCCAAAGATATCCTGCGATCAGAGAAGTTCCTCAAGCAGGTCTACTCAGGCAAGGAAGCACGTGATAGGCTGGGCGAGATGGTTGCCGATGACGAACTGCTGAGTGAGCTGCACACCTCTTGCTGGCTCCCGGTCGTGAAGCTATTCCGCGAAAAGGACGACTCAGACAAGACGCGCCCCACAGTGGAACAGATCGTTGAGCTTTGCCTTCGTGCAGGGAACCGGTATATCGTGGTGCTCGACCTGTCCGGCAGTGGACTGACGAAAACAGATAAGCAGACGTTCTGGAGTGAGCAGGTGCAAGCTCTGCTGCTGGATCGCATTGCTGAAGCACTCATTCGCAAGGCGGAGGAGCTGTACGGCGACAAGTCACTGAACGCACTGGTTGTCCTCGATGAGGCTCACCGGCTCGCAGGCTCAGAGTACCTGGACGAAGAAAGCGATAAGGGTGCTCTGAGACGCAGGCTTATAGACGGAGTTCGCACCACGAGGAAGTACGGCCTTGGCTGGATGTTCATTAGCCAGTCGCTATCCAGTATACACA
This sequence comes from uncultured bacterium, assembly GCA_964466715.1. GTDB lineage: Bacteria > Armatimonadota > UBA5829 > DTJY01 > DTJY01 > CAYXOC01. Next base: position 19,156 of record CAYXOC010000004.1, read on the forward strand.
GATCGGTTCTGGACCAGTGCAGAATCTTGATGTTCGGCTTTGGTCTGGCTCTTGGGGATGAGTTCAGGCGCTTGAAAGAATTCGCCGGTGGCGACGAGAGATCGATGGAACTCTATCAATCATTCAGGGATCCGCATAGCTTCCCAAGGCCGGACTTGAGGGAATTTCCGTTTATGGCCGTAGGACCAGTGTCGCCGTTGGCCTTTTCCGGCAGGCCGTTGTTCTTCAGCGCGTTCACCGACCCTGATGAGTTCCTGAGCGCGAACCGCTTGAAATAAACAGGATATGATATCTATCACAGAGGGAAAGTCGGCACAAGCTGACGCTGCGGCTAATCAGGAAAGTGTGCCATAATATCATGACGAGTATTCAATTATACGAGGGAAGCTTATGACAACATTCACAAAGCAGCGCTTTGCGCTTGCAATCCTGTTTGCCGGTCTGATGATCCTGCCCAGTCTTGGATGTGTGGCTCAGGGAAGAGCGACCGCACGTACATCGTCAATCAGTTCTGAAGATGCCGGCGCCCTGAGAGAGCGCAGATTTCAGGCAAGACAGGGAGCCTCCAAGCCCTGGCTGGGAGCCGCTGTCAAGGACGCAGTGGATGAATCCGGATGCAGCGTTGAGTCGGTGGCAGAGAATTCACCCGCCGAAAAAGCAGGCTTAAGGGCTGGCGATGTCATCATCCGGATTGCTGGTACGGACACAACAAATGCCAGGCTGCTCGTGCAAACCATCCTGAGCCTGAAGACCGGCATGGATTATCCTGTCACGGTAGTGCGAGATGGTAAACAGGTCGAATTGACAGTCCGTCTCGAACCTCAACCCACAGGCGGGCCGCGCTTTTCGTCAACTGAACCGGCGCCCGAAGTCTCGGACAAACCTGCGCCCAGGAAAAGCCCTCTTGACATCAATGTGCTCAAGTATGCGCTCATAGACCCGAAGACCGGCGTCGTAACGTTTGTGGGCAAGTACGACCCCGACTATGATACCGGGTCGATTCCTTATGATGAATACCTGCGAGTTGCCTTGCAGAATCCATACCCGTCGTTCTCTCTTGATCCGGCTGAGGATTCATTGGAATGGCTGAGAAAAGCCCAGACGATTATAGACTCAGACATCGCCCGTATGGACGACCCGGAATACTGCAACCAATGGGCGCAGAAACTCGCCAATCTTCTGATATACGATCCATCGCTTCAAGCCGACAGAAACCGGCTGTACAGGAACTGCGCCGGCGCAATGCAGATGTCGATGGAAGACTTCAGGCGGATGTACGACGCCGCAACCGGCAAGCTTGATATGCCTGCGACGGAGTTCATGGGCCTGGCGTCCAAAATGATCAGGGGGATCGGATTGACCGAAGCCGGAGATGCGCTGGGTGTGTTGGCGGACGGTGGTACGCCTGAGGAGATGCTCAGCGCCATGGCCGACAAGTTAGGGCTTTCCTCACAATACAGGGAACTGGCGTTTAAGGGACTGCCGCCGGAGGAGTTTCGCAAGGAGGAGATCATCCTTTGCATATCGGAACTTTGCCGGAAATTCGAAGTGCCCGAAAACGAAATCCAGAGCAAAGTCGCGGCCATCCGGTCCGGCGAATCCGCAGACCTGATAATAGACTATATGGGCCAGAGGATCAGCGATTATATAGCCAAGAAGTCAGGCAGGCAGATGATCAACGGACTGGTTCTGGGACCGGAAGTCTTGTCGAAGATGTATGACCTGCCGCTGCCCAAAGCAGACCTGGTCTTCAAAGACCTGCCCTCCGACTCATTGCTGGGCGACGTATTCTTCAAGTCCGACTACAGGTTGAAAAGCGTATGTTCGCTTCCTGACGCAAAAGACAGAGTCCCGGCGCATCTGACCCAGCAGGAGCTGATGCAGCAAGCGGCGACCGCGGCCATGAACCAGAAGCTATGCAATGTAAACCTGCGCGCGGGCAACAGGCTTGTGCCGGATGAAGTCGTAATGCGGGTCTCACCTTCTGGAGACGTTGTCCAGTTTGTCGAGTCTAGAATGAAGGTGCTGGGCTGGATCATAGAAATGCAGGGTCGCGTTGACAAGGACACAACTGATTTTGTAAACGAGTCTTTGACGAAATACGCCGACCGACTGACGGAGCGCTACGACGATTACGCGCGAGTCTATCCAGAATGGCACAAGCTCTCAGAGGCTGCAAAGGTCATTGCGCTTGCGCGATGGGCCGGGAACAATGGCTATACGCTGAAGCCGGCCTCTGACTCTGTGACAAAGGTCGATCTGCCCAGGCAGGTCAACGGCTTCTGGAGCGCAGCATTTGAGGTAGATGATAACGACCAGTATCTGACATTCATAGCCGAGGGCGGCGCTAGCTTCGCCAAAGATGAAGGCGAAGGCTGGCTGAAGTCCAGTCAGGACGTGACGATAACCTCCGATGTGTCGAAGCAGTTGGCTGCAAGCGCGATTTTCGCTGAGCAATCATTGGGGGCTGCGGTGTCCGGGGATCTTGAGTCGGCAAGGGAACTGGCCGAGAAGAGCGCCCAGGCGATGACCGGCGAGATCGATCTCACCAGGCTTCCCTCACTTGATGGCGTTCCCGTTCCCGCCGATCCGGCGTCCTACGCCGCCGCCACTGGCGCCGCCATTGAGGAGGCATCGGAATGCCTGGATAAGATGAGGAGCGCGGCGAAAGATATAGAGCGAGCCCAGCAGCTATCGACGAGTTCCCCCGACGAGGCGGAGAAGCTAAAGCAGCAAGCCACGAAGACTCAAGAAGACGCTCAGGCAAGGCTCAACGAAATCCTCGCGCAGGTAAGAGACTACCGTTCCGACCCGTCGAGGGCCGGAGATGCAGTGGTGGCTCTGAGCAGCGATTCCGCGGTGGTCACACCGATTGCCGGCCAACCGTCATCCGCAAGTGGCAACTCCGGCGGTCAAGACAAGCCCAATACGTCGACCGTCGGCGGCGCGCCCAAGACCGAGGACTGGAGTAAGACCGTGCGCCAGTTGGAGGACGTAAACAAGCAGATCGCTGCCACAAGGGAGGCGTTGCTCAGGCTCAACGCCGCGATTCTGGCCGACCGGAAGTTGTTTGAAGAATGGGAGGAGTCCGCTTCCGAGGGCTTCGACAGGTGCGTGAACATGATAGGTGAAGTAGCCCTTGACGTCGGCATAAGTGGCCTTTCAGACCGGTACGATACCATCCACGAACTCGCGAAGAAACTGCCTGGCAAGCCGGAGGATGTTATCGAAAAGTACAGGCGCCTGGCGTCTTTCGCCCAAAGAATGGACGAGGCAAATGCCGTCAGAGGTCTTGCCGATTTGGCTGACAGGGAAAACAAGACTGAGGCGGAGATATGGGAAACACTCAGAGACGGCATCGATCAGTTGTCCGGACTCTTCTCACTTGACAAGACTATTCCGGGCATGTGGTGGAAGTATGGGATCCTCGCAGCCGACACAGCCTACAACTTGACCGATCTTCGGTTGACCTGGAAGAATTTGAGGGCTCTGGAGGCCAACAACGAAAGATATGCCGAAGCCGTCCGGAAGCTGGCTGCCAGAATGCGCGACCTTGTTGAACGACAAAAGGAGATAAGACAGAAGATAGAAGCAGGTGGACTGCCCGAGCGGATAGCGAAGTAGCTGGCGGCAAGAAGGAACGCGACAGCGCAAGTGGCCCAAGCTTATCCCGCTCAAGGTTACCCAGCTTGCCCAGAAATGCCAACGTTCATTGCAAGTTTGAGCGCCATCAAAGCGCCCTACCACACACAGGCGGAAGACTCTTCTCACAGGGTTTTCCGCCTTTTTCGTATCTCCACCACCCGCGCGTGAACTAGGCCGTATTCCAAGCCATTTCCTCCATGTACTACACCGAGCATGACTACTCCACACGGAATCAGGGGCCGACTCTACGTGGCAAGTTCACGGAATCCGGCCCCCCATTCTCCGAGAAGAAAATGCTGGGTCCATATGGGGGTGGCGAATGGCGTTCCCGAAGCTACCTGGCCACCGTCGCCGAGGTAGTCGTGGAGATCAGGCCAAAGCGCTGAGACCTTCGGGCGATACCTGCCTGGCGTCCTGATGGGCCGCCTTCCCGCCGGCAAGCTGGTGGTGGAGACGATGCAGGGGGAGGAGTACTGCCTATCAGCTCGATGACAGAGGCCGATCCGGATGACCGATCGGCCTCTGTGTGTGTGACACTACTTTGCGGTCAGATCGAAGGCATACAGATTGCCGTCGTAGGCGGCGATGTAGAACCGTCCGGCGTGCGCCAACGGCGACGATGCGATGGGCGATCCCAGGTCATAGCTGCCGACCTTCTCGCCGGTGGCGAGGGAGAGCGCGTAGAGCACCCCGTCACTCGCGCCCACGTATACTATGCCGCCCGCGATCACGGGTGAGGAGTTCACGTCGCTGGTATCCCGTTTGTAGGGCTGAAGCGTTGACAGAGTAGGGCCGGTCTGGAAACTCCAGAGCGGCGATCCATCCTTCGTCGAGTAGGCGCAGACGCGTCCATCAGCCGTGCCGAGTACGAACCTGTCGCCTGAGACAGCGGCCACGGATGCGGTATCGCCGACCTTGTCCGTTCCTGTCCACAACAGCGTGCCGTTCGATGCATCCACCGCCGCCGGAACGTCATCCTTGGTAGTGTAGATCACGCCTCCGGAAACCGCACAGCCGTTGAACCTGCCGGCCAAGTTCCAGAGAGGCTTGCCGGTCTTCGCTTCGAAGGCATGTGCGCCGGCGCGGGTCATCAGGATGAGTCGTCCGTCCGCGGGGGTCGGAACCACGTAGCAACTCGGCCACCAGTCGCTCTTCGTCAGCGAGGTGAACCAGATCCGTTCCCCGGTTGCCGCGTCGAACGCCGCGACATAGGACCCACCGCCGGTGAATACCACGTCGTCCTCGACGGTCGTTGCGGCGACCTCCCAGCGCTCGCGTTCCAGATCGAGCCCTGCTTTCCATGCGGGCTTACCGGTCTTGAGATCGAGAGCATACAGCCAGCCCGCGACAGTAGTGGCGTAGACTCGGTCCGTGGACACCGCTACGTTGTTCTTGATCCCGCTGTCGGTATGGAAGGTCCATCTCGGCGCCAGAGCTTCGCTGAAGGCACGGACACCGCAGTCCTCGAGATCACCGTGGTCGTTCACTCCGATGGCGATGATCCCGCCTCCGGTCTTCGGGGAGGACAGAGCGATGAGTCCCCCGGTCGGCTCCACCGCAGCGAGTCTCAGCGGCTGAGAGGTAGGGCTCTCAGGCCTGACCAGTTGGAAATCCGACTCCGCCCGCCATACGTCGCCCTTCGTGTCGCGGATCTCAGCAACGAGGCGCTGGGGGCTCTCGATCTCCGCAGAGGCCGGCAGCTCGCCGAACCAACTCCACGCGCCCTCCGGCCTCAGTGATATCCGCCGGCCGCCGACCATGCATGTCACCGATGCCGCCTTGCACCGCGAGTCATAGGCGTTCACGACCACCTGAATCTTGCCGTTCCGCGCCAGACACTGGCCGGAGGGGGACACGACCGTGGCGTGATGCATGAAGCCACCGAATCTCAGTTCGGATGAGATCTCGTCCCGCAGTTCGACGATCCGGAAGCTTCGGGCGGTTCGATCGATCCCTCCGAAGCGCAGCGGCGGGGTATTCAGGTCGAGCACCCCGTGGCTCTCGCGCACTCGGTCGCCGTGCCAGTGTCCGCTCAGTACCGCCGATGCTCCCAGTTGCGCGAGGTAGTCCATCTGCGCCTGAGTGGGCAGGTAGTGCATGGAGAAGATGCTGCGGCTTCCCTTCGGCGCGGCCGCAAGGTCGCTGGCGATCCAGGCCTTCTGCTCGTCGCTGAAGTTCACGCAGTTCAGGACGACGAAATGGCCGTTCCCCACGTTGAAGGAGTAGTACAGCGGGCCCAGGAATCGCTGGTAGTTGGATCCCGTCGGGTCGAGGCTGACGTCGTGGTTGCCGGGCACGCTGAAAACCGGCAGCCGGGAGGTCTTCACTCCCTTGACGTAGCTCTCATACTCCGGCAGGTTCTTGCCGTTGTTGACCAGATCGCCGGTCGCAAGTATGAACTGCGCTGCCGGATGGAGCGAGTTGATCTCCGCCAGATCCTCGACGAAGGTCTCAAGGGTTGTGTCCCCGGTCATGTGGATATCGGTGATCTGAGCGAACCGAACCGAGTCGGCCCTTGACTCGGGCCATTCGGCCATCGGGAAGTCGAGGATGCAGTCTCGCTCGATCTCCTTGTAGAAGTCCCCGACGGCTCGGTATCCACGAGGGAGCGAGACGAAGACGATCCTGCCGCGATCGGTCTCAAGTCGGTACTCGCCGCGCGCCGACGTCAGGACCACCTGTCTGCCGTCTGATACTGCGGTGTCGGCGATAGGGGGCTCACCGGGGTCCCTCGAGCCGTTTCCGTTCCGGTCGAAGAACACGGTACCCAGTACGGTTGCTGCCAGGCATTGACCTCCCAGCAACAGAACAAGCAATCCGATGAACCAAGCATGTCGTGTTCGCATTACTGTTTCCTCTCTGTGTCTGCAACCGGCACGGGCTGAGTGCCGGCGGGATGCTCGAGATCATACTGAGCGGACGATGCGTCCCAGCTCAGCTTGATGGGTCCGTGGGGAGTCGGAACGATGCCCGAGGCGCTCTGTATGACGCCTTTCACCGGGTTCACGGTGAACGTTCGGAATCCCGGCGACTGCGGCTTGATCCCGAGCAGATATGCCCCGTAGAAGTAGACCGGCGTCCCGGACCACCCGTGGCAGAGGCTGCCCGCGTTGCCGAAGTCATCGCCGCCTTTGATCGTCTCCCAGAAGCTCGTCGCCCCGCTGCGGAGCATGTAGCCCCAGTCGCGGGCGATCTTGTCGAATACCCACTTGCCGTACAGGTCGGGCTTCTGCAGGAGCGCCTCGAACTTGTAGAGCGACTGACTCAACGTGGTTTCCACAAGGCCGTTGTCCTTCGCGACGAGTCTGTCTCTCAGTCCGCGAGCCACCTCAGGCGGGCAGGTGCGGCAGAGTATCGCTAGGGATTGGGTGAGCTCGTGGTGGAACGTCCGCGCGCCATCGCCGATGTAACTCTGGTATGCGCCCACCGTTTCATCCCAGAACCGTGGGTGGAACGCGGCCCTGATGTACTGGGCCGCGGACCGGTATTCGGCCGCGGTGTGAGCGTCGCCGCACGCCTCAGAGAGCATCGCCGCCGAATCGAGCGCCAGGCAGAAGAAGAGGTTGAGTGGCGCGTCGAACCTGACTCCCTCCACCGCATGCCATCCTCTGACGTCGGGGTGCGTGCCGTCGAGGCCGGGCGCCCAGTCGTAGAAGTGCCAGTATCTTCTACCGGTGGGGCACGGCAGCAGGCCGTCGATCATCCGTCCGATGCAGGCGCGCATCATCTTGTGTACGGACGGGAGCGCGGCGCGGGCGGCATCGAGGTTGCCGCTGAACAGCAGGAGGTCGGCCGTTTCGATCACCCACGCCATGCTGAACGACGGGATGGTGATCTGGATCTTCGCGGGGGCGCACAACTCGAGGAATCCGTCGTCCTTGATGCTCTTCCCGAGGAGGCTGAACGACGACGTCGGAAAGTCGTAATCCCCGAAGCAGTAGTAGCCCGCGAGCGCCTGGTTCCGGGCGTCCATCGCGTAGAGCGCCTGCTCGCGCCACGGGCAGTCCTCGTAGTGCTCGTGCATGCACAGGTGGAGAGTCCGCACGGCGGTCTCGCGGATCATGCTCTGGAGGCTGTCGGGCGAGGTGAACGCTCCTCGGGTCTCCACAGGGTATTCCGTCGGTCTGAGTCCGGCATAGTGCAAGACGAACTGCCCGCTCAGATTGCTCACATGGAGCTGGATGTACCGGCCGGCGAAACGGGTGAAGTAATGCGCGAACGACTGCCTGCCATCCCGACAGACGTACCGCGCGGCAAAGTTTCGTGGACCGACCGAGGCTCGCACCCGGAGGTCGTCGAGGTGCTCTCCCCACGCGATATCGATGATGGTCCCGTCGGCGGCATCCAGGTCCATCTCGAAGATGCCGGCTTCCTCTCTTCCCAGATCGAGCACGATGTACGCGCCTCCCTCGGAAGGCACATCGGATTGAGAGACGATCACGCTGCCGCCTGCGCGCTTCAGGGCGCGAGGCGAGAGGAAGTCGGTCTGCATCACCTGTGCGATCGTCTTGCCCTCGGTCTTGCGTCTGATGAATGCTCCCCGGGCGCAGACGGTCATGGGGATACGTTCGCCGATCAGGAGCTTGCGGATCGGGCGCGGCGTAGATACCCTTCTGTCGGCAGGGCTGGTTTGGTCACCGGCTTCGATGCGCGCCCAACCCGCTCCTGTCTGATAGTCGAGCGAGCGCCAGCCGTCGTCACCAGCGGCGTGGTACTCGAAGGTAAATCCCAACTGCGGCGTGACCCTGGCGGTCTCTCCGCTGACATAGTCACGGGACTTGCGGTACATGGTATCCCGGCCGCTCACAACCGATGTCGAGCCGGCCTGCAGCGCATAGATCAGCCCCGGAGGCCCAGGCAGGTACTGGAAGCTGTCCGCGCCCTGGTGGTATCCCAGCACGCACAGAACGTTCTTCCCCTGCCTCAGGTGGGACGCGACATCCAGCGTGTCGTAGCACTTGTCGTCGGGATAGTCGTGGTACTGCCCGAAATCCACGAACACGCCGTTCAGCCAGACCGCGTAGTTGGAGTCCGCGCTGATGAACAGCCGGGCGTCGGATGGAGTCCCGTTCAGCGTGAACTCGTGTCGGAACTCCACGTACTGGTTCGGCTCCGTCGCACTCTGAGCAGGCCATATCCACGACGCGCCCTGCTCGACGAACGGTCCGCTGGTCTGATTCTCAACTGACATCTGTATCCTATGCTCCTGGTTATGGTAAAGGTTCGTAGCGGTATAGACGGAAGCTCCTCGCGCTCGGCAGCGAGATGTCGATCCCCTCATTCGGCTGCTCGCAGATGAGGTCAGGGGAATCGTCGGTCACGCTCTTGAAGCGCGTCGGCCCGGTGAGGAACTTCGGGCGGAAGCGGTACGATGCATCCGGGTTGTCCTCACGGTAGACGATCACGTACCCCGTGCCGGTTTTCGGGTCATGCGACTGGAAGCCGGTCCACGTTGTCCCGTCCGGCATGTCTCCGAGCGGGAAGATGTGCCCCTCGTAGATTGCCGCGCGATGCTTCTTGTAGAGAGCGATGAGCGGCTTCAGCCTCTTCCTGGATTCCGGCGAGATCGCCGCCAGCGACTCCCAGAACAGTGGGTTGGCGAACATCACCGTCGCCAGCAGGTACTCCGGCGAGTAGCCTTCCTCGTCGTTGCACAGCTCCATGTTGAGCTTCTGGGGAGGGATGTACGGCGCGACCTGCCAGAGGTTGCGGAGCGTCTTCCACGGGAGATACCGCCCGTTGTGGTCGATCGGCCGGTCCTGATAGCGGTTCTCCAGGAAGATGATCCCGTAGTCCATATAGTAGTCGTAGATCGGGCGGTTCGTGCGCGTCGAGTCCTGAGTGAACGTCAGGCCCGGGCGCTCAACTGCCAACTCATGCATCAGCCGCCGGAGCGCCTCGTAGTGATCATAGAGGTCGCCCTCCAGCGTGTTGAAGCCGTCGCACTGGAAGGTGTCCATCTTGAAGCGCTCGAAGCCCTCGCCGTAGAAGCGCAGGAAGTAGTCCTTCATCCACTTGAAGCAGTCGGGGTTGCACAGCTCGATGCCCGTCAGCATCACGCCTCCGTAGCTCGGCTGGATATCGCATGGGGTGCGGTTGTTCGTGCGGGCGATCCAGTCTGGATGCTCCTTGAGGATGTCCAGCGCGCCGTCGAGACGGGTGGGGACCATCCACAACTCCAACGTGACGCCGAGTCCCTTTGCCCGCTTGCAGAGCGGCCCGAAACCGTTCGGGAACTTCTCCGGATCGGGATCGCCGCCCATGACGTGCTTCGTCCAGCCGGCATCGACCGCCACACTCTCGATCCCCAGGTCGGCGGCGGCCTCGACCTCGCCGATCAGCTTCTCCTCGCTGATGTCGGTGTGGAAGTCGCCCCAGGAGTTGGCGGCGATGACGTAGTCGCGCTCGGGAACGGTCTTGTACCGCGCCTTCTGGTACTCCTTCAGCGCCAGGATGCCTCCGTCGATGCCTCCGGAGTACACGCCGAACGTGAACGCGTACGTCCGCCGCATCTGCCCAGCAGGGAGGTTATGGAAGCCGGAACCGATGCCGGAGACACGCGCGCTGTCGGCGAGGAAGTCATAGTACAAGTGATATAGTTGCGAGTTCGGGACGGGGCTTTCCTTGTAGCCGAAGATCCCATCGCCGCTCGGCTTCTCGACAAAGATGTTGTTGCCGACAAGTCTCTGTCTGTGAGCCAGATCGAACTCCCGGACGGTCGCAAGGTGGTTCGTGTAATCCGTCAAATCATGGAGTTCAACGGCTTTCGCCGTGCACCCGGAGAGATAGAGAGATAGATCATCCACCGCTGTATAGTCAAAGTTCGAGGCATCTCGATTCGAGAACAACTCAATCCAAGCCCTGATGGCCGGCGCGTTCGGATAGATGTCGAGATGCTTACAGATATGGAGACTGGCGCCGCCGACATGGAAGTGCAGGCGCAGACATCTTTCGCTGGCCGGGGAGTCTACGATCTCCGCCGAGGCTTCGACGGATTCCGCGCTGAAGCGAACGGGCTTCCCGCCGCACTGATCCGTGATCCACGCTTCCTGGCTAGTGCCCGTTGACCAGTCGAAGCCTGTGCGCTTGTCCCTGAAGTGAATGGTGCCCAGAGTGTATTCGCCGAAGTGCCACACACGCTCGATGCGGGAGTTGCCGAGCGTGACGGTGTCGCCGTCCTGGATGAAGTAGCAGTCCTCGAATCGCAGTTCCTGGTCGGGCATATCGTCCTCTCCTGGGTTCAGGGCTGTCCGGGCGTCGGGTATCGCGTGAACCCCGCGTTGTCGAAGTGTCCGTCGAAGCCGAGGTAGCGGGTGATGCCCTGGTCGCGCATCAGCAAGAAGCTGACGGCGTCAACCAGGCTGACACCGGGGAGATTGCTCTGCTGAAGGTGCGCGACAGCCCGCGAGTGGAGATCCTCGTCTACCCAGGTCACGGTGAAGTTGGCGGCATCCTGCAGGAAGGCGAGCGAGGCTCGAAGCCCGAGCCTGCGCTGAAGAAGCGCTGCGGATTCGATGAGCACATAGCTGTGGGTCACGACTTCCTCATTCGCGGCGCGAGCGGTGTCGAAAGCGCTCACGGCTTGCGCATGCATCTGGTCGTTCCTATCGGCGAGGGCATAGATGCAGGAGGTATCGAGGAAGATCATCTGAAGTCCTCGGCGAGCGCTTCATCGTGCTTGACCGATATGTCAGTGCGGCCGGATGTGCCGATGCCGATGAAGTGGAAGTCCTTGTCGGCTATTCCTCGAGATTTTGTGCCGCTCTCCAGGTGCTCGTGGAGTATCTCCCTAACAACCGCCGACATGGACTTGCGCTGACGGTGCGCCGTCTCCCGAAGCTTCTCATAGGTCGGTTCATCGATCTGTACTTGAGTCCGTACCATGGCGGCCACCTCCGATTACATTATACCATCATGATGTCATGCATTCAACTTCGGCGCAGCATCGGTTCTTCCCGCTCATATGCAACTTGGCCGGCAGCCATGCGATTTCCTCCGGGGTCCGCCGACCGCATCCGCTGACTCGGGGGTCGCTGGGGAGTCCAATCTGGGTATAGAAGGTATCGGCGAGTCCGGTATGCGCCGCGGAGGGTGAATCGTGTCCGCAGGGAAAGAGGTCGGTCTCTGCGCCGACATCCTGGAGAGGATGACCGACGCCTATCTCGCTCTCGATCGGGAGTGGATGGTCATCAACGCCAACACCCAGGCGGAACGCCTCCTCGGCAGATCGAAGGCCGAACTCATCGGGCGGAACATCTGGGAGGTCTTTCCGGAAAGCGTCGACACCACGTTCTACCACCATCTCCGCGACGCCCTCGAAGAGGACGTCGAAGTCGCCTTCGAGGAGCACTGCCGGCCGTCAGGGAAGTGGGTGGAGGTGCGCGCCTATCCATCCGACGAAGGTCTTTCCGTCTACTTCCAGGACATAACCCGTCTGCGGCAGGCGGAGCAGGCCTTTCAGCGCTATCAGATCCTCTCACGCTACGCCCGCGACATCATCCTGTTCGTCCACGCAGACGGGCGGATCATCGAGGCAAACGAGGCCGCGCTCCGGACCTACGGATATGCTCCCGAGGAACTACGCAACCTGACGATCTGGGACTTGCGCGCCCCGGAGACGCATCAGGAGTCGATCGAGCAGATGGCGTGGGCTGACGCAGCGGGCATACTGTTCGAGACCGTCCATCGCCGCAAGGACGGGAGCACCTTCCCGGTCGAGGTCAGTTCGCAGGGCGCCGAGATCGATGGCGAGCGAGTGCTGCTCAGCATCGTGCGCGATATCAGCAAGCGCAAAGCCGTCGAGGAGGCCCTCCGCGAGAGCGAGGAATGTCTCCGTGCGATATCCAGCGCCACCTTTGAAGGCATAGTGATCCATCGGGGCGGACGCGTGGTGGCGACGAACCAGGCAATCGCCGACATGTTCGGCTACGACATCTCCGAGCTGATAGACAGCGATCCTCTGCGGCTGATCGCGCCGGAGTATTGGGCGATAGCTCGGAGCCACATTGCGGAGGAGTCCCCCGAGCCATATGAAATCCTGGCCGTGCGGAAGGACGGATCGCGTTTCCCCGCCGAGGTGCGTGGTCGGAATATCATATACAAGGGGCAGAACACCCGCGCCACGGCAATCCGCGACATCACCGAGCGGAAGCGGGCGGAGGAAGCCCTGGAGGCCGAGCGCGCGCGACTCCAGGCCGTCCTCGAGTCCCTGCCGGTCGCGGTCTCGCTCGCCGATGCGACCGGCAAGGTCGTCCAAACCAACGCCGCCGCCGCGCGCATCTGGGGCAGCACTGAACCGCTTGCGGGAGAGCACGGCAGTTACTCCAGACGCAAGGGATTCTGGGCGGATTCGGGCAAGCCGCTCAAGGCGGAGGACTGGGCTCTCGTGCGCGCGGTGACGAGGGGGGAGGTCTCCACCGGCGAGGTTATCGACATCGAGCGCTTCGATGGTACGCGTGGTACCATCGTGAACAGCGCGGCTCCGGTTCGTGATCGGGAAGGCCGGATCATCGGTGCGGTAGCGGTCTCTCAGGACGTTACTGACCTCCGGGTCGCGGAGGAAGAGATGCGCCGCAGTCGCGATCTCCTTCAGTCGATTATCGACAACACCCCCGCCGCGATCTACGTCAAGAACCTCGACGGGGTGATAATCGTTGCCAACCAGGCCTTAGCTGATCTGTTCGGCCTCTCCAAGGAGGACCTGATCGGCAAGACCTCGTACGAGGTCTACCCCCGCGACATCGCCGACCAGCACACGGCCAACGATCGGGAGATCATGGCGCGTGGCGAGGCCATAACCTTCGAGGAGGTCGCGCCGGAGGATGGGAGCGTCCGTACCTTCCTCTCGATCAAGTTCCCCCTCAAGGACGAGGACGGCCATGTCTACGGCATCGGAGGCGTTTCTACCGACATCACGGAACGCGTCCGTGCCGCCGCCGAGATCCGTGAGGCGCTCGAGCGGGAGTCCTACTTCTCCCTCCAACTTCAGAAGGCGCTTCTCCCGCCGGCCCCGGTGATCGGAGAGGGCTACTCGGTAGCGCACGCCTACCAGTCGCCGTACGAGGGGCGGGAGATCGGCGGCGACTTCTATGATGTCTTCCCCACCGAGGCCGGGAAGGTGGCGATCATGATCGGCGACGTCTCCGGAAAGGGGCTCGAGGCCGCATCGGTCGCTGCCGCCACTCGATCGACCGTTCGCGCATTCGCTTACGAGCTTTCGTCCGCCGGAGAAGCGCTCACTCACGCTAACGCAGTCATCTGCGCCCAGCAGCCGTCGGGCGAGTTCACGTTCTTCGTTACGGTGTTCCTGGCTATCCTCGACCTCCCGACAGGAGTGATCTGGTACTCGAGTGCCGGCCATCCGCCTCCCGCGATATACCACGCGAAGACCGACAGCGTGGAGTTCCCCGAGCAGGCCGACCCACCCATCGGTCTACTTTCACAGTACGATTTCCGCGAAGGAACGGCCGTGCTCGAATCCGGTGACCGCCTCGTGCTCTACACGGACGGCCTGTCGGAGGCCAGACACGACGGCGAGATGTTCGAGATCGAGGGGATCGAGCGCGTCCTCAGGGAGATGCACGCCGCCTCCGCCGCGGAGATCGTCGAGGCGCTCATGTCCTCTGCCACCGAATGGGCCGCGGGGCGTCTCCACGACGACACCGCGCTGGTAGTCATCGGACGTCATTGACCCGGGAGCGACGCGTGTCCTCAATGCCAACTGCCGTGTATGTACTGTGCCCGACACGCCGGCATATGCGGCGCATTCGCATGGTTAGAAAGCTCGTCCGTTGGGTAAACAGGGGGTGACAAGCTCGTCAGCGGTTGGTATAATGCCCGATCAGAAAGAACCACCAAGAAACATCCTCGCTGGTGCAGCGGCACTTCCATCGGGTACCCGGACATTGCGGACCGATTCGCAGCGACCAGGCAGAAGAGACAGGTGCACCGCGCATGACCAAGAATGGTAACATCGAGCGCGTGTTGGTGAGAAGCGACGCGCCTGGACTCCTACCGGCTGGCATCACCGATGTGGAGGAGGCTCTCCGCGCCGAAAGGGAACGCCTCAGACTGGCGGAGAGTGCGGGCGGAGTTGGGCTTTGGGAGTGGGACTTCGTCGCCGGAAAGGCGACGTGGGACGACGCATGCAAGGCGCTATTCGGTCTCTCGCCGGACGCGGAGGTCTCGTTCGATGTCTTCCTGAACCTCATGCACCCCGAAGACCGGCCCGAGTTGATCAGGCTTGGCGATCGGGTCCTCGCTGAGCCTACGGAGTTCGTCCACACCTTCCGCGCGATCCTCCCGGACGGCAGACTCCGCTGGTTCACGAATAGGGGCCGCTCGATGGCCGACGAGTCGGGGAAGATGGTTCGCATGGTCGGCGCTACGGTGGACGTCACCAGGGAAAAGGAGGCGGAGGAGGCGCTTTCGCGTCAGACGGAGCTCCTGCGGACGACGATCGAGTCGACCAGGACACAGATTGCCTACCTCGATCGCGACATGCGTTTCGTGATGGCGAACTCTGCGTACATCGAGGCCTCGGGGCACACCTGGGAGGAATTGGAAGGGCGCAATCATTTCGACATCTTCCCGAACGAGGAGAACGAAGAGATCTTTCGTCGGACGAGAGACACGGGCGAGCCCGTCGAGTATCGCGCCAAGCCGTTCGAGTACGCCGATCAGCCGTGGAGAGGCGTGACGTACTGGGACTGGTCCCTCGTTCCGGCGAAGGATTCGGGTGGACAGGTTGTCGGGCTGGTCTTCTCGCTGACGGACGTGACGCACATCAAGCGCGCTGAGGATGCGGTCCTGCGCAGGAATGAGCGGCTGGCGATCCTCTCGGATATGGCAAGCAGACTTCTCGACAGTGAGCAGCCTCAGGTGATCGTGCAGGAACTCTGCGAGCGTGTGATGGCGCACCTCGACTGCCAGGTGTTCCTCAACTACCTCCTTGTGGAGGAGAGAGGCTGCCTTCATCTGAATGCATACGCCGGCATCCACACGGAGACCGCAAGGGAGATCGAGTGGCTCGACTACGGGACGGCGGTCTCCGGGTGCGTGGCGAGGGATGGAGAGCGAATCGTCGCGGAGGACATCGCGAACACGCAGGATCAGATGACCGGTTTCGTAAGGAGCCTCGGCCTCCAGGCGTATGCGTGCCATCCGCTGCTCTCCGAGGGTGTCCGGCCTATCGGTACGCTTTCTTTCGGCACGCGCACACGCCCCTTGTTCACGGAGGACGAGCTTTCGCTGATGAAGACGGTCGCCGATGAGGTCGCTGCCGCGATGGAACGCATCCGTTTGACCGAAGCGGAGAGGAGACGGGTTGCTGAACTGCAATCGTTCTTCTCGAGCATCTCCGACGGAGTCATGCTTCTGTCCGCATCAGACGGAGTGCTGCTGGTCAACCAGGCCGCTCGCGATCTGATCGATCTCCCGGCTGACGAGGATATCGAACCATGGTTTAGGCGGTCCTCATTCTATACGATGGGCGGCCGCCCGATGTCGCTCGATGAGACGGCATCCGCCAGGGCGCTTGCCGGGGAGACGCTTCGGGATATCCGCTACAGGATCGTGACTCCCAAGGGGAAGGAAGTGATCGTCGGCGTCAGCGCATCGCCGGTGCGCGACTCCGAGGGGCGAATCGTGGGGGCGACAACCGTGCTCCGCGACGTCAGCGAGCGCTTCGAGATCGAGAGGCGGCGCGACGAGGTATACGAGCGCGAGCATCGGATAGCCGAGATCCTGCAGGAGGCGCTGATCCCGCCCGATCCACCCAGGGAGATCAACGGCTACTGTTTCGCTGTGAGGCATCAGGCGGCCCTGGAAGAGGCATCGGTCGGCGGCGACTTCTACGACATTTTCGAAATGGACGGAGGAAGGATCGGCGTCCTCATCGGAGACGTGACGGGTAAGGGGTTGACGGCGGCGATCCGTGTCGCTGCGGCAAGACACTCGATCAGGAGCTACGCGTATATCGATCCTCGGCCCGGTCGCGTCCTCACTCTTGCCAACGAGGCGCTCTGCCGCGATTCGCTGGAGGAGTCGTCGATACTGACGGCGTTCTTCGCCGTGATCGATGCAAGGGTGGGGATCATGGCGTATGCCAACGCGGGCCATGAGCTTCCGGTCATCGTGGCGCCTGATGGGGAGGTTCACGAATTCCGGCTGCCGGGACTTCCCCTGGGCATTATGGAAGGTGTCGAGTACGCCGAGGACAGCGTTCGCCTCAACCCGGGGGAGAAAGTGGTGCTGGTGACTGACGGCATCACTGAGGCTCGACGCCCGGGCCCGGAACTTTTCGGCATCGATGGCCTGTTGGAGTACCTGAGACGGGATTATGCGGCGGGCATCGAGGATATGGCGGATGGGATCCTGCGCTCGGCGACGGAGTACGCTGAAGGGAAGCTGCAGGACGATGCTGCCTTGATCGTTTTCGGGCAGCAGGAGCAGATCGTGCGAGGGAACCGGAGAGGGAACGTGAGAGGGGCATAGGCATTGGCTACCAAGCGTGACATAGACCGAATGATGGGCGTATCGACGGCTGACGCCGCCGAGGCTCGGCGGCTGGTCTCGTCGTCGCAGGCGTTCCCGGCGTGGGTCGGTTACGCAGCGGCGGTGGCACTGGAGGCGGCGCTCACGATCGTGCTGCTTGCCGTGGGTCAGATCTTCCCCCTCGGCCGCTTTCCTGTGTACTATTTCCTCTCCGTGACCGTGGTGGCGTACTGGTTCGGACTGGGTCCCGGCATCACCGCGTTCGTGCTGGCTTTCGCGGGATACTCCTACTTCTTTGTACACCCGGAGCTTGGCTGGTGGCCGCTCGCGTCGACTCCGGAGGGCTGGTCCGGCGTCATCGCATTCCTCGTCGGCACCATCGCGGGAGGCGCGGGTGCGCTTATCATAAGCAACTCGCGCGCGAAGGTACAGCACCTGGCCAAGGAACTCGTGGCGTCGAACGAGCGGACGACGAACATCCTGGAGAGCATCACGGATGCCTTCATGGCGTTGGATGAAAACTGGCGCTTCACCTACGCAAACGCCGAGGCAGGGCGACTTCTTGAGAAAGATCGAGACAAGCTCCTCGGCAAGTATATCTGGGACGAGTTCCCGGATGCGATTGGCTCGACCTTCCACCGGGAGTACGAGAGGGCGAGGGCAGAGAGAGTCACTGTGACGTTCGAAGAGTACTACCCGCCGTTGGGGAAGTGGTTTGAGGTCCATGCATATCCCTCGGCCGAGGGCCTTTCCATCTACTTCCGCGACATCACCGATCGCAAGCGGAGCGAGGAGGCCATCAAGTGTGCGGAGGAACAGAGGATCGCATTCTACAGGCGCACTCTGCTCGCCGCGACCGGCGGGAAGCTGGTTATCACCGGGCGTGCGGAGATCGAGTCGATCGCGGGGCCGGCGGTTGCCGATTGGCGGATGGATGGACCGGAGGACCTCGCTCCGATCAGGCACTACGTGTCCGAACAGGCCGCTGCGCTCGGCATCGATAGCGAGAGAGTGGCGCGGTTCTCGATGTGTATCGGCGAGGCTCTCACGAATGCGCTGAAGCATGCATGTTGCGGATCAGTCTCGCTCCACCGCTTGCCGGACAGCCTGATGGTAGTCGTAAGCGACACAGGTCCCGGTATCGCGGAACTGAGCCTGCCGGATGTGGCGCTTACCCTCGGGTTCTCGACGGCCGGCACCATGGGTATGGGCTACAAGGTCATGCTGTCGTTCGCCGACAAAGTGTATTTGGCGACCGGAGTCGAGGGAACCACGGTGGCGCTGGAGATGAAGCTGCAGCCGTCCGAGATGTCGCCGTATGTCCGTGAGCCCACAGCAAGCAACAGGCAATGATCTCCGCGTGATCTCGCCCTGCGCATGCGGTACGGAATCTGGGTAGACTGGAGTTGTATGGTAACTCCGACAAGACATTTCACAAACGCAACGGAGTACGATCGATGCATGTAGAACTGACGGAGGGCACTCCTCCGGTCGTAAGCGTGACGGGTGAGATTGACCTGGGGAATGTGGACAAGTTGCTGGCTGCCCTCGATGCTGCTATACCGAAGTCGTCCGAGGGCATCGTTATCGATATGTGCGACGTGACCTACATAGACAGCGCCGGGATCCAGGCGGTGATCTCGGCGTATCAACGAGTGCGCAAGACGGGAGGCGTGCTCGCTCTTGCTCTTGCCAATCGGGACGTGAAAGCCATATTCGCTCTGATCCACCCGGAACTGCTACCCGGATTCATCGTGACCGACAGTGTGGACGCAGGCAAACAGGCCGTAGCGACTGCCTCCGACGCGTCGTGATCGAGTGTAGGAAGGGCGGCTCTGGTGACCGCCCTTCCTACCGTGGATGATCACTTCGTCTGAAGAATCGACAGCACGCCGTCCACGGTGATGCAGGCCAGTCTGTCAGGCGATCCGGCCACCACGGCAAGCCTGGCGACTTCCGAGCCCGCAGTCCACTCCGCAACAGGTTCTCCCGCTCGGTCCAGGACGATCACTCGTCCGTCCTCCGTGCCTACGCAGACCTCGTCCGAGCCGTCCGCGTCCATGTCGGCCAGGACAAGCGCCTTGATCGGCTCACCGATGTCACGCCTCCACAGCTTGGTTCCGTCGCACCTGGTGGCGACGACGTTGAAGCTGAGGGAGCCGGCCAGAACCTCCGGCTTGCCGTCACCGTCCAGGTCGCTGAGCGCGAGCCCCGTGATCTCATCGCCCGTGCTGTACTGCCAGGCGAGTGTGCCGTCGGCGTTCACAGAGTGGATGTAGCCATCCGCGCCGCCGAAGAAGACCGTGGGCTTGCCGTCACCGACCTTTCCCGCTACCACGGAGGTAGTACGGGGTCCCGTGGGAGTACGGTACTGCCAGAGTTTCTCGCCCGTCGGACTCACGCCGTGCCACCAGTAGTACTCCGTGCCGGCGATGTACTCCTCGCGGCCGTCGCCGTCGAGGTCGATGGGACACCCCGCAGTCGAGGCATGGACGCTCTCGTACTTCCAGATCTGCTGACCGCCGGAGTCGAACGCGTAGTGATGCCAGTTCTCGGAGCCGACGATCAGCGCGCGGTTACCGTCGCCCTTCAGGTCGGCGGTGGAGAAGTAGACGACCTTGGCGATCCTCTTGTAGTAGGGGAGTTCCGTCTCCCAGAGTTGCTTGCCGTTCTCGTCGAGCAGGAAGACCTTCGACTCGGCGGCGCCGACTGCGATGCGGTTCGGTTCGTCCTTGTCCAGCTTGCCGACCCAGAGCGCCTTGACTTCGCTTCCCGCATCGAAATCCCAGCGTAGTGTGCCGTCGGTGGAGAGCGCGTATACCTTTCCATCGGCGCTTCCTGCGTAGAGGCCACTTTCATCCGCCGCAAGGGAGACGAGATGCTTGTTCACGGAAGCCGACGACTGCACAGCGGCTCGGAGTTCGACCTCGGCGAGGTAGACTCCGCTGCCCGATCTTGGCATGACCTCGATCCTCACGACGGATGCCGTCCTGACCTCCGCGGCCAACTCGTAGACGATAGGCGCATCCCAGTCGGGATGCGTGGCGTTCTCTGTCAGGGAGGCCCAGGGTGATAGCTCGCTCTCCGACTCTCCGGCAAGCACCCTGATCTCCCTCACCAGGTAGCTGAACCCCTTGCTCGACGTGCTGCCCCACCACGCGTGGACATTGACGCCGCAGAGGGGCTCGGGCTTCTTGAGCCTGTACGTCAGAACGACCTTTCGGCCAGCCTCCCACATCACCGAGGTCTGTCCCGTGCGAGTTTGTTTGTCGCTCAATGATGCGATCCTCTGGTCCGCGTCGGGTACCAGGAGGTTCTCCGGCAATGGATCAGGCTCGACGCTGATGGTATAGTCATCTGCCGTAAGTCGCTCGCTCTTGGGGCCGGCTTCGACGGCGAACTCGGCATGCCGGACCAGCTTCGCCACACCTGTATGCTCGGAGCCCACGGTCCGCTGTTTCGCGGGCTGAGGCTTCGGATAGCTGATGTCGAAGCGATCCGGCAGATCTGCTCCCTCGATCGTATGCCTTCCTGCGGGAATGGCAATACGCGCGAGGCCACCGATCCTGACTGCTTTCACCTGCTTGCCGTCCACTCGAACCTCGCCACCAACGGGAAGCGTCACCGTGGCCGGCTCTTCCGCATCGATGACCACGGCGCCGCCCGCTTCGATCTCGATGGAGATCGGCCTGTCGCTATTGAAGAGAGACTTCCCATCGACGGAGAGGTTGGTCGCACAGCCAAGCGCTATCCGGTCACCCGCCAGTCGGTAGATGACGGCGTCGGTCGAGATCTCCTGTGTGATCGCCTCGTCCGATGTGCGGACGCCTACCAGCGCGCGGTCCTTGCTGCGACCGATGAGGATCGAGGAGTCGGACACGCGCTCAGCCGGCACCGGAGACTTGCCTTTGTCCTGCGTGGACACGACGTTCAGGAAGAAGACGCGCTCCCCGGCCTTCAGGCGCTCGGTGCGTACCTGCTGGAGCACCCGGATGATCGGGTCCGCGAACTTGTAGGTCGTCCAGTTCTTGCCGGTCACGGGGTCGTCCCATGTGCGCAGACGAGCGCCGTCGAGGTTGCGGATCGTCATGCTCGGCCCGCCCTGGGTCGTCGTGAACGCGCTCCCATCGAGCCGGGGCTCGCCGAGCGCCTGCCAGTAGCACCTGGCGCTGAACTCATCATCCACCTTCGCCTCGACTTCATCGATGAAGACAAAGGTGCTTCCCTTGTCCCAGATGATGTTTCGGCTCCAGTCGGTACCTGAGCAGCCTGGTGTGGTCGTCCGCGTGAACGCGATCTTTCCGAGGTCGGCGACGATCTCTCTCTCCGAAAACGCCGGCAGTCCGAACGACTGACCGTCACGGAAGATCATGAGCATGTTGTGGAACTTCGGCTGCGCCTTGATGTAGTCGCAGTCGCCGAGCCAGATGCGCCCCTTGTCCGTGAGCCTAAGCACGGAGTTGCCGTCCGAGTGGCCGTGTCCGCAGCCGCTGATTCCGTCGATGAGCAGGTAGGGCTTCTTCGGGTCGAATGAGGTGCGGAAAGAGATCTTCTCGAACGTCCGGTCCTGGGGAACCGTGCCCTTGCCGTTGTAGTACTTGAAGAAGATCTCGTCGGTCGGAAGCCACTTCACGCCAAGCAGATCGGTCGGTTCCTGCGGCTTCACGGAGCTGTGGTAGGCATTCGGCCCGGCGCTGGGCCTTACTCCGTAGCCCTTCAGATAGGCCCACATGTATCTGCCGTCTCGCTCTACCGCCGCGAGCGGGCGCCAGAGGTGCATCTCCACGTTGCCTCCGTGGAAGGCGCCGACGTCACCGAAGCTGACCTGGTAGCCAAGGTTGTCCATGGTCATGATCGCCAGGTCGCCGCCGATGCGAGCTTTGCCGGAGGTGATGTAGGACGCGTCCGGTCGCGCGAGGGCGTAGGTCATCATGTGGTTGAGTGTGATCCACTGGTAGCTGTTCGAGTCCTCTTGGGGCTTGAACGACCTTGCCTGCGCCTGGAAGCATCCATCGGCCATTGCCATCCAGTGTGACGCCTGCGGCAGTCGATAGTACTTGCCGAAGTAGTCCGCAGCGAACATGAACCCGAGGCTGGTGAACGTGGTGTGGTTGTTCCGAATGCCGGGCGTGAGCACCGGCTTAACGCTCCAGTAGCTCTCCCAGTAGCGGATGTACTCGAGGATGATGTTGGTGATCTTGAGCCGGTCCTCGTCGGTCAGGACGGGCGATTCCTCCACGACGTCCCAGGTCGCGATCAAATCCATGAACTTGAAGTCCGCATCCATCCCCCATGGACCGCCGTAAGTGCCAAGGTCCTGGTTGTAGAGATCGTAGGCGAGGAAGATCATGTCGCGGAACAGCTTCACGTATCCGGGATTGCCCGACCTGAGGTAGCCGTAACCCGCGGCCGTTATCTGTGGAAATAGCCCCGAGTGCACTCCGGCGCGGAACGACTTGTCGGCCGCCACAAGCTGCTCGGCGATAGCGGTATCCGATGGGTCGTTTGCCAACTCGGGGAACCGCTTCACGAACGCGGGTGAGAACTTCGCCTTGAGGGCGCCGGGATACTTTGCGGTCGCGCCCTTGGGGATGGAGGCGCAGAAGGCGTCGACGGCGGAAGCCACTCCCTTCAGATCGCTCCCGCCCAGAATGATGACGTTCGCGCCGTTTCCCCAGGGATCGCTGACAGTGCGGATGACGTATCCGCCGTCGCCGGGATAGAGTGCATCCTCGCAGCTCTGACGGCGCGCGTAGAGGAACGCGATCAGGTTGCTCGTCTCCATGTTGCCCAGGACGATGACGTTCTTCGACGGCGTCTGCTTGACGGCGCCATACTTGCCGGCGAACTCCGAGTCCTTTCGTATCGTGACCTCCACACCTGTGGAGTTGCGTATCGCGTCCCGTATCCGAGCGCCGAGTCCTGCGTAGTCTTCTCCGTCGGGGATCACTATCTCCGCCATCGGAACGCCTTTCTCGGCGATCAGTGTGTCCGGGTAGAGTCTCTTGAGGGTCGTGATCGAGGTAACAGGATCTGTGGTCATTGTACTCTCCGCCGTCCATCCGGCGGCTGCAAGGGTAGCGATCAACCCCAGCACCAGGGCCGGCATCACCGCCGCCCGAAGAAGATGGACCTTCATGTGTTCCTCCGTTTGTGGGTAAGCACCCCCATCATGTTAGGCGGCGGGGTGGGGGTAACCTCTCGCAGAGGCGGCTTTCTTGACACTGCGCCTCGGGCATCTGTATACTCGATCCGTTATGCCTGCCCATTCTCCAAGCCATCAGGAGCGGTTCATCCATGGATATCACACGAGTGCTCGTTGACCTTGCATACGCCATCCGCGGTGCGGTGGCGCCACATCTCGGCCTGCTATCGTCGAGACACACGCTCGGGAAGGCGAAAAGCGGCGATGAGTCGTTCGCCATCGACGAGATTGCCGAGCGCGCGATCGTCGAGTTCATCGAGAAGCACAAGCTCTCCATCGCCTACTATTCGGAGGACCGAGGGCTGGTCGAGTTCGGCAGGCCCGAGCACGTGCTTATCGTCGATCCCATCGACGGCACCAGACCCGCGATGGCGGGCTTCGAGCAATGTGTCGTCTCGATCGCGCTTGCTCCGTACGCTGCCGATATCAGGCTGTCCGACGTCTCCTTCGGATGCATCCTGGAGATCAAGAACGACAGGCTCTACACGGCCACGAAGGACGAGGTGCGCGTCCGCCATGGAGACAAGGAGATGCCGATCACTCTGTCGCTGAACAAGGATCTCGACAAGATGGCGTGGAGCCTGGAGATAGCGGGCAGACCGGCGGATCTGGTGATCGGATCGGTTTCGTCGTTGATCGATAAGTCCTCCATCCGGGGAGGCTTCTTCATCTACAGCAGCACCGCATACTCACTGACAAGGCTGGTGACCGGCCAGCTCAATGCGGTGGTCGATGTCGGCAATCGAGTGTTCCGCGACTGTCCCGGCGCGGAGCCGAAGTTCAGGAAAGCCGGTTTCGGCACGGTCATGGGTTTGTTCCCCTACGACATCGCGGCGGCGGTGCTCATCGCTCGGACGGCGGGATGCACTGTGACGGACGCGTACGGCAACGACATCGGCGTCACCAGGCTGCTCGATACCTCCGAGGACAACATCCAATCGATCATCGCCGCCTCGAATCCCGTACTGCACGAGGCCCTGGTCAGGGAGATCGATGCGGGCATTCGCGGACGAGGAGGCACGGGCAGTGGTTCCTGACCCGAGATCCCTTCTCAGGTATGCGTGCGTGCTGGCGTTGATCACGCTGATCTCCTCCTCTCTGTGCGCGGGAGCGCCGACGGTGACGTCGAGGGACAACCTGAAATGCGCGGTGGAGAGTCTGGATGACGGCGGTGTCAAGGTGAGCAATGCCGATGCTCGCCGTGGAACGATCAGGGTCTCAGGGTTGGACGCAGCCGGACCGATCGTCTTTGAGTTGGGCCGAGAAGGCAGACCCCTGAGAAGGATCTACCCATCGAGCTCGAAGGGATCGCTCACCATCACTGCGGCTCCGAATGCCGAGTACGTCATCTACCCGACCGATACGTTCGTGAACAGCGTGCTCACGAAGGTATGCGACGTCGCGGCTGACGGGCTGTCGCGGACGGAGAAGCTGCAGGCGCTGGCATCAGTGGCAGCAGTGGACGGCAAGGCCGACGGCCGGTCGAGACGTCAGGCTGCCGACGCGCTCCAGGCGCTCCTCGGCCTGGAGTTCAGCGCGCGAATGGAGTACCCGTCTACCGAAGCCGGCGACTACCGGTTCTATGCGGGCGGCGACTTCCGGGTGACCAGCAGAGTCAGGAATCGCGGGCAGGAGCGGCTATCAGGCCTCAGGGTGAGGCTGATGGCACCCGACGAGTGGAGCGTTCGACCGGGTTCGAGCAGCAGCTTTCCTGTGCTGGATCCGGGCGCATCGGTATCGAGCGTTCATGTGATCAACGCGCCGGCTCGCACGGAACTGCGGGCTCCCGTGTTCCCATTGATCGCCACCCTCACCTTCAGCTACTCGGGCAGAGAGTTCGCGGTCAACTATCCTTTCGAGGCCCGACTGACCGACCCGTTCGTGCCGACGCTGCACATTGTGAAGGCGCACGCCGACCGGTTGGATGCTCGGATCGACCTCAGGACCAGCTATCCCGGCCGCGAGATGAAGGGCATCTCCGTGTATCCCTGGCTCAGCACCGACCTGACAATCGCCCCGGAGCGTCAGACGGTTGATATGAGCGGCGGTAGGGGCAGCTTCCGGTTGAGCTATCTGCCGAAGAGATCGGGGGCATCGTTCCAGGCGGTGACAGTCATCATGAAGCTGGACGAGCATCTGGTCCGGCTGCGCTCCGTGATGCATGCGTCACTGGATCTGGGTGTGACTGCCACCGGCGCCGCGCTGTGGCTCACCAACTACGGAGACGGTTCCGTGATTCCCGCAACGGTGAGAGACCGAAAGTGCCGAACGACGACTGCGAGCTCAAGCGACGGTCCGCGGTACATGTGCTTTGCAGCCAGTCCGAATCTGCCTGGTCAGGGAACGACCTACGTCACTGTCACCTACTACGATGATGCGCAGGGATCGTTCGCGCTCCAGTACGATTCGGCCGATCAGTCGGAGGCCGGAGTGTACAAAGACGGTGGAGACGTCGTGAAGTTCGAGGGAACAAAGGCCTGGAGAACGAAGACGTTTGCGCTGGAAGATGCAGGGTTTTCGAACAGGCAGAACGGCAAGTCGGATTTCCGGTTAGCGGTGACGGACGGCGAACTGGCGGTTTCCACAGTGGTTGTCTCGAAATTCACCCCGGGGGAGACGGAGTAATCTTACGGATATAGGACAAGCGTCTTCCGAACCAAGAGGAGAAAATCAACTCCACCGTGCCGGCGCCGTTTTCCGGCACGGTGGAGGTATGCTGTTGATCCTGGATCTGCTGGCCGAACCACCCCTCGGCCGGGACTACTGCCTACGCTGTTACCAGCACGTTCGATGCCTGAGGTCCCTTGGCGCCTTCTATGACCTCGAACTGTACCTGCTGACCCTCGGCGAGGGTCTTGAAACCATCAGCCTGAATGGCCGAGAAGTGAACGAACACGTCTCTGCCATCGTCGGTCTCAATGAACCCGTAGCCCTTCGCATCGTTGAACCACTTGACTTTCCCTGTAGCCATACTACACTTACCTCCTCACCGACAAGCGATCTGCCGGTAGATCGTCATACCAACATTTTACAGGCTCACTTTATCCTTGTCAAGTGGATAGGATGCCGTTTTTTTTCTGAAACTACCACCGATTTTGCCACGAGATATCGTGTGCGGCCTCACGATATGCCGGTCTCAGTCGGAGATCGCCAGTCTTGACGCCGCATGATCAGACAAGCAGGAGTAACCGTGAGCAGATGGAACTATAACCGAGGTTGCGCGTAGCAGGCGCAGTTGAACATGCCTGGCAAACGCGCTACAATGGACCGTCACTAATATCGGAGGTAGGGTCTTGAGAGGATTTGCTCCAAACTGTGCGCGCGCACTTCTCGCGGTGCTGTGTGCCGTCGCGCTCTTTGCAGCTTCTGCGGCGGAGCCTGTAGAGGCTGCCGGGAAGAAGCAGTTGCTCGTGGTTTCCGTCACCAAGGGATTCCGGCATTCATCGATTCCGCTCGGTGAGAAGATCATCAAGGAACTAGGCGAGAAGACCGGTCAGTGGGATGTGGACTATGTTCGCACCGACGAGGAGATGGCGCAGAAGATGACTGCGGCCGGCCTCAAGCGTTACGATGCCGTCGTGTTCAACAACACCAGCGGCGACCTGCCCCTTCCGGACAAGCAGGCGTTCCTTGATTTCGTGCGGAACGGCAAGGCGTACATCGGCATACACGCAGCCACCGACTCGTTCCGTGATACGGCTGACAAGCCCGGTTGGAAAGAGTACATACGGATGACCGGCGCCCAGTTCACCCATCATGGCCCGCAGTCCGAGGTCATGTGCATAGTGGAGGACCGCAATCACCCGGCCACCAGAGACCTTCCCGCACAGTGGAAGGTGTTCGAGGAAGTCTACCAGTTCAAGGATTTCTCACGTGACCGCATGCACGGTCTTCTGACCCTCGACAAGCATCCGAATACCGGCGTTCCCGGCGACTACCCGATCGCGTGGTGCCGGAATGAGGGTAAGGGACGCGTGTTCTACACCGCGCTCGGCCACCGCGAGGACCTGATGCAGGGTGACCTCTACTACAAGCACCTGGCCGGCGGCATCCAGTGGGCGCTCGGCCTGGCGGACGGCAATGCCGACCCGATCAAGCCTCAGCCTGTGACCGCGGCTGAGAAGAAGGAAGGTTTCCGGGCAATCTTCGACGGTGTCAGCCTCAAGGGATGGCATCCGAGACACGAGGGTCGGACCCCCTGGACGGTCCAGAACGGCATGCTCGTCGTGGGCGAGGGCGGAGCCGACCTGATCACGGACGCGCAGTTCCGCAACTTCGTGATCCGCTACGAGTACCAGGTTCCCAAGGGTGGAAACAGCGGCGTGTACCTCCGCGGTCGGTATGAGATCCAGGTTCTGGACGATTTCGAGAAGAAGGCCGTGGATATCCATGGAAACGGTTCGGTCTATGGACTGTTCGCTCCGAGCTCTTTCGCCAGCAAGCCCGCGGGTGAATGGCAGGCTGTTGAGGCGACGATCATAGGCAATCGAATCACGGTCATCCTCAACGGGGTAAGGATCGTGGATAACCAGACTCTTCCGAGCGTCACCGGCGGCGCGCTTGACGGCAACATGGATGTGCCCGGGCCGATCATGCTTCAGGGTGACCACGGTCCCGTCGCATACAGAAACATCAGGATCAAACCGCTTCCCGGGAAGTAGATTCTGCTAACCTGAGGGCGCTTCGTGTCGTATCAACAATATGAGGGGTCCGTGATCCGGACCGCCACCGGATAGATCAAAGGAGTAATCTATGAGCAATGGAAGCATCGATCGGCGCGACTTCCTCAAGGGTGCGGCCGCTACCGTGGCTCTGCTGCTGACCGCCGAGCAGGCTATTGCGGCGGAGGGCGGCGCAGAGGCAGCCGTCGCCGGTCCTCCCGTCAAGATCGGAGTCATCGGTCTCGGCCAGTGGGGGAAGGAGATTCTCTCGAACCTGGCGAAGATCCCCTCCGCCCAGGTTACCGCCATCTGCGACACCTATGAGCCCTACGTCAGGAAGGGAAAGGAGATCGCCCCGAATGCGGCGACGTTTGCCGACTACAAGGCCGTCCTTTCGTCTCCGGACGTTGAGGCCGTCGTCGTGGCGACGCCGACTCATCAGCACAAGGAGATCGTGCTGGCGGCGCTTCAGGCCGGGAAGCACGTATACTGCGAGGCCCCGATAGCGGGCAGCATCGAGGATGCCAAGGCGATCGCGCTCGCCGCTCAGGGATCGAAGCAGGTCTTCCAGGCCGGGCTTCAGGGACGCTCGAACCCTCTGTATAAGCACGTGCTCCCGTTCATCCGCACCGGAGTCCTCGGTGTTCCCGCGCAGGCGTACGGTCAGTGGAACCAGAAGAATAGCTGGCGTCGCATGGCCCCCACGCCCGAGCGTGAGGCTGAGCTGAACTGGAGGCTCTCGAAGGCCACCTCGCTTGGACTCGCGGGAGAGATGGGCGTACATCACTTCGACATCGCGAACTGGTATCTCAAGGCGATGCCGGTCGCGGCGAATGGCTTCGGATCGATCACCGCATGGAAGGACGGGCGCGATGTGCCTGATACCATCCAGTGCATAGTCGAGTATCCCGACGGCGTCAACATGATGTTCTCCTCGACACTGGCCAGCTCGTTCAGCAACACCTATACGTTGTTCCAGGGCAACCACAACTCGGTGCTGCTACGGGACAAGCGGGCGTGGATGATTAAGGAGAACGACGCGCCGCTGCTCGGCTGGGAGGTCTATGCTCGCAAGGAGCAGACGATGGATATGTCGGGCATCTGTCTCGTCGCAGACGCCACCCAGCTCATCGCCGCCGGCAAGGAGCCGGGACACGAAGCAGAAACAACTCCCGCGAAGGAGGCGATATACTTCGCCCTGGAGAACTTTACCAGGAGCATCCGCGAGAACGCCAAGTGCGACTGTGGGCCGCTGGAGGCGTATCAGGCGGCTGTTGTGGCCGTGAAGACGAATGAGGCGATCAACACAGGCACAAGAATCGTATTCCAGCCCGAGTGGTTTGAACTCAAATAGAATCTAAGGAGCGTTAGGTACATGGAAGAGAAGGACAGCAAGGGTTTGTCCCGACGTCAGTTCATGAAGTCGGCGGGCATAACAGCCGCCGGAATGGTCGCGGGAAGTCTCCTGGGCGACCGCGTGTTTGCTCAAGCAGCCGGATCGGCCCCCGCTTCCGGTAGAGTCATCGGCGCGAACGACCGGATCAACGTGGCCGTGATCGGAACCGGCGGCATGGGGACCGGGCACGTCAATACCCTTAAGGGTCTTGAGGCCGAGCAGAACATCAAAGTTGTCGCGGTCTGCGACGTCTTCACAAAGCACAGATCCAGAGCGCAGAAGGCTGCCGGCGTCCCGGACGACTGCTGCTACGGAGACTATCGCAAGCTACTCGAGCGCAAGGACATCGATGAGGTCGTCGTCGCCACCCCGGACCACTGGCACGGCCAGGTCTCCGTCGACGCCATGCAGGCCGGAAAGCATGTCTACGTTGAGAAGCCGATGACCCGGTACCTCGACGAAGCATTGAAGATGTGGGAAACCTCCAAGAGCACCAAGCGGCTCGTGCAGGTCGGCTCCCAGGGCTGCTCCGACACCCGCTGGCATCAGGCCGGACAGATCGTCAAGGACGGCAAGTACGGCAAGCTCCTGTGGGCACAGGCCAGCTACTGTCGTAACTCCCCGACCGGCGAGTGGAACTACTACGCGATCGATCCGGAAGCCAACGATCAGAGCGTTGACTGGAAGATGTGGCTCGGAAGCGCTCCGAAGCGCCCGTGGGACCCCGATCGCTACTTCCGATGGAGGAAGTACTGGGACTACGGCACCGGTATCATCGGCGACCTCTGGCCTCACCGCCTGCATCCGCTGATGATCGCCATGAACCTGCAGGAGTTCCCGAAGAAGGTCGCGTGCATCGGCGGCAACCTCACCAACAGCGACAAGGGCGTCGCTCCGGCCAGAGAGATCGACGAAGTCACCATGCTCCTCGTCGAGTTCCCCAGCGGACCGATGATCTACATGGCCGGCTCGACCGTGAACGAGCAGGGACTCGACGACGTCCTTCGGTTCAACAAGGCCACGATGAACATCGGCGACGGCCTCACCATCAAGCCGGAGAGACCGTACGTGGACGAGATCGAGGCTTACTCTGAGCCGCGCAAGGGCGCCGGCGAGAGCCATACCGAGCATCACAAGAACATGTTCTACAGCATTCGGAACAACAAGCAGCCGAACTGCAATATCGAGCTCGGAGTCCGGGTGCAGACGATCATCTGCATGGCGGAGAAGTCGCGCCGCGAGAACAAGGTGATGCTGTTCGACGAGGCCAAGCTGCAGATGCAGGCCGGCTAGTGCTCGGAGGAGCCGGACACGGAGGTCCGGCTTGAGAAGGCACTGGTGCAGACAGAGATGTGCGAGGGGGAGCCGCCATCCGGCGGCTCCCCCTCTTTCTATCTCTTTCTCTTTCCCTCACGATCTCGAAGATCTCGCCGCTATCACTGCATGCGGGTAGAACGCCGGCTTCACTCTCGCATATTTCTGCGGGGAATCGTATACGACGATAAGGTTCGTCAGCCGACGACTCGGATGGCTGGGCACCTTACCCTTGCAGTACAGGGCTGTCGAGCTTCCCCCATCGAGGTTCATCGCATCGACCGCGCCCAGATCCCTCATGACCCTAGCCAGATGGCTCAGGTAGATAGGCTTGTTCACCGTGACGAGCAGCAGCTTGTTCGCCTTCGTCACGCCTATGGCAGACCTCACCGCAGGACGGAACAGCGACGGATCGCGGAAGCCCTCGGACTTCGGGTCCACACGGGCAACGCCGTTAGTCACCAGTCTCGGGCCGCCGCAAGTGACGGACACGTAGCCGGCCCATTTCTCGGCCTGTCCGTCCTTTGTGCGCTTGAAGTGGACCTGGTTGTCCGCGGTGAAGCAGACCGCCGTCCCGACGCTTCCGAAGCCCAGGATGTTGCCGTCTATGACCAAGTCTCCAACAGGGATGAGGCTGTTCACGCAGAAGAAAGTGCCGGTTATCGCGGCTGCGGGCTGCAGGCGGCTGAGCATGGAGCCGAATCCTTCGGAGCTGCCCACTCCGTGCCGCGCGATTGCCGGGCTCACCTTGACACTGTGGCTGTTTAGATTGGCGGTGACTACGTTGGCGGTGACGCCCTGAACCCAGCGCTTGTCGTAAGAGACATCGCCGGCGCTGACCGACTGGGCCGTCATGGCGACCATGAAGAGGAAAACCGTTGTGCTGACAAGTACGCGCTGCATCGTAGAACCCCCCTTCAACATGCGTTGGAATGCTGAGGTCCCGAGCAGCATTCATCCGCTGTTGTCCGGCTTGGTACTTCATCCGGCTTTAGCGAATCCGGTCTGGGATTGCTTTCCCATCCCACCTTTACTGTATCACAAAACGCTCAAACTGTCAACATCTATGTGAATAGCTTGTCAACACGCAAATATCCCGGTTTTTCGCTCGCTTGGAGGCTAATCGGAGAGAACTGCCTGCTTCTTGCCGGATGGCAGAACCAGTTTGAGCAGGGGTGGGGTAACGAAGGTGGTAAAGACTACAACCGCGACAATAGCGGAGTAGAGATCAGCGCCGATGACGCGATTCGTGAGCCCGAAGCTGGCGAAGATCAGGCCGACCTCACCCCTCGGGATCATGCCGACACCTACCGCCAGTCGCTTGACGCCTCGGCGGAGGACTCCGAGTCCCGCGAAGAGCTTCATCGCGATTGCGATCAGGATGAGGGCGCCCGTGAGCAGGAGGACCGGTCCGTTGTCGGGCTTGGTCGGATCGAACGCCTTGAGGTCGACCGACACGCCGAGAAGTACGAAGAAGATGGGGATGAAGATATCCGCCACGGGCTTGATCCGCTCCTGGATGTGAGCGAGGTCTTCGGTCTTAGCGAGAACGAGACCGGCGGCAAAGGCTCCGACGATCGTAGCGAGCCGGAGTTCGTGGGCCAGGTAAGCCAGTCCCAGTGCGAAGACCACGGCGCTGACCGTGAGCATCCCCCGTGTCCTGAGGTTCTTCACCACGGTCAGGACACGAGGCGCGACAGGAACCCCTACGGCGATTGCGCCGACGAGGAAGGCGATTGCCAGGAATGTGATCTTGCCGATCTCCCATAGAGACACGGTGTGGGTCCTGATCAGGCCGACTACCACGGCCAGGATGATGAGGCCGAGCACGTCGTCTATGACCGCTGCGCCGAGTATGATCTTCGCCTCAGGCGTTCGGAGTTGGCCGATATCGCTCAGTGTTCGCGCGGTGATGCCTACGCTGGTTGCCGTGAGTGTCGCGCCGATGAAGATCGCGGTGACGTTGTCGAGGCCGAACGCCAGAGACGCCGCATAGCCGACTGCGAATGGCCCGATGACTCCGACCACGGCGACTGCGAGCGCCGATGCTCCGACCCGTAGGAACTCCTCCAGATCGCTCTCGAGTCCGACCTCAAACAGGAGGATGATGGCTCCCAGCTCCGCAAGGACGTGAAGAACCTCGTTCTGTTCGATCAAGCCGAAGACGCTGCCTCCCAGGAGGACACCGGCGAGAAGCTCGCCGAGCACCGGGGGCTGGCCGATCCGTTCCGTGATCTCACCGACTACCTTGGCGGCAAACAGGATAATGATGATCTGGAGGATCACCTGCGCGGGTTCGATCGCGCTGGCGGCGTGTTCCATGTGGCAGTCCTATCAGTCTAACTTGTCTTCCGCTAGAGTGCGTACCAACAAGATGGGAATGTTCGCGCTTCGAAGCACACGGTCCGCGACGCTCCCGTAGACCCATCGACGTATCCCCGATCGTCCGTGGGTAGACATCACTATCAGATCGGCGCCGATATTTCTTGCGTAGTCGCAGATCTCGGCGGCTGGATCACCCTGCCGTACCTCGGTGACTACATCCAGTCCGTCCTGGGCGAGCTTGTCGGCTATGCCTCTGAGGTACCGGCGCATGGCGTTCGTTTCCTCTTCGGACTCCATCGGAACGCTGACGATCGGACCCACGACCCCGGGCTGCGTGTAGACCTGGTAAGACTCGATGACCGCAAAGAGCGTCAATCTGGCGCCGAACTTCCGTGCGATCTCGACGGCATGTGGGAGCGCTTTCTCAGCGAGAGGCGACCCATCCAGTGGAACCATGATGACCTTGTACAGTGAGTTCACTTCCCTTCATTCGATGCGGGGCTGAGCGAGCGAGGCGAGTGCGTCAACACTTCGCAGCCCGACTCGGTAACCAGCACGTCGTCCTCTATGCGTACACCGCCCAACCCGGGGATGTAGATCCCCGGCTCGACCGTGGCTACCATACCCGGACGGAGTATGATCTCGCTCTTCTTTGTCAGTATGCGCCCGTCGTGTACCTCGAGGCCGAGCCCATGGCCCAGGCCGTGGCCGAAGTATTCGCCGTATCCCTGATCGGTGATGTAGTCCCTCGCGACGGCATCCACCTGCCGGCCTTGCATGCCCGGCCTGATAGCCTCGATTGCCCTGCGCTGGGCTTCGAGAACGATGTCGTAGATGGCCTGTCTGCGCTCGTCAGGTTGTCCCAGGAGCAGCGTTCGAGTTATGTCGGAATGGTAGCCGTCCACCCGTGCCCCGAAGTCCATGATGACGAACTCACCCTCGCGGATTTCCCTGTCCATCGGCTTGGCGTGCGGGAGAGCGGACCTGTCACCTTCGGCTATGAGGGTCTCGAAGGCGGACTCCTCAGCGCCGTTCTTCCTCATGAAGCAGTCTATTTCCAGCGCGATCTCACGTTCGGTCATGCCCGGACGGATGATCGAGCAGATATGGGCAAAGGCATCGTCCGCGATGCATGCAGCCCTGCGGATGGTGGCGATCTCCTCGGCGTCCTTCACCATGCGGAACTTCGCTGTGACGTTCTCGACCGGCAGCAGTTCGACACCCTCGAGCGACTCGTTCAGCTCTCTCCACTCGGCATAGCTCAGCGCCGATTCCTCGAAGCCTACGACTCCTGCCTCGATCCGCCGAAGGAGGTCTGCGACGCCGGGCACGAACCCGAGGTCGATCTGCTCGACGGTGCAGCCGTAGGTCTCGTGAGACGCCTGTTCCACATAGCGCGAATCGGTCAGGAGGTACGCGGCGTCAACCGTGAGCAAGAGCACGGCATAAGAGCCGCTGAAGCCGGTAAGGTAGCGCACGTTGACGCGATCGGTCACCAGGAACGCATCGAGGTCCCTGGACGCCATCTCGTCTCGCAGTCTGGCTTGTCGGCCGTGCATGATCTAACCCCGCTCCCGATCTTCCGCCAGTTGCCTCGCCGCATCGAGGCCCAGGATGTAGCTCTGAGCGCCGAATCCGGAGATCTGACCGGCGCACACCGGCGCGATCACCGACTTCTGACGAAAGTCCTCTCTTGCATGGATGTTCGACAGATGGACTTCGACGGCAGGGATACCGACAGCCGCGATTGCGTCACGGACCGCGATGCTGTAGTGCGTATATGCGCCCGGGTTGATGACGATCGCATCGGCCCAGTCCCGGGCGGTGTGTATAGCCTCGACCACATCTCCCTCGGAGTTGAACTGGCTGACTTCGACGTGCGCGCCGATCTTCTCCGCGTGTGCCTTGATGCGGGAGTCGATCTCCGCCAGGGTGACTGCCCCGTAGACCTCAGGCTCTCGTGTGCCGAGCAGATTGAGGTTCGGGCCGTGGATCACACGGATCTTGAGCATCGTCTACTCCTCTTTCACCGCTTCATCGACGAGCATCACGGGGATGCCGTCTCGAACCGGATAGGATCGCTTGCACTTGGCGCAATAAAGCTTCTCGCCCTTCAACTCGACCGGAGGGCGATCTTCACATGCCGGACACGCCAGGATTTCGAGCAGCTTCGGATCAAGGTTATTCATAAGCACACCTCGCTGAGAGACCGCAGAGTGCCGACGTTACTTACCGAATACCAGGTCGAGCTCGCGCTGGGTCTCGATCTGAGCGTCACGGAGCGCCTGCTCGGGGGTCTTTCGCCCGTATATCGCGGAATCGACCGCTCGCTGGATCGCTCCCATGTAGAACGCCTGAGCGGGCATCACCGGCCGCTGGTGACGGCACTCCTCCAGGATTTTGAGGAACATGCCGTAGCCGGGCTTGCCGGAGACCTCCTTCAGATAGGGCGACTTTCGCCATCCCGGAAAGAGCCCGCTGTTCCTGCCCACGACCGATGTGCCCTCCGGATCGGCGCAGAGCCAGCGAATCAACTCCCATGCTTCCTCTGGATGGCGCGACCCCTTCGGGATTGCCATGCACCAGCCGCCGACCCAGGAGCTGTGCGCCTCGCCGGTGAGCGGCGCCGGGATGTACCCGATGCCGTAATCCAGGTCCGGGGCGTACTTCTTGATCTCCTCGATGCCCGAGATGTGGAGGCAGGTCATCGAGAGCTTCCCGGTGTAGAGCGGGTTCTGCTCCGCGGTGCCGAATCCGGCGGCCAGTCCCTCGATCTTCTCTATGTCGAACTCCCTGGCATATCCGCACATCCAGGTCAGCGCCTCGACGACCTTCGGAGACGCCGCAGTGACTCTGTGCGTCTTCGGATCGTAGAAACCACCGCCGAACGCCCATCCCCAGGTGAACATCGAGTTCGCCGGGCCGTACTGCGCCCACGGGATGATGCCTATCCGTGACAGCTTGCGAGTCGCCCCGACCGTGCGCCACTTGTTGAGCTTGCGAACGTACTCGTCGAGTTCGTCGATCGTCTGGGGAGGCCGTTCCGGATCGAGTCCGACCTCGCGAAAATGCGCCTTATTCCACACGAACGCGAAGTTCGGGTCCGCGCAGTAGGTGAGAGCCCAGACCTTGTCCTTGTACTTGTTCTGCTCCCAGCACGGGGCGAAGTAGTCCTCGGGCTTGATGCCGTCCTGGCGCAACTGCTCATCCAGCGCGGTGAGCGCTCCCTGCTCGGCCCACTCTGCGACCTGCGGGCCATCGACGTACACGACATCGGGCGGGCGATGGGCCGCTACGGAGGTGAAGAACTTCTGGTTGTTCGAGAGATCGTTCGGCGTGAAGAGCGCGCGGACGTCGATATCCGGATGAGCGGCCTCGAAGGCCTTCATCGTCGCCTCGAACGCCTCCGCCTGGGTGCCTCCCCACGGATGCCAGACGGTGAGCACGATCTTGCCGTCCGATGACTCCTCTGCCTGCCGACCGCAGCCCTGGATCAAGACCACGAGCAACAGGACTACGGATATGAATATGATCTTTCTTCGCCGTAACACCGGATACCCCGTCCGCATGTAGTCGAATGCCGCGTTGCCGACAGGCTATATTCTAGCAGGGTCCTTGCCCCAGGTCAACGACAGGGGGCGTAGCGCGTAGGGTACTGGAGGGTTGAGATTCCGCGCGCACCGCGGCTCGCGCAGTCACTTTGTTCGGCTTCCCGATTCGTGCTATAATCGCCCGTGTCCATTACGAAAGAACAGCGGAGGACGTCATGCTGGATAGAGCGAGGGAGATACTGGAGATCGAGGGTAACGCGGTCCTGGCGCTGAGGGACAGGCTCGACGAGTCCTTTGTGAAGGCCGTTGATCTCGTTCTGCAGTGCAAGGGCAGAATAGTCGTCACCGGCATGGGCAAGTCCGGTGCGATCGGCCGCAAGCTTGCAGGGACGCTCGCCAGCACCGGAAGCCCCGCGCTCTTCCTCCATCCGGCGGAGGGTGTACACGGCGACCTCGGCATGGTGACCTCGCAGGATGTCGTCATCGCTCTCTCCAACAGCGGCGAGACCGATGAGATCACTTCGATCCTCCCCGTGATCAAGCGAATAGGCGCGAAGTTGATCAGTATGTGCGGGCGCTCCGAGTCCGTCCTCGCAAAATATAGCGACGTCTTTCTTGATACCTCCGTGGAGCGCGAAGCATGCCCGCTCGGCCTTGCTCCGACTACGAGCACCACCGCGCAATTGGCGCTCGGCGACGCGCTGGCGCTCAGCGTCATGGAGGCACGGCGGTTCTCGGAGGAGGATTACGCTCTGTTCCATCCCGCAGGGACTCTCGGTCGCCGGCTCACGATGAGGGTTGCCGACGTGATGCGGTCCGGTGACCGGATGGCGGTTGCTACGGAGGAAGATCTGGTGCGCGATGTGCTCTTCTCGATTACCAAGGCGGGCGCCGGAGCGGCGATCGTCGTGGATGGGCGGCACAAGATGACGGGCATCATCACCGACGGCGATGTCCGCCGCCACATGTTGTCGGACGAGCGCTGTCTGTACCGCACGGCGCGCGAGATCATGACGCCGAATCCGAAAACCGTGAAGCCGGACGATCTCGCCGTCGAGGGCATGCGCGTCCTCGAGAGCTTCCGAATCGGCGAAGTACCGGTCCTCGACGACGACGGCAAGCCTATCGGAATGTTGATGATGAAGGACCTCTTCCAGGCCGGTATTGTGTAATCCGTGTGACCGGTCGGAATGCCCGGGTCACCGATTGCGTATACATGAGTAACAGGGCACTATGAACAGGCTCCAGCGGATCAAGCTTATCGCAATCGACGTAGACGGTGTGCTCACTCAGGGTGAGGTCACGTACACATCCAGCGGCGATGAGGTCAAGAGCTTCAATATCAAGGACGGAGTGGCCATACGCGCCGCTCAGCATGTCGGCCTGCATGTCGCCGTCATCTCCGGGCGCAAGTCGGCCGCCCTGGAGCGCCGGGTGAACGAGCTCAAGGTCCGCCATGTCAACATGGCCTGCCGTGACAAGAGCGTCGCTATCCGCGAACTGCTCGATCAACTCGGACTCCGCAAGGAGGAGGCCTCGTTCGTCGGTGACGATCTGATCGACATCCCGGCCTTCCGCGAGTGCGGGTTCAACATCGCGGTCGGAGATGCCTGTGAGGACCTGAAGGCGCTCGCCGATCATGTGACCGAAGCGCACGGCGGTCGTGGCGCGGTCCGCGAGGCCGTCGAAATGATCCTCAAAGCTCAGGGCAAGTGGGACGAGGCGGTGGAATGCATCCTTCAACAATATCAGCGACCGGTAGAGCCGAATGCCGAATCTGACAATCCTGCATACCAATGACCTCCACGGAAAGCTGCGTCCGGAAGGAGTCGAGACTATCCGGCGTGCGAAGGAGTCCTCGGGCGAGTGCCTGCTTCTCGATGCCGGGGACGCCGTCACCTCAGGCAACATCTACTAC
The DNA here is from genome assembly GCA_964466715.1 of uncultured bacterium. Taxonomy (GTDB): domain Bacteria; phylum Armatimonadota; class UBA5829; order DTJY01; family DTJY01; genus CAYXOC01. The sequence continues at coordinate 57,665 of CAYXOC010000004.1, forward strand.
CGTCCCGGCGGCGAACCGGCGCTCGCACGGATGAGCGAGGCCGGATACGATGCCATGGCGATGGGCAACCGCGAGTTCCACTTTCTCAAGCCCGGACTGCACTCGAAGGTCAAGCTCGCCCGATTCCCGGTCCTGTGCGCGAACATCCACGGCGCCGAGGATGCGATCGGTCCGTCCATCCGTCGGAGCATCACCATGGTTCGGGGCGGCTACAGAGTCGCACTCTTCGGCCTCACCGTACCGATGATCACGCGCAAGATGCTCGCAAGCAAGGTCAGTCCGTATTGGTTCGATGACCCGATCCACGCTGCCAGGGAGATCGTTCCCGATCTGAGGATTCAGGCGGATGTGATCATCGCCGTCACGCATATCGGGAGCAAGCTCGATGAGACGCTGGCGCAGGAGGTCCCGGGGATCGACCTAATCGTCGGCGGCCACACGCATTCCGTGCTCGATGAGCCCGTCAGGATCGGAAATACGAGCATCGTCCAGGCTGGATGGTTCGCCCACTATCTCGGGAGGGTCGAGATTACCGGCGAACCGGGCAGCCTCTCGATCGAGGGATGCCTCCTGCCGCTCCAGTCCGCCCGAACGAAGGGAAGCGCGCCATGAGCAATCCGCTGATTGCGATACCGATATTCATGCCCATCGTCCTCGTGTGCCTGGCGCTCGGCGTCGCAATCCTGCGCGCCGTCGTGGGGAGATCTCACAGTCTGCTCGAGGCGTGTGTATTCGGGGCGGCGCTAGGGTTCGGCGCGCTGTCGTACTCAGTGCTGGCGGTCGGGCTGGCGGGCGCGCTGACGGCGCCGTTCCTCATCGGCCTCTTGGTGATGCTCGCCCTGGTCTCATTTCCCAGCATGCGCGTGATCCTTCCATCGCTGGTGTCCGCGGTCGGTAGTCGGCGGGCGGTCAAGCTCCGGGCGACCGATGCTCTGATGCTGCTCGGCGTATCGATCCTCGGAGCGTTGGCTCTGATCGGTGCGCTCTCACCTCCGGGAACTACGGACTGGGACGGCCTGGCGTACCACCTCGCCGTGCCGAAGCTGTATCTGGCGGCCCACCGCATCTTCTACGTGCCGTTTACGTCACACTCGAACTTCCCGTTCCTCACGGAGATGCTGTATACTCTCGGTCTCGCGTTCCACGGGCCGGCGCTTGCCAAGCTCTTCCACTATGCGATGTACCTGGTGACCGCGGGGGGCATCTTCGCTCTCTGCCGACGTCACGTGAACCCGACGGCCGGATCGATCGGCGCGCTGCTCTTCATGAGCGTGCCGCTCGTCATCTGGGAGGCCGGAGCGGCATATGCCGACATCACGACGGCGATGTACCTGCTCCTTGCGGCGTATGCCGTCCTCAACTGGGAGGAGTCCGGCGGCAGGGGATGGCTGGCCGTCGCGGGGATCATGTCCGGGTTCGCGCTCGGCACGAAGATGCTTGCACTCGTTCCGATCGGTGCGCTCTGCCTCTGGGTGCTCTGGCTGAGCAGATCGAAGGGCGGCCTTCGAAGCGCGATGTTGGTCGGGTTGACCGCCGCGGTAGTCGGAGCGCCGTGGTACATCAAGACTTATCTCTACACGGGCAATCCGGTCTACCCGTTCTTCTCCAACATCTTCGGCGGACGGAACTGGTCTCCCGCCGACGCGGAGCTCTATCGCGCCGCTCAGCAGGCGATGGGCATGGGGCGCTCGGCGCTCGACTTCATCGGCATCCCCTGGAACGTCACTATGAACGGCGGCGCGTTCTACGATGCGCCGGTCATGTACGGTCTCCTCGGCCCGGCGTTCCTCGGACTGATCGGCGCGCAGATACTGGTGGGCGGATCGAACAGAGCCGTGCAAAGACTTGCATTCGTGTCCTCGGTCTTCGTCTGCGCATGGTTCTTCCTGATGCAGAATGCGCGGTACATGATCACTGTTCTGCCGTTCCTCAGCATCATCGCGGGAGCGGGCGCGGCGACTGCGTTCGGTTCATGGAAGATCGGGCGTATCGTTGTGGCCGGGTTTGTCGTCATGTGTGTAGGACTCGGGATCGTCGCCGGCAACAGTCTGGTGATCGGAAGTGCCCGCGCGGCGGTCGGGCTGGAGTCGGCGGACTCGTATCTCTCCCGCAGCTTCGGTCCCTACGACGCGCACTCGTTCATCAATAATGCGACACCGAACGATGCCCGTGTGCTGCTGTTCGACGAGCCGAGAGGTTTCTATCTCGACAGGCCGTATATCTGGGCTGATCCGGGACACCATCGCCTGATCCCGTGGGACAAGTTCCGGAACAGCGACGAGATGGTCCGTTTCTTCGGCAGGGAACGATATACCCATGCCGTCATCAACTGGGCGCTGATGCGGGGCAAGGAAGACTACGAGATGCTGATCTTCCAGGCGATTGGCTCCGGGGAGTTCCTGGAGATATTCAGTTCCAACGACGTCAGCGTCTACGAGATCAGGGAGCCGTGATGAGGCTGAAGACGAGACACGATAGTACGCGCATATGGCTGGCGGCGATCATCGCTCTCCACCTGGCGCTCGGGCTCGTCTACTGGAACTGCACGCCCTACGGTGTTACACCGGATGAGGCATACCACGGCGTGTACGTGACGCAACTGGCCGAGGAACACCGCCTGCCCGTCTTCTCCGCTGATGACATGGAGAACTACGAGGCGCATCAGCCGCCGCTCTACTACCTGCTCGGCGTGCCGTTCTACCTTGCGGCCGGCGGTGCAGGGGTGCGCGCGCTCTCCCTCGTCCTGGGCGCGCTCTCGATCCTGACGGTCTACGCCGCGGTCAAGGCGTTGATCCCCGAGCGGGAATCGACCGCCCTGGCGTGCGCAGGATTCGTCGCGCTTCTTCCGATGCACCTCGCCCTCAGTTCGTCCGTGGGGAATGATATTCTCACAGAGCTGATCTTCGGTCTGGCCATCCTGCTTCTCGTCAGGCTCAACCGTGAGCTGAATCTGAAGTCATCGGCGCTGCTTGGGCTCGTGTTGGGACTCGGACTGCTCACGAAGACTACCTGCGTGCTGATCTTCCCTGTTGCGGTTCTTGCCTATGTGCTGATGCGAAGAAGGGGAGCCGTCACCCCAATGGAAGCCTCCGCGCACGTCGCAGTCATGATCGGAATCGGCCTCGTGGTCGGCGGATGGTGGCTCGTTCGGAACGTCTCGCTCTACGGTGATCCCTTCGCGCTCACCCAGTTCAACCAGGCATTCGCTCATACTCCGAAGCCAGACTACTTCCTGGTCGAACGTGGGCTCTCAGTCACGGACTATATCGCTCTCGTCGGTGGGTGGACCTTCGCCAGCTTCTGGGGGGTCTTCGGCCACATGAAGGTCTTCATGCCGACGTGGACCTACCTGGCTCTCGCGGCGGTCACGCTGGTCGCGCTGGTGGGGAGCATTAGGCCTTTCATTACGCTGAACAGGGAGTCCACCGAGCGCCGGCACGCCCTGATCGTCATGGCGGCGTTGGCGGTCCTCGTGCTGCTTTCGTTCATCAGGTTCAACCTTACATACTTCCAGGCGCAGGGACGATATCTGTATCCTGCCATCATTCCGATCTCGCTGGCGATGGTCATAGGCATCGAGCGGCTGCTCCCGGAGGGGAACCGGAGGTGGTCGGCCGTCGTAGTCAATGGTGGAATGCTTCTGCTGACCCTCACCGCGCTCGTCACAGCCGTCATTCCCAATCTACCGTACCAGCAGCCATAACCATGAAGCTTTCCGTCATCATCCCCGTCTATAATGAGCTTGATACCATCGAGGCGACCCTCGACCGCGTGCGTAAGTCGCCAGTCGAGAAGGAGATCATCGTCGTCGATGACTACTCCGCCGACGGCACGCGTGAACTGCTCCAGGGTATCAGCGACATCCAACTGGTCCTGCATAAAGAGAACATGGGGAAGGGGATGGCGCTCCGGACCGGCCTCCAGTATGTCACCGGCGATATCGTGATCATCCAGGATGCCGATCTCGAGTACGACCCCGCCGACTATCCGGCGATGATCGAGCCGATCGTGAGCGGAGAGGTGGATGTAGTCTACGGCTCACGCTTCCTCAACTCCAGGCCGAAGATGCGTCTGCCGAACTACATCGCGAACAGGGTGCTCGCCGCCGCAGCGTCGATTCTCTTCGGCGCACGGATCACGGATGAGGCCACCTGCTACAAGGCGTTCCGCGCCCACCTGATCAAGAGCATCCCGCTCACGTGCCGGCGGTTCGAGTTCTGCCCTGAGGTCACCGCCAAGATCCTCCGTCAGGGCCTGCGCATCAAGGAGGTCCCGATCCGATACGAGGCGCGCACGGTCGCACAGGGCAAGAAGATCGGCTGGTGGGACGGCGTCGTCGCACTCTGGACCCTCATCAAGTTCCGCATCGTCCGCTGACCCTTCGACCGCTCAGGAATTGACTCCGGCTGCGAAGGCGGTTAGAATCCTCCTGAGGGTGAGATGGCCGTCATCAACGAAGTCCAGGCGAAATCGATACTCGGCAAGTCCGGCATATCCGACTACTGCGTCAACTGCTACACGGGTTGCCTGCACAACTGCATCTACTGCTACGCCCGGTTCATGAAGCGCTTCTCAGGGCATGAGGAGCCGTGGGGCACGTTCGTCGATGCCAAGGTCAACGCACCCGAAATCCTTCGGCGCGAGGTCGCCCGGAAGCCTCCCGCCAGCGTGTTCATGAGCTCGGTCTGCGATGCCTATCAGCCCGTCGAGAAGCGCTTCGGGCTCTCGCGCGAGTGCCTTCGGATCCTCGTTGACGCCGGCTACCACGTGGGCATTCTCACGAAGAGCAAGCTCGTCACCCGCGACTTCGATATCCTGGAGGGGCACGACAACTGCGACGTCGGTTGCACACTCACTACCATGGATGAGCGCCTCCGCTTCCACATCGAGCCGGGCGCATCGCCGACCTTCGAGCGGATCGCGGCCCTGGAGGAGGCGTGCTCCCGAGGGATCAAGGCATCCGCGTTCCTTGGGCCGTTCATGCCGGGGCTCTCGGATACCGACGAGGCGCTCGACGCGCTCTTCTCGGCGGTGGCGCATCTACCTCTCACGCATCTCCACGCGGATAAGCTCAACCCGAAGCCCGGCGTCTGGAACTCCCTCGCGCCGTTTCTCAAACGGCATCACCCCGATCTGCTTGACCTTTACCGCTCACTCTTCTATGATATGGATGAGTATAGAGCTTACTGCCAGGATCTGGGCCGCCGTCTGAGGAAGATAGCGGATGAGCATGGCATCGGCGACAAGCTGAGTCCGGTGTTCTGACGTGCAACTCCCTACACCGACGAGCGTCTACATCGGACCGATTGGGTCATGAGGCTCCCTGATCCGCCATGGCCTTCCGGATGCCGGATCAACAGGTGCGCGAGAGAGCTATTGCAGCGGTAGGCTTCATTCATAAGGTACCGGACCTTGCGATGAACGATGACAAGTACCCGCAAGGCGCGCATGACTCCTATGACGTCCATGGATTCGCTATGATCGACACTCAGAAAACGGACCTCGATAGGCCGGCCGATACATACGATCAGCCCAATGCCGTGAAGTGCGCCCAGGACATCGCCAGAGCGATCCGGCGGCAGGTCCCGCTCGACCTCGGGATGGACGTCATGGACCTCGGCGCCGGCACAGGGCTGGTGGCGCTCGCACTCTGGCCCTACGTTCACAGCATCAGGGCCGTAGACAGCTCGTGGGGCATGCTGTCTGTGCTCCGGCAGAAGGTCAACATGCTGGGGATCTCGAACGTCAAGACCTTCCTCTGTGATTTCGAAGAGGGCCGTTTGCCCGATCAGCGCTTCGATGTGGTCTACAGCATAATGACGTTCCACCACATCGCAGACGTTGAGCGTCTCCTGCGCTCCCTGCACAGAGTCTTGAAGCCCGGCGGCGTGCTTGCCGTCGCCGATCTCGACACGGAGGATGGCGACTTCCACGCGGACAACACCGGGATCAGGCACTTCGGATTTGACCGCGCGGAGATGAAGAGCCTCCTCCGAAGTACGGGGTTCGATGGGGTGAGGGTATCCACCGCGCACAAAGCCTCCAAGCAAGTGGCGAGCGGCGAGACAAAGCAATTCTCCATCTTCCTGATGACGGGCGTTCGGCGGAACGATATGCCTGCGTTTGGAGTCTAGCAGATATCATACACGCGCGGAGGGGTAGCACGATGCGGAAGCTCTACCTGGTAGCTGCATGTTTGATCCTCTCAACCTCACTCCTCGCCGGCCGTCTTCACGCGGTCACGTACACTATCAAGGAGTTGCCCGGTCTTCCCGACGGAAAGGGTGGTCGAGGCCCGCAGGCGATCAACTCGAAGGGTCAGATCGCGGGCATGATGAGAGACGCGGACGGGAACGAGCGTGTCGTGATCTGGGATGCGAAGGGCAACATCCGGCAGCTCGATTCACTCCCCGGGCATACGGTCAACTGGGCGCTCGATATCAATGATATCGGACAGGTCGTCGGCTGGTCGCAAGACCCGGATCGCCGCGTAAGGCATGCCGTCCTCTGGGATGTGCACGGGAAGCCTCACGACCTCGGGACTCTCGGGGGCGATTGGAGCGAAGCGACCGCGATCAACAACAAGGGATGCGTGGTTGGCCACTCCCATGCCAAGGAGTCGAAGGCTCGTGCCTTCCTCTGGACACCCGGTCGCGGGATGGTCGATTTGGGCGCGCTTCCGGACGGGATGAGCTTCGCGGAGGACATCGACGACTCCGGCAGGATCGTCGGATGGTCCACAGATGCTGAGTACAAACCGCACGCCGTGATATGGGACCTCGGCGGCAAGATGAAGGACCTCACCCCGATTCTCGGACTGGAGACCGGCACGCTCTTCGCCGCCAATGGCAAGGGACGGATAGCCGGGAAAGAGGGCGCGAAGTGCGGGAAGGGAAATGCGTTCCTGTGGGAAGCCGGGAAGAAACCGCGCGACCTCGGCCGCCTCATGAACCTGCCGAAGTTCGTGGGCTTCATCGATCCTCCGCCTGTCCCCGAGAGCTGCCCGACCGACATCAATGACTCGGGCCACGTCGTGGGTTGGTCCAGTGACGAACGCACGCACTGCCACGCATTCTTCTGGTCCGCCGAGACGGGGATGATCGATCTCGGCACACTCCCCAGGGAGAAGGAGCGGGAGGAGGATGGCGCTAGGATCGTTCCCGGCCTTGACAAGTTGTTCGAGGGTCAGACCTGGAGCGAGGCCACGGGTATCTCGAACGACGGCACGATCGTCGGCAGCTCGAACGGCCGTCCCGTGATCCGGACGCGGGTTCGTTAATGGGAGGGCTTGTATGGACAGTCGACCTGCTGGACGCCTGAAACGCTATGGGATGTATGTCCTTCTCGCGCTCTACGCTGTCACCTGGATATGGGGGATCCCGTCCATCCACACGGCGATCGCAGCCGGAACCATCAAGAGCTACAAGCAGCATGTTCGTCTGGCACCCGATCATGTTTTCGCACGCCATCCGAGGCTTCGGTTCGGGGCTTCATATGCCGTACTGCCGCTGGTGACCGTAAGCCACTATGAGTATCAGGTTGCCGCGCTGGCGGGCTGGGGTGGGTTCAGCGTGGATGTGTGGTACTTCACCGGCAGTGTTACGCTCTTCAGGTGGACGAAATGGGTTTCGTAATCGCCGACGTCGAGATCTTCGGGGGCGACTCCTCCCGAAGGAGGACGTCGGTTCGTCGATATGCCCGGGTGGATCCTGGCGATGACGAGAAGTCCGACCGTGGCGCCGCGTCGGTCCGAGACCCGCTACGAGCCTGGAGCATGTCTCATAGGTCGCAATCCGCCATGTAGGAGCGGCTTCCCAGCCGCGAATGCCCGCGTAGCGCCACGAATTCGCGGCTGGGAAGCCGCTCCTACGATACTCTTGAAATGCGTCCTAGCCCTTGATCTTCTCTATCAGCTTTGCCGGGTTAACGATCTTCTCCAGCTTGTACTTCTTGCTCGCACGCTCGAACTCGATCGTGTCACCTGTGGCGAGCGCCGCCTTCCAGAACTCGGACGGCGTGATATCAGGCCTCACCTGGCACGCGAGCGCATAGAGCCCGGCGAGGTAGGGGACCGACCAACTCAGTCCGCCCGTTCGGTAGAACGCATAGTCCTCGTCGCCGGTCGGGCCGGCGGTGCATCGAGAGTCCATCGGGACCAGGAGCCAGGGCTTGAGGTGCTTCATCGGGTCCTTCTCGGCGTCGTCGGTGTAGTTGTCGAGGAACATGCGCTCCCAAAAGAGCCCCGGGCGGTATGAGTCGGCCTTGTCGGGATCGGCGAGCGGCTCTCGACCGAGGCCGAGGCAGCACATGCGGTCTTCCTGGTATGTCTCAAGAAGCGAAGACGACACTACGAAGATGCCCTCCTTCTTCGCCCGCTCAACAGCCTTCACGATCGCGTCGTAGCCCTTCTCCTCCTGTCCCCAGCCGACTGACATGGAGATCGCCCTGATCTTCCTGTCCTTCGGGAGGCTCCTGTTCACCTCGACGATGCGATCGACCGCCTTGGCGTAGTTGGCGAAGTCCCGGCTGCCTTCCGGTGTGTCGTCGCGGAACGCATATGTGGCGATGTAGTAGAGATCCGCGCCGGGAGCGACTCCAACCGTTTTCCCGACTGCGATCGATGCGACCGCCGGGCCGTGCATCTCGGCGTTGTTGTTCCAGCAGCCGATCTCGTCGTACATCCTCATCCGATCCTTGTACTCGATATGGTCAACGAGCAGCGGCTGATCGATGATCGCGATGGAGACTCCCTTCCCGGTGATGCCTTTCGCGTGTAGGCCCCTCACCCCCAGGCCGGGCGATTTGCCAAGCTCCATGAACCGGTCCGGCTTAAACGACTTCAATGACTTGATAGAGACCGGCCATCGCGTCTTGCTGTCGAACATGGCGAACACGAGATCCTTCTCGCGGCCCTTCAGGTCGAACGCGGTGAGATCATAGGAGCGGAGGTCCATCTGATCTGGCTGCTCGGCCCTGGTAGGATCATACGGCGGCAATGTCGTGAGCTTGCCCCGTCCGAACTCCAGTGGTCCGGGCCGGCGAACGATCCGCGGCGGATCGGCAAGTGCTGTGGATGCGACTAGTGCGACAAGCGAAATCAGAACGGTTATGCGCTTCATGGCTTCCTCCGGCGGATGTTTTCTCCTCCTGCTTAGACGAGTCCGAGCGGAATATGGTTGCGCTGAGTCATACTTGTTCCGGCAAGGCGCAACCCTGCCACAGCAGGCGGCGGGTCGCGGGAGGTCTGACGTCGTTGTCTGGGGAACTTAGCGGTGACGTCCACGCGGACGAAGCTGGAAGCAGGATGGTACCGCAGTATGTTCTCCTGGCAAGGACTCGCGCTGATCATAGTACTCGGCGCGCTCACGTTGATGTCGAACGCCGATTCCTCGGATTTGAGGCCGGGTGTTATCCTCAGTCCCGACGAGTTGGCCCGGCTCCGGCAGGAGGTCAAGCGCGACGGATGGAAGAGGTCTATCTACCTGGCCGAGCCCGGCTCGAAGCCGCTCTCCCTGGGTTCGGGTATCAAGACCGAGGCCGATAGATGGTTGGACCGAGAGATCGTAATCCCCGGACGGAGCGGTCATTTCCACAACTTCTTCTGCACGGACGGCAACCAACTCCAGGTCCCTGCTGATATGAAGGAGCACCCGGAGGGCTACAAGTGTCCTGCCTGTGGGAAGGTCTACCAGGGGGAGAAGTACGACGCGTGCATCCGTTGGTATGTCCACAACACCCTTTCGAGAGTGGCCTTCGCCCTCGCGCTGACATACGCGATCGAGGACGACCAAAGATACGCGGAGAAAGCCGTCGAGATCCTGTCGAAATATGCCGACGCCTATCCCGGCCCTCACACGTCACTTACCGAGGGCGGGATGATGTACCAGTCGCTCTGCGAGTCGGTATGGTCGATCCCGCTTGCCTGGGCATATGACCTGGTCTACGATTCGCCGGCTGTGACGCCTGAGCTTCGCGTGAAGATCGAGAGCGAGTTCTTCCGCCCGATAGCGTCCGGCTTGCGGAACATGGGCCTTGGGGGCAACTGGGGCTCGTGGCATCTCTCGGCCACCGGAGTGATCGGGTATGCCACAGGTGATCAGGAGTTGATCGACTACGCCATCACCAGCTTCAAGTCGCAGATTGCCAACCAACTCGGTGACGACGGGCTCTGGCCGGAGTCGGTGCACACCTACCACTTCTACCCGCTCGGCGCGTTTCTCTACCTCGCCGAGGCCGCGCACAACCACGGCGTCGATCTCTATCACTGGGAGGCCAAGCCCGCCAAGAATCTCAAGGCGATGTTCACCGCGCCGCTCGGTTACATGTACCCCGATACGCGGCTCGCGGCGATCAACGACGGCTGGTTCGACGTGTTTCTCCCGCTCGATCAATACGAACTCGCCTACCTACGAACCGGCGACGAACGGATCGGCTGGGCGCTCAGAGAAGGCTACGCGGTTCGCCGGGCGAATCGATCCGGTCTGTGGGCGTTTCTCAAGGGTGTGCCCCTTGTAGAAGCGGCTTCCAAGCCGCGATCCGAGGGACATCGCGGCTTGGAAGCCGCTCCTACAAGGGAGTCCTCCAAGCCCGAGTTCCGTTCGACCGACTATCCGGTGCTCGGCATTGCGACACTCCGGTCGGATGATCGGGCGATGCTCACGTTCGACTACGGCCCGTACCTCGGCCACGGCCAGCCCGACAAGATGGGGATCACGCTTTGGGCGCACGGAAAGCTCCTGGTCGCCGACTATGGGACCTGTGGCTACGGATCGCCCGCGCTCGCCTGGTATAGGTGCACTCCCGCCCACAACACCGTGGTGGTCGATGGAAAGAACCAGGCCGCCACGAAGGAGCGGCGCTTGACCTGCTTCGAGGGTGACGAAGTCTTCGAGGTCGCTGAGGCTGAGACCGAGGAGGCGTACTCCGGCGTGCTCCACCGGCGAACGATCATCCGTGTGGATGAGTATTACGTCATGATCGACCGCCTCGAGAGCGACTCCGAGCATACCTACGACTGGTTCCTCCGCTCGGAGGGCAAGTTGCGGATGAGCCTGCTCCCCGGAGGCGGTCCGGCGCCTGAGTACGCGTTCGTCGAGCCGGTGAGCGCGCATCAGGCTGATGGGAAGTGGCAGGCCCGATGGGATCTGGGCGGGCAGGGCCTCGGGCTCTTCATGCTCGATGGGGATCGCTATGCCGTGTCAACAGCGATGTGCCCGGCTGAGGCGACGAGCCGCAAGGTGCCGCTGATCATCGCGCGTAAGTCGGGCAACGAGGCGACTTTCACGTCTGTGCTCTATCCATACCAGGGGAAGCTCTACGTGTCCTGCGGGCTCGATCGCGGTCTGGTGAAGGTGATGCACGACGGCGTGACGGATTGGATCTTCATCGACCGGGCGGAGCAAGGAAGTCCGATCACCACCGACGGGCGATTTGCGCTCGTACGGGTGAAGGATGGTGAGCCGGTCCTTACCCGCGTCATCGGCGGGGAGAAGGTGGAATGGCAGGGAGACCATGCGCCATAGCGATCCTGCGCGTTCCGGGACGAGTGATACTTCCACAAGCTGGACCTGGGCCTCGCCGACATACATGCGTCCGACCCATCTATCCCTGCCGCGCAGCGCGCACTGCTCGCCGATGTGCCGGACGCCCGGATGCCGGTTGTGAGAGAGTGCCGAGCCCTGGACGTTTGGTCGAGTGTTCTCTTCCGTGCCGTATGGGTCTTTCTCCCACGCCTGATCTGGTGGTACGAGTCCGGTCTCCGCAGTCTGCCCTCTACTCCTGGATGATCTCCACGTTCGCCCTGGGGACGGTTACCTTTCGCCCGTCGTCAAGCTCTGCCTCGAGGGTGCGGACCTTCGCGCCCGACTCGATCGTCACCAGTTCGGGCGGGAGAGCGGTCACGTGACCGAGTATGCCGAAGTAGGGTTCGCGGATGACCCGGATCCTCGTGCCGATGTCAAGCGCCTCCTCGGACTCGGCAGAGGCGGTATCGGCGCCCGTGCTCACCGGAACGATGATCTCCGGCCTGATGACTCCCGCGCGGATCTGGGTCGCGCCGTTGATCGACGCTTGTCTGCCCTCCAGCGACTTCAGGAGGTCGAACGTCCGACGCGCCATCGTCATGACGCCGAAACCCTCGGTCACGATGAGCGTAGTCGGGATGTGTTCCTGGCCGGTGATCGCCACGCCGATGTCGTAGCCGAGGAAGTCGATCAGGTCGAGATCTACGATCCCTCCGGTGACGACGCCTGAGATTCCGAGCGCCGAGGCCTTCTTCAGTCCCGCGCCGGTGATGTTCGCGCCGGTAACGATTATCTTGCCCGCCAGGTCCTCGGTAATCGCGTCGGCATCCACGATCTGATCGGGTCCATCGACGATGACCCTGATTTCGCCGATCTTCTCGCCTCCGACTCCAAAGATGCCCTGGATCAGCGCTCCAGTGGTCTCGACGACTACGCCTTCCTCAGGGATCGTGTCGACGATACGGCCCGGGATGTAGGCGGTCACCTCGACGGGCGTCGGCTTCTGCCGGACTCCGACATGGCCGGAGACGGGAGAGATGAGTTCCACGGTCCCCGCGATCGGCGACTTCAACTCGTTCTTCATCAGTCCGAAGAGCGAGCGAGTCTCAGCGATGACCTGGCCCTTCTCGACGACATCGCCTTCCTTGATCTTGAGCGCCTTGGCGACGTCGGCCGGTTCGAGGCCCATGAACTCCGCGACCCTGAGCGTCTGCATGATCCCCGGGAGTTCGGTCCGGGCGACCACTGCGTCAGGGACGACCTCCTCGCCGATCTGAGTGACGACAACGCCCTTGAGTGGGAGGCGGCGTGTCTTCCGTATCGTTGTGCTGGGGCTTACCTTGAGCCCCGGTGTGTATGCTGTTCCCATGTCTTCCTCAGCGTATGAATCTCACAGGGCACAGGCCCTCCTGATCGATCGCATCGAACTCATGATGATCTGCTGTCACTACTCCGGCTTGCACTCGGTTTGCTAGAGTCAGGCAGCAGCAGTCGGCCAGTGAAACTCGCCGAAGATCGGCTTTGTGTCGAGCGGCTGTGCGCCAGAAGGTGCGATCCATATCCTGTCGTTCCTCCAGGTTTGGATCCTCCAGCCAATCGATGGCAAGATCCGCCTTCTCCTGCCCATGGCTTCTCATGGCGTGGTAGTATGCCTCGCACAAGTTCACGGCATGGACATAGCACTCGTTGTTGGAATCGTCCATCAGATCGGCAACCAAGTCAGCGCCGGCCTCATTTTCGAGAAGGGCGATCAGAGCGCTTGAGTCTATGACGAGCCTCATGCTGCATGATCCCCATTCGGGCGAGTGTTCACAGACCCATGTGCCTCGTCCACTCTTCGCTCTTCCTCTAGCACTTCCTCGTACTTCTCGCGCATGAAGTCGTCGACAGTGCGCTTGCCTCCGGACAGCATGCCTCTGATCCTGTTCATACGCCGACGTCTTTCTTCAACGCTCAGCTTACGCCAGCGTTCCTGGGCGCTCAACTCAGCCTGGGGCTGTGAACTTAGGAAGTTCTCGAGGTCAACATCGACAACGAGCCACGACTTGCCGATCCTGCGTCCGGGGATCTTCCCCTTGCGCAGGTACTCCCGTACCGTGATCGGCTTCACGCGAAGCCTCTCCGCTACTTCTTCAACGGTCAGTGTTCTAGACATATCGATCGCCTCTGCAGGCGATTATACCACACGACCGATACAAACCGACGAAAACCGACAGATCATCCCGGCAGCGGCAGTCCGAACGCACCGAACCACTCGGTGAGCTTCCGGACTCTCTCCTTCGGGTCGGATGGAAGCTGGATCGGACGTCCGCGAGTGTCGATCATCAGGCCGACGACTCCGCCCTCGACCTCGAACTTGTGTGGCTTCCCGCGGCCCGTCCCGACATCGCAGTTTCTGCCGGGGGTGATCTCGACCTCTTTCTTCTCGCCGACGCCGAGCGGGAACACCCTGATCGTGCCCGCCGGAATCTCTATCTCCTTACCGTCGAGCTTCATGACGCATCCCGGTTGGCCTTCTTTGCAGATTCCCACCGGTGCGATCGCCGTGCCCAGCTTGATCAGGCAGTCGCGTCTGAAGACCTGGAGCGCCGCCTCGGGCATGTGCTCTGACAAGACGCCGAGTTGCGGCATCATGAAGATCGAGTCCACCGCCAACATCGTGGCTCCCTCGGGCTGATACGCGTCGAGCATCATCAGCGCGCTCTGTTCCCTCATCGGCGCGTGGCTGAGCACGCCTCCGCTGCCGACGATCATGTCGAGGTCCATCAGATGAACTAGCGTCTTGCCGGTCGATTCCTGGCTAAGCGCATCGCCGATCAGTCTCTCCTGCTGGACGCCCTTCAGTTCGCGCGCCAGCGACTTATGGTGGAGGAATGCGAGCCGGAGGGCCTCGCGGGAGACCGCCTGCTCGATGTACAGGTCCTTAAGCGTCTGAGGGATCGTTGTCGGGCGGATCATCTTATTCCTGAGCTGATTGCGTACATAGCCCTCATCAGCCGTGAAGGGGATCCAGCGCATGATGTTGTCGATCTTGGCCTCGGCGAGGACGTTGCAGATAGAGTAGCTCATGCCGAGGTTCGCGCTCACCGTGCGAGTGAACACCCCGCTGAAGACCGAGAACACGTCGGTGGTGGCGCCGCCGATATCGACCGCGAGCACATTGATCTTCTCCAGGTCGGCGATAGTCTGGATGATCTTGCCGACCGCGTTCGGAGTAGACATGATTCCGGCGCTCGTCCAGGTCATGAGCTTGCCGTATCCCGGCGCCTGCTGCATGACGTGCTGGAGGAACAACTCGTGGATCGCTTCACGCGCGGGGGAAAGATTCTCGCGGTCCAGGGTGGGGCGAAGGTTATCGACTACCTTGAGGTCCACCTTGGCGTTGATGATATCGCCTACCGCATCAGCCGCATCTTTGTTGCCCGCGTAGATGACCGGAAGCTTGACGCCGATGCCGAGCCTGGGCCGTGGGTCCGCGGAGAGGAGCATCTCGCCTATCTCGACGAGGTGGGTTACCGTGCCGCCGTCCGTTCCGCCGGACATCAGGATCATATCCGGTCGGAGTTCGCGGATGCGCTGGACTTTCTCGTATTCCTTGCGCCCGTCGTCTACCGCGATGACGTCGATGATGATAGCGCCGGCGCCCAGGGCCGCTCGCTCCGCACTTTCGGCGCTCATGGTCTTTACGACGCCCGCCACGGTCATCTGGAGACCGCCGCCCGCGCTGGACGTCGAAAGGTACATATCGACGCCCGCGTTTCCCTCCGGAGTGGTGTTGATCCCCGAACCGTCGGCTTTGAGGATCGGCCGTCCGGCAAGCTCCTCGACCTCTCGCGCGGCGTTCAACACGCCGACAGTCACGTCATCGTACGGAGCCTCGACGGTGGTAGGGGCTTCGCCTCGTACGACCAGGCGGTACTCGTCACCCTGCTTCTCGATGAGGATGGCCTTGGTTGTGGTGCTCCCACAGTCCGTGGCCAAAATGGACTTGATCTCGCTCATGATCTCCTACTCGTAGCTCCTACTGGTACTCGTACTCGAATGGAGTACTGGAGTAGCGAAGTATTGGAGTGTTGGAATGGTGCGTGAGGGCGGTCTGTAAACCGGAGACTGCGTGCTATGAACCAAAGCCCTCGCGTCGGATCATTCTACCACAAGGGCAGGGCGGATGCAACGAAATGACTGCGAATGCACCGAGCTCCCGAGTCGCATCGAGTAGATGACCGGTGTCATGTGATGCTGCGGGAGAGTAGGAGCATAATCCGCACAAATCCTCGAAAAAAACCGGTATATTGCTCAGTTTAGCATGATTCTTGCAGGACGGTAGCAGGGAGACATGCGCTTACCCACAAGTACCACCAGGGCCAGGAAGGCCATGTCTTACTTGGACAGGAGGTAGTACAATGAGGAAGTCAGCCTTGATTCTCGCCGCTGTGCTGCTGGCGTGTGCCGTGTATGCGGGCGCTGCCAGCATTACCCGGACGGTGACCATTCCGATCCAGAGCACGGACTGGGATCGCAACCTGATGTTCAACCAGTTTGACCCCATGCTCGGGACACTGAACAGCATTTCGTTCAGCTTGACCGGAACCCTCAGTGGCGATGTCCAGGTGGAGAATCGGAATGCGACTCCGGCGACTGTAAGCACCACGCTGCAGGCGACCCTGACTCTGCGCCGCCCGGACATGTCGGTCCTCGTCGTCTCGATCCCCAGCGTCGTTCGCCAGTTCAACGCTACCGCGTACGATGGCAATCTGGACTACGGTGGCACGTCTGGTATGACCTATCCGACGACAACCACGAGCCATACGGAGACAGTCTCGGGCCTGTCCTCGGCGGCAGACAAGGCGCTATTCCAGGGGACCGGCGTCATATCGCTCCCTTGCAGTGCTGTTGGCTTCGCGGGAGGCTCCGGCGCCGCCAATCTGGCGCTGTTGTTTAGCGCTGATGCCGGCGCGTCTGCTACCATCACGTATGACTACACCCCGGTACCGGAGCCGTCCAGCCTGCTGGCGCTGATAACCGGTCTGGGCGGTCTCGCAGGAGTCGTCAGATTCCGCAAGAGATAGAGCGCAGTACAATATCACGGGTTCAGAGGGAAGAGAGCTGTCCATGTCCGGGCGGCTCTCTTCTCGGTTCTCATCCGCTGGCATTCCGATTCCGAAGCGCCACACTCTGCCTGCGCAGTCTGCGGTGGCCGCGACTCGATTTGCCAGCCTCACATCAGGCGCCGGTCAATGCTCAGTGGGACGATAGCGAAGCTCGTTCGTGAGCCGGGCGCGTTCGTCGCACTCTTCAGCGGCATAGTAGGTCTCATCGGCATCGTGCGACGGAGGCGCATCCCTATCGTCTGAGTTGACGCATCTGTCCCCCGGATTGTCGCTCATGTAGTCAGGCATCGGGTCGTGAGCCACGCATTTCCTGGTCCCTGATGAGGATTTCCTCCACGTATCTCATCGAACTGGCGCAGACCGGCACGATTGGCACGATTCTTGCAGAGTTTGTTTCTGAACCCGGAATGCTAGGCGCTTGTCCCGCTTTCAAGCGCCTTTTCGGCATATGCCTTGTCAGGAAGGAAGGTGAGGTGACGATACTATGAAAAGACTCCTTGTTCCGCTCATCTCCGCAATGATGCTGGTCTCGCTGGTGGGAGCCTCCTCCGCGGCGATCAAGACATTCACGGACAGCACTGGTGTCGTGGACACGGGCTGGAGTGGTGAACTTCGGCTTCAGCAGTTCGACCCTGCGTGGGGAACCCTGAACGACATCAGAGTGACGTACGAAGGTCGATTGATCGCCAGCGTTAGCTTCGAGAATCGCGATAGACGACCGGCGACGATCAGTACCACCGTTGCATCGAATATGACGATCGGCATTCCGCGCTATGCGATGCACACCATCGAGATGGCGCCGCTCACCAGGACGTACAATGCCGAGGCGTACGATGGCGTCCTGGACTTCGGCGGCACGTCCGGCCACACGTATGCGGATCACGTCATCCAAGACTCGATCGCAACTGCGTCCCTCATGTACGACTCTGAGTACTGGAAGGGAAGCAACTTCGTGATCATTCCGGTCGATGCATCGGGCACCGCGTATGGCAGCGGTGCGGCGAACCTGGTGTTGGCGTTCGGACTGCAGGCAGTGGGCACGGCGAGGGTAGACTACTACTACACACCGGTTCCCGAGCCGTCCGGTCTCCTTACACTTCTCCCGGGAGCGGCAGGCCTCGTGGGAGCGATGAGGTTCCGGCGCAGAAAGTAACCCGATCTTGATCCGGCTGGTCGGGCACGCTGGACGTGTTCGGCCGGCCGGTCAACCGCCACGACACTACACCCGCCGGACTCAGCCCGCTGTATCCCGCGAACAGCAAGCCCGCCGTACCTCCCCGCAGGCATATTCTCAGCAGTTCATGCGACTCAGTGATCTCCCTCTCCGTTTCGCGACCACTGAAGGAAGATCGGCGCGTCATCGTCGTTGTCCCGCGGCAGAGAGACAGTCCGGGTGGTGCAGACAGCGTGTTGACACCCGAACAAGACTTCTCTACAATCATGTTGTTGTGTTGCAGCCTAACCAGCGGAACCGTCGCAAGGAGAGCGTCATGTTGGATGAGGTAAGAACGGGTCTTGAGTACGTGATACGCACATCAGGCGTGCCTGTCAGATGCATCAGAGTGGACGGCAGTCGATATGGGCGGCGCTATGTAGACGCGCGTGTGAAGGGCAGGACGCTCGTCCTGACTCGCAAGAGCCTCGATGTGATGTTGGTGGAGGAGTTGGCGGTTCTGGCAGGCCTCAAGCTGGCGGTGTACCGGCAGATCGGCGGGAACTGGCCGTCCCGCGGCTATGCAGTACTGGTTGCAGCTCACTTCGTTCCCTACCTGCTCAGAGGGACCGCGTGGTTCCTTCCTGCCGTTTGTCTGCTACTGATCCCGGATGTACTAGCCATTCTGCATGGTGTGAAGATATACAGGCGTCTGGTTCAATGCAAACCGTCTGAGGGCGCCTGGAATGCGAATGTGGATCCCAAGGTGGCGCAGTCTGCGGTCCTGAAGATGATGGAGTACGGCCCAAATCGCGAGGATCCCCGGATCCGGCAGGTGAGGACCGAGTTGATCGAACTGCTCGGCCGGTCCGGCCTACAGGAACAGGAGCAGTAAAAAAGGGAGACCTTGCGGTCTCCCCCTTTGATGTCAGCGTAGGTAGAAGCTTACCAGCGCTCTCTGCGTCCGCCGCCGTAGCCGCCGCCGTAACCGCCGCGGTCTCTGCCGCCGCCATAACCGCCGCCGCCGCCGTAGCCGCCGCGACCGCCACCGCCGCCCTGAGTCCGAGGCTTGGCCTCGTTCACGGTCAGCGTGCGACCCTGGTACTCCTTACCATTGGTCGACTCGATGGCTTCCTGCGCCTTCTCCTCAGGAAGATCGACGAACCCAAAGCCGCGTCCCTGGACTATCCGGGCATCCGCGACGGGTCCCCACGGATCGAACAGGCTCTTCAGCTCCTCCTCCGTGGTACTGTAAGACAGGTTACCGACGTACAATGACTTGTTAGCCAATCTGTACTCCTCTCCGGGATCTCAATCCCGATCTAATCTAGCATGGCGCGTGCCGCAGGGCACATTCAAACGAGTGAACTTATCCTCAGAGAAGAGCATCGTCACGAATCACACATGGGCCGTCGCCTGTTGCCAAAATACATTGTACCCGCTTTCCGCCCGTTATGCAACAATGTTTTTTAAACGCGTTGTTTCTGCGACGGCCAGATCGGCAAAATGATGGCTGGTTGTCCTGCAGAGCGAGCAGGATCCACTCCTGCGTTCGAGGGAGGAATAACGTCCCCGGAGGACGCACATTACTCCTAAAGCCAGACCGGTCTGACGGGCCAGGGCGCCTGACAAGACCTATTCCAGAGCAGGATATGGGGGAGGTGTTCTACGTAATGCGACTGAGGAACAGACATCTGATCAAGTTATGGAAGCGCAAGCGGGAGGCTTACAAGGCCCGCCAGAAAGAGGAAGCAGCAGCGAAGAAGAAGTAGGGAGGAACGGAATGCTGGAGTACTGGGTACCCATCACTCCATTACTCCACCACTCCATTCTCCCGGTTTTCAATAGAACAGGCCTGCCGTCGAACCCAAGAAGAACGGCAGGCCTGTCGCGCATCAGGCGTCAGAGTATCGGCAGGTACTTGTTCAGCTCGTACCCTGTCACCTGAATGCGGAAGTCGTCCCACTCCCACTTCTTGACTTCGATGAACCGCTCGAACGTGTGGTCACCGAGCGTCTCTCGCACAAGCTCGCTCTTCTCCGTGCACGATATCGCCTCACCGAGGCTCGACGGGAGGCTCTCGATGCCCAGAGCCTTCCGCTCGGAATCCGTCAGGTGGTAGAGGTTCTTCTCCATCGGCTCGGCGAGCTCGTATTTCTCTTCGATCCCCTTCAGGCCGGCTCTCAACATCACAGCAAACGCAAGGTACGGGTTGCACGCGGGATCGGGGCATCTCAGTTCGGCGCGCGTCGCGTTCTCCTTCCCAGGCTTGTAGTGCGGGACCCGAACCAGCGCCGACCTGTTTCTCTGGGACCAGGCGATGTAGACCGGAGCCTCGTAGCCCGGAACGAGCCGCTTGTAGGAGTTCACCCACTGAGCGAGGATCGACGACATCTCCTTCGAGTGCCTGAGCAGGCCCGCGATGTAATGCTTGGCCGTGTCGGATAGGCTGTAGGGATCGCTCGCATCGAAGAACGCGTTCCGGCCGTCCTTGAAGAGCGACTGATGGGTGTGCATGCCGCTTCCGTTCTGCCCGAAGATCGGCTTCGGCATGAAGGTCGCGTAGACGCCGTTCTTCTGCGCGATTTCCTTGACGACCAGGCGGTAGGTCATCGCATTGTCGGCCATGGTGAGGGCATCGGAGTAGCGCAGATCGATCTCATGCTGGCTCGGTGCGACCTCGTGGTGGCTGTACTCGACGGTGATTCCCATCTCCTGAAGCGTCAGGATCGTCTCGCGGCGCAGGCTCGTCGCCACGTCGAGAGGCGTGAGGTCGAAGTAGCCGCCGTGGTCGAGGATCTCGGTCGAGTTCGGGCTCTTGAGGTAGAAGTACTCCAACTCGGGACCGACGAACATCCTGAAGCCCTTGTCCTCGGCGTCTCTTAGCGCACGGCGAAGGATGTACCGTGGGTCGCCCTCATAGGGTGTGCCGTCAGGTTCGAGGATGTCGCAGAACATGCGCGCGACGCCCTTCTCCTGCGGTCTCCAGGGGAGCAGGCAGAATGTCTCAGGGTCCGGCATGGCGATCATATCGCTTTCCTGGATATCCTGATAGCCGGTGATCGACGAGCCGTCGAAGCCCATGCCCTCGCTGAGGGCCCCTTCGAGTTCCTCCGATGTTATCGCAAAGCTCTTGAGCTGACCGAGCACATCGGTGAACCAGAGCCTGATGAACTCGACGCCTTTGTCTCTCGCTTCCTTCAGAACCTTCTCTTTCGCTGTCATGCCGTACGCATCTCCCTTCTTGAGTTCGGTGGCTCCTATGGTAAGGTGTGAATGTTTCGGGCATGTTTCGTGGAAGTGAAGATTGCGTTTCCTGCCCACGCATCGTCGATCATCTCGGGGGTCTTCGGGCGGATACACGAGTACGAGTAGGAGTGCGAGCGGGATCCAGGAGATGAGATATCAGCCCGCGAACCTGTAGCCGACGTTCCGAACAGTCTCGATGAGGTCGTCCGCCGTTTCGCCGAGCTTCGATCGGATGCGTCGGATGTGGACGTCGACCGTCCGAGTGCCGCCGTAGTAGTCATAACCCCAGACGTGGTTGAGCAGCGCATCACGGGTGAATACACGTCCCTTGTGTGTGGCAAGGAACTTCAGAAGCTCGTATTCCTTGAACGTCATCTCGATCGAGACAGCGTCGACGGAGACCTCGTAGTTGCGAAGGTCGATCACCAGGTTGCCTGCCTTGACCACCTGGTCGCCATCGATGTTCTTCGCTCGCCAGAGGAGGAGACGCAGGCGCGCGAGGAACTCCACCGGCGTATACGGCGGGATGAGGAAGTCGTCGATGCCGGTGAGATCGATCTCGGCGGCACGGTCCTCCGTAGTGATGAGGACGAGAAGGACCTCCTTCAGGCTGCACTCGGTGGCAAGGAGTCGCCTGATCTCCGATGCATCGCGGTCGGTGCTCAGCCCGTCGAAGAGCACCACCTCGGGCGTGAGATTGCCGAGCGCCTCCATGACGGAGTTGTCACAAGGCTCGCATATCTCCGCAGTATAGCCCGCGCGGACCAGTGCGCTCGATATGGAGGCCATCTCCCGGCCCTCTTCAGTTATGATCAGGATTCCACGCATTCTCCGCGACCATAGAACAGTCGGGGCGAAGCACATGCTCCCTGCGACTCCGATGCTCGCGCCGTTGAGAGCAGATGCTTCGCCCCGATATGCCGTTGTCGTACGTAGTAGTGGCCGTGCCTCTGCGCCGGCCGACGGGAGTACGCGCCTACAGGACCGGCAGGTACTCCTCCAACTCGAACTTCGTGACCTGGGCCTTGAACCGGTCCCACTCCCGCTTCTTGTTCTCGATGAGCTTCGTGAAGACGTGCTCCCCGAGAGTGTTCCTGAGCAGATCGCTGTTCTCCGCGAGGGTGATCGCGTCGTGCAGGTTCTCGGGCAGGGTGTTGATCCCGCGAGCCTTCCGCTCGGCCTCAGTCATCTCGTAAACGTTCTGCTCGACCGGTTCGGGCGCTTCCCACTCGTTCTTGATGCCTTCCAGCCCTGCGGCAAGCATCACGGCGAAGGCGAGGTATGGGTTGCACGCCGGATCGGGCGATCTGTACTCGATGCGAGTTGCGGTCTCCTTACCGGGCTTGTATTCCGGCACCCGGATCAGGTCCGAGCGGTTGCGGAGCGCCCACGAGACGTAGACAGGCGCTTCGTAGCCCGGAACGAGCCGCTTGTAGGAGTTCACCCACTGGTTCGTTACCAAAGTGATCTCAGGCGCGTACCGAAGCAGGCCGGCAATGTAGTGCTTGGCGACTTTGGAGAGGTGGAACTTGTCGTCGGCATCGAAGAACGCATTGCGCGTGCCCTCGAAGAGCGACTGGTGAACGTGCATGCCGCTTCCGTTCTGCCCGTAGACCGGCTTCGGCATGAATGTCGCGTACGCGCCGTACTTCAGCGCGACTTCCTTCACCACCAGGCGGTAGGTCATGGCATTGTCGGCCATGGTGAGCGCGTCGGTGTAGCGAAGGTCGATCTCATGCTGGCTCGGCGCGACCTCGTGATGGCTGTATTCGACCTCGATGCCCATGTCTTCGAGCATCATGACCGTATCGCGGCGGAGATCGCTCGCCAGGTCCATCGGAGTTAGGTCGAAGTATCCGCCTTCATCGAGTCCCTCAGGCTCACCCTTGCTGTTCTTGAAGTAGAAGTACTCCAGTTCGGGGCCGACGTAGTAGGTGTAGCCCATATCCGCGGCCTGCTTGAGGGTCCTCTTCAGCACGTAGCGCGGGTCTCCCTCGTACGGCTGGCCGTTCGGCTGGACGACATCGCAGAAGATGCGCGCAACCGCGGCCTCATCCTTGGAGCGCCATGGTAGAAGCTGGAAGGTGGAGACGTCCGGCTTGGCGATCATGTCGCTCTCATCGATCCTCGCAAACCCCTGGATCGATGAGCCGTCGAAGCCCATGCCGTCCTCCAGCGCCTTCTCCAGTTCGCTTGCCGTGATGGCGAAGCTCTTGAGAAACCCGAGGACATCGGTGAACCAGAGTCGAATGAACCTGACCTTGTTGTCCCGGGCTGTCTTCAAAATGTACTCTTTGTCCTTCATGCACCTCTCCTTTGCGAACGCCCCGGTGGGGCGGTGGATCAGACTGAATCACGAGTGCTGGATAGCGGCTCAACGGGATCGGACCCGTCAGCCTATCGCTATCCATTCGATACCCCAGACAAACAAAAATGGATGCAGCAATGCCCACATGGAGCATTGGCTACATCCACCGTGATGTTTGCGTCCTACATTGGACCGCTGCAACCTCCCATCGGCGGGAGGGCCAGGCTGCGGCTCACGTGACTTATACCACAGCGGGCCGGTCACTGTCAATAACCAGTTCGCCGAGTCCATGCGGCGAGATTGACCGTTGGCCGGTCGGTCTGGTATACTTGGCACGCTCGCGACGATTGCGAGCCTCGTGTGCGACGAAGCGCACGACTGGTGTGGGCATCGACGCCTCTTCGACTCGGCCGTTCCGTGGAGGGATGGCTCGGGTCGAGGGGGCTTTTTGTTTGCGCCGACGGCAGTGCTGCAACAACCAACGCGCTGACAATGACGCAGCGATACTAAGGCAGATCCGAAGCACGAAGCCCGTTTTCGATGCGCTGCGACTCCGCCTGCCTTTCCGGCACTACGAGAGTGTCGTCAAATGGCCCTTCTGCCGCTGAACCCAAGCACAACTGCGGCAAGGGAGGTGTCCGGAGATCCCGGACTGCGGGGACGGACCCGTAGATGGTCGAGCCCGCTCAAAGTCACGAGGAGGCAGATATGGCAACAACTAACCCATTTGAGATCGCGCAGGCCCAGTTGGACAAGGCCGCCGAGAAGCTTGATCTTGATCCCGGGGTACACGCGGTCTTGCGCGAGCCGATGCGCGAACTTCATGTGTCGCTGCCCGTGAAGATGGATGACGGTAAGGTCAAGGTCTTCAAGGGCTTCCGCGTGCAGTACAATGACGCCCGCGGACCGAACAAGGGCGGCATCCGGTTCCATCCCGATGAGACTATCGACACCGTCCGCGCGCTCGCCGCGTGGATGACCTGGAAGTGCGCCGTCGTGGATGTTCCGTTGGGCGGCGGCAAGGGCGGCGTCATCTGCAACCCCAAGGAGATGTCGGAGGGCGAGTTGGAGAGGCTGAGCCGTGCCTACATCGACCAGGTGGGTCGGATCCTCGGCCCGGAAAGGGATATTCCCGCGCCGGACGTCTACACGAACCCTCAGACGATGGCCTGGATGATGGACGAGTTCAGTAAGCAGAGGGGTTACTACTCCCCGGGCGTCATCACCGGCAAGCCGCTTCCTCTCGGGGGATCCGCCGGCAGGGGCGATGCGACCGCTCGCGGCGGCATGTACTGCTTGCGCGAGGCCGCGAAGCACGTGGGCATTGACCTGTCCAAAGCAACCGCCGCCGTTCAGGGCTACGGGAATGCCGGTTACTATGCGGCCAGACTTGTGAACGAGCTCTTCGGTACCAAAGTCATCGCTGTAAGCGATTCCCGCGGCGGCATCATCAATGAGGCGGGCCTCGATGCGGATGAGGTCCTGGCTCACAAGAATGCCACCGGCTCGGTAGTCGGCTTCCCCGGCTCAAAGCCGATTTCGAATGAGGAGATCCTTGAGCTGGCGGTGGACGTGCTCTTCCCGTCCGCTCTGGAGAACGTTATCACGGACAAGAACGCCGGCAGCATCAAGGCCAAGATCTCCATCGAGCTGGCGAATGGCCCGCAGACCCCGGAGGCCGACGACATCCTCTACAAGAAAGGTGTCTTCTTCGTCCCCGACTTCCTTGCGAACGCGGGCGGCGTGACCGTCTCGTACTTCGAGTGGGTACAGAACCTCCATTCCTTCTACTGGGAGGAGGATGAGGTCCACGTGAAGCTCGACAAGAAGATGACGAAGGCCTTCAACGACGTGCTGGCGATGAGCCTGGAGCACAAGGTGAACATGCGTATCGCGGCCTACATGGTCTCGATCCAGCGAGTCGCCGAGGCGATGAAGCTGCGCGGCTGGGTCTAGCTCAGTGTAGAGCGCTGAGTGTAGGGTGACGAGCAAGGGGACGGGGAAAACGCCGTCCCCTTCGTGTTCCTGTTGTCGCAACCGAAGCCCCCATAGCGCAGCAGGATCACCGCATGGCGGACAGGAGTTCCAGGCATACCAGCGAGACGGGGCATGCACCCGCCGCTACAGAGCCTTGACCGCCTCCAGCCACTTCTGTGCGATCAGCGCGTGGCCTGCCTGGGTGGGATGCACTCCATCCGCCGCCCAGAACGACGGTGGCCGGTGCATCGACGCTGCGGCGAAGACCCCGTCCAGCGGGACGTAGATCGCTCCGAACTCCCGGGCAAGGTTCCTCGCTGCGTTGATCTTGGGGTCGAGGTCCTCGCGCCAGTCGATGCGGTCCGCGGGGGTGGGGAGCACGAACGGTTCCAGGATCACGAGCCGGGGATTGCACGTATCCTCCTTCACACGCGTCAGGATGCGCCGGTAACCCGTCTCGTACTCCTCGACGGACGTGGGGTCGTTGCTGTCGTATCTGCGCCAGACGTCGTTGATCCCGATCAGGATCGAGAGCCACGTCGGTCGAAGCCTGAGACAGTCTTCGTCCCACCGCGCGTCCAGGTCCTTCACTCTGTTGCCGCTGATCCCTCGATTGATGAACCGGACGTTCTTCTCCGGATACATCGCGGAGAACCAGGCGGCGATGAGGTTGGCATAGCCCCATCCAAGGTTCGAATCATCCTCCCGGCTCCGACCCGCGTCGGTGATGCTGTCGCCCTGGAAAAGCACGACGGCGTTGTTCTCGATAAGCATAGTAGGCTCCTCCGATTCGCGATACGCTTGCTAATGCAGGAAGCAGGCCCGTTCGGGGTAGAACACTACATCCGTGCATTCGGCGCGTTCATTCCCGGGCTTGGGTCCGCAATTCCATTGAGAGTGTAGCTCACTGATGAACCTGCTGTCCAGTCTACGGTACTTCGGCGATCTCGTAGCGCGCCGGCCTGATCTGGTAGGGCTCTACTTTCGCAACAGGCTGCGGGAGGGAACCCTCGCACTCGATCAGCGCAGGTCGGACGGCGTAAGCAGGTTCCCCCGCAACGTGACGCTCAAGCTGACCCTGGCCTGCAACCTGCGATGCAAGATGTGCGCCTTCAGTGAGAGCGGCCAGGTCTCAAACCGCCTCTCCCTGAGCCTCTCGCTGGAGCAGTGGAAGGCAGTCGTCGATGATGTCGTGGTATTCCGTCCGTACATCAGCATCACCGGGGGTGAGCCGCTCCTGTACCCGGAGCTCCCGGAACTGGTTGCCCATATCAAGAGCCGGGGCCTGATGTGTACTCTCACCACGAATGGCGTGATGCTGCAAAAGCTGGCTTCCAAGCTCATGGAGAGCCCGCCGGACATGCTGATGGTCTCCATCGACGGCCCGGCTGACGTCCACGATGGGATGCGAGGGGCGGAGGGCACGTTCAACCGTGCGTGCGAAGGGATCAGAGCTGTTCAGGCGGTAAGGCGAGAGGCGAACACAAAGAGCCCCTGGATCGTCGTGACATGCGCCGTGACGGAGTATAATCACCGCGTTATCGACCGTATGCCCGGGATCGCGGCCGACCTCGGAGTCGAGGTGATGAACTTCCAGCATCAATGGGTCCTCACCCGGAGGATGGTGGAAGCGCATGAGAGGTTGTTGGGAGAGGTACATCCCGCATCCTTCGAAGAGATGGGCGGCATGGCTCCTCCGTCAGTCGATGCCGAGGAAGTCGTTCAGGCGGTCGAACGGATCAGAGCGCTGGGGATGGTCAACGGGAAGCAGTACATCGGCATGTATCCGACGCTCGATTCCGGCGAGGTCCGAGACTGGTACGGTGATCCGCACAAGTGGGTCAGGCGCAGGGTCCCGGCGTGTGGATGGATGGGTGTCAACATCCTGCCGAACGGGGATGTAGAGGCCTGCCCCGGAATGATTCCCGGCAACGTTGCCCGTGAGCCGCTGACATCGATCTGGAACAACGAGGCATACCGGGAGCATCGCAAGCGCCTCATCAGGTACAAGGGGCTGCCGATCTGTCTCCGCTGCTGCCGTTACTTCAGAGTGGACTAGAGCGCATTTCATGGGCCGAATTCCGCCTTGTAGGAGCGGCTTCCTAACACCTTTCCTCCGCCCACTCGGCGAAGTCGCCGACGCTCGTGAACATCACGTCCGGATCGGACGCTATCAGCCTGACGACATCCGCAGTCTCAGCCCATGCCGCCGCTACTGCAAGTATCCCGGTCTCATGCGCGGATTCCATATCGAGCGGTGAATCGCCGACGTAGGCGACGACATCGGGAGCGAGCCGCCATTGCGCGAGTAGATCACGAATCGCGGCCGGCTTGCGGTCGCCCTCCGGGGAGCCTGCGGTCACTGAGTCGAAGTAGTGAGCGATCCCGAGATATCGGAGCGATATCTCAGCGCTTCTGGGGCCTTTGCCGGTCACGAGTCCGAGCTTCACGCCTCGCTCCCGGAGCATCGCAAGCGCCTCCTCGATCCCTGGGAACGGGGCCGTGCACAGATCGTGCGCGCGGTCGTATTCGAGCATGAACTCCTCGATGGCCTGGGGGTACTTCTCCGGCAGGCGCCGGCGGATGATCCCTTCCTCGTTCGGCCCGAACATCTCGCTGATCTCTTCATCGCTGAACGAGTGGCCCATGTGCCTCTCGAAGATGCGCCGGAATGCCGCGAAGCACACAGGGAGCGTATTCCCCAGAGTGCCGTCGAGATCGAAGATGATCCCTCTGAGGCCGATATCGTCACTCCTGCTCATGTTGCCGTTCCTTCTCAGGTCTGTTCCGGCGCCTCTACAGTGCCTTCACGGCTTTGAGCCACGCCTGCGCCATCAGGGCGTGACCGGCCGGGGTGGGGTGGACGCCGTCGGGCATCCAGTATGCCAGATCCCCGAGGGCCGATGCCTGAGCGAAGAGCCCGTCGGTCGGGATCAGGATCGCCTGGAACTCACGTGCGAGCCGCCTCACCGCCTCGATCTTCGGGTCGAGGTCCTCCCGCCACTGGACGCGGGACGGGTCGCTCGGCAGGACGAAGGGCTCAAGGAGCACGATGCGCTGGACGGAGCACTCGACCGCCTTCTGAAGGAGGTTGAAGTATGTGCCCTCAAACTCCTCGACGCTGATGATCCTGTTGTGGTGGTACCGTCCCGCTGCGTCATTGATACCCACCAGGACGGAGAGCCATGTCGGCTTCAGTTCGAGGCAGTCCGCTTCCCACCGAGCATCGAGATCGCGGATCGTATTTCCGCCGATGCCCCGGTTCAGGAACGTGACGTTCAACTCGGGATACATCGCCCGAAACAAGCCGGCGGTGAAAAGGGCGTATCCTCGTCCGAGGTCGTTCGGGTCTTCGCGGTTGCGGCCCGCGTCGGTGATGCTGTCGCCCTGAAACAGGACCACGGCGTCTCTCTCGATCAGTGTCATGTTTTCCCTCCTATGTTCGGAAGATCGGTTCGATCCGTCTTAGCACTCGCTCTGATCACCGATCACTGATCGCTGATCACCAGCCAGCAGTTCCTCAAGCACGACCGCCACGCCGTCCTCGTCGTTCGAGGCGGTGATCCGATCAGCCGCCTCCTTCACCTCGGGATGTGCGTTCGCCATCGCGATGCCGAGGCCGCTCTCCAAGATCATCTCCACGTCGTTCGTCTCGTCACCGAATGCCACCACATCGCTCAATCCGAGGCCCCAGTGAGCGGCGGCGCTCTTTATGCCCCAGGCCTTCGTAGCGGATGGTGTCATTATCTCGCCGAGCCGATTGCCGCAGGTGATGATAAATCGGCACGACCGCGGGAGATGCCTCCTGAGAGCATCTTCATCGATGGTCTGGATCTGGTCGAAAACGATCTTGGCGACGGGGCGGTCGATCACCGCGTGGAGGTCATCCACCTTTGTGAAGACCTCCGGGTCGCGTTCGTGCTCCGAGTAGAGGATGTCGTCGATGCCGCAGTAGAGCCGCACGTTCGGGCAGACCGCCCGCACGACGCTGACTATCTCCTTCGCCGTGTCGATATCGAGCGCATTCTGGGCGATCCGGCCGCCGCCGTTCCATATCTCGGCTCCGTTGTAGCAGACCCAGAGCGAGGGAGTGAAGCAATCCGGCAGCACCATCGCCGCCGTCCTGGGCGAGCGTCCGGTTGCGACCACGAGCTTGATTCCTCGCGCCTGACACGCCTCCAGCGCCGCCAGGGTGCGGGGGGAGAGGGTGCTGTCGCTCCTCAACAAGGTTCCATCGAGATCGAATGCAGCTACAGGGTACACTTACACATCCATTTCTAGTGCCACGATTTCACAGATTACTTGCACGCCGCGCCGGTGACTGTGATATAATCAGGCATGTTCGGTGGGCCGGAGCAGGCGCCGGCGGTCCTGACGTTCGCTTTATGGTAAGGGAAAACATGCCGGGCAGTCAACCGGGCTGGATACCGAGTACAATCGCCGGTCGCGTCCGGTAATCGCAAGATACACAGGGAGCATACAATGGCCAATAGGAAGACCACTCAGAAGGCCGAGCCGAGACAACCGGTATCGACTCACGCTGCGTATAAGGCTGCGCTGTGGGTCATAGCGCTGGGACTCGTAGCCCAGTTGGTCATGGCATTCATCGTCTACCCACAACTCCCACCGCAGATCCCGTCCGGTTGGACAGGTTCCTCGCAGCCCTACAACCTCGTGCCGTCGTGGGTCGTGTTCGTCATGTTCCCCGGCTTCGAACTGCTGATCCTGGTGATCACGCTCTTCGCGCCGAAGAACGAGGAAGGTAAGCGCGCGATCCAGACCGGCAACGCGGTGACGCTGATCATCCTGGCGCTGATCTTTACCGCGCTGCAGTCGTCGGCCTTCTTCATCAACAGACCGTAGGAGCGTGACGCATGACCCCGAAGCTCACTAGAAGGCAGTTCATCGCGGGATCGATTGCGGCAGGCGCGGCGCTGTCCGCGTCGCACCTGGCAGGGGCATCCGGTCCGCGCATCAAGTCGCTCGCCGACAGAGTCGAGCTCGGGCGCACCGGCATCAAGGTCTCGTACCTGGGAGTCGGCACCGGCACCGTCGGGTATAACAAGCAGTCGAACCAGACCCGGCTCGGTACTGTGGAGTTCGCCCGGATGATCCGTCATGCCTTCGATCGGGGGATCAACTACTTCGACTGCGCCGATATCTACGGCACTCATCCCTATCTCCGCGCATCGCTCAAGGGAATCCCGCGCGAGGAGTACGTCATCGAGACGAAGATATGGTTTCGTACCAGCAAGGACGCGGACGAAACCATCGATCGCTTCCTCCGCGAGCTGAATACCGACTACATCGACATACTGCATCTCCACTGTGTCCAGGATACGCGCTGGCAGACTCAGTTGCGGCCGATGATGGATGCTCTCGAAGCCGCAAAGCAGAAGAAGCGCATCCGGGCGCACGGCATCTCCATCCACAGCCTGGACGTGATGAAGCAGGCGGCGGAGGATCCCTGGGTCGATTGCGCGTTCTGCCGCATCAACCCCGTCGGCGAGAAGATGGACGCCAAGCCCGAGGAGGTAGTCCCGGTGCTGACGAAGCTTCACAATGCGGGCAAGGGCATCACGGGCATGAAGATCCTGGGCGAAGGAGCGATCGCGGATCAGCGCGAGAAGTCGGTTCGCTACGTGCTGGGCCTCGAATGCGTCGATGCGATAGTCATCGGGTTCGAGTCGAAGGGGCAAGTGGACGACATCATGCGCATCGGTGCCGAAGCTCTGTCCGCTTAGTACCCTCCGATGACTCCCTTGCTCCTCGCATACCTGTCCGCGATGGAGAAGAGCAGCAGTCCGAGTGCGAAGTAGGCGATCGCGTTTCCCAGCGCGATTGCAAAGTCCGCAGGATCGAACGCTCTGCCGCGAGCCATGATGTCCCTGAGCATCCCCGCGCTCGGGACGAGCGGAAGCAAGTATCCTGCGATCTTAGTGTAGCCCGTCCACGACTCGACCGGCGTCATCACGAGGAAGAGCACCGCGAACTGAGATGTGTTCAGGATATTGCCGACCCGCTTGAAGATCAATGCTACCCCGCCGAGAAGGAAACCGAGGCCGTAGCTCCCCATGACAATGGTGGCAATCGGCGGAATGACGGTCAGTGTCACATGAAGCCGCCGCTGAGTGATCAGCAGAACAACGATAAGCAGTCCCGCCACAATGAGCATCTGGAACGCCAGACCCGCGACCGCCCTGGTTAGGAAGACCTTTCTCGGGCCGAAAGGTGATAGGTAGACTTGCTCCAGCGTGCCCGTCTGAGACTCTGTCTGCACCATCCAGGCCAGGTTGCCGAACGCGATAAGCGTGAAGGTCCAGAGCAGGTACCCGACGATGATCGCGTCGAGACGCGTGCCGAAGTGGATCGTTCCGCCCGCCATGTACTTCGCCCCGAGGAAGAGCCCGAGGAATACGGCTGCAAACGTCAGGACCCCTGTTGCAGCCTCTGCGGGATAGCGCTTGAACTCGATCCACGCTCGCTTGAACTCCGCAAGAAACAACCTATGCATCCTTGCTCTCCCTCACCAGCTTCAGGAACACCCCGGTCAGGTCCGCCTGATCCCTCTCGATCCTGATGATCGGAAGCGGCCTTACGGCATCGAGCACCTGCCAGAGGCCGTCCGGGGAGCCGAGGTAGCTGATCGTGCCGGAGTCTACCTTTGCGCCGAGCGCCTCCAGCTTCTGACGCTGACTATCGCTCAACTCTCCGATCGCCTCGATCATGTATGACTGGCCGGAGAACCGCTCGATCAGGTCCATCGTCGGCTCCTCGGCGATGATCTCGCCGTGTCTGATGATTGCCACGCGGTCGGAGATCTGCTCTGCCACGTCCAGTTGGTGGGTTGTGAGCAGGACGGAATGGCCCTCCTGCGCGATCTCCCGAACGAGATGCTTGACCGACTCGGCCGCCTCGACATCGAGTCCGAGAGTCGGCTCGTCGAGGAGGAGGAGCTTTGGGCGGTGGATCAGTGCGACGGCGATCGCCAGCTTCTGCTGCATGCCTCGGGACAACTGTTGGACGATCGTGTTGCGCTTCTCTGTCAGACCGAAGCGTTCGAGCAGATCATCGACCCTGGCTCGCGCCTGCGTGCGTGACAGGCCGCGCAGCACGCCGAAGTATTCCAGATTCTCCTGTGGGGTGAACCGCCAATACGTGTTTCGGTTGCCCTCCAGGACGGCCCCGACTTCGCGCAGGGCGCGAGCGTCGCGATGGGGATCCCATCCATCGATGGACACGGTCCCCGAGTCCGGCTTCACCAATCCTGCGATGATCTTGATAGTGGTGGTCTTGCCCGCGCCGTTTGGGCCGAGGAAGGCCAGGATCTCGCCTGCATCTATGTGCAGCGAGACATCCTGCACCGCTCTCACCGGCTTGTCCTCGGGGTTGAAGGTCTTCTCCAGGTTACGGGCATCGAGTATTGGCTTCACGGGCTATATCTTACCCGAATCGGCTCTCGTGAGGCAAGGGGATATCAGGGGTGGGGCGGTCGGGCGAAGGGCCGGAGTGCTCACCGCTTTGGTAGCGGTGAGCACTCCGAGAGAGTGTGGTCTAGAGCGGATACCACGCCGACCAGGTAGTGTCGGGCTGCTGCCACGAGTGGTAGATGATGCCGTCATTCCCACGGGCAAAGAGCTCGAGTCGCCCGTCGGAGTTCTGTCCTACGGCGGGTGGGTTAGAGAACCCGCTGCCCATTCCCCACCAGGCGGACCAGCCGCCCCAGGGCTCCTGCCAGCAATGCTGGATCTCGCCGCTCGGTGTGCGCACGAACAACTCCAGTCTGCCGTCGGAATTCGTGCCGACCGCCGGAGCGCCCGCGGAACTGCCGCCCATGCCGTACCAGGCCGACCATCCCGCATTGGGCTCAGTCTGCCAGCAGTGGCAGATCGTGCCGTCGATGCCGCGCGCGAACAACTCCAGCGTGCCGTTGCTGTTCATCGCGACCACGGGCTGATACGAGATATTGCCGTTCATCGTATACCAGCCCGACCACGAGCCGTAGGGAGTCAGATGGTAGTTGTGCCAGACCGTGCCGTTCGAGGTTCGCGCAAAGACCTCCATCCGGCCGTCCTGGTTGCGTCCTACCGCCGGGATATCGGTAATGCTTCCTCCGAGGCTCGCGAAGCCGGACCAGCCGTTGGGAGGAGTCTGCCACGCGTGGTAGACTGCTCCGTTGCTCCACCGCACGAACATCTCAAGACGTCCGTCGGGGAGTGTGCCCAGGACCGGGACGCCGGTGATGTTGCCGCCCATGCTGTAGACCTGCGACCATCCGCTATTCGGCGCCGTCTGCCAGCAATGGACAACCGAGTTGTCGGCTCCACGCGCGAATACCTCCAAGCGCCCGTCGGAGTTCATCGCCACTACCGGGATATCCCGGATGTCTCCGCCGAGGCTCGTCCAGCCCGACCAGGAACGGTCGGGGTTCTGGTAGTTGTGGTAGATCTGGTTGTTGTAGCCCCGTGCGAAGACCTCGAGGCGGCCGTCCTGGTTCCGCCCCACCGTGCACGGCGACGCCATCGCGTTAGGGGGAGTCGAGCTGTAACTCCAACCGAAGTGATCGCAGATCGCCTCGTAGAGCGCCTGGGCGTATGCCTCCTTGCCGGCATCGGTCTTCAGAAGCTGCACATCGTCCCAGTTGTCGTGGAACAGTCCTTCGACCAGACAGGCCGACATGTTTGTGTTCGCCAGTACGTAGAGGTTGTAGCCATAGAACGGATAGTCGGCGTAGTTGCCGCGGTTGTAGCCTCGTCCGTAGGCGCTGAACTTCTCGACGCACTTGTTGGTGCACCGGATCGCCAGATCTCGGCCTACGGTATCGACCCAGCCGCCGGACGACTGGTAGTAGAGCGACATCGTGCCATGTGCGGTTGTCCATCCGCCGCCCATCGCGTTCGTGTGGATCGAGACGAACCTGTCGGCGGGCCAGGAGTTTGCGGCGCTGCACGAGGCGGACATCGATGCGCCGTCTGAGTTCCAGACCTCGAAGCCGCGGTTGCCCAGCTTGTTTGCCAAACGCCATGCGACGTCGCGGCAAGCGTAGGACTCGTTGTAGGTGCCGTCGGGGCTCGTGTTGTGGATCTGATCGCTGGGATTGAGGTAGATGCGGATGGCAAACGAGGGTCCGACAGCGACCAGTGCCACCAGCACGAGGCAGAGTACGATGCAGGTGACGATCTTCATGATCCATCCTCCTTGGCACGGTAGGGAGCCGTGCAGATATTGCCCGCTCGCATGCGCGCGAGCGGAAGATCGGATGGTGGCCTTGCGAAATCAGTCCTGTGCGTGTCTTCCTCTGGGACTGACCTCAACTCCCAATACGCCGCCGGGTAGCCGCTCTCCTGCAGAGGTGGACTCGATCTCCGATACGCTCCTACGCCCCTGCGCTCGTTGCCTTCATCCCCTCATCAAGGACGATCAGGTAGTTCTCGACGGGCATGTAGTCCGTGAGAGAGTTCCCTGTGCCGAGTGCCCAGAATCCGTCAACGAAGCACTCCTCGATCGCCTTTCGGGCGTAAGCCCGCAGATCGTCCTCCGAACTGCGGCAGATCACGTCTACATCGAGGCCGCCGAGTGCGGTTACGCGGTCCCCATACCGGCGCTTGAACTCCGCGACCGGCATGATCGCGTCCTCGAAGGAGTGTTTGGCGTCGATCCCACAGTCATCGATGATGTCGTTGTATACCTCAGCGAGGTTGCCGCAGGAGTGGAGTATGAACGGCTTCCCGGCACTGTGCGCTTCGTCGACCATCTTCTTGTAGATCGGGAAGACCCAGCGGCGGAGATACTCAGGGCTGAGGAACGTCGATGTCTTGAACCCGAGGTCGTCACCCTGGCGGAGCGCGCCGATGCAGTCCATGGTGGCAAGCTGCCGGTTGGCGCTGTGGTGGAGGCTGCCGATCTTCTCGAACATGAGGTCTACGAGTTCGATATCATCCGCGATGGCGTAGGAGAGGCCGATCGTGCCCATCATCTTCGAGACCCATTCGTAGGGGCCCGCGCAGACGCCGCCGACGATTCTCGCGCCGTCCGGGAGAAGCCCGGCGACCTTCTCGAAATGGCTGAAGTCGATCGGATTCGACACATCCGGCCACGGGTACTTCTCGAAGTCCTCGGTAGACCGGATGACGGCCCATGCTTCGCTGCCCTCGGAGAGCTTCCCGTGACCGCCGGGGAGCGGGCAATTCAGACCGATCTCCATTGGGACGCAGTCATAGCCCATGCCGAGCCAGAAGTCCACGTAAGTCGGCCAGTAGCGCTCGTCGTCGGGGCCGATCCGGTCGAACGGGACGCCGGTTCGGCGCGCGATGAAACCGGCGCTTGCGATATGCTCATAGAACGGCAGGTGATCCGGTCTGCCGTTCCTCGTCAGTACCTTGAGAAACTGCTCGAAATCTGGTTCACGCTTTGTCATGCCGTCCTCCGGAGTGTCACGTTGGTCCGCGGTCGGCCAATTGTAGCACAAGCGCCCTGGCACCCTCAACGGCGCGGAAAGTCAAATGAACATAACGTGAGCGGCCGCGTCTACACGCTCAGAAAACCCAAGCGAGCTTCCCCAGCATCGGCAAGCCCGATGATCGCTATTCGAGGAGCGTGATAGTCATGTTCAAGAAGTGCAGAAAGGTTGTCGCAGCAGCGGTGGCGTGCGTCTTCGTAATGGGGATCGCTGCCTACGCACAGACCCAGGCGCCTGCAAAGCGCCAACTCTCAGCCCAGCAGCGTCAGATGCTGCAGCAGAAGATGCAGGAGCGGAAGCAGGCTCAGCCCGGCCAGTCGGTCGGAGCGGCTACCGGCCAGGCTCGCGAGCGCGTTCGAGCGCGGATGCGCAGCCTCCAGGCCCTGCTTGCTCCCCCGCGTCCTCATGTAGTACAGAGGCTGGCAAACGAGCTCGGCCTCACCGATCAGCAGAAACAGCAGATCAAGCAGCTCTACGTCCAGTTCGCAAATACAACCAAGCCTATCCGGGAGCGGAAGATGGCGGCGGTCAAGGAGTTCATGACCGCCTTTAGAAACCCGGCCGTTACGAAGGGTGAACTCCAGAGACTCGCTGAGCCGGTCCTTCAGGCCGACCGGGCTATCCTGGATGCCGAGTTCGACTTCTGGATGGCATTCCGGGGGATCCTGAGACCCGAGCAGCAGGCCCAGTTCGAATCGCTCATGATGAGACAGGGCGGCATGGAGTTGCGGACCGCGCAGCCCGGTCAGGTCGGAAAGCGCCCTGCCGCGACGACCGAGCGTCCTGCCGCAAGGATCCGGGGCTCCGCAGCGCCCGTTAGCAAGTAGCCCGGACGGGAGGCTGGGATATCTCATTCCCGTCTTCCACCTCTGCGCCGGAACCAGAGAGGCGCATCGACCGTAAACTTGTAGTGTGCACAATGAGCAGGGGCATCATGCATGGGCCTCTGCGGAAAGGATGAGTTCCCCATGTTCAGCAAGAGAGTCGTTCTACTTTCGCTTGCGCTGATATGTGTTCTTGCCCTGGCAATCGGAGTGATGGTCCAGGCGCAGAACCAGGGGCGCAACAGCAGGCCGGGCCCGCCGGACCAGATGCGTCCGAGTATGGACGCTATGACGTGTCCCGTTAGGTTGCTGAGTCCGCCGCCCGCCATGATGATGCAGAGACTCGGTGAGGAGCTTCAGTTCACAGAGCAGCAGAAGAAGCAGGCCACGGAGATGGTGGGCGCCCTCGACGCGAAGATGAAGCAGATCATGGGCACAGGGTCTGCGATCCGCGACCTCATCGCCGAGTTGAAGGCAGAGCCGACAAACCCTGAGAAGGTACGCACCCTCGCTGCTCAGATCAGCAAGCAGGAGGCGGACGTTCTGCAGGCCGAGCTTACGATGTGGCTCAAGTTCGAAGAGATGCTCACCCCCGAGCAGAGAACCAAGTTCTGGCAGACTTTCCCTCGCCGCGGCCCGGTTGGTCCTCCCCCAGGCGGACCTCCGAGTGCCCCCGCGCCTCCCAAGGCTCCGGGTTCCTAGAGCGTATCTCATAGATCGGACTCCGCCCTGTAGGAGGGGATTCCGATCCCCGAATTCGTGGTGTTGCGCGGGCATTCGCGGCTGGGAAACCGCTCCCACAAAACACCATCTATTGATGCAAGACGGGCCTGTCAGTCGCCGACTGGCGGGCCCGTCTTGAGTGTGCCGGTATCAGGCAAGCCTCCACGCTCCGAAAAAACACCTCGCCGATGTTGACAAACTCTGCAAATCCGGGTATAAGTTAAGTAACTTAATCAATAAGAACGTTAACCGATTTCGGCGTCTCGGGGAACCACGATGGAAGCCATGACGGGTAAATCACACATGAACGGGAAGGCGTCCGCGGCGTATGCCGAGCACGTGCTGGATCTCTTCGCGGAGATCCTGCACCGGACGATAACCATCCGGCCGCTCAAGGAAGTCGGCGGAGATGTGACGCCCGGACTGGCGCAGGGGTTGCAGTATCTCTACCAGCATGGAGTATGCTCCGTGAGCGAGATCGCACACGGGCTGTGCATGACGTACTCCGCCGCGAGCCAGCTTACGGACCGTCTCGTCAAGCGCGGACTTGTATCGCGCTCAGAGAACCAGAAGGACCGGAGGCTCTCCGAGATCCGCCTGACCGATGACGGGCGCCGGTTGGTAGAGAGCATCAGGGTGGAGCGTATCGCCGGTCTCTCCCGGATTCTCCAGCGGATGGAACTCGCCGATCGGGAGGCGTTTATCGGATATCTCGAGAGCTTCATAGTCTCCGCAGTTGAGGATGCGCACGGCGCGCTTGAGAGCTGTTCGCACTGCGGCAGCGATCATCTGCCGGAGTGTGTCATCAACGAGGTGTATCGGGCTGCAACCGGCAAGCCGATCAACGAGACGTAGACCGGAGACTCGCCCCGGGTCTCGCAGGAGGAGAGCAATGAGCAACACTCAGTACAGCGACAAAGTAATGGAGCATTTCATGAATCCGCGGAACGTCGGGGAGATTCCCGATGCGGATGGGATCGGCAGCGTCGGCAACCCGGTCTGCGGCGACATCATGAAGATGTACATCAAAGTCGAGGATGATATCATCACGGATGTGAAGTTCAAGACCTTCGGCTGTGGGGCGGCGATTGCCACCAGCAGCATGGCTACGGAACTGATCAAGGGCAAGACCGTGGAGGAGGCCCTTCAACTCAGCAACAAGGCCGTCGCGGAGGCGCTCGGAGGACTTCCCGCGGTGAAGATGCACTGCTCGGTCCTTGCCGAGGAGGCGATCCAGTCGGCGATCGACGATTACCTGAAGAAGACCACCGGCAAAGGTCTCGATCTGAAGAAAGAGAAGTACATGGAGTAGTGGAGTGTCCGAGTTATGGGCTCGCGATACTCATTACTCCCATTTCCCCTAGGAGGATATCGATGAAGGAACAGGTTGAGGAAGCTCTGAACGAAGTACGTCCCGCTCTGCAGGCAGACGGCGGGGACATCGAGTTGGCGGGCGTTGATGAGGAGACCGGTGTGGTGAGCGTGAAGCTCGTCGGCGCGTGTGCGGGATGTCCGATGTCGCAGATGACGCTCCAGATGGGCGTCGAGCGCATTTTGAAGCAGAAGGTGCCCGGCGTCACAAAGGTGGAGAACGTCGGCATGCCGTCAAGCCGCATGGCGGAATAGAGTCGGGTACACCTCTTTACCCGTTAGAAACGCGGAAGTAGTTTGACCTCGAACGCAGTGCTCCTGGAGCAGTTGCACCGGGAGATGAACACATGCCGGATCTGCCCGCTTCCCGACAACGGACCGCATCGTTATGCGGGACAGGCGGGCAGCCGGATCATGCTTGTCGGGCAGGCCCCCGCGAAGCCGTTCGGGCCGGAGGCAAGGCCGTTCGGCAGGGGCAACGGTCGGAAGAGGCTCTTCGAGTGGATGGCACAGGCGGGATTCGAGGAAGAGGAGTTTCGCTCGAAGACGTACATGACCTCGATCACCAAGTGCTACCCCGGTCCGAGTCCGAGCGGCAAGGGTGACAGAAAGCCGGGCAAGGACGAGATCGCGGCCTGCATGCCGTTCTTCGAGCGCGAACTGCGTATCATCAAGCCTGAGTTGGTGATTCCGGTCGGTCAGCTTGCTATCGGCATCATCCTTGGTGACATGAAGCTGTCGGAATGCGTCGGCAAGCGGTTCGATAAGCAGCTCGATGGCTGGTCGAGTGTGGTAATCCCACTGCCGCATCCGTCCGGAGCGAGCCTGTGGAACAACCTGCCCGAGAACCAGGCATTGGTCGCCAAGGCGTGCGACCTCCTGGCGGAGTTGAGGCGGGAGAGAGGCTTTTGAAGTGTGAGGCGTTGGGTCCGAGTTCCCTGACACCCAACACATGATACCCAACGCCCTCCCGGGAGGTGAGTGACCTTATGTTCGATACCCTGAAAAAAGACATACAAGCCGTCAAGGAGCGAGATCCCGCATGCCGCGGCACACTCGAGGTCCTCACCTGTTACCCCGGCTTCCATGTGCTCTTCACCCATCGGCTCGCACATTGGCTGTGGAAGCACAATCTGAAGCTCGCCGCGCGCATGGTCTCTCAGGCCGGACGTTTCCTGACGGGCATTGAGATCCATCCCGGCGCTACGATCGGCCCTGGGTTCTTCATCGATCACGGCATGGGCGTCGTCATCGGCGAGACGGCTGAGATCGGTGAGAACGTCACTCTGTACCACGGTGTCACGCTCGGCGGAACGAGTTGGCGGAAGGAGAAGCGCCACCCGACGATTGGCGACAACGTCGTCATCGGCGCGGGCGCCAAGGTGCTCGGTCCGTTCAAGGTAGGAGACAACAGCAGGATCGGCGCCGGATCGGTCGTCGTCCACGAGGTGCCGCCCAATTCGGTGGTCGTCGGCGTTCCCGGTCGGGTCACGTACCGCGACGGGCAGAAGGTGGTGCGAGAGATCGACCTCGAGCAGCACGATCTGCCGGATCCCGTTACCAAGGCGTTCGAGTGCATCCTGGACCGGGTGCGTCACTTGGAGCAGGAAGTCGGCGATCTGAAGAACGAGCTTGCGGAGAGGCGGGAGTCGACGGCCTCTCGCTGAGTCAGCGCCGTTCGTCCGAGGCAGACTCCTCGGGAAGAGTGGTGATCTCCGGTTCCTCGGTGTGGATGAAGTACGAGGCAAGAGTTCCCGCCAGGTAGCCGAAGATCCCCACTCCGTAGATCATCAATATCACCGCCAGCGCGCGTCCCTCGACTGTCACCGGATAGACCTCATTCCCCACAGTGGTGACGAGGCCGATTACGTACCAGAGGGCATCGCCGAACGTCGTGATGTTCGCCCCTACGGCATTCCTTTCGAGCAGATACATGCCTGTCGCTGAGAGGATCACCACTATCACCGTCGTCAGAAACACGTACTGGAAGCCCGACCGCCCAAGTGTGACAGCCAGACGCCGGAATGTGCGGCGTGTCGTGAAGAAGGTGCGTGCCAGCGCCGAAGGGTTGATTACCCTCAGGACGCGGATCGCTCGTATTGCCCGGAAAACGAGGAATATCCGCATGAACGGTACGAGTACGACAAGCGCATCGAACCAGTGGCTCTTGATATAGCGCAGTCGGTCCCGTGCGATGAAGACGCGGAGCACGTACTCGAGTACGAATGAGGCCCAGATCAACGTCTGGATCAGGTAGACGATCTGTGACTGCCTCGGGGTGAGCGTGAGCGTGAACTCGATGATGATGAGGACGAGCATCACGAGTGCGAGCAGCAGCATCGGGATGTCGAGGAGTCCGACAATCGTTTCCAGAAGGGAGTCTTCCTCTTCCTGTGTCAGCTCTCGCTTCTCATCGTCGCTCCGGCTCATGTGCCGTTCCTCACTCGCATGTCTCGGACCTGCACCGCTTCTTCGGCGGCACTATGTCAGTCCCCTGGGCGTAGAAGTAGATGAGGATGACCTTGATCATAACCGCCAGCGGAATCGATACCAGTACGCCGAGCGGTCCGGCAAGCGCCGCGCCGACGAAGACCGCCAGGGCAACCGTGACCGGATCGAGATCCACCGCTGTTGCGAGTACCACCGGGGCTAGGAGTGAGTTCTCGAGCAGTTGGACGACTATCGCAACCGCGCCGGCCTTCAGGGCAAGGAACGGAGAGAATAGCAGGGCCACTGTCGTCACGATGAGGAAGGTGACCGTCGGCCCGAAGTTCGGGATCACCTCCAGCAGGCCGGCTATGACACCGAACACGATCGGATAGGGCATGCCCACCAGATAGAGCCCGATACTCGTCGCCACTCCGACAGAGAGCATCAGCAGGGATTCGCCACGTATGAAGGCCCAGAGCGCCTCATCGAGTTGCCGCATCAGGTCGGCGATCGACGGTCGGGCGTGCACCGGCATCAGAGCGAGTATCATCCTCCCGTAGCCCTTGTAGTCGAGGAGCATAAAGAACGTCAGGACGGGCACGACCACCAACGTCAGCAACGAGACGATCAACTGAAACACCGCCGGGATCGCCACCTGGGTCAGCGCTCCCGCGAGATCCTGCAACTGGACGAGCGCGTTGTTCACGAGCGACTGCCAGGTCGGTGGGAGCGCGAAATAGCCCGTTTGGACGCGGCCGAACAACTCTCGTCCCTGGTTGATCAACTCTGGAACAGACTCAATGAACCCGCGAAACTGGCCGGTGATCAGAGGAACGAGCAGTATACCCGTGAGTGTCAGCAAAGAGGCGATGGCGAGGAATACGATGAGGATTGATGCCACCCGAGGGAGTCGCCGGTCGAGCAGATCGACAATCGGGTGCAGGATGAAGGCTAGGAAGGCCGCGATGAGGAAGATCACCAGGACGTTCCAAAACCAATAGAGCACCAGCAGGGAGAGGGCGATGAACACGATCGGCGCCCAGTACGGAACTCCCTGTGTGTGCGCTCTGGTCATCCTCCGGAGCTTCCTCCTTGTTCCCCTCCGCGCTCGTGCTTTCGGTAGACTGATGCAACCTCCGCGCCCACGACCGTAATGGTGGACACGTAGTAGATCCACAGAATCAGGACGATCACGCCGCCTATCGAGCCGTAGACCGCCGTGAAATTGCCGAAGTTGGTGGCATACCAGCCGAAGACCCACTTAGCGAGTTCGAAGAGCAGTCCTGCGGAGACTCCCGCGATCAGCGGGCCGGTGAAACCCATGTCGATAGTCGGCAGGTACTTGTAGATCAGGAAGAACATGACGAGCGAGATGATCAGCGGGATCAAGGTGGTGAGGACGTCCAAGAGTGGATCCAGCTTGTTGGTCGTGATTCCCCAGACTTGGATATCATAAGCCCTGATCGCAGTGATGAACCACGTGATCCCGATCGAGAGCGCGAAGAGAAACCCTGCGACGACAACGATCACTATCGCGCGAGCCCTCACTTTCCAGAAGCTAAGCTTGTCTTTCACATCGAGAGCGATGTTCATGGCCTGCTGAAGTATCACGAAAATGTTGCTGCCGGTCCACAACAACCCGAGGAGACCGATTCCGCTGACAACCCCGGATGTTCGCCGGATCGCATCGAGGTTCTCGCGCAGTTCCTCGGTTCCGACGGGGAAGTAGTCCCTGAGAAGCCCTTCCACTTCCAGAAACGCTCGCTCCGACCCGATGACGTATCCCAGGACGCCTATCGCCAAGAGCAGGAGAGGGACCAGTGACAGGAGTCCGAAGAAAGCCATGGCTGTGGCAACGAGACTGCCGTTATCCTGTGCGAACTCCGTGTATACGTCGCGGAGGAACCTGTAGATAAGCCTAAGCGTGCGCATGATGTGCGTCTCCCGGAGAGTATCGGCTAAGCGCTGCAGGCGACGGACGGGTGAGGCCGGCTCACCTGACCATCGCCTGCCAGACTGCTATACTATCCTGCGCCGGGTGGCGGTTATCCTCTTACAGGCCTACCTCCGTGCCGCGTCCCTTTAGCGTCTCCACCGTGTAGGAGGAGACAGGCGTCTCATCCGGCCCGATCTCCGTTGCTGTGATGACGTAGACTGTCGGATACTCCTCGAATTCGTACAGGTCGTTCAGTACGCCGAAATCGATCGGGATGTC
The DNA here is from genome assembly GCA_964466715.1 of uncultured bacterium. Classification (GTDB taxonomy): domain Bacteria; phylum Armatimonadota; class UBA5829; order DTJY01; family DTJY01; genus CAYXOC01. The sequence goes on from CAYXOC010000004.1 coordinate 101,007, forward strand.
CGTGATCAGATCGTGGAAGGGCGCGGTAGCGGCGAGTGGGTCGGTCTTCCACACTCCATCGTCATCCGCGCGTACTACCTGTATGTCACTCAGTCCCTCGATCGGCATGACCCCCGCAATGTCCCTTCGGAATTCGACGGATACCTGAACGCGCGACCCCGGCCTGGCCAATCCGGTGACGACGATAGGGCTGCTGATGATCTGTCCCGTCGTCGGCGAAGTTATCCTGGGCAGATACGCTGAGTCGGTTGCGATCACCACGGGTCTGGACGATACCGTCTCGAATCGAGCGCCATCGGGACGGACGAATGTGATCCTCACCGGCTGGGCGAGTATGTCGCCCGGCTTGACGGTGTAGTCCGCCTGATATGTCCCCGGTGACGTTTCGGCCATCGGCGCGCTGTCAAGGAGTCCGGGGATGGTCAGTGATGCCTGTCCCCCGGCCGATGCCAGGAAGGTCACTCTCAGGATGTCGCCGACGGCCATCGGGCCGTACGTGTTCAGGATCACATTCGTCTGCTGTCGGTCCTGTCCGGGCCGCGTGGGCCGCTGGACGGCGATCAGAAATGTGTCACCGCTGATCGGGCTCACGCCGGCGATAACCGTATCACCCGCCATCAAGTCCTCGATGCGGCCTCTGGTGTTCCCTGGGAGCACCACTCGCGTGCGTTCGGTGGTCTTGAGCGTTCGTCCGGTGTCCAGTGCGATCCGTCCGTCGGAGATCGATTGCACGGCGCCCCGCACCTCCTGATACTGAGCGCGGAGCGACGTCACCACGCCCGCATCGTTCAGTTGGAGGGTGACGCGGTCTCCAGGACGCAGTTCCGCGAGTGGCACCTCAATGGATCGGCCGCCGACTCTGCCGCGAAGTATCGTGGCATCGCGGGCAACCGCATATGTGGCCGTCCGGTTCCCGATGGATACGACGATGGTCGGATTTGTGCGCGACGGCCGTACTCTGACCAACTCAGCGACCACGCGCCTTGCCTCCGCCTGCTCGGGGGCAGGGTAAGTCTCCGTCCTGCCTGTGTCGCTCCCCGGCCCGAATATGACGGGCGGAGTCGGATATGGGGCGGGTGGGAGTATCCATACCCATCTGTAGGCCTGGCGCAGGGGATCCCATATCAGCCCCATGTTGAAGAAGCGCTGGTAGAAATCCAGCGGCGCAAAGAACCTGTCGCGAAAGAGGAACGGCGAAACGGGAAATGATACCTTCGTGCCGTTGATGGTGGCGGCGGTATCTCCCAGCTTCAATACCGCAGTGCCGGATTCCCCCGAGATGGTGAGCAAGCCGGCCTTCTCATCCCACGTTACTTTCGCTCCCATTGCCTCAGCAACCTGGCGCACGGGCAGGAACGTCTGACCCGATACCGTAGTTGCCTTGACATCCTTCAGATCGACCTCATCGCTTACTTGTATGACAACGGTCCTGGCGCACATGGCATTGCCCATCACGAGCAGCATCAGTGCCAGGACCAGGAAACATGCCGGGCGGAGTCTGCGCTTCATCTTGTTCACCCCCTGGATATGGTCCGCAGCCGGATCGTCCGCGATCGGGACACCCGGTGTCATCCAGCCCATATTTACCCGTGCTTGGGAGACTTGAACCTGCCGGAACGACGCCTCTGTGGCACGTTCGCATGCCTTACCGGGAGTGGGTCGAGGCACTAGGCGGTCTTCGTGGAGAAACGCTGGTGGAGTTGGTGGAGTATCCGGTCTGCGACGGATGCCGGTGAGCCCTCACCGGAGACGCGGATGAGGAGTCCCTGCTCCTCGTAGAGTCGGATCACGGGATCCGTCTCCCGGTGAAAGATCTCGACTCGACGGAGGATCAGGCCGGGTCTGTCGTCAGTCCGGCCGCGAGCGGTCAGTCTGCGGACCAGTTCGTCGTTGCTCACCTCGAGCGAGATAACGGCATCGAGTGATTCGCCCTGCTCCGACAGGATCATCTGGAGTCCCAGCGCCTGTGCCAGAGTCCGGGGCGCGCCATCGAGGATGTAGTCGTCTTCGGCGTCGGCAATCTCTCGCGCGAGCACGGCGATGACGATGTCCTCCGGGACAAGCTCGCCGAGGGCAAGGTGGCGCCGGATGGTCTCCGCGATGGGCGACTCGGACTCGGATTCCCGCCGGAGGAGGTCGCCCATGTAGATGTGGCGCAGGCCGAACACCCTTGACAGGATATCCGCCTGCGTGGTCTTGCCGGAGCCCGGTGGGCCGAGGATGGCGAGTCGCATGGGATCACCGCTCCGATCGGGGTCCGCCCACCAGCACGGAGCAGGGGGCCTTCTGCACGATTGTGCGGCTGACGCTTCCGAGAAGCAGTTCTCTCATTCCGCCGATGCCTCTCCGGCCGATCACGATGAGGTCGAAATCACCGTCCCGTGCTACTTCCAGGATCGCTTCCGCCGGCACGCCCTGTCGGATCTGGGTCTCGGCGGAGATGCCGGCGTGATGGAACAGGGCGCTCACGGTGCTGAGCGCCGTCACGCCCTCTCGTTCGAGTTCGGATTGGAGATACCCGGGGGACCGTCCGACGGCCAGCATAGGCATGACGTAGAGAATCGTCACGTGGTGACGAGCGGGACCCGCGATCGCAAGAAAATCGCGGGTCGCCGCGTATGAGCATTCGGACCCGTCGGTTGCGACTAGAACGCGCATTCAGTCTTACTGGAAGCGGCTGGCGAACGTCAGACCGAATGCGAAGTCCTCGAAGTCGATGGTCGCGGCATCCAGGCGCAGGGTATTCGTCCACGCATATCGGATGCCGGCATTGACCTCGCTGCCGTTCTGGAAGGAGCCCTGGTTGAGGTATTCGAGCATCAGGCTCAGGCGCTCCTCAAGCGTCCAGTCCAACCCGGCGAATATGCCGTCGAAGAGCCCTGAGCCGAACCCGATCGTCAGGCGCAGGGGTCTGGACGGCTGATCCGCAATGTCCGTTGCGAACGGAGTGACGTTCTTGCTGAGGGCCAGGTAGAAACCGGGATCGTCATCGATGATGTCAGCAGTGCCGGTTGCATCGAATACCCCGACGATGACCGCCGGGACGGTCGCGGTCTCCTGTACGATTCGCAGCTTCCCGCTGATAGCCAGATCGCTCTGGTCATTGTTCAGGAAGGTGACTCCGACTTCGAGATTCTCCGCGAGTCCGTAGATCGCGCCGACCGAAGTGAGATCCTCGTTGTTGCCCAGCACGTCGATGAAATCGTGGAAGGACAACTCCCAGCTCCCCGTAGGCGTAATGACTGCATCCGGTGTGATGATGTTGCCGCTGTAACTCCCGATGAAGCTCTGGGCGCCGAAGGCCGGCAGTGTCATCACGAGCAGTACTAGAAGCAATCCGGTAATCCTTGCATGCATGTAAGGTACCTCCTCTCCTATGGCTGAGCATGTCAAACCCACGGAACAAACTCAAGGGTTTCTGCCCTGCATCTCGTGTCAAGGCCGGCATTTTGCCGGTGTTCGTAAGGTTTATACACACTTCTCTCTGAAACTAAACCGTACTAGTTGCGGGACCGCCGTCCATGTCTGCACCTGTCGTCCGACCTATTGGTCCCTGGCAGTCACCGCATGCGTTCGTGCGCAGTGTGTGCGTGTCGTAGCTGCGTTTTTCGGCGAAACGATCTGGGTAGCAACGTGAGGAGAGCTCTCGGCGCTGCTATGGAAAGGGTGGGACTACTGATGCGAACTACTGAGCGCGTGAAGCAGATCATCGAGATGAACGCAACGGACCACTACATACCCCTCGTAGTAGATGGTGACAAGCCGCGGGTGTTCCCGCTCTACTACGTTCGAGTCATGGACGACGATATGATCGCCGCCCCGGTCACCGGCGCTACCGGCATAGACGAGGCTATCAGGGATTGCTCTCCCGCGACCATGCTCGTGTCCGACCGATTCGGCGGCTTCGAGGCGTATACCCTCGATGGTGACGTATGCTACGTGACGGACGACACTGACTACGATCTTGTCGCCTCGATGCGCAACGAGGCGCCCGGATTCCCGATTCACGCGGCGGTGAAGTTCAAAGTCAATCAGGTGCATCTCGCACCGCCTCCGTAACGCTCTGGCGCGCCGGCGACAAGGAGAAGTACCGGCATGAGGGACTGCATCGCTAGGCAAGCGGTCGTTCTGATCGCTCTGGCCGCAAGTATGGCCGCACTGTCACAACCGGCTCAATGCACCAGCGCCCAGACGGACTGGACCGAACCGGTGCCGCTGGTCGCGGAGAAGATGGTGCGTGGGAAGGCCATGTTCGGGGTCTTGGGTGGAAGCGACCTGTATGACAGCGTGGGCAACCTCGGCGCGACGTTCGATATCGGAGATGTGAAAGGCGGAGACATATACTTCTTCGGCGATGTGCTCACCTGGATCACGAACCCGAAACTAACGGATTTCGAGCCGAGACGCGTAGTATACACCCTCGAAGCAGGATACATCTCGCCAGTCGATGACCAGCGCTACAGTCTCTTCGTCAAGCATCAGTCCTTCCATGATGTAGACAGCTCGGATGGGATCGACGAGAGCTACGAGTTGTACGGATTCCGATACCGCATCAGCGATGAACCTGCAATACTCCTGCGGGTCGGCAAGTATGCCAACCGCAGCGCGGTCGATTACGACTGGGATTTTGCCGTTGGTTCCGCAACGAGTCTTGGCAGCATAAGCGACCGGCAGCTTTATGCCTCCGCGTGGGTCCACCATGTCACTGAGTCGGGCAACCCCGATAGGGACGGCTTCACCGACTACTTCATCGAGGTAGGCGTCGAGTTCCTGAGCGGCATCGATGTGTTCGTTCGGTACGAGTTGCTGCATGACCTTGACCGCTTCGATGGGACGACGGATCACCACCTGGTCTTGGGCACGAAGTACATCTGGTAGGGGCGGTCGCGGCGTCGAAATCGTTTTCTGCGGTGTGTGCGCCGGGTATCTGTCAGGTGTATCTCCGGGATCATCTGCGTTCGGAGATCTCAACTTCCAGCATGAGGAGGACCATATGGAGGAGCGCAATGTAGATATCGAGCAGTTCGAGCGTGGAGCGGAGTCCGAGACAGGGTGCAGCATCGACATAAACACTACGAAGGAACAGGCTACGTGGTACTCGATCCTGAACACGATCAGCCTTACGATGGGCTCCGGGATGGGGATGGCGCTCAGTGATGATGAGGCCGACAAGCTTTTTCGACGGATCGGAGTCACTCGCGATCAGCCGCCGGTTCGAGGCGCGATGCCGCTGAAGGCGATCTTCAAGAGCGGCGATCCGAAGCTCATGGGGCAGTTCAGTACACGCGATTTCACCACATGGCGGTGGGATCCCGCCACCTTCGACAGGACGTTCGTTCCGCAGACCCAGGGATGGACGATCCTCCAGGAGGTGGAATGCGCGAAGTGGCTGTCGATCCCGGTCGGCGCCCAGGGGATAGACGAAGAGCTTCAGAACGAGTGGAAGATCAACAGGACCCTTCTCTGCGCGCTGGCCCAACAGCAGTGCGATTTCGCATTCAACAACCTGCGGAACGATCAGGGTCTCTTCATCACCGCCGCGGAGCCGGGCAGCGTCACCGTGGTTATTCCCGCGACGAACCTCGAAGATCAAATATGCATGCTGTGGGCGTGCTCTGATCTGATGCAACTGCTTAGCAATCCGAGCAAGTATTCCATATACCACGACCAGGCTGCGGCCAGGCGATTCGGCGACATGTCGGATGAGTTGTTCCAACTCATCTCCGACCACAAGAATGACCTCGTCACAACCTCTTTGAACCCGATTCTGGCACAGGCACTGGCGGTGCGCGCACTGATCTGGTACGCTGCCGGCACTCAGGCGCAAGACCTGCGGGCCCGGGCGCTCTGGCTGCTGAGGGAGTTCGCGGACAACCTCGTCAGGGCCGAGGACAAGTCCGAGACCGTCGGCGACACTCTGGTGGACGCCGCTGCCACTCTCAGCGCGCTGGCGGACGCCTTCCGTGTAACGAGGCTGAAGACGTACGCTGAGTGCGCGACCAGGATCTTCAACTTCATGGAGAGCCAGTGGTGGGAGATCTCCGGCACGTACTCGCCGACACCACTGGCCAATGAGTACACGTACAACGCTGATGATGTCGGCATCATCCTCGGCGCATTGAACGCCGGCCGTCTTTTCCTGGCGAACCGTATCGATCGCGATCTGGCGGAACTGCGGATGCGCGTGTTCTTCTGCGAGGCCGTCGATCTCTCCGGTCTGCAGATGAGCATGCCCGGGATGGACTTCCTGCCTAGCTGGCTTCAGCAGAGAGAACCCTCGGTCCACTTCCGGCACGGATCGATCCCTCTGCCGTCCGAGGCGGGAGTTGCGCCGGTGCTGGCGGCGGAGGTCTCGTATGATCCGCAGTCAGACTCCTGGGCTCGGCGGGGATTCTTCGATGCGCCATCGGCGATGCACGCGTGCTGCGAGTTCCTGTGGATCGACCACGAGGCTGTGAACGGCTTCCCGGAAGTCGAGCTCGAGCAGGCTCCGTTAGCGGTCCGGCGTGCGGCGGGCGTCGAGGTGTAGGCGGTCAGAGCAGGCATCGATGGCGGACACCATTCACTGGAACAACATCGAGGAGGTGCGGGCGGAGGCGCTGGTCTGCTGCCGATGTGATTTGTGCTACGGCCGCACCCACGTGGTATTCGGCGAGGGTCCCTCCGATGCGCGGGCGATGATCGTGGGCGAGGGTCCGGGCCGGGAGGAAGACGAGGCGGCTCGCCCGTTCGTCGGCAAGGCGGGCAAGTACCTCGACAGACTCCTGGAGGAGGCCGGCCTGGATCGAGAGACGCTCTGGGTGACCAACATCGTGCGCTGCAGGCCGACCAGGAGAGAGGACGACAAGCTCCGCAATCGTGCCCCGAGGACCACGGAGATCCGTGCATGCGATATCTGGACATCGGCGACCTACCATTTCGTGAACCCGGACCTGGTCATGTGTCTGGGCGCTGCCCCGGCTCAAGCACTGATATCGAAGGATTTCCGGATCGGAGAGGGCAGGGGAAGATGGCACGAAGGCCGTGAGGGGAGACTGACGACCGCGACGTACCACCCTGCCTACGTTCTCAGACTGCGGGGTGAGGATAGACGCAGCATCGAGGAGCAGATGCTCGCGGACTTTGCGATGATGCGGTCCGAGCTGGAAAAGCTCAGAATGGCCGCGTGATGCAGCCCATCGAGGTAGTCCCAGGCCGCAGCGGAGTAAGGAGGCTCAGACAATGAGGACAGACCGGAGCATCGAGGTGAGCAGAAGGGCGATGATGGCCGGAATGGCCGTCCTGTTCTTCCTCGGATTGATAGCGGGCCTGATCCTGGGCTGCAGGAACGGGAGCATAGCGAATGGTCAGTCGGATGTCGGCACGGCGCGTCCGGCGGTCCAACCGGGGCCGAGCGGGTTGTGCGGGAATGAGACGAACGTCATCCAGGTAGCAAGGACTGTCGGTCCCGCGGTTGTCAGTGTACTAAACATGGAGGTTCGCGGCGGCGGAAGGCCTGACAGGCGTCAGGGTCTCGGCTCAGGATTCATAGTGAGCAGGGACGGCCTGATCGTCACCAACGCTCACGTGATAGAGGATGCCGACCGCATCGATGTGGTGCTGGCCGGAGGGCGAACGGTGACTGCAAGGGTCCTGGGTTCCGATCCGCGGATCGACATCGCCGTTCTGCGAGTATCGGGCAGCAATCTGCCGGTCGTGCCATTCGGCGATTCGGACGGTCTGAGAGCCGGCCAGGACGCCATCGCGATCGGGAATCCCCTGGGGTTCGAGCGGACGGTCACTACCGGGGTCGTGAGCGCGCTGAATCGAGTCATACCCGGAGGCGGTACGTCGCTGATGGATCTGATACAGACCGACGCAGCGATCAACCCGGGAAACAGCGGCGGTCCTCTCCTGGATAGCTGCGGCAGAGTGATCGGCGTGAACACGGCGGTGGTCGGTTCGCAGTCCGGCGGTGGCGGGCTCGGCTTTGCGGTACCGATCAACATAGCGAGGCGGGCGGTCAGGGACGTTGTCCAGACCGGACGGATAGTGGTTCCGTGGATCGGTATCGGCTACAGCGAGGTTACCAGCGAGATGGCATCGGCGTATGGCCTTCCGGTCGCCTACGGTGTTGTGGTGGGGTCGGTAGCTGAGGGGAGTCCCGCGGCGCGGGCTGACATCCGCCGGGGGGATATCATTGTTACCCTAAACGGCCGACGGCTCGAGAATGCCGCACAACTCCAGAGGTTCATTCGGGAGGCTGCAGTAGGGGAACGGCTGACGCTGGTGGTGCTGAGAAACGGCAGCAGGCTCACGAAGACATTGCAGCTCGCCGAGATGCCGAGGAGTTGACACTGCTCTTACGCTTGAGTTTGAACCGCGCAGGGGTTGGGTATGTACGAGATAGCTGCCGATCGCTGCTCGTGCTCCGGGGAGAGAAGTAACAGAGCGTGTCTCCGGTGCTGATCGAGGAGTTCGTCCGTATCGTATCAGTCGGCATCGAGGTGCTCGCCGTGATCGTCATCGGACACGGCTCGATTGTCGCCGCGTACACGGCCCTCCTCGGCGCCAGGCGGGCGCGTGAACGTCCGTTTCACTACGAACACGTGCGCATATCCCTGGCTCGCGCACTGGTCCTGGGTCTTGAACTGGAAGTAGGAGCCGATCTGCTGGAGACGGTGGTATCGCCGACTTGGTACCGGATAGGGATACTGTCCGCGATCGTAGTTCTCAGGATAGTCCTGAACTACGTATTGCAGCGGGATATCGACCACCTTCAGAGCAGGCTCGAATCGGAGTCTGCGTCGAACGGGCGGACGGCAGGACAGACTGATATGGAGGCATGAATATGGCTGAGAAACAGATCAAGGTGTACTCGACTCCGACCTGCCCGTGGTGCAGGAAGGCTAAGGAGTACCTTCAGTCCAAAGGGATCAACTACGAGGAGTACAACGTCGCCGAGCAGCGAGATAAGCTCCAGGAGATGGTCGATCTATCCGGCCAGCGTGGCGTCCCCGTGCTCAAGATCGGCGACGAGGTCATCATCGGCTTTAACCAGCCGAAGATCGACAAGGCACTCGCGGTGTAGCAGTGGAAGCCAGACGGAAGGAGATCAGGATTCCATCCGACGAACGTGAGATAGAGAAGGTTGCGGACGTCTTCGTCGAGCAGTTGGCGGCGTGGGGCGTCCGCTTCGTTTATGGTATACCCGGGGGCTCGATACTCGCATTTGCCGAAGCCATCGAGCACTCGGATAAGGTGGACCTGATACTCGTGCGCCACGAGTCGACTGCCGCCTTCATGGCATCGGCGTATGGCAAGCTTACCGGCAAGCTGGGTGTATGCTTTGCCATAACCGGGGCGGGCAGCACGAACCTGATCACCGGGATGGCCGACGCCACGTACGATCAGTCCCCCGTCCTGGCGATCACTGGTCAAGTCCGACAGGAAGCCGTAGGCACAAACGCATTCCAGGAGATCGACCAGTACGGAGTCTTCTCCGCGGTGACCGTCTACAACGAGATGCTCCAATCCCCCGAACAGCTTCGGGAGGTCCTGGTTCGCGCTATGCGCCAGGCGCTCCTCAGGCGCGGGGTCGCGCACATCAGCATACCAAGAGACCTGCAGTCTGAAGGCTACATCGGAGCTCCGAAGCAGATCGATGATCTCGTGCCCGGTCCGGGACCGGCGCCGGCCGATGGGATCGCTCGCGCGGCGGAGCAGATACGGGCAGCCGGGAGGCCGGTGATACTGGCGGGCAAGGCTGCGTGGGAGGCGAGAGACGAGGTCTCGGAGCTGTCTCGCGTTCTCCACGCCCCGATCGCCACCACTCCTCCCGCGAAAGGTCTCGTGGACGAACACGGCGAGCACTCTCTCGGAGTGCTCGGACGTCTCGGCCTCACCTGCTCGACGGACGTCTTCCGGGAGGCCGATATCGCATTACTGGTCGGAGCGGATATCGTCGAACAGCGCCTGGTGCCCAAAGTGCCGACGATTCAGATCAACCCCAATCCGCTCGACTTCGCGGAGGATCTGCCGATCTCCACAGCCTTGGAGGGGGACATCGCTCTCACGGTCCGTGAGCTGATCGGGTATCTGCCCGACATCGGGGCGACTGACTGGGAGAAGCGAGCGGCGGAGGTGCGAGCCGAATGCATCTCCGCTCTCGACCCGGAAGTGCGGTCGTATCTCGGCAGGGTGCATCCACGCGCCGTTGCCGAAGCCCTGTCCGATGTCGTCGCTGCGGATGCCGTGATAGGAGTGGACATCGGGGACGTGACGTACTGGTACATGCAGTACTTCAAGGCGACGCGTCAGCGCACCTTGATATCGTCGCATCTCGCCAGCATGGGATTCGCTCTGCCGGCGGCGCTTGCCGCTCAACTCGAGTATCCTGACCGCCAGTGCATCGCCATCTGCGGCGATGGAGGATTCGCTATGTCGATGGCCGATTTCACTACCGCGGTGAAGTATGACCTCCCGATCACTGTGGTTGTCTTCAACAACAACGCCTACCTGCGAGTCACCGGCGAGGCGCTCGAGGCAGGTCTCCCTGCAAGGGTGCATTCGCTGGTGAATCCGGACTTCGCCGAATACGCTACAGGATGCGGCGGGTTGGGGATCAGGGTGGAGGAGGTCGACGATCTCCACGACGGACTCAGCGAAGCCCTCAGCTCCGATCGGCCCGCGCTGGTCGAAATCCTCACCGACCCCGCGGTGATCGCGGTCCCCACGTTGCACTCCTGATCCTTGCGTGGCTCTCGCGCGCATTGACAATCCTGCCCGGGGATGCTATAGTATAACGTGTGATTCGCGGCTGTAGCTCAACGGATAGAGCATCAGTCTTCGGAACTGAGGGTTGGGGGTTCGAGTCCCTCCAGCCGCGCCATTTTCCTTGAAAGTCGTCGAAGTTTCAGGGTTGACAAACCACGGCAGAGCAGGTATAATCTGCATGGTTTTGGGAACACACAAGGTTCTGGATCGTTAGCTCAGTTGGTAGAGCAGCTGACTCTTAATCAGCGGGCCGAAGGTTCGAGTCCTTCACGATCCACCATCCCTTAACATAGCTGAGTCGGAGTCGGCGGATGCCGACGCTGCACTTGCCACCGGCTGATCGGGAATACGGGCGAGTGGTGGAATGGCAGACACGCTAGACTTAGGATCTAGTGCCGCAAGGCGTAGGAGTTCAACTCTCCTCTCGCCCACCAACCCGGAAACCGTGAAGGCCGGGTCCCGCTAGAGTCGGGGCGAAACAGTTACATATGCGGGAGTGGTTCAGTGGTAGAACGCCACCTTGCCAAGGTGGATGTCGCGGGTTCGAGTCCCGTCTCCCGCTCCACGTTCAAGTACAAAGTATCGAGTACCGAGTACAAAGAGCACAGCGGACTGCAAAGCCCGGCCGAGTCTTTGTAAGCTGTACTTGATACTTTGTACTGCTTATAGTTCGCCTCGCCGCCCTTGACACACTGCGGCGGGGCGTTTTCATGAAGGCCACACATAAGGAGCCAGAGATCATGCAGGTAACCGTCGAGCGGAAAAGCCCGTGTCAAGTCGAGTTGAACATAGAGGTGCCGGCCGAGCAGGTCATCACCGCCAAGGACAAGGTCTACAAGGAACTGGGGAAGCACACCGCAGTCCCCGGCTTCCGCAAAGGCAAGGCCCCGAGAGCCATCCTCGAACGACACGTATCCCCGGAATCGGTCCGCCGCTACATGCTGGACGAACTGCTTCCCGATGCATACGCGAAGGCACTCGAGGAGAACAAGATCGAGCCCTACGCCGATCCCGAGATCGATATTGTCCAACTGGAGGATGAGCAGCCGTTCATCTTCAAGGCGGATGTACCCCTTGCCCCTACGGTCGAGCTGGGCGAGTACAAGGGCATCGAGGTCGAGCGCGCCGACGTCACGGTGCCCGACGAGGATGTAGAGGCGGAGTTGAAGCGTCTGCAGGAGAGCCGCGCTCCGATCGAGCAGGTGGAGGGACGCCCCGTGCAGTCTGGCGACATCCTGCTGGCCGAGTTGAAGGCGACGATCGAGGGCGAGGAGCCCGCCGAGCCGAGACGCACTCTCATTCGGATCGGCGCGAATCTGCCCGAGTTCGATGACAACGTCATCGGCATGAACATAGGTGACGAGAAGAGCTTCACGGTCGAGTATCCGACGGGTATCCCCGACGAGAACCTTGCCGGCAAGAGGGTCGACTACACCATCAAGGTCGAGAGCATCCGCGAGGTGAAGCTTCCCGAGCTGAACGATGAGTTCGCCCAGAGCATCGGCGAGTATAAGACTCTCGACGATCTGAGAGCGGACATCCGCGCGAACATAATGGAGGCCCTGAATGCGGCCGCCGATCGCGAAGTCGAGAATAAGATCATCGATGAGATCGTCTCCAGGTCGAAGGTCTGCTTCCCGGATGTGATGCAGAAGGCGCGAGTGGCTCACTACCTCGAGCACCTTCGGGAGGATCTGGAGAAGGAAGGCCGGACCCTCAAGCAGTATCTAGAGGCGATCGGCAGGACTCGTGAGGAGTTCATGAATGAACTGAACGAGGCGATCTCTCGCCGCATCACCACAGGGCTGGTCCTCGGCGAACTGGCGGAGAAGGAGAACCTTGCCGTCAGCGACGAGGAAGTGGACGCGAGGATCGATAACATGGCTGAAGAAGCGAAGGCGAGTCGCGAGGCTGTCGAGGCCTATCTCGAACCGCGAGGCGGTCGTGAGGGTCTCGGAAATGCGATGCTGGACGAGAAGATCACCGAATTTCTGAAGTCAGTATCCAAGATCAAGAGTGGAGAAAGCGGCAAGGATAGCACATAATCTATAGTGTGGGCCGCAATGGCCCGCATGCCAGGCTCGCAACTGACTATGTGGGACAGGCTGCTGTCTCACTTAGAGAAGGAGAAAAGTAACGAATGGCATTGATACCGATGGTCGTCGAGCAGTCGGCCAGGGGAGAGCGTGCGTACGACATTTACTCCCGCCTTCTCAAGGAACGCATCGTGTTCCTTGGCACTCCGGTGGACGACGACATAGCAAACCTGATTATCGCACAGTTGCTCTTCCTGGAGAAGGAAGACCCGGATAAGGATATCGAGTTCTACATCAACAGCCCGGGCGGACTGGTAACAGCCGGCCTGGCTATCTACGATACCATGCAGCTTGTCAAGCCCGACGTGGCGACAATCTGCGTCGGTCAGGCGGCCAGCATGGGGGCCGTGCTTCTCGCCGGCGGAGCGAAAGGCAAGCGATATGCTCTGCCGAACGCACGGATCATGATCCACCAGGGCAGCGCCGGGTTCCAGGGCACCCCGTCGGATATCGACATACAGGCGAGGGAAGTTCTGAGATACAAAGCGCTGCTCCAGGAGATTCTCTCCAAACATACAGGTCAAACTGTGGAACAGGTAGAAAAGGATACGGACAGAGATTACTTCATGTCGGCGACCGAAGCCTGTCAGTACGGCCTGATCGACGGAGTGATCCAGAGAGAGAACAGATAGTCTATAGCAAACACCGGGGGGTAACAACACTTGGCGAGGGTCGGATTCGATCGCAATGATCAGCGCTGCGCCTTATGCGGCAGAAGCAGAGAGCAAGTCAAGAAGCTGATAGTCGGCGTGTACGGCGGTATATGCCTCGACTGTCTGGAGCTATGCAACGACACGATCAAGAGTGAAGCGGCGAAGGTACACGACGACTTCTCGCCGCTAAGCTCCGTGCCGAAGCCCAAGGAGATCTACCGCATACTGAGTCAGTATGTAGTTGGTCAGGAGAAGGCAAAGCGCACGTTGAGCGTTGCGGTGTATAACCACTTCAAGCGCGTCAACACGCCCTGCCATGATGTCGAGCTGCAGAAGAGCAACATCATGCTCATCGGTCCCACCGGCTGCGGCAAGACGCTCCTCGCACAGACGCTGGCCAAGATCCTGAACGTGCCGTTCGCAATCGCCGACGCTACCTCGCTTACCGAGGCAGGATACGTCGGTGAGGATGTCGAAAACATCCTCCTGAAGCTCTTGCAGGCTGCAGATACCGGCGAGAGCATTCAGGCGACGGTCAGAAACGCTCAGCGCGGCATCGTCTACATCGACGAGATCGACAAGATCACGCGCAAGGCTGAGAATCCGTCGATCACCAGGGACGTATCCGGCGAGGGCGTCCAGCAGGCGCTTCTGAAGATACTCGAAGGCACCACGGCAAACGTGCCGCCTCAGGGCGGACGAAAGCACCCACAGCAAGAGTACGTGCAGATCGACACGACCAACGTGCTCTTCATCTGTGGCGGCGCATTCGACGGGCTGGAGAGCATCATCGAGCGCAGGCTGAGCACGCAGAGCATGGGTTTCCGCGCGAAGGTCGAGAGCAAGTCGGAGCGCCAACCCGGCGATCTGCTCGCGGAGGTCATGCCGGAGGACCTGCTGAAGTTCGGGTTCATCCCCGAGTTCATCGGCAGGCTGCCGGTGATCGGCACGCTCGAGGCGCTTGACCAGTCAGCGCTGGTGCGGATCCTGGTCGAGCCGAGGAACGCGCTGATAAAGCAGTACCAGAAGTTCTTCGAGTATGACGGCGTCGAACTCGTCGTAACGGACGATGCTCTGGAAGCAATCGCCGCGGAGGCGATGAAGCGCAGCATCGGCGCGCGTGCGCTCCGGGCGATTATCGAGGAAGTCATGATGAACATCATGTACGAGATCCCCTCGACCCCGGGCGTCACGAAGTGCGTCATCGACGCCGACGTCATCCTCGAAGGCAAAGAGCCGACCCTCACCGTGGACGAGCTCAAAGCCGCGTCCTAACCTTCTGAATGGTTGTTGGGCCGGCGGTGGATACCAACCCCTGGAATTCACCGCCGGCTCCGAATCGTCTGCACTGATGCTTTCACGGAGAAAGGTGACATAACGCATGGCCAAGTCTCAGACTAAAGCCCGGGAGGCCACAACGCCTGAGCCCGAGATTGAGACTACCGTAGACCAGTTGGTCAACGACCTGCCGGAGGAGATACCCCTCCTTCCGATACGCGACGCAGTCTACTTCCCCCACATGGTGTTTCCCCTGTTCGTCGGCCGCGAGAAATCCGTGCGCGCGCTCGATGAGGCGATGGCCCGGCAGAGGTTCATACTCCTCGTAGCTCAGAAGCAAGTTACCACCGACGATCCGGAGCCGGAAGACATCTATTCGGTCGGCCTCGTGGCCGAGGTCATGCAGATCATGAAGGTCCCCGACGGTACGGTACGTGTTGTTCTCGAGGGAGTCGAGCGCGTCCGAATAGTCGGATACACACAGACCGACCCGTACTTCCTCGCAAAGGTGGAGACGCTGCCCAGCATCGAGGAGGCGACCATCGAGGTCGAGGCCCTCATGCGGAGCGTGGTGTCGCAGTTCGAGCAGATCGTGAACATCGGCCGCTCGATCCCGCCCGAGGCGCTGGTCAACATCATCAATATCAGCGAGCCGGGACGCCTTGCGGACAGCATCACGCCCTACCTTCCTCTTCGCGTCGAGTCGAAGCAGGATATCCTGGAGACCATCTCGGCTAAGGACCGGCTGGAGAAGTTGAGCATCCTCCTCAAGAAGGAGACCGAGATCCTCGAGATCCAGCGGAGCATCCGCAATCGGGTCGAGAAGGAGATGGGCGACACTCAGCGCGAGTTCATCCTCCGCGAGCAGATGAAGGCGATCCAGCAGGAGCTCGGCGAGCGCGACGAGCGCTACGGCGAGATTGAGGAGTACCGAACCCGCATCGAGCAGGCCGGGATGCCCGAAGAGGTGCAGGAGCGCGCCAACAAAGAGCTCGACCGGCTGGAGAAGATGCCGTATGCCGCTCCGGAAGGCGTCGTGGTGCGCAACTACCTCGACTGGCTTGTCTCTCTGCCCTGGAACGTGAACACCGAGGACAGCATCGACATCGCTGAGTCAGCCAAGGTGCTCGACGCCGATCACTTTGGCCTTGCGAAAGCGAAGGAGCGTATTCTTGAGTTCCTGGCGGTCAAGCAGCTTTCCGGCCAGATGAAGGGTCCGATCCTCTGCTTTGTGGGGCCTCCGGGAGTCGGCAAGACATCTATCGGCCGATCCATCGCCAGGGCGCTTGGCCGCAAGTTCATCCGCGTGTCGCTCGGCGGCATCCGTGACGAGGCCGAGGTCAGAGGCCATCGGCGGACATATATCGGCTCCATGCCCGGGCGCATCATCCAGGGCATCAAACAGAGCGGCTCGAACAACCCGGTCTTCATGCTCGATGAGATCGACAAGGTCGGCCAGGACTTCCGCGGCGATCCGTCGGCGGCCCTCCTGGAGGCGCTCGATCCTGAGCAGAACACGGCGTTCAGCGATCACTACCTGGAAGTGCCGTTCGACCTGTCGGACGTGATGTTCATCACGACCGCCAACGTGCTCGACACGATTCCGGCGCCGCTCAGAGACCGTATGGAGGTCATCCCGTTCGCCGGCTACATCGAGGATGAGAAGTTGCAAATCGCGCAACTCTTCCTCGTGCCGAAGCAGACGAAGGACCACGGGCTGGCGCCGAGCAAGATCAAGTTCGAAGAGAGCGCGCTCCGGCGGGTCATCCGCGAGTACACCCGCGAGGCCGGCGTGCGCAACCTCGAGCGCGAGATTGCTACTATCTGCCGCAAGGTGGCAAAGGAAGTCGCCGAGGGCAAGAAGGGTGTCACGAGGGTCACCGCCAAGAAGGTGAAGGAGTACCTCGGC
Organism: uncultured bacterium; assembly: GCA_964466715.1. Taxonomy (GTDB): domain Bacteria; phylum Armatimonadota; class UBA5829; order DTJY01; family DTJY01; genus CAYXOC01. Next base: position 117,698 of record CAYXOC010000004.1, read on the forward strand.
CAGCCGAAGTTCCACTACGGCATGGCGGAGGAGAAGGATGAGGTCGGCGCAGCGACCGGGCTTGCATACACTGAGTTCGGCGGGGACATCATCAGCATCGAGGTCGGCCTCATGCGCGCGGAGAGCGGCAAGCTGATGCTTACCGGCCAACTCGGCGACGTCATGAAGGAATCGGCCCAGGCGGCCCTGACGTACGTGCGGTCGAAGGCCGAATCGCTGAAGATCGATGAGGACTTCTCGAACAAGATGGACATCCACATCCACGTGCCGGCCGGCTCTGTGCCGAAGGATGGTCCGTCCGCGGGTATAACCATCGCAACCGCGCTCGCGTCGGCGCTCACGAAGCGTCCCGTGAAGCGCGATGTCGCGATGACCGGAGAAATCACCCTCCGCGGGAAGGTATTACCGATCGGCGGGTTGAAAGAGAAGGTACTTGCCGCCCATCGAGCCGGCATTCGGACGATCATCATGCCGAAGGAGAACCTCAAGGACCTCGAGGAGATCCCGGCGTACGTCAAGGAAGAACTGACGTTCAAGCCGGTCGAGCATGCCGACGAGGTGCTGAAGATTGCGCTTCAGAACGGCAACGGCAAGAATCGCTGAGACGCTGAAGAACTGAAAACGCCGAAAAGCATTGAATGGGAGGAGTAGGGGACACCGGCTCTTCAGAGAAGGTGGCGCATGGTGCGAGCCACCCGGGTACGGATCTCCGAACGTCGCCCACGAGCTGCCGGGCTGAACGATCAGTAGGCCCGGCCGGGAACGCCCGTTACAGCCATTCGAGGGGACAGGCATCGCCTGTCCCGAACTAAGGTGGTACCACGAAAGGCTCCTTTCGTCCTTATGAGACGATGGGAGCCTTGGTTTTTTTTGTGGAGTGATGGAGTACTGGGTTTCCCCACAACTCCATCACTCCAGCGCTCCAATACTCCAATATTCCATAGGAGAGCACTCATGAGCACGTACGATACATTACCGAAAGTCTACGACCCGCAGGCCGTTGAGCCGAAGTGGTACGAGTACTGGATGAACAAGGGCTACTTCCACGCGGAGGTAGACCCGTCGAAGCCGATGTACTCGATCACCATTCCACCGCCGAACATCACCGGCTCGCTCCACATCGGCCACGCGCTTTGCTACACGATTCAGGACGTCCTCGGCCGCTGGAAGAGGATGCAGGGGTTCAACACCCTCATTCTCCCCGGCACCGACCACGCCGGCATCGCGACCCAGAACAAGGTCGAGCAGCAGCTTGCCAGGGAGGGACTGACCCGCCACGACCTCGGCCGTGAGAAGTTCATCGACCGCGTCTGGCAGTGGCGGGAGGAATACGGCAGCACGATCCTCAACCAGTTCAAGCGCATGGGATACGGCTTCGACTGGGACCGCCTGCGCTTCACGATGGATGAGGGCTACGTCGACGCCGTCCTGGAAGAGTTCGTCCGCTGGTTCGACGCCGGCTTGATCTACCGAGGCGCCCGCGTCATCAACTGGTGCCCGCGCTGCCAGACCGCCATCTCGGACATCGAGGTGGAGTACGAGGAGGTCGCCGGCCACCTCTGGCACATCGACTACCCGCTGGAGGACGGCTCCGGGGTCATCACGGTCGCCACTACGCGTCCCGAGACGATGCTCGGCGATACAGCCATCGCCGTCAACCCTGACGATCAGCGCTACACCGGCGTGATCGGCAAGAACGCGATCCTGCCGATCATGGGCCGTGCGATACCCATCGTCGCCGATGCCCACGTCGATCCCGAGTTCGGCACCGGCGCGGTCAAGGTGACGCCCGCCCACGATCTGAACGACTTCGAGATCGGCATGCGCCACAACCTCCCGCAGATCATCGTCATCGGTACCGACGGCTCGATGACCGAGGAGGCCGGACGATTCGCCGGCATGGACCGCTATGCCGCGCGGGAGGCGATCATCGAGGAACTGCGCGCCAACGACCTGCTCGTGCGCGAGGAGGACTACGTGCACTCCGTCGGCACGTGCGCCCGGTGCGGTTCGACGATCGAGCCGCTCCTCTCCGAGCAGTGGTTCGCGAAGATGACCGAGATCGCCAAGCCCGCCATCGACGTCGTGAAGAGCGGCGAGGTCCGCTTCGTCCCCGAGCGCTACGCGGAGACCTACATCAACTGGATGGAGAACATCCGCGACTGGTGCATCTCCCGCCAGCTCTGGTGGGGGCATCGCATCCCGGTCTGGAAGTGCCTCGACTGCGGGGAGTACACCGCCGCCAAGACTCAGGCGGAGGCGTGCAGGAAGTGCGGCTCGTGCAACCTGGAGCAGGACCCCGATGTGCTCGACACCTGGTTCTCGTCGGCGCTCTGGCCGTTCGCCACGATGGGCTGGCCGAAGGAGACGCCGGAGCTCGAGTACTTCTACCCGACGTCCGTGCTGGTCACCGCCCGCGACATCATCTACCTCTGGGTCTCGCGGATGATCATGACGAGCCTGTACTTCCGCAAGCAGATCCCGTTCCACGATGTCTACATCTACGCGACGGTGCTGAACGAGGAAGGCCGCCGCATGAGCAAGTCGCTCGGCACCGGAGTCGATCCGCTCGATACCGTCGAGAAGTACGGGGCCGATGCCCTCCGGTTCGCGCTGATCCAGCAGACCGGCAAGAACCAGGACATGCGCTTCTCCGAGGGCCGCGTGGAGTCGGTCCGCTACTTCAGCAACAAGATATGGAACATCTCGCGGTTCGTGCTCCTCGGCTTGGAGGAGACGGGTCACGCCATCCCCGAGGCTCCTCCGGCGGTGAAGCTCACGCTGGAGGACAGATGGATCCTCAGCCGCCTGCAGGATACGATCGCCTCCGTCAACACCGGCCTCGGTGGGTACGATATGGACGATGCGGCCCGTGCGCTCTACGAGTTCCTCTGGAACGAATATGCGGACTGGTACATCGAGATGGCGAAGCCCAGGCTCCGCGGCGACGACGGCGCCGCCGTGAAGTGGGTGCTCTGGCATGTGCTCGAGACCTCGATGCGCCTGCTGCACCCGATCATGCCGTTCATCACCGAGCAGATCTGGCAGTCGATCCCGCACGAGGGCGAGAGCATCATGATCGCCGAGTACCCGAAGTCCGACGACTCGCTCCGTGACGCATCCGCGGAGGCGCAGGTGAGCGCCATCATGGAGATCGTCCGGTCGATCCGCAACCTTCGCGCGGAGAGCGGCATCACGCCCGACAAGAAGGTCGAGTGCGCGCTCGTTCCCAAGACCGACGACGCCGGGGAGGCCGTCCGAAGCGGCCGGACGAGCATCGAGATCCTCGCCAAGGTGAGCAAGCTCGACATCGCCGCCGAGTCGCCCGCAACCGGCGAGACGAAGTGCGTCTCCGCCCACCTGCCCGTCGCAGACGTCTACATCCCGCTCGCGGGGCTGATCGACGTGGACAAGGAAATCGCGCGGATCACGAACGAACTGGCGAGCGTCGAGAAGGATCTCGCCCGCAGTTCGGGTAAGCTCTCCAATGAGCAGTTCCTCTCGAAGGCCGCCCCGGCCGTCGTCGAGAAGGAGCGCCGCATCGCGCAGGAACTCACCGAGAAGCGCGAGAAGCTGCAGGAGCGGCTCGCCATCCTGCGAGGGACGTAGGGCTAACGAGTAAGGAGTGATGAGTAAGGGAGACCTGTTGCCCCTTACTCGTTACTCGTTGCTCGTTACGGAGGCTTCGCTCGTGAGAAGGCTCTCCATACTTGCACTCATCATCGGCGTCGCGCTCCTCTCCGGCTGCGGTCGGCAGCGAACGGGGCAGGGGACGACGGAGATCGTCTACCTCACCCGCGCGACGCCCGATCAGCTCGAGGTCTGGCGGAAGGCCACGAAGGAGTTCATGCGCCTGAACCCGGACATCAAGGTGCGCTTCGAGAACCTCCCCTACGCCCAGTACTGGGACAAATTCCAGACCATGACCGCCGCCGGGGTCGCGCCGGACGTCATCTTCATGGAGTCGAGCCGCTTCCCGAAGTTCGTGGACAGCGGCGCCCTGGAGAACCTCCAGCCCTACATCGAGCGCGACGGCGACCTCGACCTCCCCGACTTCTACCCTCGTGCCCTCGACTCATACCGTTGGCGGGGCGACATCTACGGCCTCCCAAACGACATCGCTATCGGCGTCGTCTTCTACAACAGGGACCTCTTCGACGAGGCCGGCGCGCCCTACCCGAAACAGGGTTGGACGCGGGACGACTACCTCCGGGCGGCGAAGGCGCTCACATTCGACTTCGATGAGGACGGGCGGATCGACCAGTTCGGCACGCTCATCGGCGACTGGCGGCACTTCGTCTGGCAGAACGGCGGCGAGGTGGTCGATGACCCCCACCGTCCGACGCGCAGCACGATGAACACGCCGGAGGTGATCGAAGCGCTCCAGTGGCTCGTCGATCTCCGGTTCAAGCACCACGTGACCACGCGGCCCGGCGAACTGGCGGACATGGGCGGCTACGAGATGTTCATGACGGGCAAGGTCGCCATGATGTTCGGCGGCCACTGGGACGTGCCGACGCTCTCGAAGGTGACGCGCTTCCGGTGGGATGTCGCGCCGCTCCCGAAGGGGAAGTTCCGGGCGAACAACGCCTACGGGTCGGCGCTCTGCATCCCCTCGAAGAGCCGGAACAAGGAGGCGGCCTGGCGCTACATCAAGTTCCTGACCGGCCCGGAGGGGCAGGCGATCATGGTCGGCTCGGACTTCTCCACGCCTGCGCGGAAGTCGGTCGCCCGCTCGAAGGAGTATCTCACCCCGCCTCCCGACGGCGAATCGGTCTTCATCGGCGAGATCGAGCACGGCCGCCCGCTCCCCTTCACGCCGAAGTACCTCGAAATGGGCAACGTCACCACCGAGGTCATGGACCTCATGTGGCTCGGCAAGCGCTCCGTGCCGGATACCTGCAGGGAACTCGACCGCCGGATCGACAAGGCGCTGAGCAGGAAGTGAGTAGCCAACCTGCAGCGCGTGTCGCAACTCCTGATCGATTGCATTGATCACTGGCAGAGGACACCGATACGGAATCCCGGGAACCAACATCGTACCAGCTCAGGTACTCAGCGTAGGAGCAGACTGACGATGACAGGGAGCAAAATCGCCGGAAGCACGTACACGCCGCAGCCCATCGTCGCTGATCTAGTGCCACCTAGACCTCGAACACCGCATCTGGTAAGATTGCGTTCGACTGTAGATGCGCGCTCCGGGTACATCTTGCCCAGATAAGCCAAGACCTTCTTGATACGTTGCTCCGCCATCATGTCCATTGGCTCCAAAGAGCAGTTGCATCCGGGGTGCAGAATCGTAACAAAGCGCGACGATGCGGGTATGAGCATCCCTTCCCTGTTCCGGCACAATGGGCAGGCGGGATGATGCCGCTCATTACAGCCCCACATGGCATGGGTTACGCCGCCCTCTGCCCACATCTGCAACCGTTCCAAGAAGCCGAAATGATGACGTATCGTCCTAACAGCAAGCTTTGCCGCCTCTCTCTGCTTACACTCTAGCCGTTTCTTGGGAGTATCGTGATTCAGATGGTTGCAGTTGACATACGGGCCGTCTCCCCTGGCATCAATGATCTGGGGGTAGAGGCTATGCCTCTCGATAGGGTATCCCTGGTCCTTCAGGAACTTGATGATCTGTGTCTCCGTGGCTTTCTTATCCCTCGTGTCCCACATCAGCTTGACCAGTGGGTCCTTGTGGAGATGGTCAAGATGGATAAGCAGCATATCCGGGTACCGCCCGGGCAGTAGGGGCACGCCGCAACGAGGGCATATCTCTTCCCCAGGCAAAGCTGCGAGGTTGCAGACAGTGCAGGAGGTCGGTTGGCTCTGGACACCGGGTGCAGGTGGTGGAGGTGCGGTCCTATGGGGCGCCTGCGCTTGCGGACGACTAGGCATGGCCCCCGAATTCTACGCTCGTTTACGGAGAGGTTTGCCGCACTTCCAGCGGACCGGACTTTGTGGGAAGTTGTTCGTCCCACAGGAGGGACATACTATGCGTTCCATCCCAGTCACCATATGGTCTCACCCCATTCGATGAATCCGGTTTGTGGTCCCGCGTTTGCGGAATGTGCGCAGGCCATGATCGTAGTACAGCGCAATCCTGCCTCATGAAAGGTTTCTTTGTTGGAGTAACGCTTTCCTGCATCCTGGTCGGCTACAAGTCTCCGAGGGGCGCCCCGGAGAGAACGCCCCTCGGGGTGGTGCGTTAGGCCGCGATCGTCGCGGAGACGGTCTCGGACCAGGGGCCCGGCTCGCCGCGAGTGCTCAACCATCTGAGCATGTAGTGAGCCATCTTCCCGGCATCCGCCTCGTCGTGGATCACGGTGTACGGAGTCCGGGTCGCAACCCCCAGGAACCGCAGTTCGCTCGGGCCGGTCGGCGGAGTATCACCGATCTTCACCCAGACCTCGCAGCCGGTCGTGCCTGCGGGCTTGGCCGTGCCGGTCGTTCCGCTGTTGTTGCGGAAGTTCACGGTGTGCCGGAGACGCTCGTTGATGTCCACCCAGCCGATGGGATGAGTCATCGGCTCGGCGGACGCGACGTGCACGCCGCCCCGAACGGTGATCCCCATGGCCTCCCGGATCGCATCATCCACGAGCGGGCTCGCCTGGAGCCTGGCCACGAGCGCGCGAATGCTCGATTCGAGTATATCGCGCATGGTGTCTTTCTGCTCGCGCTTGCTTCTGGCCGTCGCCTGGGCGGTCATATGCTCGCCGTAGGCGAAGTTCCAGTTGGTCTGCTGCATCACGAGCGGATCGACGTCGTCAGCCTCGAGACCGAGTTCGGCCGTGTGGGCCTGAACGTATGACAGGAAGTTCGCCACCCATGGGGTGAACTCGGTATCACCTGAGGGAATGTAATCCCTGGACATATTAGCACCTCCTTTCATGCGCCGGATTAACCATATTATAGCTGTGGCAGTATAGGCTCTTTAGGGTACTTGGCCGCGGGGGTTCATATGCCGGCAGCGAAGGTTCCGCTGCTAGCAATGAAAGTTCCGCTGCTAGCAATGGAAGATCCGCTGCTAGCAGCGGAAGATCGGCGGACGGGCTCCTGAGCGTGAGCCAAGCTCAGGATGGGCTTGGATGGGGCGGGTGCAGGCGTTCTATGTCCCGGAAAACCCACCCCGTCAGCCCTGAGTAGTCCTGAACTCCATGTCGAATGAGTGGGGAGAGCACGAGGTGTGGCGAGTTCAGGACGTATCGAAGGGCGGCCTGGCTCCACCATACCTCTGACTAGCCGCGACCGTCCTTCGATACGCTTCGCTACTCAGGACTGGCGGGTTCCGTGGCACCAAGAGACTGGGGCAGGGCTGGGCGTGCCCGTGGCCTGAGCCTGTCGAAGGGACGGCATGTATGGAAGGGCGATGGTAGAAGTGAGATGCTATCCGCCCGCCCACCAGGAGGGATCGACGTCCGCGAAGAGGCAGTCGCGCTCCTCGCAGACCTTGTAGGCGTCCCAGTCCTTCTCGTCGATCTTGACGCCGGACGCCTTCTTGCGGATCAGGCCGGCGAGCTTCTGGAAGCTCTTGAAGTGGTCGGTCAGCCGCGCCTCGCCGTAGTCCTTCGATGTGGACGTAGAGATGCTGAACTGCCAGTCGGACGACTGGAGCAGAAGAAGCTCGCGCGCCGCCTGCTTCAGGAGCGGGAGCACGTCCGCATTGCCGCAGTACTTCGACGCCAGTTCCTTCATCTCCATCTCGGCCTCGTAGACGCAGCCCCACGTCCACTCTGTCTGCTGATTCAGCCACATGTAGTGGAAGCCGCCCTCGCCCCACGAGCCCTCGGGGATCGCGATGCTCGCGGTCGGCGGGTTCTCCTGCAGGTACTCGGAGCAGGTGACCGTCCGGATCTCGGGGTTCGCCGCCATCCCCTTCAGGACGTGGTAGATCCAGCGGGTCCCCTCGAACCACCAGTGGCCGAAGAGCTCCGTGTCGTAGGGCGCGCAGATGATCCCCGGCTGCCCCGCGTGCTGTTCATGGCTGTTCAAGATCTGAGCGGCAAGATGGACAAAGTGATCAGCGTGACTGCGGATTCTCTCCTCGGCCTTCGACGCATCGTAGACGAGCTTATCGCCCAAATCGGCGTTCGGCCCGGTCACGCGCCAATACTTCAGCCCGCCGGGGGTGTGCTTCTTGTGGAACTCCAGATACCACTCGTCGCCTGGATAGCCCATCGAGCGGCTCCAGACCTGCTGCCCGGTCGCGTCGTCGCGGAAGAACACGGCGACGGGCGATGCGGTTGGTCCATCGGAGGCACCGCTCTGCATCGCCGCGGAAGCATCCGGTCGGGTCTCGACGAGGTACGGCACGTACGGGGTCTTGTCCGGCGTCACGTCGTATTGGACGCTGAACCGCTCCCAGAGCTTCTCCAGCGCGCCGAACCTGTCGATGTAGACGCCGCGAGTCTCGCCGCCGTGGAGGAGGTGCGACTCGGCGAAGAAGTACCGCAGGCCGTTCTCGGCGAGGAACTCCTCGACCCCCTTGCGGTCGTAGGGCTCGATCGCGCATCCCTTCGGCTGGAGCGGGGCCGACCATCGATATGCCGGGCGGTAGGCGCACTCAGGCAGCCAGTACCCGCTCGGCTTCCGGCCGAAATGCCGCTCGTAGGTGGCCACCCCCTGCTTCACCTGCGCCTCGATGCTGAGGTCCTGGGAGAGCAGCGGCGAGTAGCCGTGCGTCGCGGAGCTTGTGATGATCTCGATGTGGCCCGCGTCCTGCAGGGCGGCAAACGCGCGGACGAGCGACTTCTTGTAGCGCTTCCTGAACCGATCCAGGATGCCGGAGTAGAAATCGTGCCAGTACTCCGCCATCCGGGCGCGGCCCTCGTCGTTCAGGCGGGTGAAGGCCCGCTTGTCGTTGGTGGCGGCCTTGATCTGCTCGCGGAGGTATGCCTGGAACTCGAACTTGAACGACTCGTCCGCAAGCTGCTCGGCGAGGACCGGCGTGATGCCGATGGTGATCTTCGGCGAGCATCCTTCCTCGGCGAGGGCGTAGAGCGCGTCCAGCAGGGGGACGTAGGAGGACGCCGCCACCTCGTGCAGCCAGTTGGTGCCGTGCGGCCAGCGTCCATGCGACAGCACGTATGGTATGTGTGAATGCAGCACAAAAGCAAACGATCCTGGCTTGGTTGCTGACAAGGTGAAAGGCTCCTTTCGGTGAGGACTGGTGGTATATCCCCAAAACGAGCATAACATAAGCACCCTTACGTGTCAATCGGCGGGAGAGGATTCAGGAGCAGGGGGTCAGGGGTCGGAAGGATTTCGGTTCGCCGCAGACCCGGCGGGGCCGATGCTTGTCCATGTCGGCTGCTCCTGCTACAATGGGGCGAGGAGAGTGTCGCTTCCGACTTCCGAATCCTGACTCCTGACTACCGAGGTATCCCGATGCGGGACCGCCAGCGCGCCGATCTACACGTTCATACTACCGCGTCCGACGGCACCCTCACGCCGGAGGAGACCGTCTACGAGGCGGCTCGTCGGGGGCTCTATGCAGTCGGCATCGCGGACCACGATACCATCGACGGGATCGAGCCGGCGCTCGCCGTGGCGGAGGATGCGGGCGTAGAGGTCGTGCCGGGCATCGAGATCAACACGGACGTCGGCGCGGACGAGCTTCACATCCTCGGCTACTACTTCGACTACCGCTCCGAGGTCTTCCGGGAGCACATCAGGATACTGCGGTCGGGCCGATACGAGCGCGGGAAGCGCATGGTCGAGCAGTTGAACGCCGTGGGAGTGGGGATCACCTTCGAGCGCGTCAAGGAGATCGCCGACGATGCGTCGATCGGGCGGCCGCATGTCGCGCGCGCGATCGTCGAGGCCGGATACGCGGGCAACATCAACGGCGCGTTCGGCAAGTTCCTCGTGCGCGGGATGCCCGGATACGTGGAGCGATACAAGCTCAGCCCGGTGGAGGCGGTTGAGATCGTCCTTCAGGCGGGCGGCGTCCCGGTCCTCGCTCATCCGGGCCACGGCAAGGCCGCCGAGCCGATGCTTCCCGATCTCATCAAGGCCGGGCTCCGCGGCATCGAGGCGTACCACACCGATCACACCTCCGCGAAGGCCCGCTGGTTCGTGCGCGTCGCGGAGAAGCACGGCCTGATCGTCACCGGCGGGTCGGACTCCCACGGGCCCGGCATGGTGAAGGAGGTCCCGATCGGGGGCGTGACCGTGGGCGCATCCGCGGTTGACCGGCTTCGGGCGGCCTCGGAGGAGATCAGGCGGGAGCGCCGCCTCTGATCGGTCCGAGCCCGGCGCGGGACATTGAGGAACCGGGCGCGGCTCTCCGCGGTCCGGGCCGACATCCCGGCAGTCTCCCTCCGCGATAAGCTCGCATTCCGCCGCGTTTTCGCCTACCGGTGCGGGATCACGGATCGGTAGACCCCCTCATTCACGCCGTTCGCGCCCTCCCTTCGCGGTTTGCCTCGGAGTGTCTCTATCAGCTATAATGGTGGGAGTGGAAGGCACAAAAATGACCAGAGATCACCAGAATCAACCGGCGTTCACGGTCCTCACGTGGGGCTGCCAGATGAACGAGGACGACTCCCTCCAGATAGGGAACCTGCTCGAACAGATGGGTTACCGGCCCACCGAGGACGCCTCCGACGCCGACATCATAATGCTGAATACGTGCTCCGTCCGCGAGAAGCCGGAGCAGAAGGTCCGGAGCAAGCTCGGCGAGCTTCGCCTCCTGAAGGAGGAGAAGCCGGGCCTCATCATCGGCGTGTGCGGATGCATGGCGCAGAGGGACGGCCTCGCCCTGCGGAAGTCGATGCCGTTCATCGACATCGTCATGGGCACGGCGAACATCCCGGAGCTTCCCACGCTGATCGAGCAGGTCCGCCAGACCCGGCGGTTCGCCTCGGCGCTCGAACTCCCGAAGCGGAACGGTCGTCAGGCGCCGGCGTCGGTCGAGCGAGTCATCACCGAGGTCGGGCTGAAGATGTTCGTCCCCGTGACGTACGGCTGCGACAACTTCTGCGCGTACTGCGTCGTGCCGCACGTTCGCGGTCCGGAGCGCAGTCGCCCCGCCGAGGAAGTGGTGGCCGAGGTCACCGACCTCGTGGCCAGGGGCTGCCGGGAGGTTACGCTCGTCGGCCAGAACGTGAACAGCTATCGGGGCGACGCGGGGACGCGGGCACATGGGGACGCGGGGATCGACTTCGCGGAACTGCTGGACCGGATCGACGATATCAAGGGGCTGGAGAGGATCCGGTTCACCACGTCGCATCCGAAGGATCTCAGCGACCGGCTGATCGAGGCGATGGCGGGGATGCCGAAGGTCTGCGAGCACCTCCATCTTCCGATGCAGGCCGGCGACAACGAGATACTCCGCCGGATGGGCCGAGGGTACACTATCGAGCACTACTTCGACCTGGTGGACAAGCTCAGGACGCGGGTCATGGATATCGCGATCACCACCGACATCCTGATCGGCTTCCCCGGCGAGACCGATGAGCAGTTCCGGAACACCCTCGACGCGGTTCGGGCGCTCAGGTTCGACGGCGCGTTCATGTTCGCGTTCAACCCGAGGCCCGGGACCGCCGCGGCGTCGATGGACGGCCAGCTCGACAACAAGACGAAGACTCGGCGTCTCGTGGAGCTCATCGCGGTGCAGAACGAGATCACCCTGGAGAAGAACCGGGAGCGCGAAGGCCAGGTCTTCGAGGTGCTGGTTGAGGGCCCGAGCGAGCGCGATCCGTCGCGGATGACCGGCTACACGCGCCGCAACAAGACGGTGAACTTCGAGGCCGACGCGGACCTCATCGGCAAGCTCGTGATGGTCCGGGCAAAGAAAGCCCATCCCTGGGGATTCAGCGGAGAGATCTCGTGATGGAATGATGGAGTGGTGGGGTGACGGGTTCCCAGTACCCCAGTACTCCACCACTCCGATACTCCGGTACTCCATCACTCCTTCTGGTAACGAACATGTCAGCCAAACTCACCCCGATGCTCCAGCAGTATATGGCGATCAAGCAGGAGCACCCCGACGTGATCCTTATGTGCCGTCTGGGGGACTTCTACGAGATCTTCGGCGATGACGCCAAGGTCGCCGCGCAGGAACTGGAGATCACCCTCACATCCCGCGAGGCCGGCAAGGCCGGGCGGATCCCGATGTGCGGGGTTCCGTACCATTCGGTGGATCGCTACGTCGCGCGCCTCATCAGCCGCGGATACCGGGTCGCCATCTGCGATCAGGTCGAGGACCCGAAGCTGGCGAAAGGGCTGGTGAAGCGCGAGGTTACCCGCGTGGTCACTCCCGGAACGGTCCTGGAGGACTCGATGCTCCAGGCGGGCAGCAACAACTACCTCGTGGCCCCTGCGCGGAGGGCGGATACCTACGGCCTGGCGGTGATAGACATCTCCACGGGCGAGTTCCTCGTCACCGAGATGACGGGGCAGGGCGCCGAGCAGAGGTTTCTCGACGAGATCGGCAGGCTCTCCCCGGCGGAGGCGCTCGTGCCCGAGGAGCCGGACGAGCTTACCACGCGCATCCAGGAGGCCTGCAGCGCGCGGTTCACGTCCTTCTCGCTCGACGGCTTCATGTCGCCGAGGGACATTCTCCTGAAGCATTTCGGCACAAGCTCCCTCAGGGGCTTCGACTGCGAGGACTACACGGCGGGGATCGATGCCGCCGCCGTGATCATCAAGTACCTGGAGTCCACCCAGCCCGCCGCGCTCAACCACGTGCGGTCGCTGGCGACCTACTCGACCTCCGGCTTCATGGTGCTCGACGCGCCGAGCCGCCGAAACCTCGAACTGACGCAGTCGATGTTCGATGGGGCGAAGAACAAGAGCCTCCTGCAGATCCTCGACATGACCGTGACCCCGATGGGCGGGCGGCTGCTGAAGAAGTGGCTCGAGCAGCCGCTGCTTGACGTGGAGGCGATCCGGACTCGGCTCGATGCCGTCGAGGCCCTGCACGAGAACCTGCTCGTGCGCAGCGGACTGCGCGAGACCCTCGGCCGGATATCGGACCTGGAGCGGCTGATGTCACGCACCGTCGCCAAGACCGCGAACGCCCGCGACCTCATCGGCCTGCGGGACTCGCTTCTCGCGCTCCCTGAGGTCGGCTACGCGCTCTCCGCCTCGGAGAATGCCCATCTGCGGAGTCTCGCGGATTCGATGGGCGCGCTCGACTCGGTGGCGGAGATCATCACCGCCGCGATCGTGGAGGAGCCGCCGATCGTCCTGCGGGACGGAGGGATGATCAAGCCGGGGTTCAACGAGGACCTCGACACGCTCCGGTCAGCCGGCAGGGACGGCAAGTCGTGGATCGCAAACCTGGAGGCGCAGGAGCGGGATCGGACGGGGATCAAGTCGCTGAAGGTCGGCTACAACTCGGTCTTCGGCTACTACATCGAGGTCAGCAAGGCGAACCTGTCCGCGGTTCCGGAGGACTACATCCGCAAGCAGACGACGGTGAACGGCGAGCGCTTCATCACCCCGCAGCTCAAGGAGTACGAGGCGATGGTCCTCGGCGCGGAGGAGCGGGCGATCAAGCTGGAGTACGACCTGTTCTGCGCGGTAAGGGATCGGGTCGCGGAGGAGGCGGATCGCATCCTGACGGCGGCGCGTGCGGTCGCGCAGGTTGACGTGCTCTGTTCGCTCGCGGAGGTCGCGGCGGTCAACCGGTACTGCAAGCCCGAGGTTGACGGTGGCACTGAGATCGTCATCCGCAACGGGCGGCATCCCGTCGTCGAGCGGCTTCAGCGGGACGAGCTCTTCGTGCCTAACGATGCGCTGCTCGACTGCGGCGAGAACCAGCTTCTTATCATCACCGGCCCGAACATGGCGGGGAAATCGACGTACCTGCGGCAGGTCGCCCTGATCACGCTGATGGCGCAGATCGGGAGCTTCGTCCCGGCGGATTCGGCGAAGATAGGCATCGTCGATCGGATCTTCACCAGGGTCGGCGCGCACGACGAGTTGTACTCCGGCCAGAGCACGTTCATGGTCGAGATGAACGAGACGGCGAACATCCTGAACAACGCGACGGACCGGAGCCTGATCGTGCTCGACGAGATCGGTCGGGGGACCAGCACATTCGACGGCCTCTCGATCGCGTGGGCGGTCGCGGAGTACATCAAGGGCATCGGCGCGAAGACGCTTTTTGCGACGCACTATCACCATCTGAACGACCTCGCGGACACGATGTCGGGAGTCAAGAACTACCGGATCGCCGTAAAGGAAGATGATGAGCGAGTGATCTGGCTCCGGAAGATCATCCCCGGCGGGACGGACCGGAGCTACGGCATCCAGGTTGCGAAACTCGCCGGGCTCCCGAAGGAGGTCATCGAGCGCGCGAAGGAGGTCCTCTGGACCCTCGAGAGCAACGGCGGGTCGAAGGGCCAGATCGGTCGGGATACGAAGGTGCAGGCGAGGACGGAGCGCATCCAGCTGACCCTGTTCGACGCGGAGCCTCATCCGGTGCTGGACGAACTCCGGAAGCTCGACACCAGCGTCATGACCCCGATTGAGGCGCTCACGGCGCTCTATGATCTGCAGCGAAAACTTGGGCAGTAGGCCGTGTGGTATAATGTGGCCGGAGGTGGCTGGAAATGGCAGCGGTACGTGTGAAGAAGACAGTAGAGAAGGACGGAGAGATCCTTTTGACCGGACTGCCCGTAAAGAAGGGGCAGCATGTGGATATCATCGTTGAGGCCGAGCCGATCGAGCAGCCACGTCGCCAGATGACCGCCAAGGATCTGCTGGAGTCAGGTCTGGTTGGAATGTGGGCTGATCGGGACGACATAGGTGACAGTGTCGAGTTCGCACGGCAGCTTCGCCTGAGAACCATTCAGCCTTACTCAAGGCCGTAGATACCGCTAGAAGGTCCCCATGGAGCAGCAGCCACCCCAGCGCACCATTAACGTTCTCGACGACGTCACCGCGAACCAGATCGCGGCCGGCGAGGTCATCGAACGCCCGGCGTCGGTGGTCAAGGAGCTGATCGAGAATGCGCTCGATGCCCGAGCGGACGAGATCCGCATCGAACTCCAGGACGGCGGCAAGAAACTGATCCGCGTCACCGACAACGGCATCGGCATGTCGAGGGAGGACGCGGTCCTCTGCCTCCAACGGCACGCCACGTCGAAGCTCAGTTCGGCGGACGACCTGTTCAACATCCGCACTCTCGGCTTCCGCGGCGAAGCGCTTCCCAGCGTCGCCTCGGTCTCGAAGACGGAGATAGTCACCCGGCGGGACGGCGATGACTGCGGCACACAAGTGATCGTTACCGGCGGAGATGTCGTCGAGGTCTCGGATGCCGGGGCGCCGGTCGGAACGACGGTCTCGGTCCACGAACTGTTCTACAACCTGCCCGCCCGCCAGAAGTTCCTCAAGACTGCGCAGACCGAATTGAGCCACGTGAGCGAACTCGTCAGCCGGTTTGCGATCTCGCACAACGAAGCCGATATCACGCTTGTCCATAACGGCAAGACGATCTTCAGGGCTTCCGGTTCGAACCGGCCTGTGGACTCGGTACTCACCGTGTTCGGTCGAGACGCGGCGGAATCAGTCGTGCCGATCAACGGGCGATCCGGGCCGTACAGGGTGACAGGGCTCGTCTCGCGGCCGTCGTACTCCAAGGCGAACCGCTCGGCTCAACTCTTCTTCGTGAACCGGCGATGCGTGCGCAACAGGAACCTGATCCACGCGCTCGACGAGGCCTACAGGGGCATCCTCCCGCAGGGCCGCTTTCCGCTTCTCATCGCTTTCATCGAGGTAGACCCGGAACTTGTCGATGTGAACGTCCATCCGACCAAGATGGAGGTCAAGTTCAGTAAGGAGTGGGAGATCCACAACCTGTTAGCGATGAGCATCCGGGATGCGCTCTCGTCCAGCGCAATCACGCCCGATGGGTCGGACATTCTGCCGGTAGCCGCGAGTTCCGTCCAGCGGCCGACGTTCACGCCGTCGTACACACCTACGCCTCGTCCGACGCCGTCGTCGAGCCTCGACCTCGAGACGTTCCGGCAGGCTCTTCAGTCGCGGTTCGACCAACCGGTCAGTCTCGATGTGTCCGCCCCGGCGCCCGTCGTCGGTCCTACTCCGGTCGAGGAGCCGGAGCTTGTCCCGGCAAACCCAAACGATTTCCTGGCCGGAGCGATGGTCATCGGTCAGGCGCGGAACATGTACATAGTCGCGCAGAGCCCGGCCGGCGTGCTGCTGATCGATCAACACGTCGCCCACGAGCGGGTAATCCATGATCAGCTCTCCAGTATGCAGGGCAAGTTGAGCATGCAGAGACTCATGATGCCGCTCACGATGATGTTCGGCCACCGCGAGGCGCTCGTCCTGGAGAACAGGCTCGACGAGTTGCGCGCGCTGGGGTTCGAGATCGAGCCGTTCGGCAAGGACACGTTCGTCGTGCGAACGATCCCGGCGCTGATTGCCGAGAAGAACTATGAACAAATCCTGCGCGATACCGTCGAAGAACTGGCGGAACTGACCGCCACGCGCCGGCTGCTCGTGCAGAAGGATGCGATCATTACTACGACCGCCTGCAAGATGGCTGTCAAGGCCGGTGACCGTCTTGCGCCGGAGGAGATGATCCGGCTCATCGAGGACCTTCGAAAGACGAGCAATCCATACCTCTGCCCGCACGGCAGGCCCATAGTAGTATGCTTTACGAACCACGATCTCGACAAGTTGTTTGGGAGGGCGTAGATACCGATAATGTGTTTCCGCAGACTCGCAGTTCTGGCTACAGCGATGATGATGTTCTCGGCAGCCGCGCAGGCCGCCGCACAGCCGAAGTTCGCCGCTCATGTGAGCGTCGAGAAGGTGTCGGACGGTACGGCCTACGTGGTAGTGAACGGACGGAAGGCGATCCATCTCCAGAAACCGAACGGAACTCTCAAGCCCGCAGACCGCGCCAGGATAATCGCCGACCGATTGGCCTCGTTGCTTCCGAAGATCACCGATCTCAAGGCGATTACGAGCAAGACCTCGGGCGCGAACGGCCAGTTGATCGTCGGCGGCACGTTGGTCGGGATCGCCACTCCGGGGGAAGCGAAGGCCAGGGGGATGACGACATCGAAGCTCGCGGCGATGTGGGCGGAGAACCTGCGGAAACTGCTCTCGGGGCCGCCGATTGTTGTTGAGC
>CAYXOC010000005.1:0-33870 GCA_964466715.1 uncultured bacterium
CGCTACTCAGGACTAGCGGGTTCTCACTCCTCACTCCTCACTCAACTCTCAACCCTCAACTCTCAACCCTCAACTCTCAACCCCCAGCACCTACTCCCCATACACCACTCCCCCGGCCTTTTCCGCCCAGAGGCGGTTCCACGACTCCGCGCCCTGCGCGTTCACGTGTACTCCGTCCGGCGAAAGCTCCTCCGGGTGGTCCTTGAACCACGTGTAGGCGTCAACAAGTCCTTGGCCGGTCTCGTGATCGAAGAAGTCGGGGCAGTACTGCTTGATCATCGGATCGTAGATCGCCGTCACGTAAGGCCCGGAGCCGTTCTCCTCCGGCGGGACCGGCTTCTCGCCCTTGTACGCGCGGTACGAGAGTCGCGAGAGGATCGGGATCTTCCCCGCCTTCTCGATCATGCTCAGGATCGCGTGAAGGTCCTCGGTCAACTGCTCGGCGCCGCCGGGGTAGGGGCGGTTCGGCGAGACGTTGTTCCCGCCGATGTGGATGCAGACGTAGCGCGCGTCCGGGTGATCCTTCAGGAATCCGGGGAGCGCCTTGCGGAGGTCCTGCGACTTCCAGCCGCCGACCGCGAGGTTGAACATCACCGGGTCGTATCCCGGGAAGCGCTCCTGCACCATCCGCTTGAACACGTCGTTTCGGATGCTCTGGGCCTGGATGCTCGCGCCGATGTCGAGCCAGTAGTCGGGCCGGAGTACGTCGAGGCTGTAGAGACCGATGTCCGTGACCTGGAATGCCGACGGCTCCGTCTTCTGACGGAACGTGAACCTCACGCGCCACCAGGCTCCCTTGCGGCGGTCGATGACGAACTTGTCGAGCTTGCCCTTGGGCCGGAACGCGGACGATTGCTCCCAGACCTTCCCGGCCGAATCCGTCGAGCGTTCGAGGACGGCATAGAGTGGTGACTCCGTCTTCGAGCAGGCGAAGGTGAGCATGAAGCGCTTTCCGGCGGGCAGCTTGAAGGCAAACCATTCGCTTCGAGAGAGCGCGGGCTGCCACACGGCATCCTGCCCCTTGGACAGAACGGCGAGGTCAGCATCGGCGCTCGATGCATAGACTCCGGAAGGGATTGCTCTCCATCCCTTGGCCGGGGAGAGGTCGGCGGACTTCACTGCGACTGATATGAGACAGGACAGCGCGAGGGCCATCATCAGACGGTCGATACACATGGCGGGCACTCCTTTGATCTATGGCCGGATCCTTCCTATGTTCGATGGAGGGAGTCCCCTATCCTCTGTTGCGGCCAGGGGTGTTGTGAGAGGGGATTTCGATCCCCGATGCCGAGGCGTTACGTGGGCATTCGCGGCTGGGAAGCCGCTCCTACACGGCGCAATCGACTTCTCAAGTGCTAGCTCCGCCGCACCGACAGCGTTATCGACAGCTTCATATGAACGGGCTCGCCCTTGAAGAACCGGCGGTTCGGATCGTCCGTCAGGTTGCGGACGGTGACCTTCCCGGGCGCACCCTCCACCTTCAGCCTCACGATGTTGCCGTCCACCTCGGCGGAGGCGACGCTTCCCGAGTCCACCGAGTAGTTGGCGATGTCAGCGCCAGTCGTCAGATCGAGCCGCTTGTTGAAGACGAGCTTGATGACATCACCGGAAGCCGAAGCCTCCATCAGGCTGAGCGGCGCGTTGTAAATGTCGTCCGCGAGATGGTACTCGTACGCCGTGATGCCCGCCATGCCCGCCTCCATCGCCGCGCGCTCGCACTTGCGGAACCAGATCCGGTCCCGCCGGCAGTCCTTCCACGAGCCGATGTCGGCCTGCATGATCACTCTGGTAGCGGGTGACGCCGACTTCACCGGGGCGACGAGCGGCTTGTACTTGAGCGGATACTCAGGAGGGAGCTTGGGGTTCGTCCAGTCCGGCCAGTCGGTCTGGATGACGTACATGTCCGGCTTGATCGCGGCGGCGAGCGCTCCGCCGTCGATGCCCTCCCACTCGCGCAGGGTCTCCACGGGGTTGGGCACGTCATCGGCGATCCCCCAGACGGCGATCTTCACCTTCGGGCAGCTCTTCCGCACCGCGCCGATGATCTCCTCGTGAAACGAGACCACGCTCTTCGCGCGGAACTCGATCCACTTCTCGTAGAGCGCGCGGTTGGTCTTGTAGTAGTTCGGGTGCTTCTCGTCGGTGAACTCGGGGATCGCCTTCTCGCCGGGGTACATCCTCAGGAACGCGGCGCGGCACGAGTCGCACAGGCAGCCGTACGACTCGCTCTCCGGTCCCTTGTACGCGGGCCAGAACGGCTCGGCCATCTCGAAGCCGTCGAACGGTACGCGCTTGAGCGTCTCGACGACCTGCTTCTTCTTCCACGCGCGGTAATCCGGGTTGTTCAGGCAGAAGTGGACGAACCCGCCCGCGACCTGGTTCGCGTTCCTCGCCCTGAGCGCCATCTTCCACGACTCCCAGCCTTCCGGAAGCCCGGCGACGCCGTACTTCCCATTGCCGATCGTCGTGTACCAGACGGCGAGGCCTTCTTTGTGACACGCCTCCACGAGCGCCGCATCGGGAGCGGCGTCGTTGGTCGTCATGAGCCGGACGGCCCTGAAGCCGTTGACGCGTATCTCGGAGGCGATGCTCTCCTTGCTCCGGTCCTGGTAGTAAGCGAATCCGGGATCGACCTGTATCGAACGGCCGAACGGATCGCGTGGCGCGGGCTCGGCGGCATAGACTGCGCTCATGATGACGCCGCTGAGGATGACTACGGACGTCAGCTTGCTGATCACGGTGGAATACCTCCGCAGATGCTATTCGACGGCGGGAACGACGATTCCGCGCGAGCCGGGGAATCTCTCAGCGAGGGTGGGGAGCCATTCCCGTCCGAGGACGAGGAGTGCGGTCGAGAGTGCGTCGGAGTCGGTCGCCGACGGGCCGACTACCGCGGCGAGTCGAGTGGACGTGACCGTCCGACCGGTCCTCGGATCGATGACGTGGCCGTATTCCGTTCCGCCCTCGATGAACGACTTGCCGTGGACCGCCGACACCGAGAGCGCGCAGTTACGCAGATCGACCAGATCCACGGGAGCGCCGTCATCCGACGGGTTCCTGATCGCGACGCGCCATGCATCCTGTCCCGGCGGCGTCCCGATGGCATAGATGGTGCTCGTCCCGCCGTGGATCAGCGCGCTCTCCACTCCGCACTCCCGGAGGATCTCGACAGCCTGCTCGATCGCATATCCCTTGCCGACGGCTCCGAGGTCGATAGCGACACCGGGCCGGTCGAAGCGCACCGTGCCGCGCGCCTCGTCGCGGATGACGTGCCGCATGCCCACCGACTCCAGCGCCGAGCGGACCTGCTCCGGCTCAGGGATCTTGCCGCTGCTCCCGGTGAATCCCCAAGCGCGCATCAGGGGAGCGATCGTGATATCGAAGGCTCCGTCGGTGAGGCGGTGGAGTTCACGACAGCGCGCGAGGAGCCGAAACACGCGTGGGTCGGGCCTTACCGGCTCGATGGCCGCCCGGGCGTTGATGCGGCTGATCTCGCTCCCGGCGTCGTAGAAGCTCAGTTCGCGGTCGAGGCGCTGGATCTCGGCGAGGGCCTCCTCCCCGGCGCCGCGTAGCCGGGCCGGGTCATCGCCGTGGAGGATGACCTCGAAGCGCGTGGCCATCGCGTTGAGAGATAGGGTGGTGGGAGTCATGATGAGTGACGAGTGATGAGTGACGAGTGAAGAGTGACGAGTGAAGAGTGATGAGTGAGGAGTGAGGAGACCGCCGGCCCTGAGTAGTCCTGAACTCCGACTGCACTTCGATACGCGCTGCTACTCAGTGTAGTCGGAGTTCAGGACGTATCGAAGGGCGGCCTAGTTGCACGACCTCCGGCCAGACCCGACCGTCCTTCGATATGCTTCGCTACTCAGGACTGGGCGGTTTTCACTCGTCACTCGTCACTCTTCAGTCCGCACTCTTCACTGAACCTTGACCGCCGTGCCGCTGGCGCTGACCATCAGCATGCCGTCGCGGATCACTTCGTAGTCGATGTCCACGCCGACCACCGCGTTTGCGCCGAGCATCAGGGCGCTCTGCTCCATCTCCGTGATGGCGATCTGGCGCGCTCTTGCCAGTTCCTGCTCGTAGGCGGCGGACCGTCCGCCGACGATGTCGGTGATGCCGGCAAAGAAGTCGCGGAAGATGTTCGCCCCCAGGATGGCTTCGCCGGTCACTATGCCGAGATAGGCGGTGATCGGATGCCCTTCGACGCTCGGGGTGGTCGTGGTGATCAACTGCTAGCTCCTTTCCATCTGATACCGGGCCAGTGCCTCGTTGTAGACCGTACGGACGGGGGCGCCGTGGGCTTCCGCGGCCTTCCTGCAGTCCTCGTACTCCGGTGATGCGGTCTCCGTACCGTCGGGTCCCGCTCCAACCTTGATGCGGATGTCTCCGTACCGAGTGGAAACCGTCGCCCAGCGCCTTTCGAGGCATCTGCGCGTCGCACGGGAGATTCTCACGCCGAAGGAAGTCGTCTCCCTCAGCACGACGCGCGCAATCTCATCGGTCCTTTCGATTGGACACATGGCGCTCAACAAAGTTGCGGGCCGGCCCTTCTTCATGAAGATCGGCGTCAGGTAGACATCGAGCGCGCCGGCCGTGAAGAGCCTCTCCATCGCCAGCTCGAAGAACTCGGGGTTCATGTCGTCGATGTTCGTCTCGACGATCGATACCTGGTGCGCCGGGAGGTCGGCTTCCTCCGCCTCGCCGATGAATACGCGGAGGACGTTCGGCATGTCGGATTCGCGCTTGCCCGCACCGTAGCCGATCGACTGTACGCGCATCGTCGGCATCTCTCCGAACTCGTCGGCGAAGGTGCGGATGATGGCGGCTCCCGTCGGAGTGACGGTCTCGCCCTCAGTGCCGGATGGGTAGACCGGGACGCCTTTCAGGATCTCGACGGTCGCGGGAGCGGGCAGAGGGATGCGTCCGTGCGCGGCCTCGACGAACCCGCGACCCATCGGCAGGGCGGAGGAGTAGACTCGATCGACCCCAAGCATGTCGATCCCGATGCACGCGCCGACGATGTCGACGATTGCGTCGACCGCGCCGACCTCGTGGAAGTGGACCTCCTCCGGCGAGTGGCCGTGGACCTTCCCCTCGGCCTCCGCGAGACGGATGAAGACGTCGATGGCGCGCGACTTCACGGTCTCCGACAGATCGGACGCCTCGATGATCCGCCGGATGTCGTTCAGCTTGCGATGGTGGTGGCTCTCCTCGATGGCGACATCGACCTCCGTCGCCTGGATGCCGCGTTTCGCGGCCTTAGATACCTTCAATTCGAAGCCGAGGTCACCGAGCTTCGCGATTTCATTACGGAACGCCTGCTCATCGACTCCCGCATCGAGGAGCGCTCCCAGTGTCATGTCGCCGCTGATCCCGGCGAAACAGTCGAAGTACGCGATTCTCATTGGCCCGAAACGGAGTAATGGAGTGGTGGGGTATTGGAGTACTGGGGTCTTCCCATCACTCCATTACTCCATCACTCCACTCCCCCCTCCTCCTACCGGTTGATCAAGTGTGCGAAATACCCCGCGCCGAAGCCGTTGTCGATGTTCACTACCGCTATGCCCTCGGCGCAGGTGTTCAGCATCGAGAGGAGCGCGGCTAATCCCTGGAAGCTCGCGCCGTATCCGATGCTGGTGGGGACCGCAATCACCGGGCAGTCCACCAGTCCGCCCACGACACTCGGGAGTGCGCCCTCCATGCCTGCGCAGACGATGATGACGTTCGCAGCATCGAGCTTGCTCTTCTGATCGAGCAGGCGGTGGAGGCCGGCGACGCCGACGTCATACACCCGCTCGACGCGGCTGCCCATCGCTTCGGCGGTGACTGCCGCTTCCTCGGCCACCGGGATGTCGGCGGTTCCGGCGGAGACGACTAGGATGTACTTCTCATCATCACGCCTCGGCTGCTCCGACCCGGGGCGTCGGACGGTAATGCATCTGGCGGGCTCGTTGTACTCCGCGTGCGGGATCTCCCTTACGACTACCTCCGCCACCTCCGGAGTCGCGCGCGTCGCCAGGACCGAGGGATGGCGCTCCGAGAGCCGCTTGACGATCTCGACCACCTGCTCGCAGGTCTTCCCCTGGCAGAACACGACCTCGGGGAATCCGGTGCGAAGCGTTCGGTGGTGATCGATCCTGGCGAACTCTAGGTTCTCGTACGGCATGCCGCGGAGACTCGACATTGCCTCCTCCACGCTGAGCTTGCCGGACTGGACGTCGGATAGTATCTGTTCGAGTTGGTCGTTGTGGTTCATTGGAAAAACCTTGGTGATTCGTGATACGTGACCCCGTGACGAAGCCGATCAGTCACTCCTCACTCATCACTCCTCGCGCCTCAGCACATCATTCATGCTTCCCATCCGGTAGCCCTCGAGGTCCGCGGTGATGTAGACGTACCCCAGCTCCCTGAGCCGACGCACTACCTGAGCGCGGATCTCTTCCGATGCGATGCGAGGCAGGTCGTGCGGCTCGACTTCGATGCGCGCGGTATCGCCATAGTGCCTCACGCGCAACTGCCGGAATCCAAGTTCCCTGAGGAAGATCTCCGCCTGGTCGATCCTCTTCAGAGCGTCCTTCGTGATCGCGGTGCCGTAAGGGAACCTCGACGCGAGGCACGCGTACGACGGCTTGTCCCACGTCGGGAGCCCGAACCGCTTCGAGAGCGCGCGGATCTCGTCCTTCGTCAGTCCCGCCTCCTGGAGCGGCGCTCGGGCGCCGAGTTCCGCGGCGGCTCGTGATCCCGGCCGATAGTCGTTCACGTCGTCGGCATTAGCCCCGTGGACCACGACCGCGAGGCCGTGCTCCCCGGCGACATCCAGAAGCTTGCGGATCAGCTCGGACTTGCAGTGATAGCACCGATCCGGAGCGTTTCGGGCGAATGATTCGTTATGCAGTTCCTCCGTGTGGATTCCGACGAGCGGCCATCCCATCTCGCGGGCGAGGCATTTCGCCTCCTCGACCTCCGTGGATGGATAAGTCTCGGACGATGCGATCACCGCGAGCGCGCGATTGCCGAGGACGTCGTGTGCGACCTTCATCAGGAGGGTGCTGTCGACTCCGCCCGAGTAGGCAACGAGCACGCTGCACATCTCGCTGAGGATCTGCTTCAGGTGTTCGAGTTTCTCTTCCAAATGGGTAACAACCTCATGGGATGACGAGTGATGCGCGATGTACGGCTGAGCGGTTGTTTCACCCGTCACGCGTCTCGCATCAGTCCCATGAAGTATATCCGTCGTACCGTGCCGAAGTCAACTCGCGGGCCGGCAGGAGATATGCCGAGCGCGCCGAAGAAGAGAACCAATCAGGTGTCCGCGAGATTGCATTCAGTTCTGCTCGCCGATTAGTGCGCTAAGGAGTGATGCAGTATGCCCGTCGGAGATTCCGAGACCACCAGGATGGCGCAGAGAGAGATCGGCCGACGCTCGATCGACGCTTCGCGTCTCGACGTGAGGGCCATGCGCGGGGTCGTCTATCTGCGGGGCACGATCGAGTGCCTCCGGGGCCACGAGATGGACCTGAACCAGGAGTTGGAGGTGATCCACCGCATCCTCCGCACCAAGCCCGGTATCCGCGACGTGGTCATGGAGGTCGAGATCAAGGAGTGATGTAGACGGTCTTCTCGTGGGTGTAGATCGCCTTGCCCGGCGGGGCGCCTTTTGGTTTCCTGACGTACTTGCGCAGGGTGTAGTCGACCGGCACGAGCGATGAGTGCTTGGCGTCGCTGTGCTTCGCCGCCTGCTCGGCCGCCGCATAGAGCACCGACTGAGGCACGGCCTCAGGCTTGTTGTTCGTCCTGATGACAACGTGAGCGCTCGGGGACGCCTTCACGTGTACCCATACATCGTTCGGTCTTGCGACCCTGGTGAGCAGATAGTCGTTCGCCTCGCTGTTCTCCCCGATGAGTATCTCCCACCCGTTCGATTCGATTTGCCTGATGCGGTAGCCATCGAACGCCGGCTTCTGTCTGGCCGCCTGCCGGATCTCCTGAGGGCGGACGTATATGCCTCGCGCCTCGAGTTCCTTCGCCAGTTCGTTGACGTCCTCGCTCGATTCTGCCTTCTCCGCTGAGTCGAGGAACGCCTGGAGCAGCTTGATCTCCGCCTGGGTCTCCCGCAGGCGGTCCCGGAGGGCGTCCGCGCCGGACACCGCCTTGTGGTATCTCCGGAAGTACGCCTCCGCGTTCTCCGCTCGGTTGAGTGTCGGCTCGAGCGGTACCGTGATCGATGCTCCGGCAGGATCGTAGTAATCCACCAGCGTCGCCTCGGATGCTCCGTCCGCCACGGCTTGCGGCTGCGACAGTATCAGCTCTCCGACCTGCTTGAACCGCTCGGCGTTCACCGTCTCCGCGATGCTCTCCTCGACCTGGCGGAGAGTGCGCTCCTTCGACTCGATCGCATGCCTGAGGCCGGTGACGATCGACTCCTTGGTGTGCGCGAACTCCTGCTTCGGAACGGCGGTGTTGTAGAAGACATCCGCCACTGCGTTCACGGACCGGCGCTCATGCTGGTTCTCGGCGGGATACTGCGCGCTCGGAAACGGGTAGAATGCCTCTGTATGTCCCTGATCGTCCGTGATGAGGACCGGAGTGAAGGCATCATTCCTGACCCCATCGAAGAAGCTCTCGAACGCGTCTGACAGGTCCGATCCGTCCCTGGACGCCCGAGCGACGATCTCGCGGGCGACGAACGGGCTGATGCCGGTGAACGTCTTCGTGAGCCACTTCGCCGCTTCGTCGTCGGACGCCGGTGGGGCGTCCGCGAAGGAGTCGGCCAGCAGCCCGGCGAATTCCTGCTTGTCGGTGGACAGCGGGTTGACCCTGTTCTGCGGAGGCGGAGCGACGTAGTCTCGGCCGGGGAGTACCTCCCGGTAGCGGTTCTTCGAGCGCCCGACCGGCTTGATGGCGCCGAGGATGCGCCAAGTCCCGTTCACGAGGACGATATTGCTGTGCTTGCCCATGATCTCGACGATCAGGGTGAGCACCTCGCCGTCGAACGCGCTGAACTTGATGTGGAGTATGCGGTCGAAATCAACCTGCTCCACGCCGATCAATCGGGCTCCCTCCAGGTGCTTGCGGAGGAGCATGACGAAGTTCGGCGGAGTCTTCGGATTCTCGCGCTTCACGGACGTCAGGTGAACGCGCGGGAACTGTGCGTCCGCGGAGATAAGCAGGGAGTAGTTCGCCCCGCCCGCTCGTATTCCGAGGACGAGATCGAGCGGCGTCGGCTGGTGGATCTTGTCGATCCGTCCGTTCACGAGTTGCGCATTCAGTTCTGAGGCCACCGCGGCCAGGATCACGCTGTCGTAGGTCATAGCAATA
Organism: uncultured bacterium; assembly: GCA_964466715.1. GTDB lineage: Bacteria > Armatimonadota > UBA5829 > DTJY01 > DTJY01 > CAYXOC01. Next base: position 9,322 of record CAYXOC010000005.1, read on the forward strand.
CATTATAGCACAGCACGGAGCTCAGAGTGCGGGGTGAGAGAACCGGTTCTCCACTCCGCACTCCATACTCTGCACTCCGCATTCGGGGGTTTCCATGTTTCCATACGGCGCGCAGTATTACCGATCACCGAACCCGCCGCAGGTCGACTGGGACGATGACTTCCGCACGATGCGGGAGTACGGCTTCACCGTCGTCAAGGTCTGGGCGATGTGGAACTGGATACACGCCGCCGAGGACGAGTTCGACTTCAGCCACATCGACCGGCTGCTGGAATTGGCGGAGAGGCATGGGCTGAAGCTGATCATCAACACGATACTGGAGAATGCCCCGTACTGGCTGATCAACCGCAGCCGCGACCAGTTCTACGAGGCGTCGGACGGGCAGCGGTTCGAGCCGATCACACGATCGAACACCCCCGGCGGAGGATGGCCCGGGCTCTGCCTGGACAACGCGCCCGCACGAGCGACGGCGGAGAAGTTCCTGCGCGCCATCGGCTCGCGATACGTAGACCACCCCGCTCTCTGGGGCTACGACATCTGGAACGAGGTCTTTCAGGAGATCCACGGATACGCCGGATTCGAGGGGAGGTACTTCTGCTACTGCGACGCATCGAAGGCCCGGTTCGTCGAGTGGCTGAAGGCGCGCTATGGGAGCATCGAGGAGCTGAACCGGGTCTGGTATCGCCGATACGGGGACTGGAGCGATGTATATCCCCCGCGCTACCTCGGTGGCTACCCGGACTGGCTCGATTGGCTGAAGTTTCGCGTCGAGAATCAGCGCGATCAGATGCGCTGGCGGGTGAGCGTCATGCGCTCCGTGGACAGCAAGCACCCTCTCACGAGCCACGGGATCGCTTATACCCTCCACGGGCTCCCGACTCAGTTGACGAACGACTTCGACATCGCCCCGGAGGTCGATCAGTGGGGACTCTCCGCGTTCCCGATGGCGGCGAACCAGCACGCGAGCGACTACTTCCGCATGGTGGACCTGGTGCGGAGCGCGTGTCAGACCACGCCCCGTCTGTTGGGGCCGGAGTTGGAATCCGGCCCCAACAGACGGGAGTTCTGGCAGAACGAGCTTCAGGGCGGGCAGAGCGTGGGCGGCCTTGGACGGAGCCGAGTCGTCACCGGCCGCGACATCGCCCTCTGGAACTGGATGTCGTTCATGTGCGGCGCGACGGGACTGATGTACTGGCAGTGGCGCCCGGAACTCCTCGGCCAGGAGTCGCCGGGATACGGACTATGCCGTGTAGACGGCACGCCGACCGACCGCACCGATGCCGCCGGATGGTTCGCCCAGTTCATGAATGCGAATCCCGAACTGTCGGCCGCTGAGCCGATCAGGGGCGACGTTGCTATCCTTTTCCTGCCCGAGTCGGAGCTATTCACGTTCGTCGCCGATGGGAAGACGGACGCCTACGCGGACGACGCGCACGGGGTCTACCGCGCGCTGTGGAACGTCAACGTCCAGGTCGATTTCTGCACGATCGACAGGGTGGGGGACTACAAGCTGGTCCTGCTCCCCTTCCCGCTCATGATCGAGGCCGAACACGCTCGCAAGCTTGTGGAGTACGTGCGAAACGGCGGCGTTCTCGTCTCGCACACGGCCCCGGCTCAGCACATCGACCACGGGTACGCCTCCTTCCGCGTGCCGGGATTGGGGCTCGATGAGATGTTCGGCTGCGAGCAGGACGTTCTGGAGTACGTCCCTGCCATGGTGCAGGGAGACGTCGATCCCCCCGCCATCGAATGGCAGTCGATGCGCATCCCTTGCGCCGTCTACCAGGAGAAGCTCATCCCCACGGGCGGCACGGTCTTCGCGCGCTACTCTGATGGCACTCCTGCGGTGGTCGACCACTGCTTCAGCAGGGGAAAAGCGCGCTTGATCGGGACGTGTCTCGGCGCCTCGCACATCAGGACGCTCGATCATGAGCCCGAGTTGCTGATCCGCGATGGACTCCGCTTCGCCGGCATCGAACCGGCGATCCTCACGCTCGACACCGCCCTCAAGGCCCGGCTGATGAGGGGTGAGTTCGCGCACTACCTCTGGGTGCTCAACACCTCCTACGAGCGCCTCACATCCGAGGTGACGCTTTCTTTCTCGCTCGGCTCCTGGACGAACGCATCGGATCTCGTGACAGGCGAATCATCGCTCCTCACGCGGAATTCTCTCTCAGTCACGCTCGAACCGCTCACCGGTACGGTCTACCGCCTGGGATAGAGGGCGTGGCTGACAAGCTTCCTCTTGTCGGTGTTATGCTGTTGGGTGTAGAATGCCCGGGATGCACGTCTGCGCAGTTCAGAACCCGGAATCGTTCGATAGCCGAGGAAGACAGGAGGAGTCTGAATGCTCAAGGAGTTCAGGGAGTTCATCGCACGTGGAAGCGTCATGGACCTGGCGGTCGGTATCATCATCGGCGCGGCATTCGGGAAGATCGTCACGTCATTCGTGAACGACATCCTGATGCCGCCGATCGGTCTGCTTATGGGGCAGGTTGATTTCAGCAACCTGTTCGTCAATCTTTCCCCACAGCCGTTCACGACGCTGGCGGATGCGCAGAAGGCCGGCGCTCCGGTGATCGCATACGGTCAGTTCGTCAACACGGTCATTGATTTCCTGATCGTGTCCTTCGCGATATTTGTGGTGATCAAGCAGGTCAATCGCATCAAGGGCCCGGCGCCGGTTGCCGAGCCAACCACGAAGGAGTGCCCGTACTGCCTGTCGTCCATCCCGGTGAAGGCAACGAAGTGCGCGCACTGCACCTCTGATATCAGCTAGCTTGCGACTCCATGCGCTCCATGACGCCGGGGGCGGCCATCTGCAGATGGCCGCCCCCGAGGGGTATCGTGTTCTCTATTAGTGATCAGTGATCAGTAGTCAGTGATTGCGGTGGCGCGAATCTGCGGATAGAGGGTCGTGCCGTCTTTGAAGCACGAACTGATACCGGTGACCACCACCAGCGAGTCCTTCGCCGGGACGCTGAGTCCGCAGGGCAGGACCTTGATCCCCTTGAAGCCGGAGTTGTCCGCACGAGCGCTTCCGTCGTCCACGTAGAAGAAGCCGCTTTCGGCGTGGGTGACCTTTCCGGCGGTGGAGATGAGCAGCCCGATATTGTTAAGCCCCGCTCCTTGAGCGACGCCCGACTGTCCCTCATGATCGCCTCCGCCGATGTTCCGTCCGATCATCTCCAGTGGCTCGATCGTGCCGCTTCCGGCGGGAGAGACGGCCGACGCCTGGATATACCGCTCGCCGTCGGAGTTCGTCTTGATTACACCGGACACGTCCACGCCCTGTCCCGGCGCATACCCATGGCCCGTCATGTTCACCCTGATGCCGCTCGATCGATCAGGCGCTGCGACGTAGAAGTGATCGGCAAATGAGGCGCTCACGACCGAGCCGACCAGCGCGACCTTTGCGTTGTCAGAGGCAGCCTTTGCATCGGTCGGCGAGACGCAAGGAAGGGATCCGAGGTCGATATCGCGCCGAAGGACCTGTCCAGCCGCGAGGCTTTGGCGGGTGTACGTACGACTCGGATAGCCTGCCTTCGAGACGGTGATGGTGTAAGTCCCCGGCGGGAGCTTGAGGAATGCGTAGGTGCCGGTAGCATCGGTCTGCATGGAGCGAGTCACCGGACCGTTAATAGTCACCGTCGCCTTGTAGATCCATGACCCGTAGATGGGATCGTCCTGAGCTGCGTCGGTCACGTTGCCGAAGATGATCCCGGTGGTCGGTGATTCCTTCCAGGGCATGGCGGGGACCGGTGCGGGATTCTGGAACATGTTGGCCTTGATGGTGTTGTAGAACAGCGTCTCGCTTCCATGCTTGACCGTAGTCTTTCCGCTGTCGAAAACCGGCTTTCCGGGGTGGGCCGGGTCCTCCATGCCGATAGTGAACCCGTAGCGGAAGATGCCGAGTCCTACGCCGTTCGCCCGGCTGTACTGCCACTGGGTGAGGATACCCGACATGACGTTCATGTAACCGCCTATGCCGTCAATCACGTGCCTGCCAGTGGAGGCCTGCATGTTCTTGAGCCAGTTGCTCCAGAGTCGGTGATCGCCCTGCTGATCGCCGCCGCAATAGGTCTGTCCGCCGTATGTCCAGCAGGGCTCGGAGGCGGTGCACCATTCCCGCTTGTAGTTCATCAGGATATTGACATCTATGATGCCTTCCTGCATCCAGCCCTTATGATCCTGGCAGACTTCCGAGTAAGCGCGCGTGCCTTCGAAGTTCACGCTCGGATCGGGGCCCGACCAGCCTATGCTATCCACGGTCATCTTGATCCGGGGATTGATGTGCGTGGCCTCGACGTAGCATTTCCGCACCAGGTCGGTGACCTGACGCCGCTTCCAGGCGGCCCAGACCGGCCAGTTGGGGTGTGAAGTCGACGTGGGCGGGTAATAGCCGTACTCGCTCCGGAAACGCTCTTTGGCAATGGGGTTGTACCCGTACTGGTTTCCATCATAGCGAACGTAGTCGAAGTTGAAGCCGTCCAGGTCGGGATACTTACTGACGATCTCCTTCACGATCCTGCAGACATAATCCTGAGTTCCGGGGCACCCTGGGTCGAGCAACTGTGTGCTCTGAACCCCCGCATTGGTGTAGGTGGCCCAGTCGTCAAGAGTGCTGTTCATCGCTACTCGGTAGGTGAGTATCCACGCCCAGCACTCCATGTTCCGAGCGTGAGCCTTGGCAATCAGATCAGCCAGGGGGTCATAGCCCGGCTGAACGTCGCTCGCCCAATTCTCGATATCCGAATCATAGTAGCACCCGGCGACGATTCGTATCTCCGGAATCACAACGTTGAAGTTGTTGTTCGCCAGCGTGTTGATGACTGTGCTGGTCGCCGTTGGGTTGGCGAATTCGCTGGCATAGCCGTATACCCACGCCATGCGGTATTCAGGTGGATCGGCCGATACCGATGCCTGGCAGAATAAGAGCGCCGTGAGAATCAGCAAGATGGAAATGTTGGATCGCCTGGACATTTGTTGTTACCCTCCCACGTTACTATCCCACAAATACGACGATTTGTCAACAAATATGACACCTTCGGGTACGTCTACTTACGGTTGGTCAGCCCCTTGCTATGCCGCCGGCATGGTTCGCAAGATCGGTGGCGCGCTGTCCCATACTTGACAAGCATGACTATGTCGAGCGAAGCGTATCGAGACGGGCCATCCACTGAACTCGAACGCATCCGAAGGATTCCGATCCGGCGAGGTCAAACCTAGCATTGACAGACCAAGCAAAGGAAAGGAACGTGGCATGAACAAGGCTCAGGAGTACTACGAAAGGGTCACCGAGGTTCTTGCAAAGATCAACGATACCCAGCAGGACCAGATCCAGGCGGCCGCGAAGATGATCGCCGACAGCATCGCGGACGGGAAGATCCTCTATCTGCTCGGCGGCGGACACTCGCTGATGGTTGCGGCAGAGGCATACCACCGCGCGGGCGGACTCGCGCCGGTCGATATCATCCACGACAAGAGTTTTGGCCGCGCTGAACGATGCCAGGGCTACGCGAAGCAGCTCCTCGACTGGTATGACCCCGCGCCGGGATCGGTCATAGTGATCATCAGTAACTCGGGCCGGAACGCGCTTGGCATCGAGACTGCGCTGGAGTGCAAGGAGCGCGGGGTGAAGTCTATCGCCATCACCTCGCTGAATCACTCATCGGCGGCCGAGAGCAGGCATCCCTCGGGCAAGCGGGTCTTCGAGATTGCCGACATCGTCATCGACAACTGTGGTATACTCGGAGACGCGATCCTCGACGTCGAGGGCGTCCAGGGCAAGATCTGCCCGACGTCCACCATCGCGGGTGCGATGATCGTTGACATGATCATGGCGCAGGTCGTCCAGAACCTCGTCGATCGCGGGATGACGCCGCCGGTCTTCATCAGCGCGAACGTAGACGGCGGCGACGAGCACAACAAGAAAGTCTTCGCGAAGTATCAGCATTTGATCAAGGGACTCTGAGAGAATCCAGGAGTCAGGAGCCGGAATCGGGAATGTTTGGAAGAATAGCCTGCCTAGTAGGAATCGGTATGCTCAGCATCGGTATCGCATCGGCCGCACCGAAGTACGATCCATCGCCGTTCGGGATGAACGGGCTCAAGCTCGTTCACGCCCGCAACACGCCCAATATCTGGAAGAACGCCGAAGTGACCGCCAAGGTCATGAAGGACGCCGGCATCTACTGGGACCGCCTGGAGATGTGGTGGCATGTCGTCGAGCCGGAGAAGGGCAAGTTCGACTGGACGTTCTGCGATCAGGTCGTGGAGTTCTACAAGAAGCAGAACATCAATGCGATGGTCCTCCTGTGCTACTCCAGCGCCTGGTCGGACAACACTCCTCCTGCTACCGACGAGGAGCGTGCGGCATACGCGAACTACGTCTATCAGATGGTCAATCGCTACAAGGATACGGTCAAGGTCTGGGAGATCTGGAACGAACCGAACATTCCGAACTTCTGGAAGACACCGAACGTGAGGGACTATACTCTCATGCTCCAGGAGGCCTACAAGGCCGCGAAGAAGGCCGATCCGGATTGTGTGATCCTCGCGGCGGCGACCAGCGGCGCGGACTTGCAGTTCATCGAGGGCATCCACGCAAACGGCGGCTGGGACTACTGCGACGGCATCTCGATCCATCCATACTCGATGGCGGGCGGCCCGGTGTACCAGCGGCTCGACAAGATCCTGCGCCAGACACAGGAGCTGATCGCTTCCAAGGGTCGGCCGAAGAAGCTCTGGATCACCGAAATGGGCTGGACCAGCCACAACGCGGAGGAGGATCGTCGTCAGGCGATCTATCTCATCCAGTCACATGCCATCGCACTCGCAAACGGCGTGGAGCAGCTCCAGTGGTTCTGCCTCGATGACTGGGCAGAGAAGTGGGGGCTCGTTCGCACATTCGATCCCGTCGATGTGAAGCCTTCCTACAAAGCGTATCAGATGATGACCAAGGCGCTCGGCTCCCCCGGCAAGTGCGCGGAGTTCGAGGGATACGCAACCGTCGGCAGGGAAGTGGCGTGCTACGTCTTCAAGAAGGCCGACGGGAAGCGCGTGCTCATCATGTGGGGCGGCGGCGAGGGCCGGAAGCCGGTCACTCTCCGGCAGAAGAGCGGCCTCGACGCGGTGGATATCCTGGGGAACGAGATCGACGTCAAGGAGGGCAGGTTCACCGTCGATGAGGTGCCGGTCATCGTCACCAACGTCGATGCGAAGCTCCTGGGCGCGGTCAGCAAGGCCGCCAACCCGCACTGCGAGCGGCCGGGGCGGAATCAACTCAACAACGGGTCGCTCGACGTAAACCACGGGCGGCATCCCGGCTGGTGGAACCCCGGCCGGTTCGAGGGGTCCGCGAAGGACGGCACGCTGGAGACGAGCGATGCGGGCAGGAACGGCTCGAAGTGCGTCTCGATCTCGAAGTCGGGCGCTCGATGCGCGTGGGACGCCACCCCGATCCCGGTCGATCCCGGCAAGAAGTACAAAGTGACCGCCTGGATCAAGACTCAGGACGCGACCGGGAACAATCAGATTGCGCTCTACTGGTACAAGGGCAACATGTGGACCTACACCGGCGAGGTGAGGTCTGAGAGCGTTACGGGCACCTCGGACTGGCGCAAGGTGACGGTCGAAGGCGCCTGCCCGGCGGATGCTTGCCTCGTCCGGGTGAACCTGATCAGCGAGAACAACACCGGCCAGACCTGGTTTGACGATATCGAGTTGAGCGAGGAGTAGCAATGGAAGACACGAAGGGCAATCCGAACGTCGAGCAGATCATCGACGCGACCATCGATAAGTATAAAGAATATGTCAACCCGACGCTCGCCAACCTCATGCGTTTCGCCGGGTTCGGCGACGTGGAGGCATCGGCGCAGGGGTGCATCGTGACCGACGTCTCGGGGAACGAGTACATCGACTGTCTCGGCGGATACGGCGTCTTCAGCCTCGGTCACCGCCATCCGGAGGTAGTGGCGGCTGTCCATGCTCAACTCGACAGGATGCCGCTGTCGTCGAAGATCTTCTTCGGCAAGCCGCTCGCCGATCTCGCCGAACTCCTCGCCGAGATCACACCCGGCAGGCTGAAGTATTCCTTCTTCTGCAACAGCGGCACGGAAGCCGTCGAGGGCGCTCTCAAAGCCGCGCGCATGCACACCGGCAAGTCGAAGTTCATCGCGACCGTCGCCGGCTTCCATGGTAAGAGCATGGGATCGCTCTCCGCCACTGGGCGCGATGTCTACAAGTCGCCGTTCGAACCGCTGATTCCGGGGTTTGCGCATGTCCCGTTCGGCGATGCTCAGGCCGTCGAGGATGCCTTCACCGACGACACCGCCGCGGTCATCGTCGAGCCGATCCAGGGCGAGGGTGGAATCCGCGTGCCCTCGGATGACTACCTTCCCAAGCTGCGCGAACTCTGCACGCAGAGGGGCGCGCTCCTCATCATGGACGAGGTCCAGACCGGCCTCGGGCGCACCGGCAAGCTCTTCGCCTCGGAGCACTGGGGCGTCGAGCCGGATATCATGACGCTGGCGAAGGCGCTCGGCGGAGGAGTCATGCCGATCGGCGCGTTCATCGCAACCCCCGAGATCTGGGAGGCGGTCTTCTCCGAGAACCCGCTGATGCACACCTCGACGTTCGGAGGGAATCCGCTCGCCTGCACTGCTGCACTGACCGCCATCAACGTCATCCGGCGCGACAAGCTCTCCGAACGGTCGGCGAAGCTCGGAGAGCGGTTCATCGCAGGCCTGAACGGGGTTCGTGAGAAGCACCCGAAGGCGCTGGCGGAGGTCCGGGGCATGGGGCTGATGATCGGCGTCGAGTTCACGCACGAGGACGTCGGCGAACTGGTCATCGGCGGACTTGCGCGTCGAGGAGTCATCGCCGCCTACACGCTCAACAACCCGAAGGTCATCCGCTTCGAGCCGCCGCTCATCATCACCGAGGAGCAGATCGACCAGGTCGTCGGCATCTTCGACGAGTCGGTTGCCGAGGCGCTCGAGATGCTGGAGGGGATTCTTTAGGCGGCAGACGGCAGATCGCGGCTAGGAAACGATGTTCGGGCAGGAGTACAACTCCTGCCCGTGCCGGAGGTACACTTCCCTCCCGACCGTGTATCGACAACAGGGCGATCCTCCCGATCATTACAGCGCACCCCCTTTCCATCCCTTTCCACTCCCGGGATCTCTAGGCGACTCCGTCGCAGTCCGGGCACTGAACTTCAGAGAGAGGCTCTCCGATCCTCTCTCTCCATTCCTGGGATCTCCGGACGACTCTGTCGTCCAGTGCCGGACGACAGAGTCGTCTGGAGACCGGGGGGAAGATCACTCAGCGCTTTTTCGTCCCCTCACACACCATTTTCCGCAAACCACGCAGGATGATTATCCGCGATGGGTAATCATCCTATCGTGACTCTCCCAACAGACGAGAATCGAACAGAAGAAAGCCGGCTACCTGAGCAGCCCGATCCGCCCGTCTCCGACCACGAGATCGAGCGCGCGATCAGGTTCTCCTACGCCCAGGCGATGGTCAGCGCGATCTATGCGGCATCGACCGGCGGAATGTTCCTGATCGGCTTCGCGCTGCAGCTTGGTGCGAACAACGTGCAGATCGGGCTCATGAGTACGATCCCGATGCTCACCATCGTGGTTCAGCTTCTCTCCGCCGTGGTCGTGGAGCGAGGGGTTAGCCGCCGCCGACTTACCATCATCAGTTCCCTCTTGAACGTGGCGGGGTGGGGGCTCATCGTCTTCCTGCCCGCCGTCACCAGGGGCATGTCGGAGGATCTCCGTATCGGCGTCCTGATCGGCATCATCACGCTCAACACGGTGTTCGCCTACATAGCAGGAAACGCGCGATCGAGTTGGATCGGTGACCTGATTCCGGCGAAACAGCGCGGCATGTTCTTCGGGCGATTGCTCATGTATGCGGGGATCATCGGCGCGGTGCTCTCGATTATCGAGGGCAAGTTCCTCGACCACCTCAAGACCATCGGCACCGAGGGATTCAGTTGGCTGTTCCTCTTCGGAATGGTCTTCGGGCTGGTGAACGTCCTGCTGTTCATTCCCCAGTCCGATGTCCCTCTGATGCGCCACCAGGCGCGCAGGCGGTTCCGGGAGATGGTGCGCGACACCATCTCCAACCGGGCGCTGATGGCGGTGATGGTCTATGCCGTGGTCTGGTCGCTCACGACGATCGCCGCGCCGTTCTACGCCACGTACATCCTGCGCGATCTGAAGATGTCGTTCCTCGGCTTTGGAATACTCGGCGGTGTTTCGACGATCACGATGCTGCTGTCATCGCCGTTCTGGGGACGGATCGTGGATCGGTACGGATGTCGTCCGGTGTTGATCGCGTGCACGGCCTACCTCGCGCCGACTCCGCTTGTGTGGTTCTGGCTCACCAAGCCGGCATATGTCTATGCGACGGTTATCCCTCTGAACCTGATCGGGGGATTTGCCAGTGCGGGGATCTCGGTCGCCCTCAACACGCTGATCTACAAGGTGACGCCGAGCGCGGGACGGTCGGTACAACTCGCGGTGTACTCCGTGATCGTCATCCTGCTCGCCGCACCGATGCCTGCCATCGGCGGCCACCTGCCCGATTGGCTGAAGGCGCTGGGCATCAACGCCGATGTTCGCTGCACTTTCTACGTAACGATTCCCATCATGCTGGCGGCGACACTCGCGGCGAAGTTCATCGGGGAGACGGATGCGAGCCACGCAGGGGAGATGGTGCGCAACCTGCCCGGCCACGTGAGGCGTCCGGGGACACTCGAGGCCGACGAAGAGGCATAGGTGTCTCATATCCCATGCGCGCCATCGGCCCCACGAGTCTCATTCGCTCAGCAACTCCGCCGCGACCGCGCCCGCAGCAGATGCCGCCAGGAAGAACTCCCGGTCTTCATCAACGGAGCGGCCCATCGTCGTTACTCTGATCCCCTTGTCGGCAAGCTCCTTCAGCCCCGGTTCGCCGTCCATGATGCGCGTCTCGTGGCCGCACCATCGGAGCGCGGAGGCCAACTCCGCCTCCACGTGCTGCAGGCGGTCCTCACGCAGGAGCGGCAGCGCGACCACTGAGGGTGCGAGCGCGATTTCGCCGAGAACCGTCCGGGTGTGGTGGCTGACTCCCCGGTGCCTCTCGCGCGGATCGGCCCAACTGATCCGCGGGACGATGACCGGCGTGCCTCCGAGGATGCGGGTCGCATTTGCGGCCTCTCCCTGCTGGAGTCCGGAGAAGCCGTATTTCGTGCCGGTGCCTGCATTTCCCGGTCCCTGGGAGACGATGACGACGTCCGCTTCCACGACCTGTTTGGCGGCGATAAGCGCTGAGTAGATGTTGATCGCCTCGATATCTCCCCCGAACGCCTGGCCGGCGGTGATCGTGGAGTCCAGTAGGCTCTTGTCTCGGAGTTCGACCACAAGGCGGCTGAGACCGATTGGAAGCGCCGCTCCGTCCGTCATGACGTACGCTACCCGGCGCTTGTGACCTGCGAGAGCTTTCACCGCGGCGGCCGCCGGTGCAATCTGGCTGTGGAGCTCGGCGCAGATCACCGGCATGCCCTCCAACGATTCGAAGTCACGCATCGCCTCGCTGTAGAGGCTGTCGTCCTCCTCGATGGACAGCACGGCATGCTGGAGCGGGGTGTACCGGAGCTTCATGATGTGCCCCGGTGTCGGCTCGGTTTCCTGCGCCGGCCTGCTCAGGTTGGCGATGACGAAATGCGCGCCCCCGGTGCCGAGTCCGAGATCGACTGCGGTGGTGTTCAGCAGTACCTCATCGCCGTTCTCCACCGTGCCTGTCAGCGGCGGGTAGTTGACCGCGCACGACGCCGTGCCGTCGATCTCGACGATGAGCTCCTGCACGGCCGACCGGTCGGTCGTGATTTTGGTGACTCTACCAATGTGTCTGTTTAGCATCTTACTAGCAAGGATGACCGGGATGTTCGGGATGGGATCAGTGATGGAGTACCCATCCACGGCCTCCCATACTCCCGTGCGACTATCACTCCTGTTCTACTTCCCCGCCGCGACCTTGATCAGTTCCGCGACCATGTCCGCGCACTTCACGAAGTCGGAGATCGTGATGCTCTCGTCCACCGAGTGAGGCTTCTCGTAGCCGACACCGATGACGGTCGCCGGGAAACCTCTCGCGTTGAAGATGCTCGCGTCGCTCCCGCCGCCGGTCTCGTGGAGTTCCGGCTCGATGCCGACTCGCCTCGCCGCCTCGAGTGCGAGCTTGACGACCTCATCGTCCTCGGAGAGGCGGAAGGTACTGTACGAGCGCTTGACCTCGATATCGACGGTTGCGCCCATCTCGTTGGCTGCCTCGTTGAAGCACTCGATCATGTGCCGGACCTGCGCATCGAGCTTCTCGTCGTTCCGGCTCCGAGCCTCGCCTCGAACCTCGCAGAACTCGGGGACGATGTTTCGGGCGGTACCGCCGCTGATGACACCGATGTTCGCGGTTGTCTCATCGTCGATCCGACCGAGTCTCATCTTTGCGATCGCTTTGCTCGCAACCACGATGGCGCTGATGCCGTCCTCGGGACGCGCGCCGGCGTGGGATGCTTTGCCGTGGACCTTGATCAGGATGTTGTCGTGGGAGGGAGCGGAGACTGTGACACATCCGACGGGCTTGCCCATATCGAGCACGAAGGCGCACTTCGACTTCAGCATGTCGTAGTCCCAGTGCCGCGCGCCGGAGAGGCCGGTTTCCTCGCTGATGCTGAACATGATCTGGATATCGCCGTGCTCGATCCCCTGCTCCTGGATAAGGCGGATGCCCTCGAGGATAGCCGCGATACCTGCCTTGTCGTCTGCTCCGAGGATCGTCTTGCCGGTCGAGCGGATCGTGTCGCCCTCCATCACGCAGCCCCAGTCATCCGCGGTCGGCGAGACGGTGTCCATGTGCGCGCTAAGCAGGATCGGGATCGCGTCGGCGACCGTCCCCTTCAGGTTGCCGATCACGTTGCCCGTGTCGCCGTTGATATGTTCTCCCGCATTGTCGCGCAGAACCTCACAGCCGAGTCCTTTGAGGTCGATCGCCAGGATATCGGCGATCTCCTTCTCATGCCCGCTCGGGCTGTTCACCGCCGCCAGGCGGAGAAAGTCGTTGATAAGTCGTTCTCGGTTAGCCATTCGGTTCTCCTTAGAAATCATACTCGTACTCCTAATCGTAATCGTACTCCGCCTTTTCCTCCTGCATACGATCGGCCGTACTCTCAGCCAGCCGGATGAGCATGGATACGATTCGCCGCAGCTTGCCTTTGCCACATTCAACATCGCTGGCCTGAAGCAGTCCCTTCGCTACGATGACGTCCAGACAAGCCGCGCACTCCAACGCGGAGCCGCAAGCAGCATCGAGATATCGGCACCGATCGCGAAGGGAGCGTTTGGCATTACCCTCGGCAATGTTCAGCGGAATGCTTGTGGAAGCTCTGTCAAGCTGGTCCCTTACAGCGCTCTTGCCGGTCATAGCACGGGCAATATCGTCAGCCCAAGCGACGAAGGAAACAGCTTCTCGTGGTCAAACGCTCTGTTCGCCATGCTGACTCCTCGATTGGGATTACGAGTACGATTACGAGTAGGGACTACAGCGTCAACGTTACCTTGCTCAGTCCCCTCGGCCTGTCCGGATCGTGTCCCTTCACTACCGAGAGATACTGCGCGAACAACTGGCCGGCCACGATGTACACCAGCGGACTGTAGGGCTCGTCCACCACGACCGGCAGCTTGACCGGGATCGTAGCGGTCTTCAGGATCTCTTCCTCGCTGGAGAAGATGATCGTCTCGACATCCCATCCCTCAAGTTTCTGCGCCAGTTCCATCATCGTCGGGTACCCCTTGCCGGGCGGCGCGTACATGAAGACCGGGAATCCGGCATCCACCACCGCGATCGGTCCGTGCATCAGGTCGGCCATGGAGAACGGCTCGGCAGAGACGTAGCACGTCTCCGCGAGCTTTAGAGCGGCCTCCTTGCTGGTGGCATAGTTCATGCCCCGCGCGACGACCTTGCACTCCTCCATGTATCTGTACCGCTGTGCTATCTCTTCTATCCGGCTCTCGACCTGGAAGACCCTGGATGTCATGCCCACGGCGGCCTCCAGATGCGGGATGAGGTCGTCTTCACCCACAAGCATGTCGGAAATCATGTAGATCAGCGCCAGCGTTGTCGTGTAGGTCTTGGTAGCGGCCACGCTCTTCTCCTCACCTGCATGGCAGAGCAGCGTGTAGTCGGCCACCTGGGTCAGTTCCGAGCCATTCACGTTGGTGATCCCCGCGGTCAGGGCACCCATGCCCTTGACCCGCTTTAGGAACTCGACGACGTCGGTGGACTCGCCGGACTGCGAGATGCCGATTACCAGTGTATTGGAGAGATCGAACTCCGCATTGTAGAGAGTGATGACCGAAGGGGCAGCCAGCGATACGGGTATCCCGTTGGCTATCTCGAAGAGGTACTTACCGAAGACCGCCGCGTTGTCGGACGTTCCGCGGGCCACCATGACTACGGACCTGATCTCTTTGTCCTTGATCGCGCGGCAGAGCTCCAGCACGTTGGCTCTCTCCGCGTCGATTACCTTCTGCAGCACTTGAGGTTGTTCGTGGATTTCGTCAAGCATGAATGACATAGACTTCATTGTCTCCTTGGTGTTACATAGCCCTGTCAGTCTGAGCGGAGCGAAGAACCCGGCTGACGGGTTCCTCCACGATACATGGACGACTCCTGTCGTCCATGTATCGCTCGCGTCGCTCAGAACGACGGTTTGTTGATCAGAAATGATCCGGCAGCCAGAATACCGGATACTGCCTCGGGAAGAGCGCCGAAATGATCTCCGTGACCTCCCTGGTTGTCTCAATATCCAACTCCTCGACATTCTTGATCCCGAGAAGCAGGCAGAAGAAGTCGCTCTGGCTGATCGGGACGCGGGTCGGTCTCTCGCCGCCGAGGGAGACTTCCCCATCGGTGACGGACAGCACCAGCCGTCCCATCTCCGTATCGAGGCTCACCGAGCCCGACGGCGCGCCCGATTTCTTCGCCCGGATCTGCAGTTCCGGCAGGAGCTTCCGGGCGAGCGACCTCATGTTAGTGACCATACACATGGCGCCGAAATACTCGCGGAACTCGAGGCTCTTGACGTTGTTGCGGATGGCCTGGAGGAGCGTCGGTTCCTCTGGGGGCAGGAGTTCGAGCGTCGTAACGCCCTTTGCCATCGCCTGAGGCGCGGCCGCACGTAGCAGCGAATCCAGGCAGCCCTCACAGCCGCTCAGACAGCCCGTCTCCTGCACCTGTAGTATTCGGCGGTCGACCTGGGTCTTCGCGTAGAGGTACCCGACAACCGAGCCGTCACGCTCTGCAACCAACGTGTCCTCCTCTGCGCCGAATCGTGGCATCACGTAGTCTCGCCAGTACTCCGGTGTTCGGATCGTGGTGAACGCCCTGTGCCGGTTGAACGACTCATGGACCTTCATCAGCGCCCGAAAGTCTTTCTCTCGCGCGCAGGGACGGACCTTGTAGTCTGAGGAATCACCAGCTATGTCGTCGCGGAGATCGCCCGCGTAGAACCTGATCGGCACCGACCGCCAGCCGAGCCGCGCGTAGAAGTCGCAGATGCCGGTGAACAGCACCGAGAAATCGAAGCCCTCTCGCTTCATCACGCGGATGACGTCCTTGAGGAGTTGGGTATTGAGCCCTCGACCGCGGTAATCCGGGTCGGTGACGACGTTCCCGATTCCGCCCATGACGAGTTCGGCGCTTCCTACGTACACGCGGCGCTCGACCACCTGCACCGCGCTGACGATGCGTCCGTCCTCCTCGCATACGCGAGTGTATGCCCGGCGATACCATGGGTCGCCGTAGAAGTACGGAATGAACAGGCTTCTCGGCGCCGGAGAGAACACCTTCTCCCACAGGTCGAGGCATTCCTCGAACTCGGAGGGTCGTATCGCGCGGAAAACGGGCATCTGAGACTCCCTTTCAGGATGGTTGGTCCCGGACATCGACATGAAGGCCGGCAGTTCGGAGAGCGCGTATTCTCACCGGAACGCCAGCCTTCGCGGATCAACAGATAGGGCTACTGTCCTGTTCGCGATCAGAACCTCAAATCCCTCTCACCGGATCGTATCCGCTCGAGGTATTCCCTGGTCTTTTCGCGCCTCTTCTCGCTCTTGATCGACTCCAGCTCTCTGGCGATTATCCGATCGCCGAGCTCACGAAGCTCCTCATCGCCGTAATCTTCCAGGTACTCCTGCAGGGTGAGCATCGCGTTCGGCTGGCAGACGTTGGCGATCTGGCCGGTTTTCGCAAGCTGCATGAACCTGTCCCCCGTGCGGCCCTCTCGATAGCATGCGGTGCAGTAGCTGGGGATGTAGCCGTCTCGGATCAGGCCCTTCAGAACGTCCGTCGGTGTGCGGTGATCCTCCGTCTCGAACTGCGGGGTGGTCTCGAAACCGAGCTTGCCCGCGTGGGCATATCCCCCGACTCCGGTGCATGATCCGGCGCTCACCTGGGAGATGCCGACCGCGATGACCTCCTCCCGGTAACCCTGAGGCTCTCGGGTGGAGAGTATCATGCCCGTGTAGGGCACGGCCAGCCGCAGGACCGCTACCAGCTTCTTGAAGTCGTCATCCGACACCAGATAGGGGAAGTCCTTCGAATCGACTCCCTCCGCTGCCCGTATGCGCGGCACCGAGAGAGTATGCGGGCCGACGCCGAATACCGCCTCCATGTGCTCAGCGTGCATCAACATGGCTACGGTGTCGTATCTCCAGTCGTACAGGCCGTAGAGCACGCCGAACCCGACGTCATCGATCCCGGCGGTCATGGCGCGGTCGTGAGCCTCCGTATGCCATTCGTAGTTGCGCTTGGGGCCGCCTCGATGAACCTCCAGGTAGGTCGGCTTGTGATATGTCTCCTGGAAGAGAATGTACGTGCCGATGCCCGCGTCTTTCAATCTGCGGTAATCCTCGACTGTCGTCGCCGCGATGTTGACGTTGACCCTGCGGATCTCGCCCCTGTCGAACTTCATGGAGTAGATCGCCTCGATGCACTCGATGATATAGTCCAGCGGGCAGTTCACCGGGTCCTCCCCGGCTTCCAGCGCGAGCCGCTTGTGGCCCATGCTCTCGAGAACGCGGACCTCCTCCTTGAGTTCCTCGATGCTGAGCTTCCGGCGCGTCATGCAGTGGTCGCGGTTGTAGCCGCAGTAGGAACAGCGGTTGACGCAGTAGTCGGAGAGGTAGAGCGGGGCGAACATGACGATTCGCCGGCCGTAGATGTGCTCCTTGATCTTCTTTGCGAGCGAGAACATCTCCGAGAGGATGTCGGGGTCTTCCACCTCGAAGAGGACCGCAGCCTCCCGGTGGGTCAGTCCTTTGAACTCCGCGGCCTTCTCCAGGATCGCCCGGACGCGCTCGGGATCGCGCGCCTCATTCTTAGCAAGACTCAGCGTTTCGACTATCTCATCGTGAGAGATGAACTCGTTCGAGTCCATGGATTTCGGGTCGTACATTACTGCCTCCGTTCCAACGGTGACCGTCATCCTGAATCGATCTCAGCATGACAACCGGTATCCTACATTTCCTTGGCCAGCGCGGTCTTCACCGATACCTGCCGAATCCGGCCCAGACGTCCGGTCAACGCACTGATGTCGTCACCCGTGCCGTCCACTATGATGGAGATCACGGAGACTCCTCGCTCCCGGTAGGGGATCCCCATCCGGCCGACGATGACATGGGCGAAGGTGTGGAGTACCGCGTTCACTTCCTCAGCGGCTGACAGGTCCTCGATGACTATTCCGACAACTCCAAGCCGTTTCGGCATGGTCTCCTCCGGACAGATAACAGAAAGCGCCTTCCCGCGAACGACACGGAAAGGCGCATTGATGCTTGCGTATTCGTCACGCTCTGCGCGCCTTCCCGCTCGGGACGATATGTGCCTTGCGGTCAGGTGATGTATCAGAACCGGCAGCAGGACGTATCCCACCGCCCGTTAAACCTATTATACCCGAATTTTCACGTTTCAGTCAACGCCAAGCATAGCAATTCAGCAGGCGCCTCCTGGAGCATCTCCGGCAGCGATCTCTCCTGAGCCGTAGGGAACGCCCGCTACGGCGTTCCGTCGGGCGGCGGTATGCATCCAGGCAACATCACGGCGGCCTTTCCCCGACTTCCCGACTCGACGAAGGGCCTACTCCGGCCGGACGCCGCCCTTGAGGCGCGCGTACTGCTCTCGGATCATCCGTGCGTGCTCAGATGCCGGGTCGATCCCGCAGATCTCGGTGAACACGCGGTCGATGCCGCCCTCGCGGATCATCTCCTGAACCTTCACCGCCGCCGGGTCGTCCGGATTGTCGAACATTAGTGCGGCCGCCGTGCCGACGCAGACGTACTTCGGCGTGATGCCGTACTCCAGGCAGAGTTTCCCGCCGCCGATCATCCTGTCCTCGGGCCCGAGTTTCCTGAGTGGATCACGCCCGACTCTCGTGACCTGGTCGCCGAGCGCGACGTTGCCGAACCGCTCGAGTAGATCGTCGATGTGCGCCTGGTGTTTCTCCGGCGTGAACTTGTGACGCTTGATGAGCGCCTCGCCGGTCTCCGCGAGCGCCGCCTCGGTGATGCGCCGGACCTGCGGGTCGCGCATCGACTGCCACACGTACTCGTAGCCTTTCAGCCAGCCGAGGTAAGCCGCCGTAGCATGGCCGAGGTTGTGGGTGAAAAGCTTTCGCTCGATGTATGCCTCGAAGTTGTCGTACGGCTCGAAGCCGACGATCCTGGGCGCCTCGCCCTTGAAGCCCCGCCCGTCAACGGGAAGTCGCTTGTATGCCTCGACTACCACGAGGAGCGGATCGCGCCGTTTCTGCTCCTCGGTCATCACCGGCACCATCCGGCTGACGACCGAACCGACGAACCCGATGTGCTCGCTCATGTACGCGACGTACTCCTTGGGGAGCACGCTGAGGATGTGCCCGCGAAGGGTCTCCCCGGCGGTGATCAGGTTCTCACAGATGATGATGTTCAGCGGCTCATCGATTCCCGCGTCCGCCCGGAGCTGAATCCCCCGCGCAATGGCGGGAGCCACATGCCGCAGCACGTTCACTCCGACCGCCGTGCAGACGAGCGAGCAGTCCCTGATCTCTTGGGCGACGGCCTCCCGATCGGAGCCGTGGACCGCCCGCACGTTGGTGATCGTCACGGTCTCCGGGTTCTCGCGCGCGATCTCGATGGGATAGCTTCGACGCTCGTTGATCAGGTCAACGATCTCATCGATAACGTCGACGAAGACTACCTCGTAGCCCGACTCGGTGAACAACTGCGCGGTGAATCCCCGGCCGATGTTCCCGGCGCCGAACTGAACGGCTTTCCTGGCGACCATCTACTTCAACTCCTGCTTGTGTCGGACCGCCAGCTTTGCCGCGCTTGCGATATCGTCGGCAGTCATGCCGTACTTCTTGAGCAGCGCATCCGGCTTGCCGGACTCGCCGAAGACGTCGGGCATCCCCACGCGCTCGACCGGGACAGGGCATCCGTCCGCAAGGGCCTCCAGGATCGCGCTTCCGAGGCCGCCGATGATGCTGTGTTCCTCGGCGGTCACGGCGCATCCGGTCTTCAGCGCCGAATTGAGCACGATCTCCCCATCGAGAGGCTTGATGGTCGAGACGTTGATCACCTCGGCGGAGATACCCTCGCCCGCCAGTTTCTCGGCGGCATCGAGCGCCTGAGCGGTCATCATGCCGCACGCGAAGATGGAAACGTCGTCACCGGGACGCATCACCACCGCTTTGCCGATGCAAAAGTCGTAGTCCTCGTCGAAGATCGTCGGTACCTCGGCGCGGCCGAGCCGGATGTAGACCGGGCCCTTGAACTCGGCGGCGGCGCGGACGGCCTTCTTCGTCTCGACGCCGTCGGCGGGGACGACAACGGTCATGTTCGGGAGAGCGCGCATCAGCGCGATGTCTTCGTTCGCCTGGTGGGAGGCGCCGTCCTCGCCGACGGTGATTCCTGCGTGCGTCGGCACGATCTTCACGTTCAGTTCCGGGTAGCAGATGGAGACGCGGACCTGTTCCCACGCGCGTCCGCTCGCAAAGACTGCGAATGTACTGACGAACGGGATCTTCCCACACGTAGCCATCCCGGCTGCCGTGCCCATCATGTTGGCTTCGGCGATACCAAAGTTGAAGTGCCTGTCGGGAAACTCCTTCTTGAAGACGTTGGTCTTCGTCGACTTCGAGAGGTCCGCGTCGCAGACCACGATGTTGGGGTTTTCCCTGCCAAGCTCCGCCAGCGCGTTGCCGTATGCGTCCCGAGTTGCGATCTTATCAGCCATGGAAACCTCCTGGGAGTGGCGGAGTATCGGAGAGCGGGAGTATTGGAACCCATCACGCCAATACTCCATCACTCCACCACTCCATTACTCCAATCTGAATGCGTTCGGGAGCAGATCATCGAGCGTGTGAGTCTCTACTCCCTCGTCTGAAACCAGATAGATGTGAAGCGGCACGTCCTTGGGCGCGAATTCCGCAAGCACCTGACGGCACGCGCCGCAGGGTGGGGCGGGTCTTCCCTCGGAACACGATATCGCCACCGCCTCGATGACGCGCTCCCCGTCGCATGCCATCCGCGCGACGGCATTACGCTCGGCGCAGATCGTCAGGCCGTAAGACGCGTTCTCGACGTTGCAGCCGGTGTAGATCCGCCCGTTCGCCCCACGAACCGCCGCCCCGACCTTGAACCCGCTGTACCGAGCGTACGCATGCTCTCTCGCTTCTTTGCTTGCCTCAACCAGTTCGTTGATGCTCATGTGAATGCCCGGAGCGGAGCAATGAAGTAGTGGAATGGTGAAGCGCCGGGGTTTCCGACACTCCAATGCTCCGGTACTCCATTATCCCGCCGCTCCCAATTCCGCCAGCGCCTGCTCGACCTGCTCCGTGCTCGGCGCCTTGCCGTGCCAGTCGCAGACGTTCTCCATGAACGAGACGCCCTTGCCCTTGACCGTGTGCGCCACGATCATCGTCGGCTTGCCCTCGACCTTCCGCTCGGGCGAGAGCGCGTCGAGGATCTGCGCGTAGTCGTGACCGTCGATCTCGATCACGTTCCAGCCGAATGCCTTCCATTTCTCCGGGATCGGGAGAACGGTCATGATCTCGCAGATCGGACCGTCGATCTGCAGGCCGTTGAAATCCGTGATCGCGACGAGATTGTCGAGCTTGAAGTGCGCGGCAGCCATCGCCGCCTCCCAGATCTGCCCCTCCTCGCTCTCACCATCGCCGATCATGCAGAAAACGCGGTAGTCCTTGCCGTCGAGCTTCCCCGCGATGGCCATTCCGCACGCGCCCGAGAGCCCCTGGCCGAGCGATCCGGTCGTGAATTCCACGCCCGGGAGCTTTTTCATGTCCGGGTGACCCTGAAGCCGGCTGTCGATGTGCCGAAAAGTGATGATCTCCTCGCGTGGATAGTACCCCGCGACCGCAAGCGCCGCGTAGAGGACGGGGGAAGCGTGGCCTTTGCTGAGGACGAAGCGGTCTCGGTCGGGCCACGACGGGCTCTTCGGATCGTGGCGCATGACGTGGAAGTAGAGCGCGGAGAGTATGTCCGCCGCGGAGAGCGATCCGCCCGGATGGCCGCTCTTTGCGACTCCGACCATCGTGACGATATCCTTCCGTATCTCGGTTGCCTTGCTCTTCAGGCGCTCGATGAGGTCTTCAGGGTATGCTGACATGGACTTGCTCCTTCGTCTGGAATGGAGTAATGGAGTGGTGGAATACTGGAATGCCGGGTTTCCCCATTACTCCACTACTCCATCACTCCATCACTCCGCTTACGTCTTCTTAAACGTCACCACCGTCGCGCCCGAGCCGCCTTCGTCTCGCTCGCCCAGGCGGAACGACTCCACCGCATGATGGTTCTTCAAGTAATCCCAAACCGCCTTCCTGAGCGCGCCGGTCCCCATACCATGAATGATGCGCGCGCTCGGAAGCCCCGCGAGGTAGGCGTCGTCCAGGTACTTGTCCAGGTTCTCCACCGCCTGCTCGACTCTCTGCGCGATGAGTTTCAACTCCGGCGACACCGTCCCGGCCTTCGATGTCGAGATCGCCATCGCCTCGGACGCGGGCTCCGTCTTCTTCGACTTCGGCCGCCTCGCAGGACGCAGCACCGCCACCGGAACGTTCACCTTCATCGAGCCGATCATCACCTGCGCCTCGCCGTCCGACGGGTCGCCGAGCAACTGACCGTCGAGCCCGAATGTCGTCACCGTGACCGTGTCGCCCTTCCGCAGGACGACGTCCTCATCCGGCTCCTCGTACTCGGGTTCGAGCGCGTCGTCCACTTCCTGCTTGAGCTCCCTGACTCGCCTCTTGAAGCGCTCCCTGCTCTTCTGCACGACGCTCTCGACATTCCGACTCCGGTCTCCTGACTCCTGACTGCGCGTCTTCAAGTCGAGGATGATCTCGTCGAGTTCCGCCACCTTTTCCTTCACTCGGCGATCGACTTCGGCCGCGACCTGCATGCGCATCTCGCGGCGAAGCTCCTCTATCTCTTCGAGACGGTGCTCGTACCTCGACTTAAGGATCTCCGCGTCCTTCTCACGGCGCTCCGCGATCTGCCGGCGCTCCGTCGCCGCCTTGTGAGTCTCCTCGATCCTGCGGATAATCTCCTCCGACTTCTCGCCGCCCTGGATCATGCCGCGAGCGCGCTCGATTATGTCGTCGGGAAGGCCGAGCCTGGACGCGATCGCAAAGGCGTTCGAGCTTCCCGGGACGCCTATCATGAGCTTGTACGTCGGCCGCAGGGTGCCGAGGTCGAACTCGACGCTCGCGTTCTCGACTCCCTCCCGGACGAACGCGAATTCCTTCAGCTCGCCGTAGTGCGTCGTCGCAACGGTCCGCGCTCCGGCCTCAACCAAGTGGTCGAGGATCGATTTGGCGAGCGCCGCGCCCTCGGCGGGATCGGTCCCGGCTCCGAGCTCGTCGAGCAGCACGAGGGAATTCTTCCCAGCGAGGCCGACGATATTCACTATGTTCGTCATATGCGACGAGAACGTGCTGAGCGACTGCTGGATGCTCTGCTCGTCGCCGATGTCGGCAAAAACCTGATCGAATACCGCGAGCTTGCTCCCCTCTTTCGCGGGAACGTGCAAGCCCGACTGCGCCATAAGCGTGAGCAGGCCGACGGTCTTCAGCGTCACGGTTTTTCCGCCCGTGTTCGGGCCGGTTATCAACAGCGTCTTGAACCGCTTGCCCAGCTCCACGTCGATCGGAACGACGGGCCCGGTGAGGAGCGGGTGGCGCGCCTGGATGATATCGACCTGTCCCTGGAAATTCAACTCCGGCTCGATGGCGTCCATGTCGCACGAGAGCCTTCCCTTCGCCGACGCGAAGTCTATCCGCCCGAGCGCGTCGATGGTAAGCCGCAGTTCCGGCGCGGCAACCGCGACCATGCCCGTGAGGCGGCGCAATATCCTCTCGACCTCCTGCTGTTCGGCGGAAAGAAGCGCGCGCATCTCGTTGCCGATCTCGACCACGACGGCGGGCTCGATGAATACGGTCGCGCCGCTCGCGGAGCTGTCGTGAACGATCCCGGGGATGCCGTGACGGTGCTCGGACTTGACGGGGATGCAGTATCGGTCGCCCCTTTGGGTGATGACCGGGTCTTGAATCATCGTCTTGTACTGAGCGCCGTGGATGAATGCGTTCAGTTTGTCCATCATCCGCGCGTGAAGCGTCTTGAGTTTGCTTCGGATGCGCGCGAGTTCGGGGCTGGCGGTGTCGCGCACCTCGGCCTTATCGCTGATCGCCTCGACGACGGCGCGCTCGAGGTGTGGAAGCGGCGTGATGTTTGCCGCGATCTCCATCAGCCTGGAGGTTTGACCCCCCCCGGCCCCCCCGCCACGGGGGGGTGTAAGAGAGTCGCCGGCGCGTGTCCTCCCCTCGGTTGCGGGTGGGTTGGGGAGGGTCGCGCGTTTGGCGATGAAGTTGCGGAGTCTGATCGCGGAAGCGAGGGTCCCGGCGACCTGGAGCAGTTCCGCCGGCTGAAGGAGCGAGTCCACGGACGCCTTGCCGACGAGCGCCCTGATGTCGTGGATGCCTCCGAGCGGAAGGCTGCCGTCCTCGCGGATGATGCGCGCGGCCTCGGTAGTCTCGCGTTGGCCTTCCGATATCAGGAGCCGATCGGCGCTCGGCTGGAGTCGGCGCGCGAAGTCCTCGCCCAGGGCGCAGGCGGTGCGCTCCACGAGCATATCGATGATGTTTCCGTATTCCAGGACCTTGAGTGAATGCGCGTTCATAACCGCCCAATTCTATCAGAAATGCCGGTCACGAACAAGGAGCCGGCGCTCGGTCCTCGGTCCTCGATGCTCGATCCCGGATGCTTGACGCTCGATGCCGGACGTTCGACGTTCGATGTTGGACGTTCGACGTTCGATGTTCGCTTCCTGACGTTCGATGTTGGACGTTCGACGTTCGATGTTCGCTTGCTGACGTTCGATGCCGGACGTTCGACGTTCGATGTTGGACGTTCGATGTTCGATGTTCGCTTCCTGACGTTCGATGTTGGA
>CAYXOC010000005.1:33970-133622 GCA_964466715.1 uncultured bacterium
GGACGTTCGACGTTCGATGTTCGCTTGCTGACGTTCGATGCCGGACGTTCGATGTTCGATGTTGGACGTTCGATGTTCGATGTTCGCTTCCTGACGTTCGATGTTGGACGTTCGACGTTCGATGTTCGCTTGCTGACGTTCGATGCCGGACGTTCGATGTTCGATGTTGGACGTTCGATGTTCGATGTTCGATTCCTGACTCTCGATGTTCGCTTCCTGATCCTCGATACGGAAGACCCCTCCCACGTGCGCCCTGTACCTCGGCGCGACCGTCTTTATATTTGTCCCACCATCCTTGCCTCTACCCTCGCGCCCCTAAAGACCTGCGCCCGCTATGCCGATAACATGATCGGAGAGGTCGCCTGGTAATCCTACCGGGACACGATCGACCTCATGTCTTATTCCTTGACAACCGGCCGGCAAGCCAACACAGCGCAATGAGAGTCTTTCAGCCGCGCGTCCGAAAAAGTCAGACACGCGTCCGAAAAAGTCAGACACGCGTCCGAAAAAGTCGGACTCGTGTCCGAAAAAGTCAGACTCGTGTCCGAAAAAGTCAGACTCGTGTCCGAAAAAGTCACGCGCGCGGCTGAAAATATCAGCCTTGTGTCCGAGAAAGTCCGCCTCGACTGTGAGAAAGTCCTCTTCGACTGTCCGGGAATTCCACTTGTCCGCATCGATTTGCCACTTGACCGTATGTACGACGCGCTGCCGTGTTGCTCCGACCGCCGGAGGGAACATCAACACACGTCTATGGAGGTAATCGCTGTGAGTAATTCTTATTTTCCGGCCAATGACCAGCAGTACAGTCAGTGGCTGGACAATTTCGTTACCGTTCTGGCTCTGAACGCCGCGACCGTGGGCCTAGTCCCCGACGACCTGGAGCCTATCGAGACGGCGAAGGATAGTTTCGCCGCGAAGCTGGCCGACTACACGCAGAAGAGGCAGTATGCGAAGGCCGCCTGCGCCGCAAAGGACACGGAGCGCCGCGTTTCGGAGGAGATCCTGCGCCCTCTCGTCAAGCGCATCAATGGTCACCCGGGGATGACGGATCAGCTCAGGGTGATGCTGGGCCTGAAGAAGGAAGAGATGCCCCAGGCGCTCCCGCCGATCGAGCAACTGGTGCCGGAGGTGTACCTGGAGTCGAGAGTCGGGCTGGTGACGGTCCACTGGGGCCCGAACCCGCTGAGCGAGCGCTGGAACGGCAAGCCGTCGGGCGTTAAGGGCGCGGTGATCTATCGTCGGAAGACCGGAGAGCCGGATTTTCGGCTCATAGGCTTCTCGACTTCATCGCCGTTCTACGATGAGATCTCCGGAGACGCGTCGGACTACACGTACGTCGTGCGCTACCGGGGCACGAAGACGACGGATCTCTCCGCGCCCTCGCCGGCGGAGACCATCGCCGCGCGTGGTGATTTGGCGGCGTAGGGGAGTTTGTCAGTAGGTCAGTAGGTCAGTTAGTCAGCGGGCGGGGTCGTGCATGCGGCCCCGCCTGTTTTGTTGCCGGACGGAGTTGGCGCGTTCCCACGCACCGTTGGCGCGGATTTGCAATCCTGCGCCCGAAGGCCACGCGGCATCTATGATGCCGGAACGGGGGCTGACGGGATCACAGATCCCTGGTTGCCAATGCGGGCGGGATTGCAAAGCCCGTCCGAACAGCCGCATGCGAAGGCGGCGCCAAACCACCGCACCCCGGGGGCGGCCCATCGCTCGCGGGAGGAGTGCGCGCGTTTCCGCCGAAGTTACCGCTGAGGGACGAATGCGCGTCGGCTCATCGCCGTCCACGAGGAGGAAACCGCGCTCATGAGGAGATACATCATCGCGCTCGCGGTCGTCGCCGCGCTCTGCGCGCACGGCCTCGCACGGGCATCGGGCCTGAAGATATCCACGGACGTCCCAGGCAACCTGTTCTACATCGGGCAGCCGGTCGAACTCAAGATCGAGGCGGACACCGCCGAACCCTCCCCGGCCAAGGGGGGGAGTCTCGTGGTCGAGTGGGAGATCACCGACCTCGACGGGAAGTCGGTCGCGTCCGGCTCGGAGTCCGGGACGTCGATCAGGCCCGACGTGAAGCGCGTCGGCATCTACTACATATCCTGCCGCGCGAAGGACGGAGCGGCCTCCGGGAAGACCTCGTTCGCCGTCATCCACAAGATCCCGTCGCTCGACCGCTCGGGATCGGCGTTCGGGCTGAACGGCGGGGCGCTCTTCCACATCGGCCTCGAAGACATCCCCACCGTGGGCAAGGCCCGCCTCGACCTCTGCGAGCGCCTGGGGGTGAAATGGGGGCGAAACGACTTCTGGTGGGGCAAGGTCGAGCCGGAGCATCAGAAGTACGATTTCCGCCAGGCCGACGCCACGGTCGGGATGTACCGCGATCACAACATATCCCTCATGCCGATCTTCTGCTATTCGAGCGCATGGAGCGGAGGCAAGTCTCCCGCCGACGACGCGGAGGCCGCCCGCTTCGCGCTCTACGCCGGCGAGCTCGTCGGGAGATATAAGGATAATATACGCTACTGGGAGGTCTGGAACGAGCCGAACATCTCGCAGTTTTGGTCGCCCGATCCGAACGCGCGCGACTACGCCCGGCTCCTGAAGGCGACTCGTTCGGTCACGCTCGCCAACGATCCCGACAGCAAGCTCGTCGGCTGCGTCACGGCGGGCGCGGACCTCGGCTTCATCCGCAAGGTTTTCGAGGCGGGCGCGGGCGATTCGTTCGACGTCCTCTCGATCCACAACTACTTCTGGGCGGACGAATCGATCGTGAGCGACATCCGGGCCGTGCGCGCGCTCCAGAAGGAGTTCGGGCAGGAGAAACCGATCTGGATCACGGAGATCGGCTGGCCGACGGGCAAGAATTGGATGACGGAGGCGGACCAGGCGAAGATGCTCGCGCGCGCGTTCGTGCTCGCGCTGTCGGAGGGAGTCGAGCGCATATTCTACTACAACTCGACCGACTATCAGCCCTTCGACTCCGGCGGTTGGGACGGGCGGACCGGCTTGTTCGATGTGGGAGACGTCCCGAAAGCCGCGGCGGTCGCGTACAACGAGCTCATCTGGCAGCTCGACGGGTTGAAGTACGGGGGCAAGCTCAATCTGGGCAAGGACGTCTACGGCAGGTACTTCGGCGGCCCGCACGAACAGACGGCGGTTATCTGGACGACGAGCGAGAAGCCCGTCACCGTCGAGCTTCCGTGCGACATACCGGAGGCGCTCGTCGTCGATATGCTCGGCGGCGAGAAGTGGGTGAAGGCGGAGAAGGGCATCCTGCGCATCCGGGCGACCGACCGCCCGCAGTACGTGAGGATGCGCGGCACGGCTCTCTTCGTGCTCGCGGCGACCGACATCACGCCGGAGCGGCTCTTCATCGGGATGGAGCAGGACGTCGTGGTGACCATGCGCGGTCAGGCGATATTCCACGGCGATTCGGTGGCGCTCGAGGTTCCCGAGGGCTGGCGCGCGTCGAAGGGAATCCGCGCCGACTCCGCGGGGAACCTCGGCGAGCGCGTCTATCGCTTTCGGGTGCGCGTTCCCGAGACGGCGGAGCCCGGCGTGTACGAGATCGCGGCGGTGCTCAGGAGAGCCTCGGTCCTCCGTGTCGCAAAGGGCGTCGAAGTCGCCACGCCGGTGAAGGTCTCGATCACGCCGCCGTCCGAGCTCAGGGCGGGCATCGTCAAGCTCGACGTGACGGTGGAGAACCGCTGCGACCGCGTGGTGGAGGGGAAGGTCTCCGCGGGGATCGAGGGCGAGACGCCGTCGGTTGCGAGCGCGGTGCGGCTCGATCCCGGCGCGTCGAGGGTCTATGCGCTCAACCTGCCGTCTTCGGAGAACGTCGGCGAGCGGCCCGTCGTCATCGAGGCGCGGCTCGAATCGGCGCTCTCCGACGTGTCCGACGCGCTCCGGCTCGATCCGCTGGTCGTGAAGCGCGCTCGGGGTAGGATCGAGATCGACGGCAGGCTCGACGACTGGGAGGGGATCGCGCCGCTGCTCACTCCCGAGGGAGGCGCGCACGTCGATCAGAAGGGCAAGTGGGGCGGCTTGGCGGACCACTCGGCACGCGCGTGGGCCGCGTGGGACTCCGACGCGCTCTACCTCGCCGTCGACGTGACCGACGACCGGAACGTCTTCCCCGGCGACGAGAAAGTCTGGGAGGCGGACGGCCTCCAGGTGTGCATCGACGCCGCGAACGACGCGGTGGGCGAGGGCTTCGACGAGCGGAACGACTTCGAGCTGGAGATCGGCAAGATCGACGGGATCGACCGCATCATCGGCTTCGTCGCGCCCCAGGGAGTTGACCTCTCGGAGGCGAAGGTGGTAATAATGGCGAAACCCTCCGGCGGCGCGGTGTATGAGTTGATGCTCCCGGCGAAGTCGCTCGGGCTCGGCTCGCTCGCGGAGGGACGGCTCATCGGCCTCTCGCTGCTCGTGAACGACAACGACGGGCAGGGGCGCAAGTCGTGGGTCGAGCTCACGGAGGGCATCGGCATGGGGAAGGACCCGAGTAAGTACAAGGACCTCCGGCTGCGGTAGGAGCGCATGGACCTGACGGAGAAGACTCTCGAATCGCAACGGATATACGATGGGAAGATCGTCAGCCTTCGCGTCGATACGGTCGAGCTTCCGAACGGCCGCGTCTCGAAGCGCGAAGTCGTGGAGCACCGCGGCGCGGTTGCGATCGTGCCGATGCTCGACCACGAGCGGGTGGTCCTCGTGCGCCAGTACCGTCAACCGGTGGGCCGCGCGATCCTTGAGATCCCCGCCGGGACTCTCGGCGAGGGAGAGTCGCCGCTCGATTGCGCGCGCAGGGAGCTCGTCGAGGAGATCGGCTACTATCCCGAGAAGATCACGGAGATGTTTCACTCGTACCTGTCCCCCGGTTACTCGAACGAACTTCTCCACACGTTCCTCGCGGAGGATTTGAGGGAAGAGGGAGTGAACAGGGACTCTGACGAATTCCTTGAGATAGTCACCATCAGGCTTACGGACGCGGTGGAGATGATCCGCACGGGAGAGATCGTTGATGCGAAGAGCATCTGCGGGATACTGTTGGCGTCGCGGCTGTTCAAGTGGCGCTAGCGGGGGGATGGTTGGGGGTTGCGGGTTATGGGTTTTGGGGAACCCCGTAACCCATAACCCATAACCCATAACCCCGGCAGATTCCGTCTATTCTCTTCGAGGGAGAACATATGAAGTCAGGAAGTAAGCTCGAACGCCTGCTGACCGCGGGCGAGTTCGTCGTATGCGGCGAGCTGGGGCCTCCGCAGAGCGCCGACCCGGAGGCGGTCCGCAAGAAGTGCAAGAACTTCGCCGGCATCGTGGACGCGGTCAACCTTACGGACAACCAGTCCGCGATCGTGCGTCTCTCGTCGATCTGCAGCGCGGTCATCGTCATGCAGGAGGGCCTCGAGCCCGTCATCCAGATGACGTGCCGTGACCGCAACCGGATCGCCATCCAGAGCGACATCCTCGGAGCGGCGGCGTTGGGCGTGAAAAACATCCTTTGTCTCTCCGGCGACCACATGAAAACGGGCAACCATCCGCAGGCTCGCGGCGTCCACGACCTCGATGCGATCAGCCTCATCGCGATGGTCAAGAAAATGCGCGACGAGAAAGCCTTCCAGTGCGGTGATGAGATCAAAGTCGAGCCGCGGATGTTCATAGGCGGGGCGGCCAATCCATTCGCCGAGCCTTTCGATTGGCGGGTCACGCGCCTTGAGAAGAAGATCAAGGCCGGCGCGGACTTCATTCAGACTCAGGCGATCTTCGACGTGAGGCGCTTCGAGGCGTTCATGGCCGACGTCAGGAAGCGCGAACTCCACAAGCAGGTCTACATCCTCGGCGGAGTCCTTCCCGCGCGGTCGGCGAAGGCGCTGGGGTACATGGCGACTGAAGTGCCCGGCATGCGCGTGCCCGAAGAGTACCTGAGGCGCATGGAGGCCGCCGAGGACCCGAAGGAGGAGGGCGTCAACATCTGCGAGGAGATCATCCGGCAGTTGAGGGACATCGAAGGCGTCGCGGGCGTTCATGTCATGCCCGTGATGTGGGAATCAATCACGCCCACGATCGTTGAGCGCGCCGGACTGCTTCCCAGGCCCGAGCCTTCGGGGGAGAACGCGGAGATCGCGGAGTGAAAGCGGAGGACACGGAAGGGGGAGAAGGTGCGGAACGGGTTGTCAGAGCCAAGTTCTCCGGCCCATATTCTGAACTCACCGCTCCAGTTATTTCGTGTGCGTTGCGAGTTCACAAGGCGCTTGGGTTGGGCTTTGTGGAGTCCGTCTACGAGAATGCCCTCGCCTTCGAACTGGAGGACGACGGGATTCCCTACGAGCGTCAGAAGCAGATCAAGGTCATCTATCGGGGAAGAGAGGTCGGTCTGCACCGTCTAGACCTCTTCGTGCGCGACAAGGTAATCGTCGAGCTAGAGGCAAAGGAGGCTTTCTGCGAGGCCGATATCGCAATGGTGTTGAGTTATCTTCGAGCGACCGGCGCGCCTGTCGCACTGATGCTCAACTTCGGGACTCCGTAGCTAAGAATAAAGCGCCTGATTAATACCAAGACATCCGCGAAATCCGATCATTCCGTGTGATCCGGGTACTCTCCACGAGTGATCGCAGATGAACCAGCGCGCATTCCAATACAGAGAGAAAACCGTGAAATCCGATCATTCCGTGTAAATCCGCGTACTCAGCACGAGTGATCGCAAAGGAGGAGCAAATCATGCTCGTCATCGGAGAACGAATCAACACCAGCAGGAAGATCAAAGGTGAGCCGGTCATCGAGAATGCCGTCAAAGCACGGGACGCCGCGTTCTTCATCGATCTTGCCACCAAGCAGTACGAGGCGGGGGCGAACTACATCGACGTCAACTGCGGCACGCTGCTGGATGGCGAACCCGACGCGATGGAATGGCTCGTCACCACGATTCAGGGCGCGCTGGACGTGCCGTGCGCCATCGACAGCCCGAATCCCGTCGCGATCGAGCGCGCGCTCAAGGTCCACAAGGGCCAGGCGATGATCAACTCGATCACCGCCGAGCAGGAGAGATACACGAACGTCCTTCCGCTCGTCAAGCAGTACGAGACCAAAGTCATCGCCCTCGCGATGGGCGACGCGGGCATCCCGCCCGACGCCGCGGGACGGATCGCCGTCGGTCGCGAGCTCGTCGGCAACCTGACGGCCGAAGGGATCAAGGTCGAGAACATCTACGCCGACCCGCTCGTCTTCCCGATCGCGAACGGCCAGGATTTCGGGCTTGCGGTGCTTGACACTATCCGGACGCTGAAGGCCGAGTTCCCCGGCATCCACGCGAGCGCCGGTGTCAGCAACGTCTCGCACGGCCTGCCGCAGAGGAAGTTCCTCAACCAGGCGTTCACCGTCATGTGCATGACCGCCGGCCTCGACGCCGCGATCATCGATCCGTTGGACAAGCAGCTCATGGCGCTGATCTACGCCACCGAGGCTCTGCTCGGCCACGATGAGTTCTGCATGGCCTACCTCGAAGCCGCCCGAGGGGGCAAGTTCGAGTAGCGACCCATCCATGTGAACGGATCAATAAGTACCGGATGCGCGCGGGCCGCCGGCGACGGTGGCCCGCGCTCTGTTTTGTCGGGGGAGACTCGCTGCCAGCTTCCGTCCGACGTTGATCGATGGTTCCTCCACCATCTTGTACATAAGCGCCGACAGCCCGAAAGTCGAGACGAGCGTCATCGGCAGGATCGTCCACAATGGCGCTACGCCGTACAGCACGTTCACGAACGTCAGCAGCAGGATCGCGTGGAGGAGGTAGATGCTGTAGGAGATCCTCCCGGTGAACACCAGAGGCTTGGCGGTGAGCATTCTGGAGGCGGACGGGGCTGCCAGTCCCGTCAGGATGAAGATGCAAACCCCCGCCGTGGTCATGAGGTCGTCGAAGTAGTAGATGTGCAGGAGCTTCACGTCGGGCAGCACGCTCCACTTGTACGTGTAAAGCACCGATGCGAGCAGCGCCAGCGCGACCTTCACGGGTTTGGCCAGCCTTGCATAGCGTTCCATGAGCAGCCACCTGTGCCGCGCCATCAGGGCCCCTACAACGAACATGATGATGAAGTGGAGGGTCATGATGTAGTCCTGCTCCGGGATTGGGAAGGCATGAAAGTGGCCGGTGAAGAAGTGCGCCGCCCCGGATATGACGAAGCCGGCCGCCAGCGCGGTCTGCCACTTCGCCCTTGTCACCATCAGCATCAGCGCCGGGAAGATGATCGAGATCCTCATCTCATGGACGAGCGACCACAGCACCGGGTCGAACTGCATGTTGTTGAAGTAGCCGATCAGGAGGAAATGCTCGGCTGCGGCCCTCATTGTGATCGGATCGGTCCATGTCGAGTTGAACCAACTGCTCAGCTCGGGTATCCCTCCGCGGGCGAAAACGTGTCTTGCGCCGAATGCCAGGCACACGGCCGCGAGGTATGGGATGTAGATGCGGCAGATTCTCTTCGCGATGAACTGGCCATAAGGGACCTTGCGGTCCTGGAACGGCAGCGAGAGCACGAACCCGCTCAGCACAAAGAAGAACAGCACCGCCTCTCGTCCGGCCCAGAAGATGTGAAGCGGCGTATGGGTGATCAGCTCGAACTCGGGCAGGCGTTGCTGATCGCATATCGGCGGAAGCAGGTATAGGTAATGGTGGAAGATGACGGCTACGGCCGCTATCCCACGCAGTGAATCGAGTTCCTCGAACCGCCTTTGCATTGATAGTCTTCCCGTACCACGCTGTCTTGGATAGATACACTCCATGTATACCCAATGACGTCGCCGAGAGACTCCGTCCGAATGTTGGTTGACACCACTCGTGAGCTGTGGTATACTTCCGCTCGTCGCGTCTATGGGTTGCATTTGTCAGCCGAGATCGAAGCGACGAAAAACCAGTAAGAGCGCCGAATTTCTCGTTAGGAAAACGGGGGAACCATCGTTTCCGGGGCGTATCGCACGCATGTGCGTAGGGCAACTCTTCAGCCCAAGCCCGTCAGCTAACTCCGTAGGCGTGGTGTGAAGAGAGCATTAGCCAACACGACCGATCTCAGCCGTCGGTACGGTGCCGCTAGTGACAACCTCGATCGCTCGATCGGGGTTCTGTTTGTGGCCTCTCCTGCATTCCCGTTGTTAATGCTCTTCGCTCAGCACCAATATTGCGCGTGGTTTTCCCTTACTGTCCAGACGGTCCCGAGAGGACCGCACACTGAATAGGAAGGAACGTTGATCTTGAAGCGAAGCATGAAGACCGGGGTACTGATTCCGGTTATCGCCTCCTTTGTCTTGAGCAGCACAGCCGGACTTGCGCAGCCTGTCGCAGACACCGGCGAGCTCGTTGGCCAGACACAGCAGCAGCCCGTGCGGAGCAGCTCGAACGCCTCGGGTGATCAGTCCGTGATGACTCTCAAAGTGGTCCGGAGCAAGGACCACCCGGAGGAGATACGGCTTGTCGATATGCGTCAGCCTGCCCCCGCGGCATCGGCTCCGGAGCCGCCGAGCAACGTAACGGCGGACGCCGCGCCGGCTCAGCAGGGCCACGAGCCGGCGCCCGCAGCTCAGCCGAAAGTAATTGCCGAGTCGAAGGTCGAATCCATCGCTCCGAGCGTCTCGGAGACGCATCCATCGCCCAAACCTGAGACTAAGGCCGAGTCGAAGCCGGCCGTGCAGCAGCATCCCAAGCCGGCGGTGAAGCCTGCGACGGCTGTGAAGAAGCCTGTCGCCGCACCGAAGAAGCCGACCGTCGCGCCGAAGCCCAAGAGCCCTGCGCCCAAGGCAGCGGTGAAGAAAGCGCAGCCTGCTGCAAAGCCGAAGTCGCCTGCGCCCAAACCGAATCCGCAGAAGCAGGGCATGCTGTCGAAGGTTGTGCGTGGGGCAACCGGCCTCGCCAGCCGCGCTCTTTCGTGGATCGGAACTCGGTATATCTGGGGCGGTATGTCGAGCAAAGGCGTAGACTGCTCGGGCCTGACCAGCCTGATCTACAGGTCCATCGGCATCAAACTCCCTCATAATGCGCGACAGCAGTTCAAGCTCGGCCGTCCGGTCGCTAAGAGCGATTTGTCTCCCGGCGATCTGGTGTTTTTCAACACCAGCGGGCCGATCTCGCATGTGGGTATCTACATCGGCAACAACAAGTTTGTCCACGCCGCCAACAAGCGAAGGGGCGTGCGAACCGACAGCCTCGGCTCGTCCTACTACCACAAGCGCTACGCCGGAGCACGCCGGTACATCTAGCGATCTGAAGACATACCGTTATTGCTCAAGCGGCCGTGGGGTGTCTTTGCTCCACGGCCGCTTCTCGTCAGCCTCTCCACTGCCCCCGCAGCAGGAAAGAACGCACCGCCTGTCAAACCTGCCTCCAGAAGACATCACCGCCGGCAGATCGCAACTTTCCGCTCTTTGTGAGAGGATCAGCCTGTGCTTGGGTACATACTTAGCAGCGATTGCCGGTGTTGACGGCATGTCGATCACGGTGGACAGGACAGGGCGATGTACGTACTGGGACTCGATGTTGGTACACAGGGAGTTCGCGCGGTTGTCTGCGACGAGGAGGGAAACGTACTCGCGCAGGCATCGGAGCAGTTCGCGCCCGCGGATCAGGTGGAGCTTCTCCCGCCCGGATGGGCCGAGCAGAACCCGTCCGACTGGTGGGATGCGGCCGTCGTCTGCCTGAACGCGGTCACCGAGCATCTCCGGCAGAGCGGTGGAGATCCCTCCGACATCAAGGCCGTGTCAGTCGATTCGACGTCCGGCACGGTGGTGGTTCTCGACCGCACCGGCGAGCCGCTTCGACCGGCGATCATGTACAACGACACGCGCGCCGTCACCGAGGCGGCCGAGTGCAACTCCGCGGGCGCCGACCTTGTCGAGAAGCTGGCCTACAGGTTCTCAGCCGCATTCGCGCTCCCCAAGATACTCTGGGTCAGGCGCAACCAGCCGGATGTGTTCGAGCGCGCGTTGTTCGTTCACGCCGCCGACTACATCGCCGGCAGACTGACCGGGAATTTCCTCACGTCTGATACGTCCAATGCCCTCAAGACCGGCTACGACCTCATCGAGCATCGCTGGCCGGACTTCATCGAGTCGCAGATCGCCGTACCGCTCGACAAGCTGCCGAAGGTCGTCAGTCCCGGCGACGTCATCGGCGAGGTCAGCGGGGAGTGCGCCGGACTCACGGGCCTCGCTCGTGGGACGCTCGTTGTAGCGGGAGTCACCGACGGCACGGCCGGATTCCTTGCGTCGGGAGCGGTCAAGGTCGGGGATTGGAACAGCACCATCGGCACCACGCTGGTGATCAGAGGCGTGTCGCGAGAGTTGATCAAGGATCCCCAGGGCCGGATCTACAGCCACGCTCACCCGGACGGATACTGGCTTCCCGGAGGCGCGAGCAACTGTGGCGCCGAGTGCTTGAGGCATCTTTTCCAGGGCCGGGACCTCGATCATCTCAATGCGTACGTGCCCCAGTATTCGCCGACCGCACTGCTGGTGTATCCGCTGGTGAGGACCGGCGAGCGCCTGCCGTTCGTCGATCCCACTGCCGAGGGTTTCATCGTCGGTGAGCCGCGCGACAGCAGAGAGCTCTACGCCGCGTATCTTGAGGGCGTGGGCTACGTGGAACGGTGGTGCTACGAACTGCTCGCCGAAC
Source organism: uncultured bacterium (assembly GCA_964466715.1). Classification (GTDB taxonomy): domain Bacteria; phylum Armatimonadota; class UBA5829; order DTJY01; family DTJY01; genus CAYXOC01. The sequence continues at coordinate 45,621 of CAYXOC010000005.1, forward strand.
TTGGCGCGGAGATCGGCGACACGATCTTCACAACGGGCGGAGGCGCCAGGAGCCCGGAGTGGATGCAGGTTCGCGCCGACATCCTGAACAAGCGAGTGGTGCGTCCGGTTTCGACCGAATGTGCGATGGGTACTGCTGCGGTAGCAGCATCGAAAACGGTCTACGCCGATCTCGAGACCGCAGTGCAGGCGATGATCAAACCCGGTGAGTCCGTGGACCCGGACCCGATGCGAACGGAGCTTTACGAGCAGCGGTATCGTGCGTTCAGGAGCGCGTGTGCGCACAGGGGACACGGGTAGTCGGAACTTGCTTGGTGGATTTTCCTACCGTGCTGTATACCGAACGGGCCGAGATCCTGTCTAACATGTAGGACGCGTGTTTCACAAGTCGAATTCCGCCGTGTAGAAGGGGATTGAGATCCCCGAATTCGCGGCGTTGCGTGGGTATTCGCGGCTGGGAAGCCGCTCCTACAAGACTTCTGAAATGCGCGCGCGAACGCGTAGGTTTGCTGCGGCGTGTGCCGCAGTTTTCACGCACTCCCCGTGACGGTTCATCGGGCAGTGCTAGGTGGTGCAGGAGGTAAGTATCATGAGGTTTCTAGTGGCGTTGGTTATGGTCTTCTTGCTGATCAGTGCCGTGTGCGCGGCCGATCAGCAGGCGGCATCGCCCGCGAAGGTTTCCCTTCAGTTTGACAATGTGGACGCAAGTGAGGCGCTGGTGTCCCTGGCTCAGAAGGCACAGGTGACCGTCCTCGGCGATGCATCTGTGAAGGGCAAGGTCAACTGCGGTCTGAATGACGTTACCGTCGATCAGGCACTGGACGCGATCTGCAAGACGAACAAGCTTGAGTGGTACAAGGCGTATGTCGATGCTCCCGCCCAGGGGGAGAAGCTCGATGTGGCGAAGATCTTCACCCTGTTGGACGCTCTGAAGGCTTTGGGGAAGGCATCGCTGGTATGTCAGGATCCCTCGAAGCAGCAGGAGACGGTCTTCATCTCGGGCGCGAAGGTGGGTGCGGTGAACGCGGCTCCGATGTCCGAAGCGCTTAACCTCAAGCCGGTCTACCTCGTTCGGGCGATTCCTCAGCCCGCTCCGCCCGCTGATGCGGCCAAGCAGACTCCCTCGCAACTAGGAGTCCCGCCTGCGGATGTGATGGGCGCTGCCACACAGGTATGGGATTACTTCTCTCAGATGCCGGCTGACAAGCAATTCCAGGTTATGCGCGAAGTCGGGCGTATGATGTGGCAGAACATGAGCCCTGAGCAGCTCGATCGAATGCGGGAGATGATGCGCGGCGGTCGCGGAGACGGCGGCAACTGGCGTGGTGGAGGTCGTCCGGATGGCCGGAGAGACGGCCAACGGTAATCCAGGTCACCCTGGCAGTATGCAGAGACTCGGACGGCCGGTGGATCCCCACCGGCCGTCTTGCTATCAGATGCGGAAGGTCACCGCTGCTTCGCCGTTGAACTGTGACCTGATCTGGGACCCCAAGACACTGAAGGGAGCACGAATATGCGGATCGGTTTTATCTGCGATCTATCCGAGCATGACTTTGCCTTTGCCCGTCAGAACGGGTTCACCTGCGTCGAGTTCAACGGCGCGGACAACATCGAGTTCACCTCCAAGGCGCCGGACTTAGTCAAGTACTCGAGGGAATACGGCGTCGAGTTCAACATGATCGGTCTCTTCGGTCGCAACTACATCAGCGACGACCCTAATGAGCGGGCGCATCACCTGTCGGATGCAAAGAAGGTGATCGACTTCTGCGAGGAGATCGGTTCGCCGCTCTTCGTCACGGGCGCCGGCCATGAGGAAAACCGCACACTGGAAGAGAACATCCGACGTGCGACCGATCACCTCGGACAACTCATCGAGTACGGCAGACCGAAGGGGGTCCGGGTCGCTCTGTACAACTGCCACTGGGGCAACTTCGCGGAGGCGCCGGACTCGTGGGAGCTCTTGATGCCTGCGCTGCCTGATCTCGGGATCAAGTACGATCCTTCGCACGCAGTGGAGGATCAGCGCGACTACCTCGTCGAGTTGAGAGACTGGGGCAAGAAGGTCTATCACGTGCACGCGAAGGGATCGCTGGTGATCGGCGGCGAGCGGTTTCCCGATCCGATGCCCGGTATGGATCAGACCAACTGGGGCGCGATATTCGCGATCCTGTACGAGCAGGACTACCCTGGTGACATCAACATCGAGCCGCATTCCGGAGAGTGGATCGGCAGCCGAAGGTACCCGGGCCTGCTCTTCTCGAAGCGCTACCTGGAGCAGTTCATCATCTAGCCGAGATCGGACTTGTAGTGGACGCCCGCTGAGGCGTTGCGTTGCCCGACGACAGGGGTCGTCAGGGGATCGGGCAAGGATTCCTGATACGCTGACGGCTCCCGTCGTTGAATGCCGACGACGACAGTACGACATGGCGTCCGTTCTGTACAAGTGACCGTCAGGGGGTTACTATGCTGAAAGGCCTTACTCACGTCGCCGTGTGGGTGACGGATATCGACCGCGCGCTCGACTTCTACCTGCGCATTCCCGGCGTCAGGGAGCACTTCCGCCTGCACAAGGAGGACGGAAGCCTCTGGCTCGTCTACCTGCGAGTCGCTGACTATCAGTTCATCGAGTTGTTTCCCCGCGCGAGCGGTCCCTACGAGCGGCCGACCCACGCCGGATTCGCTCACTTCTGCATGGAGACGGACGACATCGCTGCCCTGCATCGTGAGTTGACGGCGAACGGCATCATCCCCGATTCGGAGCCGAGGATGGGCGCGGACGGCTCCTGGCAGATGTGGATTCACGATCCCGACGGCAATCCCATCGAGTTCCAGCAGTTCATCGAGGGCTCGATGCATCATGAGAGGCCGACATGATCACATCCTATCACTGCCACTCCCGATGGAGCGACGGGGAAGGGGAGATCATCGACTTCGTGCGCCGTGCGGGCGAGATAGGGCTCGACGAGGTCGGTCTCTCCGATCACTATGTGCTCATGCCTGACAGGACCGACATGGAGTGGGCCATGCCACTCCATGCGCTGGGTGATTATGTCCGGACAGTCCTGTCCGCCGTGGAGGAGTTCCGGGCGGAGACCACCGTCAGGCTCGGCGTGGAGGCCGACTTCGTGCCGGAGACCGCCGATGACTTGAGGGAGATCCTGGCGCAGTATCCGTTCGACTATGTGATCGGTTCGGTCCATTTCCTGGACGGCTTCCCGATCGACGGTGGAGGTCAGTACTGGGCGGCGCTGTCGGAGCAGGAACGCGATGACGTCATCCGCGGGTATTGGGTCCGCGTTCGGCAGATGGCGGAGTCCGGCATGTATGATTTCGCCGGCCATCCGGATCTGACGAAGAAGTTTGGGTACTACCCGTCGGTCGACATCTCTGATGTGGTCTCGGATGCACTCGATGCCATCGCGCGGGCCGACATGGCTGTCGAGCTGAACACCTCCGGTTGGCACGTCCCCGCGGGAGAGGAGTATCCGTCACCGTACATCCTGGGAGAGTGCTTTGCTCGTGGTATCCCCGTGCTTGTGACGGCTGATGCTCACACGCCGGCCAACCTGGATAGGAGTTTCAGCCGGGCATACAAGCTGCTCCGGGAGATCGGCTATCGCGAGGTGGTGAGCTTCGATCGCCGGCGGCGTATCAGCCGTCCGATGGCCGATATGGAATAGACTTGCGGTCCCTGCATCCGGACAGTGAAATCGTTTTCAGAAATTTCCGCAAGTCCGAAGGAGTTTCGGGGTTCCTGGCAGAACTATACGTCTGAGGGTCGGGCGGCAGGCGATAGTCGGGACGACACTCGGCTGTAGAAGGATCGGCTCGTATACGAGTCTATCGTCCGCCGCCAAGGTATCTTCTGGAACCCGCACAGGGTCGTGACCGTATAATCTGGTAGGGATAGCGCTGGACTTGCGGGCTGTCAGAGTGCTCGGCGAGTGTGAGTTGCGAGCTAATGGCAGCCGCCATCGAACTTGTGTTCGGTGGCGGCTTGTGTTATAATATTATCCGCCGGTATCAGCGCAAACAAAAACCGGACCGGGGGCACCGCATTGCCAGCGAGTCGGTTCCTGCGTCCGTGAAAAGGATCGTTCAACATGAGCATGACGAGAGATGCGTACGCCAAGGAAGTTCTACGAGTAGCTGAGGCCGCACTGCGCGGTGTCGAATCGGTGGTGTGCCCACACGAAGGCTGTGAGGAGCACCTCTCCATCGTCAAGCAGGGAGTGTTCAGCACCAGGTCCGTGTTCTGTCCCGTGCACGGCCATATCTTCCAGGAGCAGAAGACTGAGCCGTTCAGCAAGCTGGACTGGGACAAGGTCCCTCCGTCGGTGTGCGATGACGACGATGATGACGACGAGTGGGACTCGGAAGACCTCTTTGATTCTGAGTATGAGAAGTAGACATCTTGTTCGGTGATACACCGACGGTGACCGTCCGGACGCGATTGGTTGGCAGCCCGTTCCCTGGATTCCAGGGGCGGGCTGTTGTTGTTGTTAGAACCCCACCAGCCCTATGCCTATGGAAAACGCCTTGGCGCGGCTGCGCCAGGTAAGCTTCGGCTCAATGCAGTGGAGCGGCTTGGAGATCGTGATCTCGCTGTCGAACATCTCGTTGGCCTGCAGGTCGTACCGCGCCCCATACTCGATGGCATAGTCGCCGATCGGGAAACGGAACCTGCCGGCAAGCTCATGGGGAATCTCTACCGGATCGAACTCGAAAGGTGTCCTGCCGCTGATCGCGTGGTTGATGTAGGTCAGCGATACATATGATCTCGACCCGAGCTTCCGTGCGGCTGCGAGTTGGAATCCCAGCGTCGAATAGCTGTCCCCGTTGCCGTAGCTCGACACGCGCGCGAGCACGCCCGGCATGATTAGGGTGCCGCCGACATCCATCGGGTCCATCCACGCCATGCCCCGAACGTCGAAACGCGCCGACTCCGCGCCCGATGGTTCCTCTTCGAAGTATCCCACGCCTGCCTCGCCGATCATGTGAAGCCGACCTGCGGACTGGTGCTGTCGGGTCGGATCGAGCATGCGCTTGGAGAAGTGCAGGGAGACGTCGCTCCTACCGTACGGGTCGAGAGTTCCCTTGCTGTAGAACCGATATGCGATCTCAGGCAGGCGCGAGAGCACGGTGTCCGGGTTCAGGCCGTCCGTGTAGGGCTCCCGATACGTGAGGTTCATCAGTATCGGCCGGTTCGCCACACGGGTCAGCTTGACGCCGCCCTGGAACGTGTTCTTCATCGAAAGCCGGACCGTGAGCTCGCCGTCGAGCCCGGGCTTGCTCGACAGATCGAAGTTCTCCTGCGCGAACAGCCCGTGTCTGTTGTCCATCCCGATCCACGGGAGTCTGATGCCCGAGTCCTGCTTGCCGGAGAGATCGACCGTATACTTCGGGACGCTGAACACCGTCTTCCCGAGCGCGACGAACCGCACCTTACGGGCGATCAGCTTGTCCTTTGGGCGGATGATAAGCTCTCGCGCCGAGAGATAGTAGTGAGGCTTCTGCGCATCACAGGTAGTGAACCGCGAGCCCATGAGCGTGTAACCCTCCGGCTTCGAATCGAGCTCGTCGCCGTGGAAGTGGATGTTGCCTACGCTCGCGGAGGCATCGGTGGAGTGGCCGAGCTTCGTGTTGTAGTTGTACTTGAAGCTCTGTCCCCTGACCGTGCGGTCGCCCTGGGAGAACGTGACATTGCCGACCGCCTCGAAGTCGCCGGTGACGGCGTCTCCCGTCACGAGGTCCGCGGTCAGCTTGATGTCGTTGTAGCGGACGAAGGCGTCTCCCTCAGCGCGGAACGCCTGGGAATCGTAGGAGTACTCCGAATCGTCGGCCCTGATGTATATGCCGCTGAACGACTCCTCATCGGTGGCGATGTCATCGGCAGGGTAGGCCGCTGATGCGATCAGGAATATGAGCGCTATTGTCCAAAGCCGAAAGTTCAAAGTGGAGTATCTCGGTCTACCGGCGTTACAGCCCGCAGTCTGCAGTCTGTCGTTCTATGCAAAGTCGAGGTCGATCTCGCGCTCCACCTTCTCGGCGAGCTTCTCCGGGGGGATCACTCCCATGCTCAACCGGAAGTCCTCGTCGTCGTACATGCGCGTCTTCACGACCACCGGCATCGGGACCGCGTGCCCGATCACGAGGGCCTGCTGCTTGCTGTCGAGGCTCGCCAGGACGCTCCTCAAGCCGCCTGCGCCGCTCACTCCGGTCATCACCGCGTCGATGTCCTTCTCGTCGTTGAGGAGGCACGTGATGCGCGTCCCGACCTGTGACAGCACCTCCGCATCGATCCCCGACGGCCGCTGATCGACTACGAGTAGTGTCACATTATACTTACGCATCTCTCGCGCGATTGTTCCAAAGATCGTCTGTCCCGCGAGCGAAGGACTGAGGAACTTGTGCGCCTCCTCGATGGTGATCACGAGCGGAAGCGGCTTCGGCCGGTCGCCTCCGAGCGATTCCTCCGTCTTCTCGACGTACTTGGCGTGGATGCGTCGGGTCAGGATGTTCGCCACGAGCATGTATCTCAGCGGCTGGGTATGCTGCCCGAACTCAAGGACGACGTGCTTGCCACCGTCCAGATAGCTCATGATCTGCTTCACAGCGTCGATGTCGATGTTGTCTTTCGTGTCGTCGATCAGGAAGGATCGGCAGCTCGCCGTGAGGACCCTCAACTTCCGTTGGAGCGCCGAGAGCGACGCCTGGTGGACGTTGTTCGCCTGCGAGAAGTCCACGATATCGTCGCTGTCCATCTCGAGGAGTCGGCTGAGCCATCTGTCTTCGAACCGACCGACGAGCGCATAGGCCGTTTCCAGCGCGGTGGGCGACAGGTTCAACTCATGCTGCAGGAGGACGATGTCATCGACCGTCACCTGGCTGTAAGGGATCTTCACCTCGAAGTCGATCGGCGCTCCCCGCCGACGCGAACTCTCCGGGTCCAGAGAGAAGACCGCCACCTGGTCCCTGAAGTACTGCTTGAGTCCTCGAACCTCCGCCCGGTCGCCCTCGAAGGTGCCCTTCCACCCATACTCGCTGTGCATGTCGAAAATGAGGTTGACCGCCTTGCGGTTCTTGATCACTCCGCAGAGCATGATGCGCGTGAGGAACGTCTTTCCCGTGCCCGACTTCCCGAAGATGCCGTTGCTCCTCTCGACGAAGCGCTCCAGGTTGATGCAGACCGGCGTCTCCTCCATGTCGAGCGGTGTCCCGATGTTGAAGAACCTCGGATCCTCCTCCTCGTCGCCGAAGATGCGGTTGACGTCTGCCGCAGTGGCGGGGAGGACCGGGGCGAAATGGCCCGGGATCGTCTTCACGGGGAGGAGGTCGGCGTCGAGATCGTCCTTCGGCACCATGAGCATCGGACGGAGAGAGACCGTGCCGTATGTGGTCGTGCCGCTGAGGATCTCGCGCATCAGGACGTCGTCCCTGCCCGGCGGGTTGTCGAGTAGTCCTCGCGCCGAGGTGCTGAGGGTGACATCGGTAACCATCGAGAAGAAGCGGAACTTCTCTCCCTCGACGACCACGAACTTCCCCGCGCGCACGTCCTCGACGCTGTGGCCAGGCTCGAGCTTCATCTCCAGCCCCTCGACGAGGCTCCCCTGGACTATCTGCCCGATCTCGACCGGCGGGATGAACGGGCGCTTCTCTCCGTTGCCTTCAGTCATGGCAGTATCCTCCTGACGATCGCGTGGAGCCGTTCGTAGTCCTCACGGAGGAGGTTGGCGAGCTCCTTCCCCGCGCTGACGGTGAACTCGCGGTCCCCGCCGCGAGCGAAACACGCCTCGCGGATGCATGCGGCGACCATCTCGTCAGACGGCGCATTGCGGAAGCCGACCAGGGTGCGGAGGAAGTCCATCCGGTTGGTGAGCCGCACGATCTCCTCAGGAGTACACTCGAACACGTGCGTATGGATCTTCGGCGGGAGCGGAGGAAGGTACTGCCTGATCGAATTCCCCTGCGCGTAGCCGATGATAGCTGCCTGAAACTTGGTCATGAGTAGCCACTCGGCGAGTTGGGGCTGCTCTCGGGCGAGTTCATCCTCGTCCTTCCAGTATGCCCGCGGCTGCTTGCCCGTCTCGGTGCTCGTCGTGGTTGCGCTGTAGACTACCGCGTAGATCGCGGGCTGGATTGGGGTCGATCGATCGATCCTTTCCCCGCCCATCACCGCATCGAAGTCGGCGCTGAACGATCCCTCGGCGGCTCGGAAGGCGAACGGATCCCCTTCGTCCAGTGGTTCGACGTTCGATGTTCGCTCCTCCCCGACTTCAGGCGACCCCATGTCCATCGGGATCTTGACGAAGCTGCCGAAGCGGGGCGGCGCGTGGAGCGTGTAGCTCTCCGCCGTGAACTCACTCGTACTCGCCTCGATTATCTCGCCTACAAACTGGTTCTCATCAGCCATTCCGCACTCCACTCCACACTCTACAGTCAGCGCTCTCCTAGTATCCCTTCGATATCCTCTTCAGGCTGCGCGTGATCGGCGCTCCGTGCTTGATCAGCGATCGTTCGAGCATCTCGTAGAACGCCCGGCGGTCCGGCCCGTGAACGACCGCCTTGTCGTGCGCCTCACTGAGCGCGACGGGGTAACCGCGCCCCTTCGCGGCCTGATCGACGCTCACCGCGTGGACAAGATCGAGGAGCACCGGGTTCTCGGCGACCCAGCGCGGGATCTCGATGCGGACGATCTCCCGGCCGACGCTCAGGTAGAAGGCCCTAATCTCGTGTTCGCCGTACGACTCCAATATCCTCGATTTGCTGGTAAGTACGACCGTCCGCTCGCCGTCCTGGAGGCGTCGATTGAAGACCATACGGTCGGTCAACCTGCCCACGCGCTCGCACGGGCGATCCTCGACGGCCTCGTGGGGGCATCGGTCGCAGTCTACCTCGCGCATGTCGCAGAGCATCACGCGCATCGAGTTGACGAAATCCTTGCTGCCGGGGTCGCTGATGTAGCCGGCGATCGGGATGGCCAGCTCCCGCGCGACCTCGAACATCGCCAGGTACTCCTCGAGGATGCGCTTCTTGAAATCGGGTGGCTCGTTCTCCAGCGACCAGCGGATCAGGGACCCATCGGCGAACGCGACGACGGGGACCCCGACATCGGCGGCGTCCCGGATCGAGCGGAGCATCTCCAGCCCCTCCGCGGCTGTCCGCCGGATGCCCAGCAGCTTCTCCGCGACGGGGACCTTGCGCCCGCCGTACTCCTCGAAGGTGTCCTCCTCGCGGTAACAGAGCTTCGGATTCGATCGGAACTTCGGCCTCTCCGGGATGCCATAGAAAAGGGTGACGCTGGACGTGTTGATAAGGAAGCAACTCGCCGCCTCGTGCTTGTCGGGCGCGATCTGAGAGCCGTCGACCGCAACGACCCCGTGCGGCATCGGGACGTCGGGGCAGGGGAACGTGAGGTCGGGGCATTCCTCGAAGGTCGATGTGAGCCACGACGTCCGCGCGTCGCTGATGCGTCGGCTCGACTTCTCTATGTCGGATGCCATCTCGCGCACGACGGCATCGGCCTCGCGGAACTGTTCGTCGAGGCCACGGCATGCCTCCGCGCATTCGCGGCCGAAGTTGTCTATGTCTCGCAGGATCTTGTTCAGTTCGAGCATGGGGATGATGGAATGACGCGTGACGAGTGATGCGTGAGGACCCTTGCATTCCGAGTCACCTATCACGAATCACGCATCAGGTTGATGATACCAACGCGGCCTGCGCCTTGTCAACGAGCAAGCGTTTCTGCCGACAAGCGCAGGCACATTGTCCGTATCCCCGCGGCGTGGTATACTAGTGTAGTCCTGCGGGCGAGTGGCGGAATGGCAGACGCAGCGGACTTAAAATCCGCCGGGGCAACCCATGTGGGTTCGAATCCCACCTCGCCCACCAGAGAACCGTCAGTGATCAGTCATCGCCGGAATCCGGGCTTCTTACTGACAACTGATCACTTTCGTACACCTCGATCTCGCGGAGGGAGATCTGCGGGAACGACCACGCCTGCCCGCCTGCTTCCGGCACGAGTTCCGTCGCACCGCCGCCGTACGTCACTTTGTGGATCAGCAGCCTGATCTTCTGTGTGGTGACGGGCTCGAACGCGTGCAAGAAGATCCACCGATCGCTGAAGAAGCTGTCGACCGTGCATCGCACCGGTGGGGTGTACACCTTGAAGGTCTTCGTCGGCTCGCGTACTCTGTCGAGGGTGACCCAGGCTCCGTTCCTCTCGTACTGCAGTTCGTAATCCACGAGCGTGCCCATGCTCTGCCACGGGGGCGCCGCGAAGACATGGACGCGCGAGATAGTCTTCGGCGAGGCGAACTTCATCTCGACCCAGGCAGGGTAGGCCGTATCCTTGCCGCTCGACCAGGGGCCTGGGCTGTCTCCCTGGAGATAGTACCAGTTCTCGAATTCGCCGTTGTTCAGCTTCTTGATGTCGTCCGTGCTCGGGGTTGAGTGCGTGCAGACCACTCCCTCCTGGCGGGCGAGGTTGTCTCCGTAATCCATCGGGACGACCTCGATCGACTGGCCCTTCGCTAGTTCCACGTAGACCGGCAGTTCGGCAACCGGGAGCGTTGCCTTTCCCTTGGCGACTGTGATGGATGACGTGACACCGAATGGTGATACTATCCTCAGCTTGTTGCCACCCTTCACAAGCAGGTTCACTTCGCCGTCGGTCGCCCCGGCGCTCATGAAAGCGGCTACGGTCTTCCCTGATCCCTGGAAGAGGTTGCCGACGAAGACGTCATTCCCCGATGGACCGAAATCGAACGCTCGGACGAACTTCGTGCCGCAGATCTCCTCCGCCCAGACGCGTATCAGGGGCGCCGCCGGGTTCACCCCGCCGTCGTCGTTCTCCCACCAGACCGGCACGTCCCAGAAGCCGTGGCTCCTGTCGTACCAGTAGTGGTCGTGCTCTTTCGGGATGCCGTACTGCTCGAAGAGCATGTAGCGCACCATGGTCCATCGCCCCTGGAGGCGAGGCTGGTACGATCCGTAGACACACGCCATGAATCCCTGCTCGGTCTGCCATTTCTCGATCTTCTCCGCGCCGTACCTCTTGAGCAGATCGTTCAGCCCGTCGAGGGACTTCCGAGCCAGCCAGACATCGCCGTTGACGTTGTTGTAGGCATGAAAGGAGAACGCGTCGATGTACTTCGCTCCACCGGCTTTCAGGAAGTCCTCGATGAAAGTGAGGCCGTACGGGTTGATGCAGACCGGATTCGGCGCGACGACCTTCAGCTTCGGATCGATGCTCTTCACGGCTTCGTAGAAAGGCTTCAGTTCCTTCTCGACGAACTCCCCGCCCTTCATCGCGAAATTCGGCTCGTTCCTCGGCTCCCAGTACGTCACGACATCTTTGAATCGCTCGACGATCTTCTTGACGCCCTCGGTGTTCTCGGTGCCGTTGGGGAATGCCACAAGAAGCGCGCGTTTCCTCGCTTTGTCATAGGGAAGGTAATACTTCGCCTCCATCTCGATGCCCTTCTCGATCTCAGCGATGGTCTTGTCCGGCTGGCTCGCATCCTTGGCGGCATGTCGTTCGGGGCCGATGCCGAGGATCGAGCGGGTGGGGGCGTCCTGCGCGTATTCGCCGCCCGGCTCGGAAGGGTCGGGGAGGCGTGGGAAGTTGGGGTCGTCGCGGATGATTGCGAACATCGTGCCGCCAACGCTGTCACCCCAGGGCTCGACCCTCTCCTTGCCGAAGAGGTAGAGCTTGTACCATCCCGGCTCCCTCACGTTGAGAGTGAGCTTCTCGGCCGGGACGCCCTTGTCGACAATGTTGCCGTAGTAGTTGCGCACCTCGTAGCGGACAGCGGCGTCGCCCTTGAGCGTGAACGTGATCGGTTCGCCGGCGTAGAAGATGTTGGTGCGTCGTCCTGATCGCGGCTCGACCTGGTCGGGGCGCTTCCCGTCCGTCCACTTGGCGGCGGATGGCGTGATGCAGAGCAACTGCAGGCAGATGATGGCGGCGGCAAGCCTCGTGAGTGTGGATCGGAGCACGATTCGTTCCCTCCAGGGTGGATCGGTTACCGACACATTCGGCGGCGGATTAGCCCCTTCCTGCGCTCCGGGAAGGTAGTTCAGCCATTCGCGTCGTAATAGTCCTCGGACGGAGCATTGGGTTCGCACCACTCCATCACTCCAATACTCCAGGTTGGAAAGGGATCGGTATGTCAGGCACCATTCAGTTCGTTCGCAACTACAACGATCTGAGCACCGAGCGCGGCTTCCAGTTCGAGTTCTTCTGCGACCGCTGCGGCTCCGGCTTCAGGACCAGGTTCAAGGGCATGAAGGGCGGTCTGCTCGGCGACGCCCTCGAATCGGCGGGGGGATTCTTCGGCGGAATCCTCGGACGCGCGGCGGAGATCGGTGAACAGGTCCGGTCTGTCGCATACGAACGCGGTCACGACGCCGCGTTCGAGGAGGCGGTCGAGGAGATCCGCCCGGAGTTCGTGCAGTGTCCGAGATGCTCCCAGTGGGTTTGTCGGAAGGGCTGCTGGAATACCAAGAAGGGGCTCTGCAAGGAATGCGCGCCCGACCTGGGCGTCGAGATGGCTGCGGCTCAGGCTAGCAAGTCGGTCGAGGAAGTGTGGGCTCACGCGGCGATGGCCGAGGAAGACAAGCAGCTCGCGAAGGAGAACTGGCGTGAGGGAGTCCGTGCGAGCTGTCCGAAGTGTGAGACCCCGCTCGCCGTCAACGCGAAGTTCTGTCCCGAATGTGGAGAGAGACTCGCTGCTCAGCACTGCACCGAATGCGGCGCGAAGCTCACTCCCGGCGCGAAGTTCTGCGCGGAGTGCGGAAACAAGTGTGAGGGCTAGAGGTTGCGCAGTTCTCTCGCAACCTTCAACCCATAACCTTGGACCTTCTCTCAACCGTTTCCGACGTTGACATCAGGGTTACAACCTGCTAGAGTGGGGTAACCTGAACCAGGCAAGCAGACTCTATGTGACCCGCCCGTGTGCGGGTCACATCTTCATTGGGCTCCCGGGAGTATCGAGCACGGAACATGGAAAACGGCAGGAGTTCAAACGGAATCAGCGAGGTGACGTCGGCGGTGGTGATGGACAGACCACTCACCGCCCCGCCCGCGTTCGTGCACGGCCTGCAACTCGATATCGCCGAGGGGTCAAGGATTTCGCAGCAGGTGGAGGCGATGATGGCTCAGTTGAACGCCCCGGAAGCCGACGTGATTGTCATCGGCGCAGGCCCGGGAGGATACGTAGCGGCGATTCGCGCGGCACAACTCGGCGGCAAAGTGGTGATCGTCGAGAAGGACGCTCTCGGCGGCGTCTGCCTCAATCGGGGATGCATCCCGACGAAGGCGATGCTCGCCAGCGCCGACGCATACGACATGATCAGGAATCACGCCGGCGACTTCGGCGTCAATGTGGCCGGCGACGTCACCCTCGACTACGCCAAAGTCCGTGATCGGCGCGACCGGATCGTTAAGCAGCTCGTCGGCGGTGTCGGCATCCTGATGAAGAAGCACAACGTCCGCGTCATCAACGGCGTGGCGAAGGTCGTTACTCCCAACACCGTCGAGGTCAGCCTTCCGGACGGCAACACGGAGAGGGCGACGGGCAGGAATATCATCATCGCAACCGGCTCCGAGGCGGTCAAGGTCCCGATCCCCGGACTGGAGGGCGACAACATCTGGGACAGCGACCGTGCGCTCGAGGCGACGGAAGTGCCGAAGAGGCTCGTCGTCATCGGCGGCGGAGTTATCGGCGTGGAGTGGGGCTACATGTTCCGCAAGTTCGGCGCCGAGGTCACTATCGTCGAGCTCATGGACCAGATCCTCCCGCTCACCGACGCGGAGATCGCCAACGACCTCAAGCGCGTCCTCGAGAAGATGGGCATCAAGATGCTCCTCGGATCGAAGGCATCGAAGATCGAGCACAGGGACGGCACTGAGGTCGTCACCGTCGTCACCGGCGACAAGGAGCAGGCCATTGAGGCCGACAAGGTTCTCGTCGCCGTGGGACGCAGGTCTGTGTCAGCCGGCCTGGGTCTCGAGGAGATCGGAGTCAAGACCGACCGGGGCAAGGTGCTCGTCGACGACCACATGCGCACCAACGTCGCGGGAGTCTACGCCATCGGCGACGTCGTCGGCGGGATGCTCCTCGCACACAAGGCCTCCGAGGAAGGCGTCGTCGCCGCCGAGAACTGCATGGGGCATGACAGCAGGATGTCCTACAAGTCCGTGCCGGCAGCGGTGTACACGACCCCTGAGGTTGCGACCGTCGGCAAGACGGAGGAGCAGCTCAAGGCGGAGGGCATCGAGTACAAGACGGGTAAGTTCATGTTCCGAGTGAACGGCAAGGCTCTAGGCATCGGCGAGCGGGAGGGGTATGTCAAGTTCCTCGTCGATCCGAAGTACGGCGAGATCCTCGGCTGCCATATGTTTGGCCCGCACGTGACCGACCTGATCCACGAGGTGGTGATCGGCATGGACGCTGAGGCCACCATCGAGACCATCGGCCGCGCGATCCACGGCCATCCGACGCTTTCGGAGGTCGTGAAGGAGGCGGCCCTCGACGTCAGCGGCGAAGCCATCCATAAGGGATAAGCACCCGATCCGTGGCCTAGTGCCTCGTGCGCGTCGCGGCTGGTGCAGCTTCGACGCCCACAGGGGGCTAGGCTACGGATCTCGCATAATCCCGTAGCCTAGGGCCTTGTGCCCGTCACACCTGCATAACCGGACCTCCGAGAAGGTTTTCTCTCCGCGCACACCGTATCTTTCCTCGGCAATAGATTCTCTCCTGACAGGTGATGCACTCATGATCAAGCGCATATGTCTGCTCCTCGTGGTTGTTCTGCTCTGTGGCGGATGCTCGAAGAAGGCTCCTGCGCCCGCCGAGAATTCCGCCGGGAAGATCAAGGTCGCCGTCGTGACTGACGTCGGCGGGATCGGCGACCGCTCGTTCAACGCGATGGCCTGGGAAGGCGTCCAGCGCGCGGGCAAGGAACTTGCGATCGGGACGAAGTTCCTCGAGTCGAAGGAGCAGGCCGACTACGCGACGAACCTCAGCCGCTGTGCCCAGCAGGGATACGATCTCGTGTTCGCGGTCGGCTTCCTGATGGAGGATGCGATCGCCAAGGTCGCGCCGAAGTATCCGAAGACGAAGTTCGTCATCATCGACGGCAACGCGCCGGAAGCCGACAACGCCGCCGCCCTCAAGTTCCGCGAGGAGGAGGGCTGCTTCCTCGTCGGAGCAGTGGCCGCCATGGTCAGCAAGACCGGCAAGATAGGCTTCATAGGCGGGATGGAGGCGCCCGTGATCAAGCGATTTGAGGCCGGCTACCAGGCGGGCGCGAAGTTCGTCGCGGACGATTCGCGGTTCGTGACGGCGTATACCGGCAGGTTCGACGACCCTGCTAAGGGCAAGGAACTCGCGCTCGCCCAGTTCGCCCAGGGTGCGGACATCGTCATGCACGCGTCGGGGTCCTGCGGGCTCGGGGTTATCGAGGCGGCGAAACAGAAAGGCCGCGACTACTATGCCATCGGAGTCGACGCCGACCAGGATTACATCGCGCCGGGTAGAGTGCTCACCAGCATGATGAAGCGCGTCGACAACGCGGTTTACTCGATGTGCAAGGACGTCGCAGAAGGCAAGTTCACTCCCGGCGACCACGTCTTCGGTCTGAAGGAGGGCGGCGTCGGTCTCAGCCCGATGAAGTACACCAAGGACACCCTTCCGGCAGGCGGGATCGATCGCATCGAGGAGATCAAGTCGATGATTATCGAAGGGAAGATCGTGCCGCCGAAGACGCCGGAAGAGCTCAAGGCATGGAAGCCCTCAGTCTCGTTGCGCAAGTAGCTCGACTCTGTCGGGCAGTTCTGACCCATCGAAGGAAAGGAATCGCACCATGAAGCGCATCGTTCTCGCAGTCCTGATCGCCGCAATCTGCATTGTGCCCGCGTTCGCCGCCGGCAAGTCGCCCGGCAAGGTCGGGGCATACATGTTCCTCTCCCGCACGCAGTCGCCGGATGCCGAGAGCCTTCGGGCGCTCGTCAACGAAGCCGCCGATGCAGGCATCCAGTTCCTCATGCCCTACGCGCGCACGACCGAAGGCAACGCTTTCTACGACAGCAAGATCATGCCACAGATCCCCAGGCCATACGACGCGCTGAAGGTCGTCATCGAGGCCGCGCACGCCCGCGGGATGGAGGTTCATCCCTGGTTCGTCGTCACCGCGGACGGCTACAACGACTTCTCGCCGATCCTGCAGGAGCATCCGGACTGGTGCATGGTTGACATCAGCGGTAAGCGTGTGGGGTGGATCGATCCCTCATCCCCGGAGGCGCGTCAGCACGTGGTCTCCGTCCTGAAGGAGATTGCCGCCAACTACGACATCGACGGCATCAACCTCGACTACCTGCGCTACGCGACTCCCGGACGCTACTGCTTCTGTGAGCGGTGCACTTCGGCCTTCAAGGAGCGCTTCGGTCTCGACGCCAAGGCAGCGAACAACGCCGAGCCGGGCTCCCGGGACTGGGCGAAGTGGCGCCTCTTCAGATACCGCCAGACGAACCAGTTTATGCGAGAACTCCGAGAGGCACTGAGGGAGGTCAAGCCCGAGGCGACGATGAGCGCGTACGTCTGGGGCGCGCAGACCTACGGCAAGCATTACAACATCTGCCAGGACTGGAAGACATGGATGGAGGAGGGGCATCTCGACTGGGTCAATCCGATGGGCTACTACGACATCCCGCGCGAGTACCTGGCGGCGGCGCGGTGGAACCGTGAGATGTCGGGCGACCTACCGATGCACGTAACGCTGACCCGATACTTCCGGCGCGATCCTGAGAAGTCTCTGGAGACCGCGAAGACTCAGATCCGGGATGCGATGAAGCTGGGTGCTGACGGCATCGTTCTCTTCCACGTGGAGGGCTTCCGTCCGATGCTGAAGGACCTCTCGCCGCTCCTCCACGACGTCGCGGCCGGCAAGCTCGACCGCAAGCCGTAGGGGAGGGCCTCAACGGCCTCCCGCCACGCGCTCATCCCCGACGCGACGGGTGATCCGCTTCGAGTCAAAGTACTCGAGGAGCGGGACCGCGTACTTCCTGCTCGTGCCGGTGAGGTCGCGGAACTGGCTGACCGTGATCCTGCCGTTCTCTTCGAGGAAGTCGCGGACGGCGCTCTCCGCCTCTGTCACGGTCGATGTGTGGAGGAACATCCCTTCGGCGATCTTCACCGCCTCGCCCCGGTGGACGAGC
Organism: uncultured bacterium; assembly: GCA_964466715.1. Lineage (GTDB taxonomy): Bacteria > Armatimonadota > UBA5829 > DTJY01 > DTJY01 > CAYXOC01. The sequence goes on from CAYXOC010000005.1 coordinate 62,841, forward strand.
AGTTCGAGGATCTCCTTCGCCTCCTGCTGAGGGAGACCGGTTGTGCGCAGGAACTCGTCGGCGTCCGGGACGTTCAGCCCCGCGTCGAGGAGCGTGCGGGCGAGCGAGTCGAGCGCCGACTGCTGTCTGGCGGTGAGCGTCGGCTCGAAGTCGGGCAAACGGACCAACGTGTCCGAGACCGCGATCTCTCCCTCGGCCTGCAGGTATGCGAGGAGCGCGGCGAATACCTTGTTCTCGAGCCCCTTGCCGGCGGTGCCGCGGAGTTCCTCTCTCGGCATGCCCGGCTTCAGGGGATGTTTGGCGTGGAAGCCTGCCAGCGCATCTCGGATGCCCGACGCGAATGCCGCCGCAACCGATGCGTGCATCACCCGCCCCTCAAGTTCGACGACTCTCCCCGCCTCGCGGAGTGACTGAAGGACCGCCTCGGGTTCAGGCATCTCGGCCTTCTTGAGGAGTTCCTGAGGTGCGATTCCCGAAGCCGCCTGCCTGAGCATCTGATCGAGCATCTCCTCCGGGGTGCCCTTCGACGCGGTCTCCAGAGATTCGATCGCGCCTGCATCGAACCGTCTGTGCTTGCGCGCGGCGGGATCGACGATCACTCCGCCGCCGATAGTGACCATCGGGGAGTACGATCGGATCACGAACCTGTCGCCGCGCGAGACGGCGGTCGGTGATTCAGCTCGGAACTGAGCGTACGTCTGATCGCCGGGCTTCAACTCGTCCCGGTCGAGCAGTGTGAGCCGTCCGAGTATCTCCGCCGTGCCGGTGTGGAATCTCACGCGCGCCCGGTTCTTGAGCGGGTGGGGCGCGTTCGCCAGGAGAGTCAGACGCGCGTCGAGCGTCGTCGATGCCTTGAGCGTTCCCGGCGATGCGATGACGTCGCCCCTCGCAAGGTCGGCGACCTCCAGACCCGCGAGGTTGACGGCGACCCGTGTCCCCGCCTCCGCCCGATCGACTTTCGCGCCATGCACCTGGATCTGCCTCGCGCGCGATTCCAGTCCCGATGGCATCACCTCGACCGGATCACCGACCTTGATAGTACCGGAGACGAGCGTTCCCGTGATCACCGTTCCGAATCCCGTGAGAGTGAAGACACGGTCCACCGGAATGCGGAACGGCCCGGTGGCGTCTCTCGCCTCGACGGAGAGGCAGGCGGTCTGAAGCGCGTCAATCAGTTCGGGAATGCCTTCGCGGGTGATGCCCGAGACGGGAATCATTGGCGCATCGGCGAGGAAAGTGTCCTTCAGCGCGCTCCGGATGTCGTCCTCAACGACGGCAAGCCACTCCGCGTCAACCACGTCGGCTTTCGTGAGGGCGATGACTCCGCGCTTCACCTCCAGCAGTTGGAGGATCTCCAGGTGCTCGCTCGTCTGCGGCATGACCGATTCGTCGGCGGCGATCACCATCAGCGCGACATCGACGCCGCCCGCGCCGGCGAGCATGTTCTTGAGGAAGCGCTCGTGGCCCGGGACGTCCACGATTCCGATCCGCTGCCCGTTCGGGAGGACGAGCGAGGCGAACCCGAGATCGATCGTCATCCCGCGCTCCTGCTCCTCGCGCAGGCGGTCGGTGTTCACGCCGGTCAGCGCGTGGATAAGCGTCGTCTTTCCGTGATCTACGTGGCCGGCCGTGCCGACGATGATGTTCTTCATGATCCCAGTGTTCCGCGCCTCCCGGTCGTCGCGTGCCATCGTGGACAATCGGCGTTGCATTTCGGTATAATGCCTCGGTGGAAGCCGCCGGATTCCGCGGATACTATACCACCTGCAAGCATCTTAGTCGAGAGGAGCGGGCAAATTGGCTGTCGTTTTCCTGGGGCTTGGGTCGAACCTGGGGGATCCGAAGGCGAATGTCTGCGAGGCCGTCGAGAGGCTCTCCGCTCATCCCGACCTGCGGTTCGTTCGGATGTCCTCGCTCTATCTCACCGCTCCTGTCGGCTATACGGACCAGCCCGATTTCATCAACGCTGTCGCCGTCGTAGAGACGGACCTGTCGCCGGCCGAAGTGCGCGAGCTTACCCACGAGATCGAGAATGACATGGGCCGCACGCGTAACTTCCGGTGGGGTCCGAGAGTCATAGATATTGATGTGCTTTTGTACGACTCCGACGTCGTGAGCACGCCTGATTTGACCATTCCGCACGCGAGCATGATGGAGCGGGCATTCGTGATGATTCCGCTCGCTGAGGTAGCGCCCTACCTCGTTCTGCCCGACGGACGTACGACGGTGGAGGTGGCGCGGGAACTCGGAGACCAGGGAGTAGTGAGGCTGCGGGAGACCGACTGATGCCGATGTTCCGATATGAAGTCATGGACAGGGCCGGCAAGGTGCTTTCCGGAGTGATGAGCGCCGCGTCTGAGGATGAAGTGCGCCATGCGTTGATGTCGAAGGGCTACACGATACGGCTGATCATCCCTCCACCGATAGATGCGCCCCCGCCTCAGTCGAAGCCGGCGCCGACACCGAAGCAGGCCTTCGCGAGGCCGAAGCAGCGGACGAGCGCGCCGCCCACGGAGATGATTGTCTTCTTCCGCCAGGTCCAGTCGATGCTCCAGTCGGGGTTCACCCTGTTCGACGGCCTGACGCGGATACTCACGCAGACGAAGCACAGGGGCATGCGCCACATCGTTGAGAGCATCAGCAGACGGGTGCAGGTGGGAGACAGGCTTAGCGAGGCGATGGCGGAGTTCCCACGGGCGTTTCCGCCGCACGTGGTCGGCGTCGTGGCCTCCGGAGAGATCGGTGGGTTCCTGCCCGCGGTGCTCGGAGACATCGCGCTCGACTACGAGATCGAGCAGAAGGCGTCCGTCCGCTGGATACGCTGGGTGAGGAACCTGCTGTGGCTCAACTCGCTCGGCTGCGTTTTCCTAATACCGGCGCTGCCTCGTCTGCCGATAATTGCGAAGGAAGGGCTTCCGGGCTACTTGCACGCGTATTCCGCCGCCGTGACGAAGTACATCCTGCCGCCCGTCGCGCTGTTGATCGTCGCTATGCTGGTGGTAAGAGCAGTCCTGGGGAGGCCGGAGTTGCGCCCGGCGGTTCATGCGGCGATGCTCAACATCCCCGTGGTAGGGCGGGCGCACCGGGATAGGTCGCTGGCGAACTTCTCGAGGATGCTCTGGCGCCTTCAGACGGCCGGCGTACTGCCCATACAGGCATGGGAGACGGCGGCCATGGCGTCGAACAACGTCGTGATCTCCGGCAGGCTCCTCGGGCAGTTGACGTCACTTCGGTCCGGCGCGAGGTTCAGCCAGGCGATGGAGGCAACGCGACTGTTCCGCGAGGATGATCGCAGAATCCTCGAGGTCGGTGAGATGTCCGGTCAGACGGCGGACATACTCCAGCGGATGGCTTTGTACTATGAGGATGCCGCTCTGCACTCCGCGGGTCGAGTCCGCGGCTACGGGCTGCGATTTGCGATTATCTGTTATGTGCTGGTACTGTTGGCGATGCTGGGCAGCGAGTTCGTGTATCTGGCGAACTCGCTTACCCTCGTTGAGCGCGAATTCGAGCCGATGATATGGCTACTTTTGCATACAAGGTAAAGGACAAATCAGGGAACACCGCGAGCGGGCGCCTGGAGGCCGAGGACCGGCGCTCCGCCGTGTCGCAACTCCAGCAGATGGGCTACTGGGTGCTGGATGCGCGCGAGGTCGAAGTGAGGTCCGGGCAGCTGTGGAACCCGTTCGCTCTCTTCATGCGCTGGGTCATCGACCCCGTGTTCGGGGGGGCGACGGCGGCAAAGCTCTCGGTTTTCTACCGGCAGTTCGCCACCATGATCACCGCCGGGATGAGTCTATACCAGGCGCTGAACTCGCTCAGCTCGCGCGCGCCGACCAGACGTCTCAGCAGGATAGCCCGGGATGCCGCGCGCACGGTGGAGGGCGGAGGCCGTCTGAGCGACGCATTCGCACGCTACCCGGCGATGTTTCCCGAACTGCATATCAGCCTCATCCGCGCTGGTGAGGCCGGCGGGTCGATCGACAGGACGCTCGAACGCCTGGCCGACTACACCGAGCGCGAGTACAAGATCCGCCAGCGCATGCGCATGATGACCTTCTACCCGAAGATCCTGGTGCTGGCGGTCATCTTCATTCCGGCGTTTCCGACACTGGTGCTGGAGGGCACAAATGCTTTCTGGAATGCCACGCTGCCGGTGCTGATCAATCTGCTGACCTGGATCGCCGTCATCTGGGTCGGGTATCGGCTGCTCTACCAGATACCGGCGTTCCGCTACGGTATAGACGTGTTCAAACTGGGCACGCCACTGGTCGGATCCGTCGTGAAGATGCTGGCGCTGTCGAAGTTCTACCGGGCGTTCGCCAGCCTGCACAGCGCCGGCGCGAGCCCATCGCAGGCGATCTCGAATGCCGCTCGCGCCTGCGGAAACTGGTATATCACGCGCAGCCTGATGAAGGCCGTTCCTGTGGTCGAGATGGGCCGCACATTCACCGAGGCGATGGAGCGCACGATGATCATGCCTCGGATGACCCTCGATATGCTGGCGACAGGAGAGGCAAGCGGCGCCGTGAGCGACATGGTGGAGAAGGTTGCCGACTACTCCGAGAATGAGGCTGAGGTCCGGATACATCAGCTTACGATGGCTTCGGGAGCGCTCCTCCTGTTGGGTATATGCATATACATCGGCATGACCATCATCGGCAGCTACTTGCAGCACTACAAGGACATTCTGAAGGCCAATTAGGAGCATATCATGTGTAGGAGCGGCTTCCCAGCCGCGAATGCCCGCGGTGACGCCACGAATTCGGGGATCGGGATCCCCTCCTGCAACAGGTTTGGAATACCCTCATTCTAATCCATGCCAATCGCCAAGACACACTACGAGATACTTGGGGTGCCGCGGACGGCCACCCAGGAGCAGATCAAGAAGCGCTACAGGCAGTTGGTGCGGAAGTACCACCCCGACGTCGCCGAAGACAAAGCTGCCGCCCGCCTCGCTTTCCTGCAGATAAGCGAGGCGTACCAGGTCCTGTCCGACCCCGATAAGCGCGTGATCTACGATGCCGAGATGGACCGACAGATCGCCGGCCCGCCCCCGCGTCCTTCGCGGCCCCACCCGTCGTCCGCGGGTGGATTCTCCGGCGCGCAGGCGAGGCCGACGTCATCATCGGGCGGCAGGGCCTCCCGTCCCAGGCAGGCGGTAGGGGTGGAGAGGCTCATCAAGGACGCTGAGTTGGCGTTCATTCGCGGACAGCTCTGGGCAGCCCTGGAATCGGCCAAAGCGGCGGTCAAGATGGACGGCCGAAATGCCCGAGCGCATATCATCCTCGGTGATGTCTACCGCATGCAGGGGCGGATGGACGAGGCGGTCTCGATGTACACTCTCGCTCTTCAGCTCGACCCCAAAAACGCCGACGCCATGGAGAAGCTCGACAAGGCGATGCGCAAGAGCCGGAAAGCTCGGTCACCCGCGGCGAGTGAGGAGCGCAGGCAGGTGTTCAAGACCGGGGTCGGACTCGTCTGTGGATCGCTCAGCGCATTCCTGTTGCTGACCCTCGCATGGTCGCCCGGGGAACCGATTCCGTGGCTGAAGGAGCACATCCCGTTCATCGGCTCGTGGAGCGGGATGCTGGTCACCACGCTGCTCGGTATGGGCGCCGTGACCGGGTTCCTGATGAGCATCACCGAAGGGTTCCGGTCTCTCGACGATGAACTGGTGTTCCAGACCGTGACCTCAGGGCGTCATCTGACCTATCCGATCGGTCTGATTCTGGTGCTGGTGAACTTGTTCAACTTCTACGCCGCCGTCGGGATCTACGTGCTGGCAGGGATCATCCAGGATGCCATCTCTGCTTCCGTGATGAAGGCATTCGTCGCTACCGGATGCCTGCTCGCGATCATCGGGATACTCTACCCGTCCGGCACGAGGGAAGTCCTGATCTGGGGCGGCAACCTCGTATTCCCCGCCATGCTCATCGGTTGGGCGATAGGCGACGTTGTCAAGCCCTGGGGATAGAGCCTTAGGCTCGTTCTGTCATGTACGAACACATAACCGCCAACGTCTGGAAATCGGTTGCTCTGGTGATCGTCTTCATCGCGATCATCACGGGGCTCGGCTATATCTTCGCAGAGGTCGCCGGACACCCGTGGATACTCCCGCTCGCGGTGGTCGTCGCCGTCGTGAGCAGCATCGGGAGCTACTACTACAGCGACCGGATCGTTCTCAGGATGTCTCAGGCGCGTCCCGCGACCCGGGAGGAGCATGCGTTCCTCATCAACTCGGTCGAGGGGCTGTCCCTGGCGGCGGGCATCCCCGTTCCGCGTATCTATGTGATCGACGACACCGCGCCGAATGCCTTCGCGACCGGGCGTGATCCCCAGCATGCGGTGATCTGCGTGACCACCGGCCTGATGCAGAAGCTGAACCGGGTGGAACTGGAGGCGGTCATCGGCCATGAGATGGCGCATATCAAGGACTACGATATCCGCTTCATGGCGCTGGTGGCGATTCTGGCCGGTACGATCGTGCTCATCGCGGACTGGCTTCTCCGGAGCATGTGGTGGAGCGGGGGACGCAGGCGCAGGGGCCGGGAGGGTGGCAGCCATCCCATCGTGTTGCTGATTGCCGTCGTCGCCGCGGTCCTGGCGCCGATCATCGCGACTCTGATCCAACTTGCGGTGTCCCGTCAGCGTGAGTACCTCGCGGACGCCCAGGGCGCGCTCCTGACGCGCTATCCGGACGGACTGGCGAGCGCTCTGGAGAAGATCGCCGCCGACAGGGAGCCGCTCGAAGCCGCGAACAAGGCGACCGCGCATCTCTACATCTACAATCCACTGCGCGACCATCGGGGAGTCCTGAACCAGTTGTTCAGCACACATCCCCCCATCGCTGAACGTGTCAGACGGCTGCGGAGCATGTAGACAGGTCCGGAACCACTGGCAATCCGCGCCGGAAACGTGTAGAATGCACACGGAGTGAACCAGCGTCTGCCGGAGTTCTCGGCAGGCGTTTCCTTTTGCCTGTCTCCGTAACATATGCAGATATCCGATCCGATCGAGTTTCATGAGTACCATCCCGCCGAGGTGCGGCGAACGTTCCGCCTGCTCTCGATGGACGTCATCTTCTACCTGGTAGGGCTGGCGTTCATCGACAGCGCGACGGTCTTGCCCGCATTTCTGTCGACGCTCACATCGTCCTCGATCGCTATCGGCGCGATCACCGCGATACGTCCGGCCGGGCTGTGCATCCCCCAGCTCTGGACGGCGCATTATCTGCGGAATCGGCGTCGGCACCTCGGCTTTCTGCTGAAGGTAGCCTCATCCTCGCGCATCATGGTTGCGGTGTTCGCCGTATCGCTCTTCATCGCCGGGCCGCACGACAAGACGCTGATGCTGATCTCATTCCTCTCCATGTACACCACGTTCTGGGTCTCGGAGGGATGCGCGGGCGTGCCCTGGACCGACCTGGTCGCCAAGACGATTCCTGAGAGGCTGAGGGGCCGGCTATTCGGGTTCACCCAGTTCGGTGGAGGGATGATCGGCTTGCTCGCGGGTGTGCTCGTGAACAGGATGCTCTCACCGGAGGGACCGGCGTACCCAACCAACTACGCGATCATCATGATGGTGGCCGCCGTCTTCTTCAGCGCAAGCTTCATCAGCCTCTCCATGGTCCACGAGCCTGAAGGCGTGGTCGAGGAGCACGACGGCGACTTCCTGGAGTACATCAAGGCGATAGGTAGGATGCTCGCCGGGCATGCCGAGTTGAAGCGCTTCCTGGCCGTGCAGATACTGATCTCGTTCCTGGGGCTCGCCACGCCGTTCTACATCCTGTACGCCAAGGAGTCGCTCGGGATCGGCGGAGGGACGGTCGGCATCTTCCTGTCCGTGCAGATCGCGGGGAGCATCGTCGCCAGCGCAATCGTCGGATATGTCAGCGATCACCTCGGCCCGAAGCGAGCTCTGCTGATGTCGATCATCGTGGGGATACTCGCGCCGGCTCTCGCACTGCTGACCGGCGGGGTCTCGGTGTGGCTCTACGGGTTGGTGTTCCTCGCTGTCGGCGCGGTAGGCGGGAGTACGTGGATCGGGCTGACGAACTACCTCCTCGAACTCGCGGACCCGAAGGAGCGGCGCTCGTACATCGGGCTGATGAACTCCGCCAACACGCCGACAATGTTCTTCCCGGTGCTCGGCGGCCTGATCGCCGATGCGATATCCTACCGTGCGGTGTTCCTAGTCACTGGAGCAGCCCTGTTCCTTGCGCTCATCATGGCGCTGGGCCTGGCGTCGAAACAGCGTACTGCCTGATTTGCGGACGGCTTGCCCTTATGCTATCCTCTACCTGGTGAGGAGGTACGGGATATGATACTCAGGTTGCTGTTGTCTGCAGTCTTGCTGGCCGCGTGTGCCGGGCTGAGCGCCGACGTGATCATCGACGACTTCGCGTCCGGCGATGGATGGAAGCTCAATAGTGACAACGGCAGGATCGAGATCGCTCACCGGATCGTGGACGGCAAGCCGTGCCTGCATCTGATCTTCACCGCTCAGGGAGCCGGATACGGCAACGCCGTGCATCCGGTCTCCCTCCCGCCTAACGCCTCGGGCATCGAGATCGAGTTCTACGTCCACAAGACCACTCCGCCGGGATCGCTCTTCGTCTGGCTCTTTGAGAAGGACGGCGACGGCTACCTCGCGCACGTGAGACCGGACGGTCGATGGCTGCATCAGCTTCGCGAGGGCTGGCACAGGTGTTTCATCCCGATCAGCGCCTTCGCCTACGAGCCTCGCGGGGACAAGGTCAGGGAGATGCTTACGGTCGATCGACTTATGGTGGGAATGAACTCCGGCGCGTCGGAGGTCTCCATATCGCATCTGGCATTCAGGACGGTGGGAAGGAGCAAGACGATGGGCGACTCTCGGACCGAAAACTTGCGGATCGGCCAGGGCGCGAAGGGGCGCGTGGCGGTCCTCAGCGACCGCTTCCCCGCGAACCAGGCGTATTCCGATCCCGACCTGCTTGGCAGTACTCTGCGGAAAGCCGGATTCGGCGTGACGTTCCTCAGGGCGGGGGATCTGGCGGACTCATCCGTCCTGAGCAGGACCAACTTCGACTGCCTCGTGCTTCCCTATGGTCCGTGCTACCCACATGCCGCCCACGATTCCATCAAGGCATATCTGAAGGGCGGCGGGAGCATGCTCACCACGGGCGGATACGCGCTCGATCAGCCGTGTGCCTCCGATGAGTCCGGCAGTCTCCTGCCGCTCGATGCCACGTTGACCGCGCAGGATATCGCGGGCGAGGAGAACGGAGTCAGACCGCTCAACCACCGTCACGGTCGTCCGGGCGATACGATGGGCCTCGATCCCGACCAGATCGGCATCTTCGATCCTACGTTCCACTTGCGCCATGTGGCCGGCATCCGCGCGGCGGGGATGCAGTACATCATCCCCCGTATGGACTTACCCATGAAGCTGGAGGGCTATGCCGCCTGCTCGATGCTCGGCAGCAACGGCCCTGTCTTCCCCGAGAAGTGGGGGAGGCACGTCCCACTCGTCGAGGCTGTCGATGAGTTCGGCCGCACCCGAGGCAGTGTCGGCGCGATCGCCCACAACTATGCCGGTCCGTACGCCGGGTCGAGTTGGGCGTTCTTCGGTATCACGAATACCGATCTGTTCGCCCAAGACGGTCCTATGCTCCGTCGTCTGCCTGCTGTGGTGGATTCCCTGGTCCGAAAGACGTATCTGCACTCTCTTCGGACCGAGATGGCCTGCTACCGGGACGGCGAATGGGTGGTGATCTCCTGCAAGCTGGCAAACCTCGGGTCGAAGAAGACCTCCGCCAAGGTCATTCTTAAGGCATACAACCGCGCGGGGAAGCAGGCATTCCGCTCCGATGCCATCGATGTCTCCGTGGAGCCGGGCGCGACCGTCGATGTCGAGACCGAGTGGCGTCCGCTCAGTTTCGCGAGCGACCTCTACCGTGTCACCGCCGAGCTCATGGTCGGAGACAAGACCGTCGATATCGTGGAGACCGGTTTCGTAGTGTACTCGCCGAAAGTGACAGCCGGCGGACCGAAGATCGAGCTCCGAGACAACTACTTCGAGATCGACGGCCGGCCGGTGCTGCTCTCCGGCACGAACGAGACCGGCGCGATCTTCTTCTCCGGGAACGAGAATCCGCTGGTGTGGGATCGCGATCTGGCCGAGATGAGCTCGAACGGCGTCAACATCTTGTGCGTCCTGCACTTCAGCCCATTCCTCTCCGACAAGCCGTCCGCCAGCGCCGTCAAGGCGATCGACCTGGCTGTCGATCGCATGCCTCCGGAGACCGAGCGCAAGCTCGACGCCCTGGTGCAGTTGTGTCAGAAGCACGGCGTGGTGCTCTTCCTCAGCATCCACGACTGGATGGGCGTCGCGTTGTCCGACGCGGAGTTGGAGGCCCAGCGGAAGTTCGCCCGGCTGATCGCCGCCCGCTACAAGGACGTTCCCGGCTTCATGATCGACATCCAGAACGAGCCGAAGTCGCCCGAAGCCGATGACTCACCGGACGTCGTCCGGGAGTGGAACGACTATCTAAGGGCAAAGTACGGCTCCGACGAGGCGCTCAGCGAGGCGTGGAAGCTCTCCCCGCCGGAAGCGTCGCTCGGTTCGATCGCTTACCGTCCGGGGACCGATGCCTGGGACGACATCCGCACCCTCGATGCCGGCATCTTCCGCAACATGCTGCTCGACCGGTGGGCGAAGGCGAACCGGTCCGGCGCGAAGGAGGGCGATCCGACGATGCCGGTGGGGATCGGCTTCCTGCAGGAGTACTTCGCGCTCAATAAGCTGGCCTGCATGGAGCACTCCGACTTCGCCAACATGCACAGCTACTCCCCACTGGAGACCTTCCGCCTCGACTTCAAGCTCTTCGACCGTCGGTTTGAGGGCAAGTCGATGAGTCTTGGCGAGTTCGGATCGCACGCCGACCATGAGAAGCGCATCCGCGGCGAGGACGCGCCCGGCCAGGACTGGTGGCGCTACCTGATGACCGGCCACTATGCGTTCGGCGAGGGCGGCTCGTTTATAGCCAACTGGTGTTGGAAGGACATGGACGACGTGATCTTCCCCTGGGGGATCGTCCATCCCTGCGGCGGCCCCCGAAAGGAACTCCTGCTCGCCTATCGCAACCAGAGTCTCCTCTTCCGACAGGTCCGCCCGAAGTACGAACCTCCGCACCTCTACCTCGTCGTGCCGATCGATCAGATGCTCGGCGGACAGAGTGGCAAGGTGCAGCAGATGTTGTACAAGACGGTGAACCGTCTCATGGACGATCGACTCGTCTTCGGCACGATAGATGACCGGCGGCTCGATCAGCTTCCCTCGAACGTCCGGGTGCTCATCTACCCGATACCGTTCAGCATTCCGGATAAGACCTATGCCCGGTTGAAGGCATTCGCGGAGGGCGGAGGGACCGTCGTCATCACCGGCGACCTGCGGTACGACGCGCTCCGTCGCCCGACACACAACGATCGCCTGGCGGAGTTATGCGGCGTCCTGTTCGTCTCCGAGGATCACAAGGCCGTGGATTGGACGGACGGCGAGTCACCCTGCATTACCGTCGAGCCGCTTACCGCGCGCGCATCGTCCGACGGCAACTTCTACCGGAACAGGCTCGGCAAGGGTGAGGTGATCTTCTCACCGAGCCTGTTCCTGAAGAGCACATCGCCGTCCTATTTGGGCATCCAGGGCCATGAGAGCGATGCGTTGCATGAGCTCCGGGTCCAGGGCGGGGGACATGCCTTCCGGATCGACGAGAAGGAAGGGCCGAAGACCATTGTCCTGACCAACCTGGAGCCCGAACCCCGCACGGTCGCCGTCCGTGAGGGTAGCCCTGCGGTCACGGAGGTCGCGCTGGCCGCCAACGGTACAGGCCTGTTCCGCATCGCAGGGCACGGCAAGCTCGTGGCCGTCGAGGCGCAGGGGCCGGTGAAGACGGAGGGTTGGACGCTCGACATGAAGGGGTACTTCGCGGTGTTCTCATGCGACGGAGAGGACCTCCGCTCGTCTCGCGAGATGGTCGTCCTTCCGTTCGGCGGAGGAGAGATCGACCTGGGCACGGGCGCGGCTGATCTGGTAGTCCAGACCGGGGATGTAGTCGACGGCAAGTGGCGCGTGCTCTCGGAGTCGGTCGGCGGCAGGATCACCGCCTCAGGCGCGTCGGCCTTCGACATCCGCATCGTCGCGCCGCGAGAGCGCCTCGCCGCCCTGGGAGCGTTCGTCGCCTCCGAGATGACGCTGACGAAGTAGCGAACTGTAACAGAGATCTTGCTTCGGCGAATGCGTGTCCTCATCCTGTCGAAGGGACGACGTTAGTCCAGACGGTCGGGTCTGGCACCCGTCGGAGGAGTTACCGATCTCCGATCGGAAAACTCCTCCTACGCTATGTTCGGGGTTACCGGGCAAACCGCCCGGAAAACCCCTCCCACGCAGACGGACTATCCCATGACCCTCATCACCATCCCGGTGAGGAGCTTCGGGTAGAAGAACGTCGATTTCTGCGGCATGATGTCGCCCGCCGCCGCAACCTCGCGGACCTCCGCCACACTCATTGCATTCATGACGAACGAGAGCCGGAACTCGCCGCTGTCCACGCGGTCGATCGCTTCGTCGTCATCGCGTGTGTACGCGACCATCGCCTGTCCCTCCGGCGTCCTCGTGTCGATGCCGATAATGCGGTCCAGGATCATCGAGTGGAGCACCGTGACGTCGAGGTTCTTCAGCGCGTCCGAGCCGGGGATATCGAGAGCGGCGGGATCAACGTCGTCCTTCAGTGTGAGGATGAACGCCTTGCCGCCGCCGAGGTAGAGGCCGAACACCGTGCCGTCGCATCGAGCTGCGACCGCCGTCGTCAGGTCTGTGGGGCACGATTCCTCGATTACGAAGCTTTCGCCGAGCCGGGCGAGTAGCTTCCCCTCATCGAGGTGGTCGAAGGCACGGACGAACCTGTGAGTCGGAAGGATGGTCAGGCCCTCGTCCTCGAACGAGACAAGAGTCATCATGACAAACTCATGCTCGGCATTCGGATCCGTCGAACCGGTCTTCTGACGCATCTCGTTTCGATAAGCAAGGGCGGAGTCGTACCGATGATGTCCGTCCGCGATCAGGATCGGCTCGCCGTTCAGCCGGAGCGCCAACTGTTCGATCTGCACCGGATCGGATATCTTCCACATGCGGCACCTGACCGCGGCCGTATCGGTCGCTTCGGCGATGGGTTCGCCCTCGACTATCGTCTCCAGGATCGCCTGGACGCCTGCCGCATCGTGGAGGCCGAAGATGGAGTCGAAATTGGCCCTGGTTGCGCGTATGAGGTTCAGTCGGTCCGCCCTGGGACGAGCCAGGACTCGCTCGTGCGGGAGAATCGCGCCGGTGCCGTAATCCTCCAGGCGAATGAGGCACGTCAGTCCGATCCGCCGCATCGCCGCGCCGCCGGTCTCGTATTCCTGGGAGCAGACGTACATGCTCGGTTCGGTATCCCGGACCAGGACGCCTTCCATCAGCCAGTTCTGAAGAACCTGTGCCGCGTGCGAGTACTTGTCGCTATTCGGCGTCTCGTCCGGAAGGATCAGACGTACGACGTTGTTCGGATGCCTCGCAAGATAACCTTCCTTCTGATCCGGGGAGATGACGTCATAGGGTGGGGCAACTACCGCATCAAAACTCCGAACCACCTCCTGGTTGTACCGAACGCCGCGAAATGCTCGAACATTTGCTGCTTCCATCCTTACCAGACCTCCCCTTTCAGCGTTATGATGCGCCTGGATGGAACCCCCAGGCTGACGGCGCCGTCACTCCACCCGGGCGCTCCGTCAATGACATCCTCGTTCAAATCCGTCTGCACAACCTTATTCATGATAGGCACGTCGAGCTTAGACAAGCCTATATCGGAATGAGAGATGTTGACCGCCCGCAGGACGAGGGCGTCTTCCCTCGATGCCTTCTTCAGGGCGGTCATCACCAGTGCCGGAGTATCGATGCTCACGAAGCTCTTCCGGCTCGGAAGCTCCCCCGCATGGATGCCCGTCTGGACCGCGCGCATCGGGACGTTGTGGCTCCACGCCGCCTGCCACGACTTCGCTTCCTGCCAGCCGTCCTTGTGCGGGTAGATGGCGTATGAGAACCGGTGTCTGCCGATCAACTGCCCTTGCTCCTGGTTCTCCGGTCCGCCGACTCCACCGATCACCGAGCGCATGAGGGTGAGTGCCACAGTGCGGTCCACGTCGTCGATCACCTCGAACTCCGGCTGGCCGGCGTTGATGACGGTCAGGCCGATCCCTTCGCCGCTGACATCGACGAACGATTTCTGCGGGTGAGTGGACGGCATCGGCTCCTTCCAGTCCGGGCACTCCATCGTCTTGATCGGGCGGGTGACGACGTCGAACACGCTCTCGGCGTTCGAGACATCGGTGTCGACGCCCGACGGGAACAGCACTCTGAGCCGGTGGTCGCGCGCGGTGTTGTCGATCTCGGTCACGATATCCACCCGCCTGGACCCCCTGGCGAGGCTGACGTAGCTGGTGATCGGGATGTCGGTCACGGCGGCGCACCGCTCGCGGCCGTTCGGGTTCATCGATGCAGGGACGGTCAGGATGGTATCCACCTTGAAGGTCGCGCGGGTGGGGCCGTTCTCCACGAGAGACACCTGCGCGCGGTTCCCGACGCTCGTCACCACCGTGTCCTTGAGTGGCTTGCGGTAGTTCCACCCGTCGCCGAAGTCGCCGCCGTCCTCGAAGATCATTCCGCCGGCGTAGACCTCCTCGGTCTCCTTGTCGATCACCGTCATCGTGCCGTCCGAATCGATCGCCACGACGAGGTGCTCGTTCTCCATGGAGTTCGGACCATTCATGAGGCTTCCGACCGGACGGTAAGGCGTATCGACAGCCTGGACGTAATATGTCTTGTAGCCGACGGACGGAACTCCCTCAGCGAGGAACGCCACCTTGTAGTACTTGGTCGGAGTGCCCACCGGGATATCATACCATTCCTGGTCGAACGAGCTGCCCTGATATGCGTCGAGCACCTGGAAGGGCGCCTCGAGACCGTCTTCATCTACGACCATGATGCCGCGCACGTGCCAGTCGTTCGGCAGGTTGACCTCTGCCTCCACGACCTCAGACCGCTCCCATGACAGCGGGTTGAACACGATGAGCGCAACGGCGGACGGCCGCCGGTCGTCGGTCGGCGGTTCGGCCTCCGACTTCCAGTCTACCATGAACCACTGCCCGTTCAGCATAGTGTCTACCTTGCCGGCGATGAACTCCAGACTCCTTGCCGCGACCGGCTCCGCGATCTGCCGCGCCTGGTCGAAGCGGTAGACCATGTCCTTGTGCACCTGATCGAGGCTGCACCCGCAGATCGAGTCGTGCGGATGGTTCTGGAGCAGGTACTTCCATGCGAGCGCCAGGTACGATGTCGGGTGCTCTCGTCCCAGTGTCCATGCGATGGCTGAGAATGGCTCGGCCCACTTCTCCAGGAGCGTCTCGATCAGGTGGTTCGCCTGCTTGAGGTGGATGCGCGACGACAGCACGCCCGCCAACAGCGACTGAAGCTTCCACTTGCGGTTGCTCCACCGAAGCTCGCCTTCGACGGTCTGCAGGTCCGAGTTCTCCGATCTCACCGCCTCCACGAAATCCGGGAGCGTGCTGTGGATCATCGTTCCCAGGTCTGCGTTCTCGTTGACGTCGCGGATGATCGCCGGGACGAGCGGGTTGGCGAAGATGTGATCGACGCCGTCCATGAAGAGCAGGTGCGAGGTCGTCGGCCTCTCGCGCTCACAGTCGGCGACGAGATCGGCAACCTCCTGCCGAGCCTTCTCGAGCCGGTTCGGATCCGGGATCGCGGATTGCGGATTGTCGGTGTCCTCAGGCTGCGGGACGGGCGATGGTCCGGCGGACTGGAGCCTTGCCGCCCGGGACTCCGGGAGTCCGTTCGCAAGGGCGAGAGTGGTCCTCAGTCTGTAGTAGAAGTTGGAGTACGCGTTGTCGTCCGGCAGCTTGATGCAGAGCACCTCGGAGCCGTCGGGACTGCGCCACATGAACTCGGAGTCCACCTGGTCGGTCGTGATGCCGCGGAAGTGGAACGCGTTGTCGATCCCGAATCCGCGCATGATCTGCGGAAACTGCGAGATATGGCCGAAACAGTCGGGCACGTACCCGATGCGCATCCAGTTGCCCCAGTCGTCGCCCATCGCGCGCCCGAGCATCAGGTTGCGGATCATCGACTCGCCGCTCACGAGGAACTCGTCCGGCTGATTGTACCACGGGCCGACGAGAATCCGTCCCTCGCGCACGAGCTTCCTCAGCCGAGTCTCGTTCTCCGGGCGGATCTGCAGGTAGTCATCGAGCACGATCATCTGGCCGTCCATGTGGAAGAACCTGTACTCCGGGTCGCGCTCCATGAGCTTGATCAACTCATCGATAAGGTCCACGAGGCGCATGCGGAAATGCTGGAACGTGCGGTACCATTCGCGGTCCCAGTGGGTGTGGCTGATGACGTGCATGGTGTACTTGGGCAAGACGGACTCCTACTCGCGCTTCATACTCGTATTCCTACTCGGGGGCGTGCGGAAGTCGAAGTGCGAGTAGGATGCACGAGTATGAGCAAAGGTAACTGACGACTAGATGATACCGGCTCAACAGGTGGGGTGTCAAGGAATCAGGCGGGAGCGGAGGCGCAAGAGAAGGGATCAGCCATTACCGCCGGCCGATCCCTCCTCAACTCTACACTCTACACTCCTCACTCACCGTGGCTCGTACGTCATGCAGTCAGCGTGCTGCTCGTGCCAGCCGACGTCGATGCCCGGCGCGTTGCAGGAGAGCATTCTGTTGTACTCGCAGTCCGCCTGGTGGCACGCCCCGACCTTGCCTTTGTCCGCGGGCTGTCCGTGCTGTCGGTTGACGATGAACGTGTCGCACATCGGGTGCTGCGAGCCGACCTGGATTGCGCTCGCGTGGCAGATCTGATTCTGGTTGTAGAAGCACTCCAGAACGGCACAATTCTTGACATCAGGTGCCATAGCCATCCGTGATTCCCTCCTCGTACAAGACTAATGACACGATTCCCGGGGAGCACGCTTCTCCAAACCGCCCGGGTGTTCGTCATCGAAGCAACTCCGGTTGCCGCCCTACCACCCGACCGGGCCGCGGATGAAGAGGACACCCGACACCGGATCGCGGTAGACCGTGGCGCCGAAGATCGGGCTGACGAACAGTGGTGGGATGAATGGTATCCCCCGGTGGAGTATCGGTATACTCGGAACGAGTATCGGCACCCCGTTGAGGAAGCCATACGGTGACCCCGCGAACAGGATGAGCTCGACGCCGGGCCTGAAGATCACGATCCGGTTGCCGAACCAGACGATCCGCGCGCCAAGGTTGTATACGAAGGGCACGGCATCGACGAGCAGGTGCCCGTCAACGATGTACGGAGCAAACGCCGGGTAGCATGCAGGCCCGCATATCGACGGAGGCACGAACGGCCCGGGAGTCGGAAACGGACCGGGTGTCGGCAGGGGACCAGGTGTCGGGAGCGGTCCGGGAGTCGGGAACGGCCCAGGGATCGCAAACGGCCCGGGCACTGCAAAACGCGGCGGGATAGGGAAGTGCGGGCGGGGGATGCGTGATATCACCGGACGGCATGCATGGACGACTACCGTCGCGCCCCTCGTCCTCAGTCGTCCCACAACCGAGTCTCCCCGGAGCAGCACGGGAGTACATGTGAAGCTCCCGATCTCGGGGATGGCGATGAACCCGGAGACGGTCACCGAGCGTCCGGGCATCAGGCGCCCCCGGAAGCCCCATCGGAAGGGATAGCCGTCTTTCCCGTCGTCGAGTGTGACGCCGATCATGTATCTGTCGGGCAGCGGACGGAATCCGTGCCCTCGGAATGACGAGTACAGCGGATAAACGAAGTCCGTGAACGGGCTCTGGGAGAGGATCGGCGTGCTGCCCCGATTGGTGATCGTGAAGATCAGCCGCACGGGATTGCAGGTGTCGGTCGATGTCGGCCTGAGGATATACCCGGTCAGTTCGGGCTGGGCTGAGCAGGCGAGCGCACAGAGCGCCAGAGCGGTCGCTGCGATGATGGTCATTCGTCGCAACATGGCAGTCACCTCGATCCGGCCCACCATCGTCAGCGTTCCCGGATCGACGGCCTGCGAAACGCGGGGAGTCAGGGCATGGTGTCCGCCGTCAGCGCTTTGAGGATGTGTCCTCCACGAGGGATATCAGGGGGAACATTTCGTTGTAGTGCTTCTGGATGAACATCGGGTCCCTGCGCTTGTAGAGCCGCTCCGCAAGCCGGTCCGTGATCGGCAGGACCGTCCGCTCGTGGGCGCAAAGCATCTCCGAGACGAGATCGATGCGTCCGGTGGCCTGCTTGTTCAGGCATCCGCAGTAGTGGTTGCACCTGCTCCGGATGGCGCAGGTCCGGCAGCTCTTCTTCTCCTCTGCGTTTGCGTCGTAGAGCCGCCAGCGCGCCTCCTCGTCGATGCCGTTCCACACGTCGCCGATCGACCATGTGTCGTCGGTCCCGTCGCCGACGAACTGCACGCAGGGGAAGAGCCTCCCGTTCGGCGCGACCGATATCTGTGTGCGCCCAAGCTCGCATCTCTCCGCCTTGCAGCTTCCGGGGTAGATGTGAGAGGATATCTTCACCTCGAAGGGGCTGAAGTAGAACTTCTCCTCGCGGATCGTCTTCTCGTAGTACCAGTCCGCAAGCAGTTCGTACTGCCGCCCGATCTCGGCCAGGTCGTCTTCCTCCCAATCCGCGCCGTAGTCGAGCGAGCAGATCAGGTAGCGAAATCCCTTGTCGAAGAGGTACTCGATCGATTCGGCGTAGTGCTCTACCGTGTCCGGCGTGATGACCGTCATCACCGGCGCGTAGGGCTTGTGTCTCAGGAGCAGATCGATCTTCGGCTCCAACGCCTCGAACGAGCCGCGGCCGGACGCGTGGATCCGCTTGGCGTCATGCGCCGCGTGGCTTCGCTTTCTCGATGCCGTCTCGGAGAAGCCTTGCCGTACCCTGAATATCCTTCAACTGGACGAGCGTGATGTGCTCACGCCTCTTCGACCATGCTTCGAAGTCGGCGTCGGAGACGAACTCGAAGGCGATGCTGCGCTTCTTCTCCGTGCCGTCGAGCTCGAGTGCTTGCTCCTTCGTCTTCGGCTCCTGCGGGGTGTTCGGATCGGGCACCCTTGGTGGGAGATGGGAGTCTGTGATAGGGACTTCGATCTTCGGCAGCGTCGCGCCGTTGGCCTTGAACTCGATCCCGGCTCTCTTTGCCTCCTCGATGATCACCTGGCGAGCCTCCTCGGAGAGGAACTCAGGAGGGTTGACCGCTACGCAACCGAATGCGCCGCGCCCTTCCCCGTGAACGAACAGAGGGGCGACCGCCGACGCGGGCGGGGCCTTCTTCTCGCCGTTCTGATCTGCGGATGCGGCCGCCCTGCTGCCCAGCATCATCATGCACAGGCCGGTCAGAGCGGTGAGTACCACAGGGTTGCCCTGCCAGCGCTTCGGCACGATGCGCAGAAGCTCCGGATGTTGCCGAAGTATCTCTCGGGCCGGGTAGTCCGGTGTCTCGTAACGCGTTACGGGTCTGATCTCCATTCGGTTCCCCTTGCCGGATGAGCTATGTGATTAGACCCCGACGTGCCGTGGTACCTTCAAAAAAGAAAGGGGGCGGGAATCCCGCCCCCTTCGTCAACTAATCTTCGATGGCCGCCTTCCGGTCGAGTGCCGGCCTCAGCACCTCCGGTGGGAACTTCGGCTTCCGGTCGTAGGTGTATAGCCCGTTGACCTCCTGCTCGACGTCGGTAAGCTGCGTGTAGCATAGCCCCGCGACGTGCGGGTTGTCGAGGAGCGCCTTCGCGAGGCCGAAGTACCGGTCGATGAACTCCTGCTCGTTCGCAGGACGTCCGCCGTATCCCCACGCCTTGCCGTCGGTCTGGCCGGGATTCCACCAGATGCCGCCGTACTCACTGACCATGTACGGCTGTCCCTTGTACTCGGGCTCGTGCTCGCGGTCGTTTTTGAAGACCGTCTCGTCGTTCGGATTCTCGCCGAACGGCGCATACCGGTCGTTGAACGACTTCGGATCCTGGTCGTAGTCGTGGACCTCCCAGATATCCGTCACCACGTGGGTATATCCGCTCGCATCAATACACGGTCTTGACGGGTCGATCGTGCGTGTAAGTGTGTATAGCTCCTGGAAGAAAACCGGTGCATACCTATCACCACTTGAGTGCGCCTCGTTGAGCGGCATCCAGGTCACGATCGATGGATGGTTCCTGTCGCGTAGGACGGCCTCGATCCACTCGCGGAGGAAGTTCTCCCTCGACTGCGCGTGGCGCCTTACCGAGCAGCCCCAGTCCGGGAACTCGCCCCAGGTGATGTAGCCGAGCTTGTCCGCCCAATAGAGATATCGGGGCTCGAAGACCTTCTGGTGCATGCGCGCGCCGTTGTACCCATACGCGATGCTCCGCTCGATATCGGCCTTCAACTCGTCGTCGGTCGGCGCGGTGTAGATCGACTGCGGCCAGAAGCCCTGGTCGAGGATCAGCCGCTGGAAGACCGACTTGCCGTTGATGAGCACCCTGTCGCCCTCGATGCGCACGTCGCGCAGGCCGAAGTACGACGCTACCTCGTCCACGAGCGCCTCACCGTCGAGCAGTCGGATGCGCAGGTCATAGAGGAACGGCCGAAGCGGCTGCCACAAAACGGCGTTGGGGATGTCGAGGGTAACGCTGTTCGATGCGCCGGCCTGCTTGATCTTGGCGACGGCGACTTCTCTGCCTTCGGAGAGCGCGAGGACCTCAAGCCCGACGCCCGCCACCGGTCTGTCTACGCCGACCTCGATCGTCACGCGTCCATTCGCCGCGTCGGGCCGGATCGCGAGGGTGGAGGCGTAGGTGTTCGCCACGCCCTCGAGCCACACGGTCTGCCAGATGCCGGTGGTACGGGTGTACATGCATCCGTAGGAGTTCAGCTTGTGCGACTGCTTGCCCGAGGGCTGGAAGGTCGTGCGCAGGTCGTCTTCAGCGTAGACGACGAGTTCGTTGTCGCCGTCCCTCACTGCGTCGGTGATGTCGGCTGAGAACGGAGTGTATCCGCCCCTGTGGTGTGCGACCTCTTTGCCGTTGACCCACACGCGGGCATCGTAGTCCACTGCGCCGAAATGAAGAAGCAGTCTCTTGCCGCGGAGTGCCTGGTCCACGGTGAAGAAGCGCCGATACCAGACGGCGTTCATGAAGTCGGTGTGGCCGATGCCGGAGAGTTGGCTCTCGGGGCAGAACGGGACGATGATTCGCTGCGGGAACTCCGTCCCCGTGTGCCAGCCCTTTTCGAGGCCGGACTTCGAGTTGTCTATGGCGAACTGCCACTCGCCGTTGAGGTTCTGCCAGGCAGCGCGCTCGAAATCGGGCCTGGGATGCTCGGGTCTCGGTATGTTACTCAAGGTTATTCCTCCATTCGATATTCCGGTTCGGGGATCGATGGTACGACCCGTTGATTATAAACGTTGCCGGAAAGATGTGGCAACATCTCCGACTGGGTTATTTTCGGCCCGATAATACTGAGTGGTGGCAGACCAATGATCAAGATTCCGAAAATCGTGCTCCATGATCCCGAGAGAGCGCTCTCCCGCGAGTGGCTTGTGACCAACGGTATCGGCGGCTACGCTTCGTCGAGCATCCTCGGGGCGAATACGCGCAGATACCACGGCCTGCTGGTCGCCGCTTTCCCGGCTCCGACAGAGCGCCAGGTCCTCTTGTCGAAGGTAGATGAGGAACTGACCGTAGGCGGGCACGCGTATGCCCTGGGCACGAATGAGTACCACGACGGCACGATCCATCCACACGGATACCCGCACATCGCATCGTTCCGACTCGAACTCGGCATACCGACCTGGGAGTATGCCCTCAAGGGCCTCCGGCTCACGAAACAGGTCTGGATGGAGCAGGGGAGCAATACCGTCTACATCCTCTACCGGCTGGTCGAGGCTCTCGAGCCCGTTCGGTTCTCCGTGCGTCCCTTCTGCGCGTTCAGGGGATACCACGCCGTGGGCAACCAGGGATGCCGGGTTGCGGACTGCGGATCAGACTCTCTCCGCCTCGCTCCTCACTCATCACGCATCACTTCTCACCCGTCACTCGTCACTCTCCACCTCACCGGCACGGGCAGCTTCGAGTTCGCCCCGGACACCTACCGTTCGTTCCTGTACCGAGCAGAGCGCGAACGCGGATTCTCCGACTGCATCGAGGATCTCTACACGCCGGGTGTGTTCGCGGCGGATCTGCATCCCGGCGACGTGTTCGGGCTCTGCGGGAGCGTAGACGCTCCGTCGACGGACATCCTCTCTGCCTTCGATCGTGAGATGGAGCGTCGAAAGTCGATAGTCGGCGACGAGGATGACACGTTCCGCCGATCGCTCCTCCTGGCCGCCGATCAGTTCGTGGAGAGGCCGCCGTCCGAATCCGGCGACCGGCGGACTGCGGTCTATGCCGGCTACCACTGGTTCGCCGACTGGGGCCGCGACACGATGATCTCGCTCCCGGGGATCCTTCTCAGCACCGGACGATTCGCGGAGGCGCGGGAGATACTCCTGGCGCACGCGGAGTATGTTCGGGACGGCCTGATACCGAACCGCATCACGGATGACGGAAACGCCGAGTATAACACCGTGGATGCGTCGCTCTGGTACTTCGAGGCGCTCGCCCGCTACATCCGCGCATCCGGCGACGGCGAGATCATCGGCGATCTGTACCCGGCGCTGGAGAGTATCATCGGTCATCACATGGACGGCACGCGATACGGCATTCGGATGTGCTCGGACGGGCTGCTCCGCGCGGGTACGGAGGAGAGCCAGCTTACGTGGATGGACGCCCGGGTGGACGGAGCGCCGATCACTCCGCGTGCGGGGAAGCCCGTCGAGATCAACGCGCTTTGGTACAACGCCCTGTGCCTGATGTGCTCGTGGGCGCTGCATGCAGGCAAGGCATCGCTGCCGTACGAGATCGCCGCCGCAAGATGTCTGACGAGCTTCGGCCGGAGGTTCTGGTACGAGGATGGAGCGTGTCTGTTCGACATCGTGGATTCCCCCGAGGGTGATGATATGTCGCTCCGCCCGAACCAGATCATCGCCGTGTCGCTGCCGAACTCCCCGCTCGACGCCCGGCGCCAGAGGCTGGTGGTCGATGCCGTCCAACGCCGATTGCTCACCTCATACGGTCTCAGAACCCTTGCGCCTGACGATCCGCGCTATTGTGCTCGGTACGCCGGCGGTCCGGCTGAGCGTGACTCGGCCTACCACCAGGGCACCGTCTGGCCGTGGCTCCTCGGTCACTTCGCGGAGGCGCATTACCGCGTCTACCGAGACCGCCGGTTCATCCGCCATCTGCTCTCGCCGTTTCGCGAGCATCTGAAGGAGGCCGGGGTGGGGAGCATCAGCGAGGTGTTCGACGGCGATCCTCCGCACAACCCCGGCGGCTGTATCGCCCAGGCATGGAGCGTCGCCGAACTCCTACGCGTGGCGGCGATCGGCCACCGGAAGTAGGTGATCGCTGCTCACTGTTTGTTTTTCCTCCACGGTCGGGTATGCTCCAGTATCGAATCGTCTCCGGAGGTGCTACCATGGCGAAAGGGAACAAGGCCGGGCAGTCCGGCAAGAAGGGCGGCTCCATAATCGATCAGACCCTCAACGAGCCGATCGGACAGAACCAGAAGCCGAAGAAGAAACAGAAGAAGCAGAGCAGAGGCAAGTAGTTCCTTCCACGTTTTCTTTGCGCTGCAGACCGCAGTCAGCCAAGTGCGGTCTGCAGTCTACCTGAATGGCCTCTCCCGTCGAGCCAACCGCCGTTCCACGAGTTCGGATCGTTCGGTCTGTCTCGTTTCTCGAAGCGAGAGCCTGCCGCGTTTGCGACCGGATGGAAGCACGACTTGTCCTCCTTGACTCCATTGCCAGGGTCGCACTTGGGACCAGCCACAGTCTACCGGAAGCCGGCGCTCAGTTCTGCCCCGAGCAGCCCGAGTCGGGATCCACATGCGTCGCTATCGAGACGTTT
Source organism: uncultured bacterium (assembly GCA_964466715.1). Taxonomy (GTDB): domain Bacteria; phylum Armatimonadota; class UBA5829; order DTJY01; family DTJY01; genus CAYXOC01. Next base: position 86,900 of record CAYXOC010000005.1, read on the forward strand.
GCGCCTTCCGATGCGCGGGTACTGGTTACGTGCTCTGAACGACGCGAGGGAGGTCAAGCTCCATGACGTTTCCCGAGTTCATTGCAGAAGTACAGGCCCGTGCCGGTCTCGCAACCACCAAAGAAGCATTGATGGTCACTGACGCCACTCTCAGCGTGCTGGGCGCCCGGATCTACAAGGCTCCCGGCGAGAAGATCGGCTCGGGATTGGTTCCCCAGATCAAGGAATACCTCGAGGTGCCGTACCCGGGACTCAACTTCGGCCTGGAGGATTTCTACCGCCGCGTGTGTGTTGCCGCCAACATCGATCTGCCGTCCGCCAGAGTCCAATGTGCGGCGGTGATATCCGTCCTCGGTGACGCGATGGCTCCCGGCGAGATCGAGGACATCCGCACACGTCTGCCGGTCGAGTACAAGCCGCTGTTCTCGTGGTACCAAGGGTTGCCTGCTGCGGTCTGATCGAACCCATTCCTGACAGCATCTCCACGCGAGGCTCACAGTCCGGAAGTGTGCAACGGCTGAGGTCGTCGCCGACGACGAGTTGGCGGGCAGGACATAGACCCCTTCGGCTCGAACATGCATCCTGGCAGTTAACTACGAAAGGTGCATGCAAGATGTCGTTGACCCTACCCGTCGTCCATATCACTGCTCAGAGTCTCCCCGAGGCCTGGGAGAAAGCCGTTGTCGAGACCTGGGATCGCGGCGCTCAGATAGCCACCCAGTACGATAAGCCCGGCGATCCTCCCAGCCGTGATTGCATCGCCGTCATCACCGTCACCGATCCGATGTCGGAGCCGCGCATCCACCGCGCGTTTCCCGGCGGCATCGTGGAACTCGAGGCGTACCGGCAGGAGGTCGTAGACGGCATCCACGATCACTGGGTCGATCCCGCGGCCGGCAAGTGGGAGTACACCTACCACGAGCGGCTGGCGGCGTACTCGGTCCCGGGCCTGGACAAACCGATCGACCAGATGCAGTACGTCGTCGATCAGCTTGCGGAGGCCCCGCATACCCGCCGAGCCCAGGCGATCACATGGAAGCCCTGGGAGGACGCCGGCATCCACGACCCTGCGTGTCTCCAGCGGCTGTGGTTCAGGGTGTTCGACGATGAGCTGGTGCTGAACGCCCACATGCGGTCGAACGACGCGTTCAAGGCGGCATTCATGAACATGTACGGCTTCACGGATCTCCAGCGATGGGTCGCCGAGAAGCTCTCCGAACGTCTTGGTCGCGAGATAAGGGTAGGGCAGTATACGCACGTAGCCGACTCGTTCCACATCTACGGCGCGTACTTCGACGAGTTCGAGGGATTCCTCGATACGCTCAGGAACCGCACCTTCGAGCAGCGTGTGTTTCGCACGGAGGACGTGCAGGACATCATAGACGAAGCCCGCGTCCGGATCGCGGACTCTCTCCGCGCCGAGGCCGAATCCGGGCGGAAGGGGTTGTGAGACCGCGGACCGGAGACCGCAGGCCGCGGGTTCCGGATGGGTTTGCTGCGGACTTGCAGTCTGCCGTCTGCAGTCTGACAGGAGGTTTCCATGCAGTTTCCCAAGGAAAAGATGAGCTTCACCTCCACGTACAAGGGCGAAAAGACCGACGAGGGCTGGCTGGTCCTCGACATCGGAAACATGGAACTGGAGGGCGTCACGAAGATCGAGGTCGACCTTCGCGATATCGACGAGGTGAAGAAGCGCAAGGGCAAGGAGTCCGACGCCCTCGACGAGGCTCGACGGCTCTTGGGAGGGCTGGGGTAATGGAGTGATGGACTGCCGGAGCAATGGGTTCCCAGTACGCCAACACTCCGTCACTCCAACACTCCAATACTCCGGTACTCCCGACTGCCATGACCGCCATCACCCGCGCCCAATTCGCCCTTCTCCTTCACTCGGTCCCGCATCTTGGACCGAAGGGCATCGCTCGTATCCTCAAAGAGACTCCCCCGGGTGAGGAGGTCCGCCTGGCCGATGTGCCCGCGTGGATCATGTCGCCCGATGCCCTGCAGTCGGAGTATAAGCTCCATCCCGAGGCCGCTCACTGCATCGCACTCCGCAGGGACGAACTGCTCTGCTCCAGCGCGACCATCGCCTCAGCAGCCGAGAGCCTTGCCATCAGAGTGCTGACCGAGCACGATCCCGACTATCCCGCGATGCTCCGCGACTACCAGAAGGACCCGCCTCCGATCGTTTACGCGCACGGTAACCTCGACCTCCTGCGCGACCGGAAGTACGCGGTGGTCAACTCTGCGAGCATCGGCGGGAGGAGCATCGAGGCCACGCGCGAGATCGCCGGGACGCTCGCCGATGAGGGCCTCGCCGCCGTGACGAGCCACAACACTCAGGGCTACCAGATCGTTGGTCTCGCGGCCAAGTCTCGCAATGCGCCGGTGGTCCTCGTACTCGATCGGGGCATCCTCAGCGCCTTTCCGCAGGGGCTCGGATGGGAGCCGGTCGCCCAGGCGCGGATATGGAACCTGCGCTTTGACCCCGAGCGCGACCTCGTGATCTCCCCGTTTAGGCTCTACGACCGCTGGATCGGCGCGAACGGTCGGGAGCGGGACAGGATGGTCTTCGCGCTGGCCGACGTCGTGGTAGCGGTCGAGGTCCGTCCCGGCGGCGTGATGGAGTCGGAGTGTCTACGTGCCTTGAGACTCGGGCGCGAGGTCTACGTCCACAAGCCGTCCGACGGCCCGCTCCCCGGCGGCAATGAGTCGCTCCTTGCCAAGGGCTGCCCCCCGATCCCCGCCGGCTGGGAACGCTCGATGCTCACGACGCTCGACTTGCCGGGCGATTTCGAGGATGCTGAGTAATGGAATATATGGACAAGTTGGTGGTCTCCCCTGAGCTGACAATCGAAAAACCCGAGAAGAAGCTGCTCGCGTTTCTCCGATCGGAATGGTTGCTGTACGATGGCCAACCGGTGAGCCAGGATTCACAACTGGAGTTGTTCGACATACTCGTCTCGATTATGACGAACTCAAGGCTCGATACTGCCCGAAAAGTGTGGAGCGTATGGAACGGGCGCACAGAGATCGAGGATGCTCTATCGGAGGTTCCGGCAGACATTGCCTTGACCGATCCCGAGATACCGTGGGAGAAGCTCGGAAGGCTGTTCGACGTGTTTTGCGGAATCAAGTATGCTAAGGAGGCGGTCACCACCAAGGTACTGCACAAGAAGCGCCCGGATCTCATACCCATCCTGGATAGCGTTACGTGCAAGCACCTGCATGACTGCGCCGGCAACCCGGTCCCGCGAGGAGCCTCACGAGGGGTGTATCTGGTTGAGTACATGAAGCGCTTTCGCGAGCAACTACTGGGCTGTCTTCCGCAGATCACGGATCTGTGCGGACTCGCCGCATCACTCGGCATGCCGATCACCAGGATTAGAGCCCTGGAGATCCTCATGTGGGTGGAGCTTGAACCTTCGGGCCGCTATCGAGAGCAGGCGGATACCGATTCTGACTTCTGAATACCGGAGGCATGCATGCCGACATCGATATACACCGTAGACGCATTCACGAGTCGCCCATTCGAAGGCAATCCCGCGGGCGTGTGCATCCTCCTCGGCCCGGCCGACGAGGGTTGGATGCAGTCGATCGCCGCCGAGACGAACCTCTCCGAGACCGCGTTTGTCCACCCGATGGCCGAGGGATTCAGCCTGAGGTGGTTCACCCCGTCGCAGGAGGTCGATCTATGCGGCCACGCAACCCTCGCCACTGCCCATGCGCTCTGGGAGGGCGGAATGCTCGCGGAGGATGAGGATGCTGTCTTCCACACGAAGAGCGGCGTGCTGACGGCATCAAGGGCCGGCGAGTGGATCGAGATGGACTTCCCCGCGTATCCGATCCAGGCTGTCGATGCGCCGGAGGGCCTCGAGGAAGCGCTCGGCGTCGAGCCGCGGTTCGTCGGCGCAAGCTCCGATGGTTACCTGGTGATCGCCGAGGCGGATTCGGAGGAGACGGTGAGAGGCCTCACTCCCGACATCCGCGCACTGGCCGGGATTCCGATCAACGACGTCTGCGTCACCGCGCAGTCGGAGTGCGGCGCCTACGACTTCGTGTCGCGCTTCTTCGCTCCCCGGCTGGGCGTTGACGAAGATCCCGTGACCGGCTCGGCGCACTGCGGACTCGGGCCGTTCTGGGCCGACCGGCTTGGGAAGAACGAACTGGTCGGCTACCAGGCATCGGCGCGTGGCGGGATCGTGAGGGTACGAGTGATGGGCGACCGTGTGATCCTCGGCGGACAGGCGGTCACTGTGATCCGTGGATTGATCCTGTAGAGGGTCCGACCTACCGGCCCGGATCGGGCATTTTGTCCGACAGCATGTCAATGAGCTGCTGAGGCGGCCGAGCCCTGAGATCCCTGCATGCATGGATCTCGCGCCACGCTCCCTCGTAGTCGCCGACCTGATACAGCGCGGTCGCCAGGCTGACGTGCGGGGTGGGGATCGACGGGTTGATATCGACGGCCTTTCGGAACTCCTTGATCGCGCCCGCCAGATCCCCCTGCGACTTCAGTACGAGCCCGAGGTTATGATGCGCCTCGGCGATGTTGTGCTTGATGCTGATCGCCAGTCGGTATTCCTTCTCCGCCTTGTCGAGCTCCTTACGCGCCGCGTAGACGTTCGCCAGGTTGACGTGCGCGTTGGCGTGCCTGGGATTCAGTTCGAGCGCTCGCTGGAACTCCTCCATGGCCTCATCGAGCATTCCCTGCCCGGCCAGCGCGACACCGAGGCTGCTATGCGATTCGGGGTCCTTCGGCCGTATCCTGAGGGCGGCGCGATACACCTCTTCCGCCTCTTCGAATCTCCCGGTCTCCTTCAGCATGTTGCCGAGGTTGGTCATCGCAGGCAGGTAGTCGGGCTTGATGGCGAGCGCCTTCTCGAACTCCGCGGCGGCCTGCTCATACATCCGCATCTCGAAGTACGCGTTGCCGAGGTTTGTGTGCGCCTCGACGGAGCCTCCCTGAGCGACCTCCTCATAGATCTCGACCGCCTGCAGATAATGCTCGACCGCCTCATCATACATTTTCTTCCGGACGTAGGCGTTCCCCATGTTGAAGAGCGCGTTCGCATGGCCGGGATTCAGTTCGAGGGCCTGCTTGTAGTGCCCGATCGCCTCATCGAACCTCCCCCTGGCCGCGAGTGCGATCCCGAGGTTGGTGTGAGCGGTGGCGCTCGGCTTGGCTACCTTGAGCGTGTGTGAGAACAGGGTGCAGCCGTTCTTCCAGTAGCCAACCTGCCGGAACGTGCCTGCGCCGAGCAGGATGATCACGACAGAGACCAGCGCGAGGGCGGGCGACCGAAGCTGCGTCCTGCTCTCGGGCAATTCCGAGAGTCCCCACGTCAGCGAGACGAAGAGTCCGACCAGCGGAATGTAGGTATATCTGTCGGCGATGAACTGTGAGCCGACCTGCACCAGTCCGATCACCGGAATGAGCGTAATGACGAACCAGAGCCATCCGAATGCCAAATACGGCCTGCTCTGTCTCGTACGGTAGACCAGCGCCGAGATCAGGGCCAGGAGTACCGCTGATCCGACCACCTGCCATGCGGGCAGGCTGCCGAACGGGTGAGGGTAGATGACCCCGAGCTTCACAGGCCAGAGCATCTTGAGGATGTACGCCGTGTAGCCCGACACGGCCGTGGCGAGCCGCTCACCGAGTGGCAGTCCCTCGAGCGAGTTGAACGCCCCGCCGGCCCGCTGCGCCACCATCGTGACGATGCATGATCCGAGCGACAGCGCGAAGAGCGGGATCTTCTCCGTGAGCACCTTCACCGTCTGCGAACGGGCAGTCTGCTTCTTACCGGACTTGCCATCCTTGGCAAACCTGCGCAGCGGCCAGAAGTCGAGGAGCAGGAGCACGATCGGCAGCGATACGAGCATCGGCTTGGCCATCAGTCCGAGGATGAACGTTCCGGCGACGAGCAGGTACCGCCTGATGCTCGGGCACTCCGCGTATCGGACGTACGCGATCAGCGTGAGCATGAAGAAGAAGGTGCTCAGCACGTCCTTCCGTTCCGCGACCCATGCCACCGACTCCACGTGGAGCGGATGGATCGCGAACAACGCCGCCACGAATGCGCTCCGCCACACGAACCCCGTCATCCGATGAAGCAGCAGGAAAAGGAGCAGTGTGTTCGCCAGATGGAGCAGCAGGCTGGTGAGGTGATGGCCCCACGGCTTGAGCTTGAATACCTGGCAGTCCACCATGTGGGAGATCCACGTCAGGGGATGCCAGTTCGCGCTCTGAGTGCTCGTGAACGCCCATGCGATGTTGCTCAGGGAGATGCCGTCCTGCACGCGAGGGTTGTTGTAGACATAGTGGTCGTCGTCGAAGTTGACGAACTTGTTGCCGAACACCGGCCAGTAGGCGGCGACGGTGATGGCGATCAGCCCGAGAGCGATGAGCAGGCGCAGGCGGGTGTCGGTGATATTCCCGAGCATCGGACGTTCCTCCGGGGAAGCGATCGAGCGGATCGGACGCATGGCGTAAGCTCTGCGTAGCGTATCATGGGAGTGCAACGCGTGTCAACAGCTCGCATTTCATATTCCTTGACACGGCGCATTGCTTGCTCTATAATACCGGATAATATTCGCCCGGTTAGCCCGATCGGACCGGTCGGTTTTTCGTTATCTGTTCTTTGTATACTGAAAGGAAGGCACCCTATGTCGTTCGATGAGCGCATGGCGCTGGTTGAGGGCCTCAGCTTCGACGACGTCCTCCTCTGGCCGCAGAGTAGCGAAGTCCTCCCCCATGAGTGCGACACCTCGACCTACGTCGCACGTGGCATGAAGCTCCACATTCCCCTGGTCAGTTCACCGATGGATACCGTCACCGAAGCCCGCATGGCAATCGCCATCGCCAGAGAAGGTGGGCTCGGCATCCTCCACAGGAATATGTCCGCCGAAGAGCAGGCGAACCAGGTCGATCAGGTAAAGCGCACGGAGCACGGCATCATCCTGAACCCTGTCTACCTTTCACCGGATAACACCATCGCGGACGCCCTCAAGATCATGCAACGCTATCACATCTCCGGCGTGCCGATCACGAACGGGGGCAAGCTCGTAGGCATCCTCACCAACCGGGACATCAGGTTCGAGGAGAACTACGACCGCAAGATCTCCGAGGCTATGACGAAGGATAACCTGATCACCGCGCCGGTAGGTACCACCCTGGACCAGGCGAAGGCTATCCTCCAGAAGTACAAGATCGAGAAACTGCCGATCGTCGATGACACGGGAGCCCTCAAGGGACTGATCACCATCAAGGATATCGAGAAGATCCGCCAGTATCCGAACGCCACCAAGGATTCGAGCGGCCGATTGTGCGTGGGTGCCGCCATCGGTCCGCTGAACGATCCGGTTGGCCGCACGGAGGCGCTGGTCAGCGCGGGTGTCGATGTCATCTGCATCGATGCGGCGCACGGCCACTCGGCGGGCGTGATCAACGCTCTCAAGGCCGTGAAGGAGAGATTCCCCGACCTGCCGGTCATCGCGGGCAATGTCGCCACCGCCGAGGGGACTCGCGACCTCATCGAGGCCGGCGCGGACGGCATCCGTGTCGGACTCGGCCCCGGCTCGATCTGCACGACCCGCGTTGTCGCCGGCGTAGGGGTGCCACAGATCACCGCCATCATGGACTGTGCGAAGGCCGCGAAGGAATCGGGTGTTCCGATCATCGCGGACGGCGGAGTCAGGCTCTCCGGCGATATCACAAAGGCCCTCGCGGCCGGCGCCGACTGCTGCATGATGGGCAATCTCTTCGCCGGCACCGACGAGAGCCCCGGCGACATCGAGATCTTCCGCAACCGGAGCTACAAAGTCTACCGCGGCATGGGCTCTATCGCGGCGATGAAGCAGGGGAGCAGCGACCGGTACATGGTCGTCGGCTCTGCGAAGCACGTGCCGGAGGGCATCGAAGGACGCGTGCCGTACAAGGGCCCGCTTTCGGACACCGTTCACCAGCTTGTCGGCGGCGTTCGCTCCGGCATGGGTTACTGTGGCGCCGCCACGATAGCCGAACTCCATGAATGCGCGCGCTTCGTGCGCATCACGGGATCGAGCCTGAGAGAGAGCCACCCGCACGACATTCTGATCACCAAGGAAGCTCCGAATTACAGCTTCCCCGCATCGGACCAGGACTAGATGGAAAAGGGAATGGAGTACTGGAGTAATGGAGTAATGGAACCCGGCACTCCAGTACTCCACTACTCCATCCCAGCTCCTCCCGGAGGTAGCCATGAACGCCGATACACCGATCTACGAGTGCAGGAAAGTACCGAACGGCGCCATCACCATCGATGGTGACCTGAGCGACTGGCAGGGGATTCCCACGGTCGGCGGCTTCACCGTCTCAGACGGCTCCGGCCCCGCCGTTCGTCGGACCGACGCGCGCATGTGCTGGGACGACGAGTGCCTCTACATCTCCTTCGACAGCGACGATCCAGACATCTGGGGTACGCTCTTCAACCGCGACGAGCCGATCTATGAGGAGGAGGTCGTCGAGGCGTTCATCGACCCCGACTCCGATCTCGTGCGGTATTTCGAGTTTCAGACAAGCCCTCACGGCACGCTCTTCGACGCTATCATCGACAATCCGACCGGCCTCCGCAAGGACATGAGGGGCGATACCTCCTGGGACTGCGAGGGATGGAGGGTGGCCGTCCGCGTAGACGGTACGCTCGATAACCGTGACGACGTTGACAAGGGCTGGACCGTCGAGTGGGCGATCCCCTTCGCGTCGCTCACGCCTATGCCGCACATCCCGCCGGAAGACGGCGACACCTGGCGGATCAATCTCTACCGCATCGACCGCACGCCCGAAGCCGAGTTCAGTTGCTGGTCACCCACGATGGAGACGCCCGCGAACTTCCACGTCCCCACGCGGTTCGGGACGATCATATTCCGCGACTGACCGGTGGAGGACTGAGAGCGAGCCTGATCCATCCCCGAACTCGAAGGCAGGATGCTCGGTTGACGTTTCTTGGGCCGCTATCGCCGCAGTTCGCCGGGGACCGTGGAATCCAAGTTGGCCTCCACGTCGCCGCTGATCTCCACACCGGCCTCTTCGAGCGCGAGCATCAACGCTCCGACGACCGGCTCGTAGCGCGGGGTGATCACGTGCGCCTTCGGGGCGACGGGTTTGATCGTCTCCTTGACCGTGTCGATCATGAGCGGGCCCTTCCCCTTGAAGACGCTCCCGGCGAGGACTACCTCGAACTCATCCTCCTCCAGTCCGAGCTTGCGGATGAGCGCGTTAGCCGAGATCCCTGCTTCCGTGGCGAACCGCGCGATGAGGCCCGTCGCCACTTCATCGCCGTCGTAGGCGGCTTCGAAGCAGATGGGGCAGAGGCCGGGGATGCGTTTGTGGGGCTCGCGGTTGTAGTAGAGATACCGCGCGAGCTCGTACATGTCCTCGCAGCCGAAGTATTCGAGCACGCGCCTCTCAAGGACGGTCTTCGCGCCGCGACCGTCCCACGAGCGGTACGCATGATGGAGCACCTCGCGCGCGATCGTGCGCCCGCCGCCGACATCGCCGTACAGGAACCCCTCGGAGATGTATCGTACCTCGCGACCGTCCTTGCCGAGTCCCGCGCCGTTGAACCCGCTGCCCATGATGATGCAGACGCCGAACGGACGGCGAATCCCGGCTCGGAGGCCGGCGATCGAGTCGTTCTTGACGGTACACTTGGCGGCGATGTGGAGGTCCTCCATCGCCTGGGTGAGCATCTCGAAGTCCTCCGGGTAGAAGTCGGCTCCGGCGAGCGCGAAGACTCCATGCCGGACCTCTCCCTTGAGGGCGCCGCCCTGATGGAGCGCGCGCTCGACGCACTTCAGGATGTTGATCTTCGCCGTCTCGAGTCCGACGACTTCGTAGCTGCCCGGTCCGGCTTTCCCGAATCCCACGATCGTTCCGTCCAGCCGGGCAGCCAGACAGAACGACTTAGTACCGCCTGCATCGACGCCGATTACGTGACTCACTCTTGTCCTCCGAAAGTATCAAGCGGGTGATCAGTGACCGGTTAGCGGAGCGTATTGCACGGGCCGAATTCCACCCTGTAGGAGCGACTTCCGAGTCGCGAATGCCCGCGTAACGCCACGAATTCGCGGCTGAGAAGCCGCTCCTACAGCAGTCTCGAGGCACGCTCCAGTCACTCGTCACTCATCACTCGTCACTCATCACTGATTACCGGTTACTTCCTTCTCTTCGCGAACTGCGGCAGATACTCCGCGTTCGCCTCCAGGATGCGGTCGAGCAGATCCTTCGCCACCGTGAACGACGGCACGAGCGGATGCGCGACCAATGCCTGAAGCGCGATCTTCTTAGATCCCTCGGCGGCGGCCTTGACCGTCAGTTCCTCGTATGCTTTCACCGCCTGCAGGAGGCCGCGAATCTCGAGCGGGATTTCTCCGACCGCGAGCGGATGCGCGCCCCCGCCGTCGATCATGCAGTTGACCTCGATCGCGCTATCGGCGGGGAGACAGGGGATCGTGCTTCCGTTACGCGTATTCACGATGTGCAGTTCCTTCTTGTTCCGATGGATCGCCGCCGCTAGTGAGACCGCCGCGGTGGAGTAATGAGCGCCGCCTCTCTTCTCCAGCTCCTTCGGCTTCTTCTTCAGGTTCGGATTCCTGTACTTCTCGAGGAGAGACGCCTCCACCTCGGATACGATCTCTCCCCGCGTCTTCTCCGCCTTCTTCAGGCCGTCCATGACCTTGTCGCGCGCGTAGTAATAGCGCAGATAGCCGTTCGGGATCATGCCGTAGGTCTTCATCCACGCCTGATCCTCCTCCGCGCGGCCGGCGAGCGACTTTTTCACCGCCTCCCTGGTGACGTCGCGCCCGTGGACGCAGACCCTCGTCACCCAACTGAGGTGGTTGAGCCCGACGTAGTTGAGCAACAGGTCCTCCGGCTCGACCTCCAGCTTCTTCGCCAGAGCCTTGGTCATCCCGATCGGGACGTTGCAGAGGCCGATGACGTTCACCTTGGTGTATTTCAGGAGCGCCTCGGTCACGATGCCGCTCGGGTTCGTGAAGTTGATCCACCACGCGTTCGGCGCGAGCTTCTCGATGTTGCGGGCGATGTCGATCATCACCGGCACCGTGCGGAGCGCCTTGGCGAATCCTCCCGGGCCGGTCGTCTCCTGGCCGATGATGCCGAATTCGATGGGGATGTGCTCGTCCCTGATCCGCGCGGGAATCCCGCCGACGCGTATCTGCGTGAGGACGAAATCCGCCCCCTCGAGAGCCTTCCTCCGGTCGGTGATGAGATCGACCTTCGCGCCGAGGCCCGACTTCTCGATCATCCGAGCCGCGAGCCCGCCGACGACCCGGAGCTTCTCGGCGTCGATATCCATGAGGGCGAACTCCGATACGGGGAGTTCCTTCTTCCGCTTGATGAACCCCTCGATCAGTTCAGGAGTATACGTGCTTCCCGCGCCGATGACGCAGACCTTCAATCCATCCATGACGTTCTCCGCCCTCCGATATCGATTCTTCTCTCGCCGCGATGCGCCGACGGCTCTTGCCGTCGGGCCCGGCCTACTCACGCCAATAGATTGTTCGTCCGGCAAGTTGATCCATCCTCCCCGCGCGAATACCTGATTATCGAATGCCGGACGCCGCCGAGCGGTGACTACTGAGGATTGACCGCAGTGCAGCCGATAATAGACTTGATAGAGACGCCTTTGGTTCCGGAGCAGGAGCTTCGCATCCGGGAGCAGAAGCGCCTGGTTCCGATTGCGAAGAGTCGAGAACCGAAGCCGACGCTTCCGGAACCGATTCAGAAGCGTCGGGAACCGATCCCGAAGCGTCTGGAACCGATTCAGACACCGTCGCGCGCGGAGGAATGTGCTATGCCCGATTATGTTCCGTATAATGACACGAAGCTCAGGGAATGGGCCCGGAGGTTTGCCGATAAGCTCGCGGAATATCGCCAGACGCTGGGGCTGAGCGAGGCTGAGGTCGCGGCTCTGAAGGCCGAGCAGGAGGCATTCGCCACCGCGCTCCAGAACCACCAGAACGCGCAGAGGCATGCGATGGCGATGACCGCCGCGAAGAGGGACAAGCACGACGATCTGGTCCGCGCCATCCGGGCGATGTTTCGACGGATCGACTACCACCCCGCTCTCACTCCCGCCATGCGCGCCGAGATGGGGCTTAATGTCAGAGACGGCGCGCGCCAGGAGTCCATTCCTCTGAGTGATCCGCCCGGCATCTACGTCCGGGTCATCAATAGCAGGGTGTTCGTCCACTTCGGGACGCATCCGATGAACGAGCAGAAGAATACCAAGCCGCCGTGGGCGACGGGAGTGAATGTCTACCGTCGGAAGGACGGCGAGGAGGAGTTCCGACTGGTCGCATTCGAGATCTCTTCTCCCTACATCGAGGACGTGCCCGGTCCGGCCTGCGGATACAGCTACATGGTGCGGTATCGGGGGCAGAAGGCGCACGAACTCGGCCCGCATTCGAACGCCGCCTGGGTCGCGGTCGGCGGCGCGATGGCCGCGTAAGGAATCGGGCGCGGGCAGGTAGGGCGGCCTTTCGCGGAGAAAGGGTCTTCAGTAACACCAGGAAAGGCTCTACCGTTGCAAGCTAAAGTCTCGATCATCAAGTGCAGTGACTACATCCCCTCCGATGTGCTGAAAGCCGTCAAGGAGGCGGTCGATCTGCTCGGCGGGATCGATCGGTTCGTGCAGCCCGGGCAGAACGTGCTCGTGAAGCCGAACCTCCTCTCCCCGCATCCGCCCGAAGCCGGGGTATGCGCGCATCCCGCCGTCGTGGAGTGGACCATCGGACTGGCGATGGCGTGCGGGGCCGAATGCGCCATCGGCGACTGCCCCTCGATCCGCGCTGACACCCCGGAGGGCTACGAGCATCTCCTCGAGGTTACCGGCATGCGCGAGGTGATGCGGAAAACCGGCGCGAAGAGCATCCGCCTCGACGATTCGTCCGAGGAACGCGAGATGCCGGGCGCGAAGGTCTTCAAGCGGCTCCCGGTCGCCGCCGCGCTGAGCGGGTTCGACTCCGTCATCAACATCTGCAAGTTCAAGACGCACGAACTGACGCTCCTCACGGGCGCGGTGAAGAACCTCTACGGCCTGATCCCCGGCCGACGGAAGATCCAATTCCACCTCCAGGCCGGGAACAATCCCGAGATGTTCGCGCAGATACTCGTCGACCTCCTGCGCGGCATCCGTCCGACTCTCAGCATCATGGATGGGATCGTCGGCATGGACGGTCAGGGGCCGAGCGCGGGTCGGCGGAGGAACTTCGGCGTGATCCTGGCCTCGGAAGATCCCGTCGCGCTCGATGCCGTCGCCTGCGCGATCGCGGGCGTCGATCCGATGATCGTGCCTACGCTCAGGCTGGCAAACGAGCAGGGCGTCGGCGTCGCGGACCTCTCCCGAATCGAGATCGTTGGCGCGGCGGTGGACGAAGTTCGGATCGATGACTTCATGCTTCCGCCGAGAGGAGACATCATCAGCCGGCTGCCGAAGCCGCTCTACCGGATGCTGCGAAACCATATGGTGCGTAAGCCCGTCTTCGACAGGGCGAAGTGCACGGACTGTCGAAGTTGCGTTCGGACGTGTCCCGTCCACGCGATCGATGGGGAGGGGAAGCGCCTGAGGATCGACTACACGGCTTGCATCCGGTGCTACTGCTGCCAGGAGGTCTGCCCGGAGAAGGCGATCCCGCTGGTCATGAGCCCGCTCAGGAACGCGATCGAAGGCGCCCTCGCCGTTCGGCGCGCGATCCGTGACCTGATCGGGCGTGAAGGTTCCACGAAGAGGCAGGTCTAAACGTTCACGAAGAGAACAGGGATGGCATGGGAGGAGTATTGGAGTGGTGGAGTGGTGGAGTATTGGAACGATGGGAAGAATCAGTACTCCGGTACTCCAGTACTCCAATACTCCGGTATTCCATTACTCCATCACTCCGAGACCCCCCGCATTCCCGCCGTGTCATCTGTGTTCCGAGATTTGGAGGAGAGAGCCATGAAACGAACCATTCTGCCGCTGATAGTCGCCATGCTCGCGGTCGGACCCGTTGTCGCCCAGGGGACCGCCGGGAAGGCGACGGACGTCGAGCTTACGATCTACAACCAGAGCTTCGCGCTCGTGAAGGAGCAGCGCGAGATGAGTCTCGCTCAGGGCGTGAACAACATCGCCGTCAAAGACGTCGCCGCCATGATCGAGGCAACCTCGGTCGCATTCAAGTCGCTCACCGACCCGAGCGCCGTGGTCGTCCGGGAGCAGAACTACCGGTACGACCTCATCAGCCCGGAGACGATCCTCAACAAGTCGATCGGCAAGCAGGTGAAGGTGCGCCGGATCATAGACGGCAAGGTCGTCGAGGAGCAGGGAGTGCTGCTCAGCTCGGGCCAGAGCGGCCGGGTCATCCGGACCGCGACTGGAGTTATCATCAATCCGTACGGCGAGATCGAGGTGACGGAACTGCCGGAGGGGCTTGTGTCCACGCCTACGCTCGTTTGGAAGCTCGAAGCCTCCAAAGCGGGAACGCACAACACTCAAGTGGCGTATCTCACGAACGGCATAAGTTGGATGGCCGACTATGTAGCCGTCGTCGATCCGCTCGACAAGTACGTCGATATCACCGGATGGGTTACTCTCACCAATGAGAGCGGCGCGACATACGAGAATGCCTCGCTCAACTTGATGGCGGGCGACGTGCGCCGGGTGCAGAAGGCGATGCGCGAGGAGATGCTTGCGTTCGACCGCGCTCTCGCCGCCAGGGGTGCACCCGAGCCTCAGTTCACGGAGAAGTCGTTCTTCGAGTACCACCTCTACACCCTCCAGGGGAAGACCACGGTCCGCGACAAGGAGACGAAGCAGATCACTCTCATGACCGCAGCCCGCGTCCCTGCGACGAAGGTCTACATCTACGACGGGCGGAGGAACTGGTGGGGGAGCGTGCGCTACGGCAGCTACCGCCCGGGTGAGAGCTACGACGTCTCGGCTAACAAGAAGGTGAACGTGCTGGTAGAGATCGCTAACACGGAGGCGAACAACCTCGGCATTCCTCTTCCGAAGGGTCGAGTGCGCGTCTACAAGCAGGAGGCGAGCGCGAACCAGCATTTCATCGGCGAGGACGAGATCGATCACACCCCGAAGGACGAGAAGGTGCGCCTCTACCTCGGCGATGCGTTCGACGTTGTCGGCGAGCACACCCGAACCAACTTCCGCCGGATCAGCCAGACCGAAGTCGAGGAAAGCTTCGAGGTCACTCTGCGCAACCACAAGGACGCGCCGGTGACGGTCACGGTTGTCGAGCACCTCACGGGCGATTGGCGGATTCTGCAATCGAGCCACAAGTACGCGAAGAAGGACGGCTCCACCGTCGAGTTCGCCGTCGAGGTCCCGAAGGATGGCGAGGTGAAGGTAACGTACACCGCGCGGACGAAGTGGTGATGAGACGAGCGGAGTAGTGGAGCGCCGGAACAATGCAGCAATGGGTTCCCAACACTCCGTCACTCCAACACTCCATTACTCCGGTGTTCGTTTCCCTCGCGCTTGCCTGCTCGTTTCCGCTGATGTATAATCAGTCGGGCGATACGGAATGCGCGCGCGATGAGCCCTCGTTTCGGATGACGGGGGCTCTGTCTATTATGTGTAGGGATGGGACATGAGCGAGAACGGCGGACCGACGATCCTGATCACGAATGACGACGGCATCCACGCGGAGGGGATTCTGGCCCTCAAGAGCGCGCTGGATTCGGTCGGCAGAGTCGTCGTGGTAGCGCCCGACCGCCCTCGGAGCGCGTCCGGCCACTCGATCACGCTCCACAAGCCGCTCAGGGTACACAAAGTCAGGCTTCCCGACGGCTCCACCGGCTACTCGACCAACGGCACTCCGTCCGACTGCGTCACGCTCGGCGTCCTGGACGTCGCCGGAGGGAAGGTGGACCTGGTCGTTTCGGGGATCAACTGGGGGCCGAACATCGGGTGGGACCTCACGTACTCCGGGACCGTCTCTGCGGCGATGGAGGGCGCGATCATGGGCGTCCCGTCGTTCGCCGTCTCGATAGCGACCTACGAGGAGGATGTCAGGTTCGAGTACGCCGCGGAGTTCTCCGCTCACCTTGCGAGGATACTTCTCGATCACTCGCTCCCGGAGGACACTCTGCTCAACGTGAACATCCCGAATCTCCCCGCGAGCGAGATTGCCGGGATCGAGATCACCACTCAGGGCAAGCGCAGGTACTCGGGGCGGATCGACAAGCGCACCGATCCTTCCGGGCGGACGTACTACTGGCTCGGCGGAGACATCGTGCCGGAGGAACTCGATGAGGGTACGGACGGACGCGCGATCGCGGACGACAAGGTCTCCGTGACGCCGGTGCATCTCGACCTCACCGGCTACGGCTCGCTCGACGTGATCAAGACATGGGGGATCGAGGAGATAGGGCAGAAGTCGTGAGCATTCTTACTCTTACTCTTACTCCTACTCGCAATCGTACTCGTGCCGGCACTCTTGCCCACCATCCCATCGATCCGGGAACAAGACCGGCAGGTCGTCCCGTCCTTCTATATGGCGGCCGGATCGGGCTCAGCCGTATCCGAGCTGTAAGCACCATCTGAATGGAAGCGACGCGCGGATTCGAGAGGAGACAGCGCACATTGGAATACCAGATCATCGATGCCAACACACTGATCGGGGTCTATCCGACTCATCATCTCGATCTCTCGGCGGAGCGGCTCCTCCGAGACATGGAGACATACAGGATCACCGCCAGCCTGACGCTCTGCACCATCGGCGTCTTCTCCGACCACGTCCGAGGGAACGCGGAGACTCTCGAGGTAGCGAAGGGTAACCAGCGACTCGTGCCGGTAGCGACTATCAATCCGGGACGGTACTTCGGCGGCGATCTGCAGACCCTCAAGGCGCAGGGATTCCGCATCAGCAAGTTCTACCCCGGCTCTCAGGGCTGGCCGGTCGATTCCGCGGCATTCGTCAACGTCCTTAGCCAACTCGCCGCGCAGAAGATGCCGGTGATGATCAGCGCCGAGACACCGGGCGAGCCCTCACGGATCGCGCGCCTCACCGCGAACTATCCGGCTCCGGTGATCCTCTCCGGGGTCTGCGGGGAGAACCTGAGCGAAGTGCTGGCCGTGTCGTCGGCGCAGAACATCATGGTCGAGACGCACGAACTGCACGTCCCCGGAGCGCTCGAACTACTCGCCGAGAGAATGGGTCCCGAGCGCGTCATCTTCGGGTCGGGAGCGCCCCGCCGCTCCATCGCATCGTCGCTCTACTACGTCGTGTACTCCGAGCTGTCCGACGACATGAAACAGCTCGTCCTCGGCGGAAACATCAAGAGAATACTGGAGGCCGCGTAAATGGCTATAGATACCCGCGTCAACTACTCAGACTTCGATGCCGTCGGTCGCCCTTACGGCAAGGACGGCCTGATCAAAGCCATGGAGCGGTACAACATCGAGATCGCGGTGCTCACGTCCAGGCTTGCCGTCGAGTGCGACTTCCGCCGTGGGAACGAGGAGCTCTTCGAGGTGCTGAAGACCGACGACCGGCTCTACGGCTACCTCGTCGCAAATCCGAGCTACCCCGAGGAGTCCATCGAGCAGATGCGCCGGATGATGAACTCCCGCAAGTTCGTGGCGGCCGCCTTCTACACCGGCTCCACGAAGCCGTACCCGAACCTCGAAGACTACGATGAGATCCTCAACGGCTATCGGCGGTTCACCAAGCCCGTATTCGTTCACGCCGCGAGTCTCGAAGCCGTGGATTCGGTCAGCGAGATGGCGAGGGCGTTCCCGACGATCAAGTTCATCATCGGCGGCATGGGCGGCGCGGACTGGAAGCGGGCGATCAACGTCGCCGACGCGCGAGTGAACGTCTTGCTCGAGACCTCCGGCTCCTACGACTCCGAGAAGATCGGCGACGCGGTGGCGAAAGTCGGCGCGCATCGAATCCTCTTCGGCAGCGACCAGCCGTTCGCGGACCCGGCCTCGATGCTCGCGCTCATCAAGAGCAGCGGAATCTCCGAGGAGTCGATGGGCAGGATCGCGGGCCAGAACGCCAGGAAGCTCTTCGAGGGTCTCGGGGGTTAGGGCCTCGTACTCATAATCCTGATCGCGATCGTACTCGGCCGGCCACGCCTCCGCGCCGCCGATCATCCACTGCTAGTGCATAGTTAAGTTGGATCGGGAGTCCAACTTAACTATGCAGCCCGGAAGTTCCATTAAGTTGAAAACACACTTTTCAACTTAATGGAACACTAATGTCTTCCAAGCGGGCAGACATGTTCTGCTGTTCTGCCAACCATTTGCGATTCCCGATGCATCAGACATGTGGAGGGGCGATTCACGGTGTGTATGCAGGCCAGCGAGAGTACGTACGAGCGTTTCGAGCGCATGTGGGCATCGGACTCCCTGTATGTCAGGCGGATGCTGATCGGCCTCACCAGGGATATCGACCTGGCCGACGACCTGCTCCAGGAGACCTACCTCAGGGCTCGGGAAGGCATCTCCGGCTATCGGGGTGACAACGACCGGGCCTGGCTATCCACCATCGCGAAGAACCTCTTCCTCGCTCACGTCCGCCGCCGCTATGTTCACGCGGAGACTCCCATCGATGGCGCCGAGTACCTGTGTGGGCTCTCCTCTGTCGGCACGCCCGATCATCTGGCGATCATCCGCATTCGCGAGGCCATATCCGAACTCGCCACTGATCTCAGAACCGCACTCCTGATGAAGCACTATTGCGGCTACACCTACGACGAGATCGCGGACCGAACGCACTGCGCGGTGGGCACAGCCAAATGGCGTGTAAGCGTGGCAGTAGGCAAGCTCAAGGAGGCGATCGGCGTGACGGAAGATGCGATGGAGATGACCTGTGCGGACCTGACTGCGGTGCGCATGCTCGACTACCTCTACGGGTCATTGATGCCCGATGAGTTGGGAGCGATGGACCGACACCTGGGGCACTGCCCGAAGTGTCGGAGCCGGCTCGATGGCACGAGCAGGATCACGTCCGCTCTCGATGCACTGGAGAGTGACGCGAAGCTCATGCACATCGTCGAGCTTGATGCGGAGGGCAAGCCCGCTGTCTACGCAACATGGCGGTCTGTGAACACACACGACCGGATCCGGGATGAGGTCGAGTTCCGCGCGACGAAGAGCTACAACCTGGAGTACCTCGGGGCGCAGGGTGAGGAACTGGCGCTCATCTGCGAGGACAACGATGATCCCAACTACCCGGATACATACAACTACCGAGCGGATCTGCCGCGCCCGGTTGCTCCGGGAGAGACGTGGGACACGATCTCGATCTACCGACCGTCCGATGTCCACGCTGCCGTGAAGCAGGAGGATGGCTGGATGTTCCGCTGGAGCCAACTGACTAGCGTAGAGCGTGAGTCCGCGTATGTGCTTGCCATACGACTGCCGACCGGGGCAAGGCTGCTAACCGCTGATCCTTCGGCCGATGAGGTGAGAGCCCGTACTGCGACTACCACCCTCGTCTGGCGGCGTCTCCTTGCTGCAAACCAAGGCCTGGGGTGCACTATCAAGTACCAACTGGATCACAACACACTATAGAGGAGGTTGTGCTCGATGAGTATCAGGACAAAGCTACACGGAATAGGGTTGCTGGTTGTACTGGCTGCTATCGTGCTGCTGGGGAATCAGACGGCCTGCGGAGTGGATCTTGATCTGCAGCCCGTATTCGTTAAGCAGAACTCGCTGGCAGTCGTGGTGGACCCGCGGATGGAACTGCTCTCCATCGTGCAGTACCTGAGCGACTATCGGACGAAGCATCGCAGCCTCGTTACCCAACTGGAGTTTCCGTACCGCAGAGACGTCGATGAGTGGTTCGCCAAGTCGGAGGATCATCCGGTGATCGGGATGTTCAGCCGCATGTCCTCGAAGGGGTTCAACTTCGATGCGCCTCCTCATGTCGTCCTGTATCTGACCCACGATCTCTCTCTGGACCCGGTTATCTTCACCGACGATGCTCTTGATGTCGAGCGTGCCGGGGGCAAGGAGCAGATGACAGCCTTCGCGGAGGCGCTCAGTGCATTCGCGATGGAATCGCGCTTCGCCGAGTTCTACAAGAAGCACGCGTCCTCCTACAAGCAGATCGCAGAGGAAACGATGAAGACCGTGGGGGGCGGCGACAACGTAGGCCTGCTCGAAAAGTACTACGGAGAGAAGCGAAACAGCTATTCGGTGATCATCTCGCCGCTGTTCGGCCATGGTGCCTACGGGCCTCGGGTCGAGCGCAGGAAAGGCGTGATCGATATCTACTCGATCATGGGGCCGACTGCGGTGAAGGACGGCACGCCGGTCTTCGGCACGACAAGCATCTTCGACTTCCTGCAGCGGCACGAGTTCAGCCACTCGTTCATCAACCCGCTGACCGACAAGCACTGGGAACTCGCCGACAAGTACTCGAACCTATTCCCGCCGATGAAAGACAAGATGAAGGCTCAGGCGTATGAGAAATGGAAGACCGTCGTCAACGAGAGCATCATTCGCGCCGTGACCAGCAGACTCGCATACCTGGTAGACGGTCAGGAGGCGGGCGACAGGGAGCGTAATAAGAACATGTCCGAGGGATTCGTGTTCACCGACGCCCTCGTCGGCAAGCTGGAGGAGTACGAGCAGAACCGCAACAAGTATCCGACGCTCGATTCGTATTACCCTGAACTGATCAAGGCTCTGGACGGTTTCTCGCAGGAGTCGGTGCGCGCTCTTCTTCCGAAAGAGAGCCTGAACATTAACCGGCAATCACGGATTGGTAAGTGCATCGTTTGCGACGTGGCAGAGGGTGATGGCAGGGCCGATGCCGTTAGCTTTGTGACGCAGATGCAAGGTCGCTTCTGGTCCGGATGGGAATTGGTTGATGCTTCGAAGCTTGACGAACCGGCGCGGAAAGAGAAGCTCAAGGACGGATTTGTCATCTACACAACCATCGGCTCCGCGCTGTTCAACGCCGCCACGAAGCCGCTGGGGATCAAGGTCGACGGCGGCACGCTCGAGTGGAAGGGCGTGAAAGCGCCGGTCGGTGAGCTCCGAGTCATACTGGTGGGCAAGAATCCCTATGGTGAGGGCTACTGCACGGTATACGCAGGCGGATCGAATCGGATGGTGTCCGGCATAAACCGCGTCTTCCACGGGCCGTGTTCGTATCACATCTTCAAGGGAGATGAACTCCTGAAGCAGGGCAACTACGATGGGGAGTTCGCCGACGTACGCGGGAACTAGCCTGTGGACGAATGGGGGATTGCGTCTGCGGTCCCCCTTTCTCAACTTTCCGGATAGACCACGTGTACGTCCCGAGCGCCCGCATCGGTGAGGATGCGCTCCGCACGATGGACGCTGTGTTTCTGTGCGTGGACCGCCACCAGCACCGCCCCCGCCTCGATGCTTGTCATGTACCCATGCACCTCGTCCTCTGTGAGTCCGAGTTCCCGCAGGGAGCCGACGATGGCGCCGGCGGTGGCTCCGAGCGCGGCGCCGCCGATCAACCCCGCGATCGGCCCGACGGCGATCACTGCTCCCGGGAGCGCGACGGCGGTGACCCCGACCGCCAGCCCCAGAATGCCGCCGAGCACTCCGCCGGTCATCGTGCCTCTCAGAGTCTCTTCGCCGGGTGGGTTCTCCTCGACCTCACTGATCTCTTCACTCGACGACTCGGGATCCGCCTTTGCGACGACCGATATGCGGTCGGGCGCGTACCCGTGCTCGACGAGCGATCTCACCGCCTCCTCCGCCGATCGGCCGTCGAGGAACAGGCCCGCAACTGCCAGTTCCATATGTTCTCACTCCCGTCTCGCGGCACGCTCCGGGGCGTCCGGTTCGGATAGCCGACTGCTACTGATGTACCCGGCTAAGCGGAAGGATAAGCCGCAGGAGCGGTCGAAGGGTCCATTGACCATCGCACCCGGGAGGAATACCGCTGTGAGCAGATCACTCGCCGTCCTGGCGGCACTGATATCGCTGATCGTCGTTTCGTCCGCCGACGCGGAGACCAAGACCGTCGCCGAATGGGGATTCGACAAGCCCGGCGACTCCATGGGTTGGTCGCCCGGCAGGGGAATCACCGACGTCGCTGTCCGCGACGGGTGTCTCGTCGGCAGGACCGTGGAACGGGACCCGTTCATCCACGGCCCGCTCTTCGAGATCCCCGCGAAGCCGAACCAGTACGTCGAGATCCGCATGAAGACCTCCTCGGACGGATACGGCGAGCTGTTCTACACGAACACGACCGAGCCTCCGTATGAGGGATTCCGGCCGGAGAAGCTGCGGAGGATCGACTATAGGGCGGGGGGTTTCCGCACCTACCACATCTTCCCGTTCTGGCACGGGGAGGAGAAGATCATCCGCCTGCGCCTCGATCCTCCCGAGGACGCCGAGTTCGAGGTGGACTACATCAAGGTTGTCGAGATCGTCTCCCCCGAGAGCAACCGCGTGTTCTTCGACTTCACGAAGCCGGAACAGGCGTGGGTCGCCTCGATCCCGGTGGAACTCGGCGACAGCGGCATGGTCGTCCGGTCGAAGGAGGAAGTCCTGCTGGTTTCCCCGGAACTCGATTTCGATGCCGCCGACTATCCCTGGCTCGCGGTCAACGCGCAGGGGACCGTGGGCGGGCGCATCGTCTTGCAGTGGGTCACCGACGATCATCCCGGGGTGCGGTCCAGGACGATACATCTGAAGCCGGGCGGGGCGCGCGTGTACAACATCCCGGCCGAGGAGTTGCCCGACTGGAGTGGGCGGATCAGGATGCTGGCGCTGGTGATCCCTCCATCGGAGCGGCCGGTGACGGTGTCCTTCGCGGGCGCATGTGAGGCCCCGAAGGGTCCGCCCCAACTGGCGATCACCTATTTCGGCCTTCGAGACCCGATCAGCCGCACCGGGCAGACCGCGGTCGTGCAGGCGACGGTCACCAACGATGGCGGCGAGACGGCCCATGACATCAAGGCCTACCTCAGGGTCCCCGAGAACCGTGGGCCGCGCCTGACGAATCCGAACGCGCCCGGCGGTGTGATCGAGGGCGAGTCGGTCCGACGCATTTCCGCTCTGAAACCCGGAGAGAGCGCGACGCTCACATGGAATGTCAAGGCTCTGGGCGTGGGCGTACTCTCACGCTGCGCGCTGAGTGTTTCGGCGCCGAATGCGACCGCCATGCACGAAAGCGCCTCCGTCCGCTGGTATCCCGCCGTCGAGGCCGGGAAGGCCGACTACGTGCCCGAGCCGAAGCCTGTTCGCGGCCCGTACGAAGTCGGCATCTACTACTACCCTGGCTGGCCAACGTACACGAAGTGGAGTGTGCTCGATGATTTCCCCGAGCGCCGACCCCTGCTCGGCTACTACCGCGAGGGCGATCCCGAGGTCGCGGACTGGCACATCAAGTGGATGGTCGAGCACGGAATCACGTTCATCGTCTACGACTGGTACTGGTCGATGGGCGGACGGCATCTGGAGCACGCCATCCACCAAGGCCTCTTCAACGCGAGATACCGCGACAAGATCAAGTTCTGCCTCCTCTGGGCGAATCACAATGCGCCGAAGACCTCCTCCGCCGAGGACATGGTGAACGTGACCAACTACTGGCTCGACAACTACTTCCTGCGCGACGAATACATGAAGGTTGACGGCAAGCCGATCGTGATCATCTTCTCGCCGCACCGACTGACGGAGGACATGGGGATTGACGGCGTGAGGGCCGCGTTCGACAAGTCGCGCGAGATGGCGAAGGCTCGCGGCTTGAACGGCATCTACTTCGTGGCCTGCAGCTACCCCGGACGCGGCGGCCTGGAGACTCTTGAGAAGGAAGGCTACGACGCGGTGAGCGGGTACAACTACCCCTCAGCCGGCGACAAGGGCCGGCTGGTCGCGCCCTACGCGGACATGGTAACAGGCTTCAGGGACATCTGGAACGCCATCCAGGACAACACATCGCTTCCGTACATCCCGGTTACGGAGCCCGGATGGGATTCGCGCCCGTGGCACGGTCCGAATGCGCGCGTCCGGACCGGCAAGACGCCCGAGCTGTTCAAGCAGATGCTGCGGAATGCGAGGACGTTCGTGGACAATCGGAAGGTCGCAGGTCCGAGGATGGTGCTCATCGAGGCGTGGAATGAGTTCGGCGAAGGAGACTACGTCGAGCCGCATCAGGAGTGGGGCTTCGGCCATGTAGATGCGATCAGGGAGGTATTCACCCTCGCGCCGACGGATCACACCGATCTCGTGCCGCAGGATGTCGGCCTCGGACCGTACGAGTTGGAGAAGCCGGCGCCCGCGAGCGCCTGGGAGTTCGATGATCCCATCCGCCCGGGTTGGGACGCGATCCAGAACCTGACGAATGCCCGAGTCGAGAACGGACGCCTCATCGCGGAATCGAGCGGGTCCGACCCTGCGATGTACGGCGAGGCGACCGATCTGGACTCTAAGAGCTTCCGGTGGGCGGAGATCAGGATGAAGGTGGACAAGGGCAGGGGAGCGCAGCTCTTCTGGGCCGGGAAGGCGCGCGGATTCAGCGAGCCGTCGAGTGCCAGGTTCGACATCATCGCGGACGGCGAGTTCCACGTCTACAGGCTCGATCTCGATGCCTCGCCCGCGTGGAAGGGACGCATCGGCGCGCTCCGGCTCGATCCGTGCGACGTTCGGGATGCGCACATCGAGGTGGACTACATTCGACTGGTCCCATAGGTCCCATGCGCCGCACGGGACCTATGGGATGGACTGCTAGATGTAGAGGAGGTAGCTCCTCCGCTTCATCATGAACTCCGACAACTGGTCCTGCCAGGAGAAGACGATGTCCTGCACCGACGCGCCGGCCTCGATCGCGTGGCGGACCTTGTCGGTGCCGAGCAGCAGGTCGAAGAAGCTCTTCCCCGACGGGCCGGGCGCTCGGAACTGGAAGTCGTTCGGGAACAGATCGTGAAGCGCCTTGATGAGGCTCAGGCCTAGCGGTACCGTCTGCAGCTTGCTTCTGTCCGTGACGTGAACCTGCACTCCGAAGCACTGGCTGTCCCTGTGCTTAGAGGAACTCGGGAAGAAGCTCGTCGGCCTGAAGCGCACGCCGGGCAGCCCAAGCGAGTTCATATGGTCTGCGAGCCGGTACGCGTCGACGAAGGGCGCTCCTACTACCTCGAAAGGCTTGCTCGTTCCGCGCCCTTCGGAGACGTTCGTTCCCTCGATGTAGCAGAGTCCTGTGTACATGATCGCTGCGTCGATGGTCGGCATGTTCGGCGACGGCATGATCCATGGCAGGCCGGTCTCGTCGTAATACATCGCCCGCTTCCATCCCTGGCACGGGATGACATCGAGGGCCGCGCCGTATCCGAGTTCCGCGTTGAAGAACTGAGCCGCCTCACCGATCGTGAACCCATGTCTGATCGGGATCGGATGCAGCCCGACGAACGACGAGAAGCGCGTATCGAGGATGTTGCCCTCGACCGCGTTGCCGCTGACGGGGTTCGGCCGATCGAGCACGACGAACATCTTGCCGTTCTCCGCGCACGCCTGGAGCGAATACGACATCGTGTAGAGGTAGGTGTAGAACCTCGCGCCGATGTCCTGGATGTCGAAGATCAGAACGTCTATGTCCGCGAGCATCTCGGGCGTCGGTTTCTTCGTCGGACCGTAAAGGCTGTAGACGGGGATGCCCGTCCGGGGGTCACGGTACGACTCGACCTCCTTGCCGTCCGCCACGTCGCCGCGGACACCGTGCTCCGGGCCGTAGAGCGCTCGCAGGTTGACGCCCGCCGCGAGCAAGGCATCGACGATGTGGGTCAGGTCGGCGGTCACCGCGCTGTGGTTGGTAACCAGGCCGACTCTCCGGCCGCGGACGACGTCCAGTCTCTGATCGAGCATCAACTCGAGTCCGGTTTTCACTCTTGGCATATTCGGTTCTCCTCTCAGACTGCCGCGGATCGGTGATCCTCGATCCGAAATCCGCATTCCGCAGTCGCAAATCCGTTGACTTTGCTCGGGATTATCTGGTATAATGTCTCCCGAGTGGGGCAGTGGCTCAGTTGGGAGAGCGCATCCCTCGCACGGATGAGGTCGTGGGTTCGAATCCCATCTGCTCCACCATTCTTCTTTCCCCTAGTAAATCAGGTACTTCTCCCTCAGGCCCTTGAACGCCTCCAGCCCGTCAAGATACGTCGCGTAGATCTCATCCGCCGGCACGCCCGCCTCGATTGCTTTCCGCGTGCGAACGCTTCCCGCCACCCTGTCGAAGTGGTTGATCCCGGACCCGTCCGGATCGCGGAACTCGAAGTCGCCGCGGTGCAGGTCGTGGAATGCCTTTACTACGTGCAGGCCGGTGCGCACCGTCTGTACGCCGTTGCGGTCCGTGAAGTGGATGTGAATGCCGTTGCACGGGATCTTCGCATGCTTCGACGTGTGGGGGATGAAGTGCGCTGGTCTGAACCGCACACACGGCAGGCCGACCGCGTTCAGATGGTCCGCAAGCGCATATGCATCGACGAAAGGCGCGCCCACGATCTCGAACGGCCGTGTGATGCCTCGCCCCTCGGAGAGGTTGGTCCCCTCTATCAGGCACGTGATCGTGAATGCGAGCGCGGTGTCCGGCGTCGGCACGTTGGGAGAGGGCACGGTCCACGGAAGGCCGGTCTGATCCCACCACATGTCGCGCGTCCATCCCTTGCACTTCACCACGGTGAGGTCGGCGCCGTAGCCGAGCGTGTCGTTGAAGAGCCGGGCCAGCTCGCCGATTGTCATGCCCGGGCGGTCGGGGATCGCGTGCAGCCCGATGAAGGATGCGCATTCCGGCTCGAGCACCTGGCCGTCCACCGTGACGCCGTTGACCGGGTTCGGCCTGTCGAGCACAATGAACCGCTTGCCGTTCTCAGCCGCCGCCTGCATGCAGTAGGACATGCTGTAGGTGAACGTGTAGTACCGGCCGCCGATGTCCTGCAAGTCGTAGACGAGTACATCCACGTCCTCGAGCATCTCGGGAGTAGGCTTCCTGGTGGAGCCGTAGATGCTGTGGACCGTGATGCCCGTCCGGTTGTCCTTCCCGGAGCTGAACTCATCGCCGTCCGCCATGTCGCCGCGTACCCCGTGCTCGGGCGCATAGAAGGCGGTCAAGTTCACGCCTGCCTTCAGGAGGGCATCGACGATGTGGGTCGCATCGCTGGTGACTGCGCTGTGATTGGTGACAAGGCCCACTCTCGCGCCCTCGACGAGGTTCATCCGCTCATCGATCAGGACTTCCAGACCGGGTTTCACGTTTGCCATAGCGGCTCCTTTCGGGGAACAGTCTGGGGGTATTCTAGCACAAGTGAGGGAGTTTGTCAGTCTGTCAGTAGGTGAGTATGTGAGTTGGGTAGGCCCCGTTGGTGCGTCCGCGAACTGAGATGCTGAGGTACTCGCATGCCTACCTTGGGCTACTGATCCGCAGGACGACAATCTCCGGTGGGCAGAGGAAGCGAACCTGCGGCGCGGGACGCGGTTCGAGCCCGATGCCTCGGGTCACGAACGCCTGCGTCCTACCCACGCGGTACCGACCGTACTCGAAGCGCTTCCCAGTGTCTGACGCGGTGATGATGGCGCCCCAGAACGGCAGTCGTACCTGACCGCCGTGCGTGTGCCCGCAGAAGAACCAGTCCGGACGCAGACGGGCCGCGAGCGGAATCGTGTCGGGCGTGTGATCGAGCACCAGATACAGGGCATTCCCCGTCTGAGGCCGGCTCTCGGGTCGGATGTGGTCGCTCGGCCCGAATCCCTGGATGACCAGCCTGGTACCGCGCACTTCCACTTCGGCAGACTCCGACCTCAGCAGGACTCCGTCGCTGATCGGGCTCTCGTCTATCACCGTCTCATCCTCGTAGTATCCCGGAACCGCGTAGACGCGCGCGATCTTCCCCAATCGGCCGAGGAACTCATAGAGTTCCCGGCGATCGAATCTCCCAAGCTGCGGGACGTCGCCCGTCAGGAGAATGAGGTCCGGCTTCTGCGCTTCGATGTCGGAGAGCAGCCTTTCGGTGAAGGCGGTATGGCGCTCGAAGTGGATGTCCGATATGTGGATGATCGTCAACTCTCCGGTGTCGGGGGCGATCTTCGATGACGTGTCGCTGATCCGCGTGACAGTGACCATTCGCGGCTCGATCATCCATCCGTCGATCAGGCACACGGCGAGCAGCAGGTTGGCGGCGACCGCGAGCCTTGGCAGCCAGACACGTCTCCGCGCGCCGGTGAAGCGCGATCTCAGCCGGTCGAGGAGCGCCATGATCGCCAAGCCGGGCGGCAGGAGCGCGAGCGCCACGAGCATGACCAGTCCGACAACCTCGTATCGTTGAGCCATCATCTTCTCCTGTTCCGACCGGCAAGGAGGCGTTGCGACGTCGCTCGGGAAGCAATGAAGCATCGCGGATGGAGCCGCTGCTTATTCGACTCCTCTCCTATGCCGCAGGTTCCCCCAACGAACGCGGCGGATGGTTGCTGTCCGGCCATATCAGCCGTGATTCCATCGCCCTTGACACCCTTCGCGGTGAGGTCTAGACTTGCTTCTACCCGGCGCTTGATCGGGATTAGAAAGTGGTTCAATGATACACGGGCACTCACTCAGGTACCGCCGGCGCGGGATGCGGCTGATGCTGTCGATCCTGCTGCCGGTGATCTCGGCACTGATGCTCGCCGGACCTGCGCGATCGGATCTCCTCCCCGATGAGCAGAGACTGCTCGCCGGGGTCAACATCGGCCGCATGATGTCAACGCTGGAGCGCCTATGCTCCGACGAGTTCCAGGGCCGCCGCGCGGGAAGCGCGGAGCACTACCTTGCGGCGGACTACATCGCATCCGAGTTTCAGAGCGCGGGATTGGCCGAACTCCGGAGCGACGCGATGGAGGGGTACAAGCAGCCTCTCACGATGCGCTACTCGCTGATCAAGTCGAAGAACGAGATCACCGCGACGCTGTCGTATCCGTCGGGCGCATCATGGAAGACGGAGAGGTTCTCTTACAGCAACTACAACGGCGCGGGAGGCCTTGATCTCGACACCGAGGTGGTGTTCGTCGGCCACGGCATTCACGAGCCGGAATCGGGGTATGACGACTACCACGGCATCGATGTGAAAGGCAAGATCGTGCTCTGGCTTCCCGGTCAGCCCACAGGTGTGAAGCTGACCAAGGGATCGACGGCAGTGCGCAAGATGGTGACGGCCTACCAGCATGGCGCGGTCGCATGCCTCATCTGCCGTCCGTCGGGCGTTGGGGATGAGTGGGGCACGAATATCGGTCTGGCCGGCGCCATCGCTGATTTCCCATACCTTGCCGTCGATGAGAAGATCGGCTCCGAGTTGCTGGGCGCCTCCGATATCGCGCGGCGGCCGCCGAAGGTGGGCGCCGTCGGATCGCAGGTGAAGCTCACGGTGACTCCGGTCTGCGATCCCGCGCGCAAGACGTACAACGTCGTGAGCATGATCCCCGGCGAATCGGACGAGATCGTCATGGTCGGCGCGCACTATGATCACCTGGGCGCGTCTGCCGGCGGCGAGATCTTCCATGGCGCCGACGACAATGCGTCCGGCGTCACCGTCATGCTGGAGATCGCTCGTATCATCCGCGAGTCGGGCCTCACACCCAGGCGGACCATGGTCTTCGCCGCCTGGACCGGCGAGGAGGCGGGGCTGATCGGTTCGAACTACTTCGCGGCAAACCCACCGTTCGCCCTGAAGAGGATCGTCTCGAACCTGGAGTTCGACATGGTCGGCCAGGGCAAGCCGGGTTGCTTCGTCACCACCGGCGCGGCGTCGTACCCCGATCACCACCTGCACATCGACACCAGCGCGGCCGACCTGGGCATCCTAATCAAGGCCGAGAAGTACCCCGGGGCCAGCGACTACCTTGCGTTCACGAGGAAAGGCGTCCCAAGTTCTCTGATCTATGCGGACGGGGAGCATCCGAACTACCACACGGTGCGGGATACCCCCGCAGGCATCGACCGCAGGGTGCTGGAATCCGCGGCCCGTCTCGGGGTACTCTCGGCCTGGCGCGCGGCGAACCGGTAGATCGCGCAACTCCCACCGACAGCCGTTTTCGGTCATGTTGCGTCGGGTATAAGTTCCTCGGACAAGAGGTTCCGTTGCAGCATGAGGAGGTGAATCCGGTGAGGAGATTGATGGTAACCGCCGTGGTAGCCGCGGTGATGATTGCCGCGTTCGCGTCGTTCGCCGGAGCTTTCACGATGTCTGAGAAGGTCGTCGTGGCGAACGAACTGATCGCGATCGCGCGTGTGCCTGCGGGTGGCTTCACTCCGCAGGAAAGGATCGACAGGGTCAACGAGCGTCTGGCGTACATCTTGGGCTTCGAGCCACTGAATCCGGGCTCGATCTATGCGGTTCGGGATGGCGGCAGCAGGATCATCATGGTTGGGGACACCCAACTGATCACTGTCACGCCGGCGGATGCCCGTGCGAACGGCACTACGGTATCTCAGCTGACAAGCGCGTGGCTGCAGAATGCCCGGGAAGCGCTTCCCCAGGCAAGACCTACTCCCAGCGTACCAGGGTAGCATGTCATACGGTCAATGGAAGGATGGGCGGCGCTCTGACCTTGAGCGGAACGCCGCCCGCGTTCGGTCACGTGGGGATGCTTGCAGCAGCATCCCTTTTGTGCTATAAGTGGACGCGTCACGAGCCATAGCCCGGACTAGAAGGACCACCACAGTTGGAACGAGAAGGTTGGCTAGCGTTAAGGAGACTGGAGCAGGCATTCTGGACGCAGGCCCGCGCGGACTACGCAACCGCAACGACGCTCCTGGACAGCGGAATCTACTATGCCAGTGTCTTCTTCAGCCAGCAGGCCGCCGAGAAGGCCCTCAAGGCGGCCTCCATCGCGAAGATGCAGAAGAACCCCAGGGGCCACCACCTCATCCAGATGGCCAACTCCCTTAACGCTCCGATAGAGGTGATGAACGCCGCCGCCGAATTGAACGTCGAGTTCCTCGCCTCTCGCAACCCGGACGCGTCGGAGGGCGTTCCGGCGCAGTTGTACGATCAGGAATCAGCGCGGGTCCATCTCCGCGCCGCAAGCGTGATTCTCGAATGGGCGAAGACCCAGATGTAGGGAGTGGATGTTGGAGTAATGGAATATTGAGGATGGAACACCCATTGCTCCATTACTCCAACACTCCGTTCCCCCATATGTGAACAAGGGGGCATTTCCATGTCATATCTACTCGGGATCGACATCGGTACCAGTGGTACCAAGACTCTACTCATCGACGCGGCTGGCAAGGTCATCGCTTCGGCCACCGACACCTATCCTCTCAGCACTCCGAAACCCCTCTGGACCGAACAGGACCCCGAAGACTGGTGGCAGGCGACCGTCTCCACCATCCGCACGGTGCTCACGAAGTCCGGAGTGCCCGCTGATGAGATCAAGGGCATCGGCCTCTCCGGGCAGATGCACGGCGCGGTATTCCTTGACGAGCGCAACCAGGTGCTGCGTCCGAGCATCCTCTGGTGCGATCAACGTACCGGCGCGGAGTGCCACTGGATCACGGAGACGATCGGCCGAGAGAAGGTCGTCGAACTGACGAGCAACCCGGTCCTCACCGGCTTCACCGCGCCCAAGATCGTCTGGGTGCGGAACAACGAGCCGGAAGTCTATGCGAAGACCCGAAAGGTGCTCCTGCCTAAGGACTATGTCCGTCTGCGGCTGACCGGTGAGTTCGCCACCGAGGTGTCCGACGCTTCGGGCACCTCGCTCTTCAACGTCACGAAGCGGCGGTGGGCCGATGAGATGCTCGACGGCGCCGGCATTCCGCGCGACTGGATGCCGGCGGTGTACGAGTCCCCCGAGATCAGCGGGCGGATCACCGAAGAGACAGCGTCGCTCACCGGCCTGAAGGCCGGGACGCCGGTCGTCGGCGGCGGAGGGGATCAGGCCGCAGGCGCGGTCGGCAACGGCGTCGTGGAAACGG
The DNA here is from genome assembly GCA_964466715.1 of uncultured bacterium. Taxonomy (GTDB): domain Bacteria; phylum Armatimonadota; class UBA5829; order DTJY01; family DTJY01; genus CAYXOC01. The sequence goes on from CAYXOC010000005.1 coordinate 118,841, forward strand.
GCATCGTATCCTCGACCGTGGGTACCTCCGGAGTGGTATTCGCCTTCGCCGACGAGCCGGTCGTCGATCCGGGACTGAGGGTCCACACTTTCTGCCACGCGGTCCCCGGCAAATGGCACGTGATGGGCGTCATGCTCTCTGCAGGCGGCTCGCTTAGATGGTACCGGGACACCTTCGCTCAGTCCGAGATCGATCAGGCGAGCGCCGCCGGGACCGAGGTATACGACATACTCTCCGATCAGGTTGCGGAGGTCGAGCCCGGATGCGAGGGGCTCATCTTCCTGCCATACCTCACCGGCGAGCGGACGCCGTACCCCGACCCGAACGCGCGTGGAGTCTTCTTCGGGATCACCCTCCGTCACGACAAGCGGCACTTCATCCGTGCGGTGTACGAGGGAGTCGCATACGGCCTGCGCGATTCCTTCGAGATACTGGGGGAGATGCGGGTGCCGATCACACAGGTCAGGGCATCGGGCGGCGGCGCGCGGAGCGGCGTGTGGAGGCAGATCCAGGCGGACATAACGGGCAAGGAGCACGTGCTGATCAACATCGAGGAGGGCCCGGCGTTCGGCGTCGCGCTCCTCGCCGGTGTCGGCACGGGGGTCTACCCCAGCGTCGAGGAGGCCTGTCGGAGCACGATCCAGGTCGTCTCCGCCACTGCGCCGAATTCGGCGGTCGGCGCACTGTACGACCGCTACTACGGGGTCTACCGCGCGCTCTATCCTTCGCTCAAAGACCAGTTCAAGACGGTATCGGATATCGTGGCGGGATAGCAGTCGGCCTCGACAACTCGGGAGGACAGCGCCATGCGGTTCTTCATCGACACTGCGAGCCTCGACGAGATCAAGACGGCGTATGGCTGGGGGATCGTTGACGGTGTGACCGCCGATCGATCGCTGGTGGCTGTCGAGGGTTGTGACCTGAGATGTTTCCTGGGTGAGATCTGCAGGATGGTTGACGGTCCCGTCAGCGTCGATGTAGCCTCGACCGAGTTCGCGGAGATGATCGAGGAGGCGCACGAGATGGCCTCCTGGCACCCGAACGCCATCATCAGGGTGCCGATGACTCAGGAAGGCATTAGGGCTGTCCGCCACCTGAGCGATGAGGGCATCCGCACCAACGTCACCCTCGTGTTCTCGACGGCGCAGGCGCTCGTCGCGGCGAAGGCGGGCGCGACCTACGTCAGCGTGCCTGTCAGCGGATTCGATGAGTCCGACCACGATGGGATGGAGGTCGTGCGTGATACGGTCGCTATGACCGACGCCTACGGCTCGGGGAGCGAAGTTATGGCGTCGAGCATCCGCGAGGTTGGTCACGTAGTGGATGCTATGCGCGCGGGGGCTCACGTCGCGGCCGTGCCGTTCAAGGTCATGGAGCAGTTGTTCCACCATCCCCTGACCGATATCTGCATAGGCCGGTCCCGCGAGAACCTGCGCAGGTCGCAGCAGAGGGGCTAATACCATCCCTTCCGGAGGTAGTCATGCCGGTACTGGGCATAGATATCGGCGGGACGAAGACCATCGTTGCCGTCGCTGATGACGCGGGGCGCATTATCGCTCAGGCGCGGATCGATACGCCACGCGAACAGGGGCCTTCCGCCGTCCTGGCATCCATCGAATCGGCCGGGAGACGACTGATGGACGAGACGCACACCGCTGCCGTGCGCGCAATCGGCGTCGGATGCGGCGGGCCTCTCGACCGAGACCGAGGGGTGATCCTCACTGCCCCGAACCTCCCCGGCTGGGACGACCTCCCGCTGTCCGACTACCTCGGGCGTGCGTTCAGCGCTCCCGTATATCTCGACAACGACGTGACGCTGGCCGCCCTCGGCGAGGCGCGGGAAGGCGCTGGGATCGGCCTCGATCATTTCGCATATTTCAACATCGGCACCGGGATCGGCGGCGGGATCATCGCCGGCGGGAAGGTCTACCGCGGCTGTGGAAACGCCGGCGAGTTCGGCCACCAGATCATTCTCCCCGACGGTCCACGGTGTCTGTGCGGGAGGCGAGGATGCCTGGAGTCGCTCGCGTCCGGTACATCGATCGCCAGACGTGCGAGGGAGTATCTGGCCTCGAGCCCCGACAGCATGATACTCCGCCTCGCAGGGAGCGTCGAGGCTGTGACAGCCGACCATGTGGCTCGCGCTGCGAGAGACGGTGATCCGCTCGCGCTTCGGATCTGGGCCGAGACGGGCGAATACCTCGGGCTCGGGGCGGCCAATGTCGTCAATATCCTCAACCCGCGCATGGTCATCCTCGGCGGTGGAGTGATCGCCAGGTCGGGCGATCTGCTCTTCGACACCGTGCGTCGGACCGTCCGTGAGCGAGCGATGAGCCAGCTCGCCGATGACGTGGAGATCGTTCCGGCGGCGCTCGGAGACCGCGCGGGCATAGTCGGATGTGTGCACCTCGCGCTGGACGGAGCCTAGAGCGCATTTCAAAACCGTTGTAGGAGCGGCTTCCCAGCCGCGAATTCGTGGCGTCACGTGGGCATTCGCGGCTGGGAAGCCGCTCCTACATGGCGGAGTTCGACTTGTGCAATATGCTCTGGCTACCGGATCGTCGCAACCGCGCTCGGGTAGTTGAACGTCGGCTGGTCGGGTACGATCGACGAGGCAACCAGCGGAATGCGCCTCAACTCCTGCAGGTTCCCGTTGGTGAAAAGCGGTCGGATGCTGAACGGTATGCCCGGATCAGGATCGGGCAGTGGCTCCACCGAGAGGAAGTACTGCGCGGTCGTGAGATCGAATCCCACGGTATCCGATACCGGTGCCTGGTTGAAGTTGAACGTTTGCAGAGGTATCAGGTTGCCCCCCGCATTGAGCCAACCCTGGTAGATGAAGTTGTTGTCCGATACGTCGGGCAGGTTGAAGAACTCGGTCAGAAGCTGTCTGTTGCCCGCACCACTCACGGTCGCGAAGCCCGAGACGTTGGCGAATCCCTGGAGTTCCGGGAAGAGCAGAACCGCGGTATCGCCCTGTATAGTGCCGGTCAGCACCACGGTATCCGTCGGAATGTCCGGGTCCGGGTCGGGGTTAGGCTCTATGGTGATGAAAACGTCGTCTCCGGTATCCAGCGTCTGGACGAGTGCAAACCGGCTGAGCCTCAACGTGCCGTCGGGCAGAGTATTGAACGAATCGAGCTTCGAGACGCTTCCGTCCGCCCTGACCCACGCCGTGTAGATGAAGGCCGGATTCATGATCTGTGGCAGGTTGTCGATGTCCAATACCACGAGGTTGCTGTCATCGTCGCCCCCACATCCTGCGAGAGCCAGCAGTGACGCTGTCGCCAGCAGTATCAGTGCGGTGTGTCGTATTGCCATCCTCATTCCCTCCGACGTGTAGACTCCGTTTCGGGAGGAGAAACCGCGAGCCTGCGTTAGTGTTCTGCGAGGTCTGTACCCAGGCGCGCTTGCCCGAAAACCGGTTCCGCCGCAGCGCACTTCAGAGCCCGGCGCTTGTTCGAGAGGCATGACTATGGACCGTCGGGGAGGTGACTTGGGGTCGGATCATCCCGTTGCCGGTGCGTGGCACGGGGGGACCGGATTGCGGCGGCACTCCATGCTGCGCATGTCCATCACGAGGACGAGGCGGCATGGGCCGTACTTGTGGATCTCCCAGCAGGGCAGGTTGGCCTGCACAGCGAGTTCCTCCAGTTCTGCCGGAGTGAAGGCGCTCCGAAAGGAGTACGCCGCGTCCTTCCTGCTCAGCCTGTTGGATACCAGACGGGAGCCTACCCATGCCGCGCCGATGCAGAACGGCCGGCGATGAAGGTCACTCACAACTATCCCCTGCGTGGCAAGCCTGCACATGCTCCGGAGCACCCCGATTACGTCGGGGGTATCGAGGTGGTGGATAACCTGGGAGCATATCACGTACTCGAATGAGCGGTTGCGGTAGGGCAGCGTGCGGATGTCGATCAGGTCGATGCTGATGTCCGGAAATTCGCGCGTATTTCGTCTGGCGATATCTACCACGGTGGGATCGCTGTCCAGCGCGAGTATCCGGACGGCGATCCCATGCCTGCGGGCCCATTGGTCGATGGTAATGGGGATATCCGCCGCGCCGGTGCCAAGGTCCAGGATGCGGACCGGCTCGCGAGCGGGCTTTCGGCCGATGAGACGTGTCAGCGGCTTCATGACGGCATCCGTGCCGCCGAGCAGCCTGTTCGCCATCGTAATGTTCTTGACGTGCCCCTCGATCTCGGAGCGTGTGGCGTCGGATTCATCGAGCAGTTCCTCGTGCACCATACGCCGTTCCATGGCCGTTCCCTCGTCGCGGAGTCGCCAGACGCCATTGTCCGATGTGGTATACTGTGTCGAGGTTACCCATGGGATTCTCCGGGGTAAACGAGGACCACAAGCGTATGGCAGACGAGCAGCCGCAGGAGGAGTCAGATGATCATCGGTGTCCCGAGGGAGACGAAGGACAATGAATATCGGGTAGCGCTGGTTCCGGCCGGAGTGGAGCAGCTTCGGAAGGCGGGGCACACAGTCTTGATCGAGGAGCGTGCCGGACTCGGTACAGGCATAACGGACGAGGACTACCTCCTGGCGGGTGCTGAGATCGTGGGCGGCGCGGCGGAGATCTACTCGCGCTCCGACATGATCGTCAAGGTAAAGGAGCCTCTCCCGCCGGAGTATCCGCTTATCCGGCGAGGGCAGGTCGTCTTCACCTACTTCCATTTCGCGGCGAGCGAGGAGCTTACCCGGGCAATGATCGAGACCGGCGCAGTCTGCGTCGCCTACGAGACGATCCAGCTGCCCGACGGATCACTCCCGCTGCTGATACCGATGAGCGAGGTCGCCGGTCGGATGGCGATCCAGGAAGGCGCGAAGTACCTCGAGCGGCCGATGGAGGGCAGGGGGATCCTGCTCGCGGGAGTGCCGGGAGTACCTCCGGCGAATGTGGTGATACTCGGCGCCGGGATCGTTGGGTGGAATGCCGCCAAGATCGCCGCGGGGATGGGCGCCAAGGTCACACTGATGGATGTCAACCTCGAACGCCTGCGCTACCTCGAGGATATCTCGCCCGGCAATATTACCACTCTGTTCTCGAACAGCTACACTATCCGGGAACAGATCCGACAGGCCGACCTGCTGATCGGAGCGGTGCTCCTCCGTGGGGCAAGGGCTCCGGTGCTGGTGACGAGGGAGATGGTCAAAACCATGAAGAGCGGTGCGGTGATCGTGGATGTCGCCGTCGATCAAGGCGGATGCATCGAAACGATCCATCCGACGACGCACAGCAATCCGACCTACATAGTCGATGGGGTGGTGCACTATGGCGTGGCGAACATGCCGGGCGCTGTTGCCGGAACGTCGACGTATGCGCTGACCAACGAAACGCTGCCCTACGTGCTCCGACTGGCGAACCAGGGATTTCCGACGGCGGCGAGAACGCATCAGCCGCTGAAGGCCGGGCTGAACATCGTGGAGGGCAAGGTCGTCCTTCGGGAGATCGCCGAGCTCTTCAACCTGCCCTATGTCCCGGTGGACGAGGTGCTGCATACGGGCTAGTCGCGCTCAGGTGGCGACTTACTCCCACTCCTCAGGCATCGGGATGTCCTCATCGTCGAGACGCCCCTCGGCGATCTTTGCCTGTTCGCAGATGCCCTTGAAACTGCATCTCGGGCACCGGGCAAGGTTGCCGGTCATCGGGAAGTCGTCCATGATGGCGATGTTCCGAGTGGGATTGTGCAGGTGGCTGACCATGCCCTTGAAGCTCTGCTTGATGTAGTCACGGAGCGCATCCATGTCGGGCACGCCGATGAGATGCTCGTGGACATCGAGTTCCGGCTGCAGGTGGACCGCGCAGACCTTGGTATTCTCCATCGGCACTCGCCAGGTCTCGCTCGCATACATCGCATAGCAGGTGAGTTGCCGCACCTCCTCCGCATTCGGCTTGCCGGTTTTCCAGTCGTATATGGTGAGGCGCGGCCCGTCGCGGAGCGCGAAGTCGAACTTCACGTAGAGCAGCAGGCCGTCCATGCGAAACGAGGCGTATTTGTCAATGGGAAGCCATCGGTCCCCGGGCGTCCGCACGATCTCCTGCAGGATGTCGGAGCCCATGAAGTTCGCGACGCTGGTGTAGGCCTTCTGTTTCACGCGGTCGATAGCCGCGTCGCCGACGGGGAGCTTGTAGTAGTGCTCGAAGAGGCTTGGGTACTCGCCGTTGCCGCTCGTACGCCACAGCCCCTTCAGGGAGCCGAGCCATCCGCTGCTGAGCCTCTGACGCACGTTCGCCCGCGCCTCGTCGGCCGATGGGATGCGTCCGTTCCTGCCCTGCTCCAGCGCCCACTGGATTGTGGCGTGGACCACGTCGCCGACCCACATGTCGAGGTGCTGGATGCGCTTCATTTCGAGCGCGAGCCTGGCCTCTTCGGGAGCATCGGGAGAGTATCCTGCCTGGCAGAAGTAGTAGTTGTAGTAGTACCTCCGCGGGCACTCCTCGAACATGCGGGCCTTGCTGAGCGACCAAGCCAGTTCCCTCGTCCTGCCTGCCATGGAAATCGCCTCTCCGTGAAATGCGTTGCTTTGTACCATTCCATGAGAGGGAACGTATGTCCTGCACGGAGCGCCCAAGTGAGCACGGATGGTTGTGAGCGCGAACGGGCTCGGAGATCGTGCCGTGTGTCGTTTCTTGTGGTTGCCAACGCACGCTCCGATGCAGTAGTATACGGTGTACGGAGCAGTGTTCATCGGCACATCGGTACGCTCCTCCGGATGCAAAGGTTTTCGCCTGCCTCGGGAGGTGAAACCCAAACGGGAAGTGAATAGTCCTAGAAGTAGGACGCGCAGTGCAGGCGGCATCTTCCGATCCAAGTCTACAATGGAGCATGGAATGACAACCGTGGGGTTCAAAGAGGTCGAGCAGAAGGCAAACCTGATCCTCGACGAGATCGAATCCGTTATCATAGGCAAGCGCGACGTGATCCGGCTGGTTCTCGCAGCCATCCTGTGCAACGGCCACATTCTGATAGAGGACGTGCCCGGCGTCGGGAAGACCACCCTGGCGAAGGCGCTCGCAAAGGCTCTCGGGTGCACGTTCAAGCGCATCCAGTTCACTCCGGACCTGCTGCCGGCTGACATAACCGGCACGTCGATCTACAATCAGAAGACCGGCGAGTTCGAGTTCCGCCGGGGCCCGATCTTCGCGCAGTTTGTCCTGGCCGACGAGATCAACCGCGCGACTCCGAAGGCGCAGTCGAGTCTCCTGGAGTGCATGGAGGAGAAGCAGGTCACGGTCGATGGGAACAGCTATCTGCTGCCGTCTCCGTTCTTCGTTATCGCGACCGAGAACAACATCGAGTACGCGGGCACGTATCCTCTCCCTGAAGGACAGCTCGATCGCTTCATGGTACGCCTGTCGCTCGGGTATCCGGACATCACGGAGGAATCGCTCATTCTGGACAAACATGCGGTTGATCATCCTCTTGCGAACACACGCAATGTGCTGACCGCCGAAGATGTTGTCGCCCTTCAGGACGCCGCCAGGGATATCTTCCTTGATGCGTCGCTGCGCGACTACATCGTCGAGATAGTCACGGCCACACGCAATCATCCCGGTGTCGCCCTCGGCGCCAGCCCGAGAGGTTCGATCAGTCTGTCCCAGGCATCCAGAGCGCTGGCCCTGCTTCACGGCAGAGAGTACGTTCTGCCGGACGACGTAAAGACCCTGGCCGTTCCGGTGCTCGCACACCGTCTGATCCTGCGGCCGGAGGCCCGCATGCGCAAGACTACGCCGGAGAACGTGGTCGCGGAGATCCTCTCAGCCATACCCGTGCCCGTAACGTAGGGAGAGCCGAGAGTCGGCCGTCCGGAGTTGAATGTGCGGAATCCGAGGTGACGCGCTGTCCGGGTCCGACTTCGGTCGCGCGGCTTCTGCCTCTCGTCTAGCCATGGCTCAAACCAAGCTGCTCACAATCATAATGGCGGCGTTGTTCCTGCTGGCGGTTTCGCTGGCCATACCGATGGCCGAGCTGTACTTCATGTCGGCCGTGCTGGGCGCGATCCCGCTGATCTCATACATCCTGGGCCGATATGCGCTCAAGAGCCTGGAATGCGTGCGGCATGCTCCCGGGTTCGCGTCCGAAGGTGAACTGCTGACCATATCCCTCAGCGTAAGGGGATGGTCGCGCCTGCTCGGCCCGATCAGGATTGAAGACACCCTGCCGGAGTGGATCACCCATGCCGGCTCGGAGGATGAGTCCGGCGCGTTCCGGATCGGGACCGCAGCCGGCCTGCCCGACAGCAGCATGTCCGCCGACGGGATCACCTTCAGCTACTCCGCGGTTCCCGTCAAACGCGGTTGCCATCGTATCGGACCGGTCCGCATATGTGCGACGGATCCCCTGGGCTTGTTCGAGTTCCGTTCCAGCTGTCCGATCGTGTCCCAGATCACTACCTTCCCGACACCGATCTACGTGCGTGATCTGGGATCGGTGAGTGGAGGGGAGTTCGGCGACACGCAGTTCGAGGGCAGCGGCGCCAAAGGGAGCGGCATCGATTTCCACGGCGTTCGAGAGTATCAGCCGGGCGACGAGTTGCGTCGGGTCTACTGGAAATCGACCGCAAGGCATGGGCGGCTGAATGTCATCGAGTTTGAGCACAGTCTCGCCGAGGACACAATGATTGCGATAGACCTCAAGCGAGGGAGCGAGATCGGGCACGGACCATACTCGTCGCTGGAGTGCGCCGTGCGTCTGGCAGCGGGTTTGGCCTCCGATGCCATCGCGCACGGGAGTGCGGCTCGCCTGGCCGGCTCAGGACTCGATGCGCCCGTGACGACCCTTGGCAAGGGGAAAGACCACCTGTATTCCATCCTGAATGCCCTCGCGCTGGTCGAGGCTGATCAGCCGGAGCCGCTGTCGAGTGTGCTGCTTCACCACATGGAGGACATCCCCCGCGGCTCGGTGGTGGTGTGTCTGACACCTTCGGTCGATAGCAGGCTCACGGAATGCGCTGCGCTTCTCAGGGCGAAGCAGGTGAAGATGATAGTTGTGCTGGTATGCGTCCTCCCGGACCTGCCGGAACGGTTGGAAACGCACATGGCCGAACTGATCGGCTCAGGAGCACTGGTGACCGCGGTAGCGTGCTCTCCCGATGGGCCGATGGTAAGGGTGTTGGCACGATATGCAGCATAGTGAGCTGTCTGAATCGGTAACGAACGGGCGGGTATCGCTTTATGCGGCGGGCTACGGCGCGGCGTCGGTCGGCATCGTAGTGATGGGCAGGGCCGTAGACGATACCGGCTTCGCGCTGTTCACATTGGTGCTCCTCGCAATCGGATTCTCGCTCAGCGCGGCGGTCAGACTCGGCAGGTTCAGACACTCGGTCGCAGAGGGCTCGCTGCTCGCGCTCCTGTCGATCACGACCATTCTGATCTTCACCAACCCAGCCTTCCGATACGTGATTCTACCGCTCCAGTCGCTCACCTCGTCGGACCTGGTGTTGAGCACCATCCTGGTGTGGCTGATGGTCGTGTACAGCTTCAACCTCCGCACCGACCGGTCCGTCCTCTTCATGTGCGTTCCGCCGTTGAGCCTGATCGGCCTGATGTCTACGTTCGATCCCGGCAGCCAGTCGCCGGTCTTCTTCATCATGTATCTGTGCTTCGCCTGCTTTGCGCTGGTCCAGCAGAACGCGCTGAGTCATGCTGCGCCTGAGGAGCACCGGGAGGTCAGGGGCAACCTCAAGCTGTCGATAGTCATTACTCTGCAGGCGATCGCGGTGGGCGCGGTCCTGGGATGGGTGATGCAGACGGTGCTCGATCATGCAACCGGCCCGTCACTTCTCGCGCGCAACGTGCAGTCGACGCAGGAGCCATACCTGGAGAGCGACTTCATGGAAGTCGCGTCAGGGCCCACAGCGCTCGGCGAGCAGGAGATCATGACGGTCATGTGCAACGAGCCACTGCTCTGGCGCTCGCAGGTCTATGACAGGTACACCGGACGCGGATGGATGAGCACACTGCCCGCAGGTGATCAACCCGTTCTGGTCTCCTCGCCCGGCCACGTCAGCGAGAACAGAGTGGCGTCGCACTTCCAGGCGTTCCCATCTTCGTTCGTTATCCCGACTGACCACGAATCCCGCAACCGTCGCTCCGTGAAGCGTGTGGACCAGATATTCACTGTGACAGACGGGAAGATCGGAAGCCTCTGCGGCGCGGCGGAGCCGGTGTTGGCGGCCTTCCACGGCCCTCAGATGCTCCTCAGCGCGAACGGTCGCATCGGTCTGCGACTCAGCTACGGGAAAGGCGGCAGGTTCGCCGTCAGTTCCCTTGTGAGCACGGCCACTGCTCGGCAGTTGCGCAGCGCCTCGTCCGCATATCCGCGTGATATCGAGATCAGGTACATCCAGCAGGTTCCTGATCCGTGCAGGAGACTGCAGCATACCGTGGACGAACTGGTGTCGCAGTTGCCGAGCGAATACGACAAGGTGGTCGCCATCCAGAACTACCTGGAGATGAACTACGTCTATGATCTCACCGCCCCAGGCGCTCCTGTCGATGAGGACGCCGTTGTGCATTTTCTGCTAAAATCTCGGAGGGGATACTGCGACGTGTTCGCGAGCGCCATGGCTGTGATGTGCCGGCTGGCCGGCATCCCCAGCCGTGTCGCGACCGGCTATGCATCCGGAAAGCGCGAGGACGACAAGGCGATCTTCCACGTGCGGCAGCGAGATCGGCACGCATGGGTGGAGGTCTACTTCCCGGAGTATGGGTGGATTTCCTTCGACCCTGCTCCCCAGGAGGCGCGCCGCAGTTTGTCGGACCGGCTTACGATGACGTGGCGAAGGATAACGAATGCCATCGCTTCGCAGTCGAATTCCTTCTGGATGATCGCCCTCCTGTTCTATCTGGTCGGCTATCTACTGAAGGTAGAGATCATCGACAAGCTCATCGTTCGGAGGCTGGCGCCCAGACCGGGCGCGACTGTGTGCCGTGCAGCGGAGAACTACCGCAGGATGTGCGACGTGTTTGCCCGACTAGGCTACCCGCGTCCGGCGGCGATGACACCGAACGAATACTACAATGGACTGGAGAAGCTTCTGAGGCCGAACTGTGCGAACCTGGTGGCCGGCGTTCAGGCAATCACGGATGATTTCGTGGAGGCCAGATACGCAGGTCGGCAGTTGCCGAGAGAGCGCGTGGCTTCCACCACGGCTCGGCTCGGCGAACTGGTCCGAGAGGCAAAGCAGGCCGCGAAGCAGAAGCTGCTTCCCGATATCGGAGACCCGAGTGGCTGGCAAGACCGCTGACCGCAGCAGTGCGGATACCATATCCCGTGTTTGTCTCTTCACCGGTGAGTCGGACATCCGGCGGCGTGACGCCGTGGACGAACTGATCCACAAGCTCGTCGATCCTGCTTCCCAGGGGTTCGACCTGGAGATGATGGATGGCGAGACGGCGACGGCGGAGAGCGTGCTGTCGTCCGTGACTACTGCGCCGTTCATGTCCGAGCGCAAGGTCGTAGTCGTCGATCGCGTCGATCGCCTGAGTCAGGACGATCAGAAGCGCATCGCATCATTCCTCCCGAAGCTTCCTTCTCTCAGTTGCCTGATCCTGTTGGCGGGCGAAGATTCCTCCACTCGCACGCGCGCCCAGTCGAAGTCCAGGGAGAAGGACGACGAAGATGAGGAGAAGTCGGAGAGAAAGCAGAAAAAGGGGCTGAACGCCGCTCTGAAGAAGGCCGCGAAATCCCAAGGCACATTGATCGAATTCGCCAAGTTGAAGGCGGACGCGCTCGGTGATATGGCCGTTTCCTTGGCGAGAAAGCTCGACAAGAAGCTCGATCCCAGATCTGCCGCCCTGCTGAGTCGATCGGTTGAGGGTAACGCAGTCCTACTCGAGCGTGAGATCGAGAAACTTGCGACGTACACGGGAGAACGGGATACAATTACCATTGCGGATGTCGAGGCCGTCGCCTCGCTGTCGCCGGAGGACCGGGTGTTCGCCCTGATCGACGCGATCGGCGGGAGACAGGCGGGGCAGGCCATGCGGCTCCTCGACGAGACGCTGGCGGCGAGTCCGAAGCCCGAAGGCGAGGTTCAGCGGATCCTTGCGCTGATGGCGCGTCATTTCCGAATGCTCTACCAATTGAGGTTCCTGAAGGAGTCCGGGCTGGGTTTCGGCCCCGTCCCGGAGGAGGTATCGGAACTGCTGCCGAAGGAATCGAGCGTGCTGTCGCTCGCGGATTGGCAGAAGAAGAAGCTGCTCTCACAGGTGAGTTACTTCTCGTCGGCACATCTTCGGCTCTGCCTTCAGGGCGTGCTGGAGTGCGAACTCGCCACGAAGGGACTGGGCGCGGAAACGGCGTCGAATCGCCTGAGTCTCGAGATGCTGCTTGTGAAGTTGTGCGGTCTGAAGTAACGTCCGACAGGTCGCGGGCATAGAAGAGCGTTGTAGGAGCGGCTTCCCAGCCGCGAATGCCCACGTAGCGCCATGGATTCGGGGATTGGAATTCCCTCCTACAGCGGATTTGCATAGAGGAGACACCATTGGAGATACGAGTACTGCAAGGCTCAATCACTGAAGTAACAAGCGACGTAGTCGTTGTCAATCTGTTCGAGGGCGTGGCCTCGCCCGGCGGAGCGACCGGTGCGGTCGATTCCGCGCTCGGCGGCGCGATCTCAGACCTGATAGGCAGCGGCGAGATCAAGGGCAAGCTGAACGAGACCACGCTCATACACACGTTCGGCAAGATCGCCGCGAAGCGCGTGCTTGTCATGGGGTTGGGCAAACCCGAGGAGTTCGATCTCGACAGGGTCCGCCAGGTTTCCGGCACGGCGGCGAGGTTCCTGCGCAAGAAAGGCGTCCGAAAGGCGACAACAATCGTTCACGGCGCCGGTATCGGCGGACTGGCCGTGCAGGACGCTGCTCAGGCAGTCGCGGAAGGCTGCATAATCGCTGACTACGATCCCGATTTCTACAAGAGCGATAGGGAGTCGCCGATGCTCGAGACGATCACCATCGTGGAGCGGGATGCGGACAAGGTGACGCTCATCCAGGCCGGAGTACGGATCGGCGTGATCCTCGGCAACGCTACCAACGATGCTCGCACCCTCGGCAACGAGCCGGCCAACAACATGACGCCGTCGATCCTGGCCGAGCGGGCGCGTGAGGTCGCCGAGCGCTTCGGCCTCGAGTTCGAGGTCCATGATGAGAACTGGATGAGAGACCAGGGTATGGGCGCTCTTCTCGCGGTCGCCGCCGGAAGCGCGCAATCGCCGAGGCTCATGGTTATGAAATACAGAGCGGAGGGCGCGACCAAGACGCTCGGCCTTGTCGGCAAAGGGATCACCTTCGACAGCGGCGGCATCTCGATCAAGCCGAGTGACGGCATGCAGGACATGAAGTTCGATATGAGCGGTGCGAGCGCCGTCATACAGGCGCTGCGAGCTATCGCCGAGCTGAGGCCGAAGATCAACGTGATCGGCGTCGTACCGGCAACCGAGAACATGCCGAGTGGGTCCGCCTACAAGCCGGGCGACATCGTCCGCACGAAGGCCGGGAAGACCATCGAGATCATCACTACCGATGCCGAGGGGCGCCTGATCCTGGCCGACGCGCTGACCTACACGAAGGAGCTCGGTGCGGACATGATGGTCGATGTGGCGACCCTGACCGGCGCCTGCGTGGTTGCGCTTGGCCACGACTACACAGGCGTCATGGGCAACGATCCGGCGATGGTCAGCGCGGTCCTCGATGCTGCCGCGGATGCCGGTGAGAAGGCTTGGGAGCTTCCTCTTCCGCCGGAGTACATGGAGCAGCTCAAGAGCGAATATGCGGACTCCAAGAACTGCGGCGAGAGATGGGGTGGAGCGCTCACAGGCGGACTCTTCCTGAAGCAGTTTGCGGATGAGACTGCGTGGGTACACATGGACATCGCTGGTCCCGCGGACTCTTCGAAGGAGAAGCCATACCGCTCAGCCGGGGCCACGGGCGTGGCGGTCAGGACACTGGCGGCGCTTGCCATGAGGCTCTCCGCGGAGTAGGGTGGAATCACAAGAGGAAAGTGCAGAGGCGCCGGATGTCAGGGATCGATCCCTGGTGTCCGGCGCCTTTTTGGTTCCTGATGACTCTCAGGCGGGCACCGTAGCACAACTACCTGAGGTTCCTTAGAACGCGACCCGCATGCCCAGGTTCACGCTCAGTCCGCTCATGTCGAGGCCGTTGGAGAGCTCGCCGGAGTAGTTGTAGCGGAGTTCGCCGAAATACGATTCCTTATACTGGTATCCGACCGAAGCCGCCATGCCGAGCTTTCCGCCGCTTCTCTTGACCGGCTGCATCCACTGGAAATCGCGATCCTTGGCCTCCATTATGTAGTAGCCGAGGCCCGCGCCGTAGTAGAGCGAACTGCCCTCTGCCGGATTTGCATACCAGCGCTTCTCGCACAGCAGGCCGATCATGGAGGCATCGACCATGTTGTTGTCGCTGCTGATGAACACGGCACCGGCAACAAGTGTCGGACGGTCGATCTCGTTTAGGGACAGCGCGTATTCGGCGCCCATAGATCGCCAGAGGCTCTTGCTGTCACGGAACTTGCTTCCGGACGGACTGTGCACCCCGAACTTGAATGCCAGCCTCGGCTCCGGCTCGTCGCCATACTGGGCGCCGGCCTCAAGCGCCGGGAGAGTGAGGAAGCATGCTGCCAGCGCGGCAAACAGGTATCTTTTCATGGTCGTGACCTCCATGTGCGTATTGGCTTAGGGTGTCGGTAGTGGCGCTTCATCCACCAGTGCCGATTATACGTGGAGGTCAAGGCTTTGTCAAACTGTAGAG
>CAYXOC010000006.1:0-124741 GCA_964466715.1 uncultured bacterium
GGGCGCAGCCTTTAGCTGCATGAGTTGGGTGTCCACAAAATCGAGGGAGGATCACAGTGGCACGACGGATTGTATGCTGTCAGCCTCACAGCCTGGGACTACCGCCTGGCGAGTAATCCAACCGAGCCTGGAGTGACAAGGGAGTTCGCGGCCATAGTCGACAATACGCCACTGACATGGAGAGGACCGCTCAGACTCTAGCCCGCCGCCAAAGAAAGGGAGCAGTCACAATGTGACCCGCCTGACTCCATCGCAGCGTGACTCGCAACCGAGCGATCTCCAGACATGAGAAGGGCCGCCACTGAGGGCGGCCCTTGCGTTCATTGTCCCTGCCATGCGCCGTTGGGGAGCGCATGTCCGAGTACGATTGGGATTAGGAGTAAGAGTAAGACTCTACACTCTACACTCCCCCACTCGTCAGATCTTCCAGGGCTTGCGCATCGGGCGGTTGATGAAGAGGTTCGCCTCGTCGTCGTTCACGAAGACTTCCTTCTGCGGGTCCCACTGCAGGCGGCGTCCGTTCAGTCGGAGCGAGATGTTGCCGAGGTGGCAGACGCTCACCGACCGATGGCCGATCTCCGCGTCGCAGATCGGCTGCTTCCGGCTGCGGATGCACTCGACGAAGTTCCTGCGGTGGTTGTCCGACCGGTAGAGCCTGATCGCGTCGGTGGGAAGCGGATCGTCGAGGATGCGCTGGTCGCTCGCGCGGAGCACTCCTCGGGCGACGAAGATCCAGCCCTCCTCACCCTCGAACAAGATGCCGTTCTCGCCCTCGTTGGTGGCGATCAGCGGAGTGCCGTCGGCGTAGGTGTAGTTGACCCGGAATGTCGGATAGGTGTTGTACGACCGGCAGCAGGGGTCCGGGGCGGTGCCGACCGCCTCGACGCTCACGGGGCCGGAGCGGTCCATGCCGAGCCCCCACTGGGCGATGTCGTTGTGGTGCGCGCCCCAGTCGGTCATCATGCCGCCGGAGTATTCGAGCCACCAGCGGAAGCTGCCGTGGGTGCGCTCGGGGATGTAGTCGGTGTAGAACGCCGGGCCGAGCCACATATCCCAGTCGAGGTCGGCCGGGACCGGCTTCGTCTCGAACGGGCCGCCGGTCGGTCCGGTCGGGAGGTGGGTCTCGACCTTCTTGATCCTGCCGATCCGTCCGTTGCGGACCAGTTCGCACGCCTTCAGGAAGTTGCCCTCGGAGCGCTGCTGGCTGCCGGTCTGGAAGACACGCTTCGTGTCCCTCCAGACTTTGACGAGCTTCTTGCCCTCGCCGATGGTCAAGGTGAGCGGCTTCTCGCAGTAGACATCCTTGCCGGCCTTCATCGCCTCGATGCACATGATCGTGTGCCAGTGGTCCGGAGTGCCGATGATAACAGCGTCGATGTCCTTGCGGCTGAGAACCTCGCGGAAATCCTTGTAACCCTTGCAATCGGGGCCGAACTCCTTCACGGCGTCGGCGAGGTGCGTCGCGTCAACGTCGCACACGGCCACGATCTTGCAGCCCTCGATGCCGGCGATCGACCGGGCGTTTGCCAAGCCCATCCGGTAGCCGCCCTTCTTGCCGCCCGGACCGATGAGGCCGAACTGGATCGTGTCGTTCGCGCCGATCTTGCGCGTGCTCGGAGCCGTCTTGGGCTTGCCGAAGTAGTCGTCGGCGGACGCCTCCGCGGCCTTCGACATCACGATCGGCAGACCGGCGGCGGCGATGCCCGACAGCGAGCCGCTCAGGAAGCGGCGTCTCGATATGCCTGAATCCTTCTTGCTTTCCACCCGAAACCTCCCAGCATGATCATTCGTATCGATGCAGCGTCCCCAGGCATGCCTCGTAGGGAGCGCCCGACATGGCGTTCGTCCGCACCGGAACCAGCACCATCAGCCCTGAGTAATCCTGAACTCCGAGGCCACGGGGTGCGAGGAGTTCAGGATATATCGAAGGGCGGTCTAGCTCCACCAGACCTTTGGCTAGCCGCGACCGTCCTTCGATACGCTTCGCTACTCAGGACTAGCGGGTTTTCTGTCCCGGGAACCCACCCCGTCAGCCCTGAGTGATGCGCAGCATCGTATCGAAGCGCGGCCTGGCTCCACCAAACCTCCGGCTAGTCCCGGCCGTCCTTCGATACGCTTCGCTACTCAGGACTGGGCGGCACTGGACCTGCCACGACGGAACGGGACAGCGCCTGTTCCCTGCAGTAGTGTATCCCTGCGAGGCGGCACGTTCCCTACACCGCGGAATCCGGCGCGGGAGCCACATCGCTGATGCTGAATCGACCTCAACGTTACCCGCGGGCGGGCGTTTATCCTTCCCCGCGCCGATGGAGCACGATTATACGATGCCTCCTGCGGGGGAAGAACCGTAGCAGGAGGTACGGAACTATGCGCACAATGCTGATATCCATCCTTGTCTTGCTTTGCCTGCCGATATACTGCACCGCCGAGACCGCTCTGGGCGGGCTGCATACCAATGACAGCCTGGCGACGGTGATGAAGGCACTGGGCAACCCCGAGTTGATCCAGGCTCGGAGGAGGAACGGTCCCGGCACGGATCAGGCGATCCTGATCTATCAGCGTCAGGGGGCGATCTATGCCGGAATGACGCCGTACGGCGACCGGCTGGAGCATCTGCTCACGGAGTCCCCCACCCTCACCACGAACGACGGGATCAAGATCGGCGATCAGCGCTCGAACATGGTCTCGAAGCGCGGCGAGCCGGAGGAGATCACGACCGATCAGCCCGGCGTGGCGGAATGCTGGTACTGGTCCCAGGGGCTCAACTTCGCGGTCAGCGAGGAGACCGGCAGGATTCTGAACATCTTCATCTTCCCGCCGATCGATCCTGACGAGCGGCTGCAGGAGATCAACGTGCCCGGCGGTACGTTCGAGATCAGTCACGAGTACACGGACAAGCAGCCCGCGATTGTCGGCCGGATCAGCAACACGAGCGACGATGCGCAGTACAACGTCAGAGTCGGGATCACTCTGTACGACAAGGATCACAAGGTGATCGACGTGGTGGTCGCCGACATCGGCTGCCTCATGCCGGGTGCGGGATTCCCGTTCAAGGCCGCCGTCGAGCGCAAGGGCAGGTGGACCGACTACAGCGTGGACTACCTGGTGCGCAGCACATCCGACAGCCCGGACAGGCAGATCGTGAGGGCGAGCAAGTCGTCGTTGGCGGCGAAGAAGACGATCGTGCTGCCGGTGAGCGATCCGGCGAAACCGAAGTAGGCGGGCGACGCGTCGACGCATCCGGCATACCACAGCGCAGGCGGAGTCTTCCGGGGGGTTAGTGCCCGGTAGCCCCGAACATAACGTAGGAGGAGTCTTGCGGACGGTTTGTGTCCGCTAACTCCGACCGCGACTAGACCCGACGTCGGGATTAGCGATCCTAGGGGATCGCAGAATCCCTCCTACAGACGTGGGGGGGCGGCCTGCGCTCGGTCTGGCACCTGACTCGTTGACACCGGGCGGGGTCTGTGATACGATAGCGTCAGATCGGGCCGTGGGCAGAGAATGTGCCCACGGCCTTGTTTTTGGGGTGATGGAGTGGTGGAGTAATGGAGTATTGGGAACCCATCACTCCACCACTCCATTGCTCCATGACTCCATGGCTCCGGTGTTTGCATGGCTCTGATCTCGCTCAACTCGGTGCGCAAGTCGTTCGGCGGATTCGACGTGCTCGATGAGGTAACCTTCACCATCGGCGCGTCGGAGAAGGTCGCGCTCGTCGGCCCGAACGGCTCCGGCAAGACCACCATCCTCCGCATGATCGTCGGCCAGGAAGAGCCCGACAGCGGCTCCGTGCAGGTTCTCCCCGGCACGAGCATCGGGTTCATGCCCCAGGACTCCGAACTCACCGGCAGCGGCAACCTCGTCGATGAGGTATCGAACGCCACCACCGAGATCAAGCACCTGGAACGCGAGCTTCGACGCCTGGAAGCCGCCATGGGCGCGGCCGGCGACGACGAGATGGAGGCGCTGCTCGCCGAGTATGGCGAGGTCCAGCACGAGTTCGACCGGCTCGGCGGATATGCGTTCGAGGCGGAGGTGAAGTCCACGCTGAGCGGACTCGGGCTCGGCCCCGAGCACTGGGAGAAGCCGGTGAGCGTGCTGAGCGGCGGACAGAAGACTCGCGCCGCGCTCTCGAAGCTGCTCCTCCAAAAGCCCGACGTGCTGCTCCTCGACGAGCCGACGAACCACCTCGACATCGAGGCTTGCGAGTGGCTGGAGGAGTTCCTGCAGGGATTCTCCGGCGCCGTGCTCGTCGTCTCGCATGACAGGTATTTCCTCGACCGCGTCGTCAGCAAAGTCGTCGATCTCCACGAAGGATTCACCAGGAGCTATGCGGGCAACTACACGGCGTACGCGCGGCAGAAGGAAGAGCTTCTCCGCCAGCAGGCCGAGAACTATGAGCGTCAGCAGGCCGAAATCGCTAGGCTGGAGGACTTCATCGCTCGCTACCACGCAGGGCAGCGCCACCGCGAGGCCAAGAGCCGGGAGAAGCGGCTCGAGAAGATGACCCGGATCCGCAAGCCCAAGCTCGAGTCCGACAAGATCAGGGTCAAGCTCGACGCCGGCAGCACCAGCGGGCACATCGTGCTCGATCTGCAGGAGGTCGGCAAGGGATTCGACGGAAAGCCGCTTTTCACCGGGCTGAACCTGCTGGTCGAGAACGGCGATCGGATCGGCCTCGTCGGGCCGAACGGCGCCGGCAAGACCACCCTGCTCCGCATGATCGTCGGCGACGAGGAGCCGTCGGTCGGCACGATGAGCATCGGATACGGCGTCGAGATCGGCTACTTCGCCCAGGACCTGGCCGGGCTCGATCCGGAGAACACGGTGCTGGAGGAGCTGCTCGAATCCGCCGACATGACTCCCGGCGAGGCGAGAAACCTCCTGGCGAGGTTCCTCTTCAAGGGCGACGACGTGTTCAAGTCCGTGTCCAAGCTGAGCGGCGGGGAGCGGAACAGGCTCGTGCTCGCCAAGCTGATGCTCCAGAAGCCGAACCTCCTGCTGCTCGACGAGCCGACCAACCACCTCGACATAGACTCCAGGCAGGCGCTCGATCAGGCGTTGAAGGACTTCAACGGCACGGTCATACTCACCTCTCACGACCGATATCTACTGAACTCAGTGGCAACCCGGATCGTCGAAATAGCTAACGGGTCTTCGAAAGTCTTCGAGGGCAACTACGATTTCTTCGTCGAGCGGGCGAGGTCGCAGAGGGCACGCATCCGCCCGGTCAAGCGGAAGCCGAAACCGAAGGCGGTGGCCCCGAGCGGACCGAAGGGACCGACGGCGGCGGACTACGAGCGCGAGATCGAGGCGGCGGAGGCGCGACTCGCCGAGTTGACCGATCTGCTCGGCCGGCAGGAGACCTACATCGACGGCGCGGTCGCGGCTGCGACTCAGGCGGAGTACCGTGAGGTCGCCTCCCGGATCGAGGAACTGTACGCCCTGTGGGAGGCGCTGCTGGAGGACCAGTAACCACCCGTCCGGCGTACAGGGAGCAGTCACCATCGATGCATGATGCAGGGAACGGACGCTGTCCCGTTCCGTCCGTTTCGGGTCGATACCAGCGGCGTCATTCACCGCCGTAGGATCGCTCGTGCGGCTTACTGTTCACCGTTCACTGTTCACTGACTCTTTGTTCACATTTGCGCCACTGCATGCGACTAAAGGTCGGATATGCAGACTTTCAATGCAACCATGATGATGAGCGAATCCGGACAGCCGGCAGTGATGGAGACGGCAGTGGAGGACGAGGGAACGATCCTCGTCCGCAGGTTCCTGGCGGGCGAAGAGCGCGCGTTCGACGAACTCGTCATGCGCTACCAGACGTATGTGTACAACGTCTGCCTCCAGATGCTGGCCAATCCGTCGGATGCCGAGGACACTGCTCAGAACGTGTTCGTCGCCGTCTACAAGTCGCTCCCCCGCTTCCGGATGCAGTCGAAAGTCTCCACGTGGATCTACCGCATAGCCGTGAACCAGTGCATAAGCTGGCGAAGAGGCCGGCGTGAGGAACTGCCGATCGAGATGGAGATCAGCGATCCCTCCCCGGATTTCGAAGACGCCGAGAAGCGGCGCGAGATCAGCTACCTGCTGCAGAAGCTGGCCCCGCACTACCGCGCCGTGCTCGTACTGAAGTATTACCGCGAGCTATCCTACGAAGAGATAGCGGAAATCCTGGCCTGGTCGCCGGACAAAGTGAAATGCTACCTGCACCGGGCGAGGAACATATTCAAGAAGCTCTATGAAGCTGAATTTGGGGGAAAGCAATGAAATGCTCGAGGGTCCGGGATAAGCTGATGGACTATATCTCGGCAGACCTTTCGCCTGCTGAGGCTCAGCGCATAAGAGACCACCTGACAGACTGCGCAGAGTGCCGGAGCGAACTGGAACTCGTGCGAAGGGCATCATCGGCCCTGAACCTGCTCGGCGGCGAGGAGCCCGCACCCGCGCTCGTCGGAGCAGTCAGGGACAAGCTGGCGAGAGAGAAGGCTCTCACGCGGCCGATACTGGTCCCGAGGCTGGCGATGGGATTCTCCGCGGCGGCGATCATCGCACTGATCGTCACGGGCTGGCTCCGATATGGCTCGGTCGACCGCAAGCAGGTGACGGCCGTCAAGCCCGCCGACAGCATCGAGACTCCGGCGGACAAGCACGTGGCTCCGAAACCGACGATGCCGCCGCAGAGACAGGTTGCGAAGGAAGACCAGACTGTTCGGATCGCCACTGGCGTCGAAGGCACGAGACAGACTTCGGTCAAGGCAGTCATCCGCAAGGCGGCTCAGCGCCCTGTCAAGGTAACACCCACGCGGAAGCGAGTGGTCCGGCCTGAGGCCGCTCCCGAGGTCCCTGAGACCAGGGTTATTGAGCCGGAGACGGATTCCGAGCGAGTCATGTTCATCGCCGTCCGGCCCAAGGAGCCGGAGATCTTCGTGACACACGTCGATTCCGGAGGGGAGAGAGCGCCCACCCAGCTCACGGTGGTGCGTGAGTTCGATGAGGGCGGGAACATCACCTCGGTCACCATAGAGGGTACGGCGTTGGAAGATGATGCGGAAGACATCGCGCCGGCTCCGGACAGGACGCACTTGCTCGATGCTCCGCTCGAGGTAGACCGTGCGGCATACAGCCCTCATGCAGGAGGAAGTACAGGAAATGCGTAGACCGTTCATCATCTTGATCGCGCTGCTGCTGGCAGTCTCCTCGCTTGCATTTGCCCAGAAGCCCAAGGAAGACGCGAAGTCCACCCGAGGAAGCTACCGGCTCACACCCCCGGGAACCTTGGATGAGAGCCTTAGGCAGGTCATGGAGCACTTCCGCTTCTTCATGCCCGGAAGGATGGACCTCTTCCGCATAGGCGACACGTTCTTCGGAGCACCGATATGGCTGAAGTGGCCGGACAAGCGAGTCAGCCTCGATGTGAAGGACGCGAGGATAGCGGATATCGCCAAGACTCTCCAGGAGCAGACCGGCATCGAGTTCATCGTGGGTGACGGCGTGCCTTCGGACCTGAAGATCACGATACACGTCAGCGAGATGCGAATCCGGGATCTCCTCGACACGCTGACCTCGACGACCAGCTTGGTCTACGTGCCGGAGAGCCGCACGCCGGCAGAAGAACCGAAGCAGTCGGAGACCAATGAAGAGTCATCTCCACCAGAGAAAGCCGAGGGAAGCCCGGAATTCCCGTTCGACATGCCGACACCCGGTACGGTGGACATCCCGTTCGGCAGGCCACAAGTGGTCACCCACGTGACGATCCTCAATCCGAGGGCCGAGGGTGTCGTCGTCAACATGGGCAAGGTCTCCGTCTCACTGAAGAACGCGGACCCGATCGATGCGGTGGCGAACCTGATCAAGCAGATCAAGGGAGCCAGCTATGTGGTGATGAGCCTCGACGACTATCTGGCCATTCAGCCCCCTGCCGATGAGGCGAACGTCAGGAAGGCGCTGAAGAAGGTCTCCCGTCCCAAGGTCACGATCGAACTCAGAAATGTTGAAGTGGCGGATGCGCTCACGCAGCTATCCACCTCGGGAAGGTTCTACATCACGATCCCGAAGCCGGGAATGCCGAACTTCCTGATCATCCCGGACGTGCAGGTCATCAAAGAGGATGCTCTGCCCAGCCCGCCGATAGTCTACTGGAGCACTCCGGCTCGAGAATCCAGGGAGCAGGACATCTGCATGCAGTACACCAAGTCGATGGTAGACGCGATACTGGAGTACGCCAAGCAGAACGGCGGAGTGCTTCCTGATGTTGAGAACTGGATCGACCTGATACCGGTCCGCAATGACTACCTGGAAAACCGCATGCCCGGCGGGAGATATCAATATTCCTACAGCATGAACGAGTACCTAAGCGGGATGAAGCTCAGCATGATCAAGAAGCCCTCGCAGACGGTCCTGATCTTCGAGGGTGACAGCAACCGGGGCTACGGCACCGAGAAGGATGTGATCAGATCACTGAGGCATCCGGGCGGGGTGGTCTACGGGTTCGCCGACGGAAGCGTAAGGATTCTCACGGAAAAGCCGAACTTCAGGCCGTAGAGGTCTCGGCCTGTCATACTACACTCTACCTGGGTACCGGAGCAGTTGAATCCCCACTCCGGTACCCCCTCTTGTGGGGCGGATTCGAGATTCGAAGCACGAAGCGGATCGGCGGTGTTTCGGATCTCGTGCTTCGCTAGAAGAGCTTCATCTGCACCGCGTGAGTCCGCGGGCGCCAGGTGAGGCTGGCGACATCCCTCAGGGCAACGTCAACAACCGCGTTGGTGTACTTCTCCTCCGACAACCTGCGCTGGACGTACCGTCTCGCCATTCGGGGAGTGTTGTTGGTGCTGCTGAGGTGTGCGAGCCAGAACGTGGTCGCCTGGCCGGTCGATGCGTGCGAAAGGATCAGGTCGGCGGCCGCCTCGTTCGAGAGGTGGCCCTGGTCGCCGAGTATGCGAGCCTTCAGGAACACCGGATACGGGCCGGTCACAAGCCGCTGGTAATCGTAGTTGGCCTCGATAATCGCCAGGTTGGCCCCCGCAATCCTGCTCAGGACCTCCTCGTCCACGATACCGGTGTCCGTCACGTAAGAGATCTTGCCGTTCGCGTGGTGGATGTTGTAGCCGACCGGTTCGACGGCATCGTGAGAGACCGGGAACGACTCGACGATGATGTTGCCGATCGCGAGCGTGCTGCCGGTATCCATGGTGGTATACTCGCGCACGACGTGCCGGTCGGGGAGCGCTTCGAGGGTGGCGGCGTTGGCTACCAGTGGCACGCCGTAAATGCGTGAGAGGCTGCAGGCGCTCCTGGTGTGATCGCCGTGTTCGTGGGTGAGCAGGACCGCGTCAAGATCGCCGGGCGCAACCTTGAACTTCGACAATCGCTTCTTCAGTTGGGTGAGCGGAATGCCTGCATCGAGCAGTACCCGCGTGCCTCCGGCCTGGATCAGCATGGAGTTTCCCGAACTCCCGCTGCCCAGGGAATGAACCGATAGATCCAATCTGTGTCCCCGTTTGCCCCTGGTCAACTGACCGGCTCGTTCACCGGTCCATACGCATTCTAACACGGATTGGTCATCGATTCAAGGAGAAAGATCAGGGAGAACGCATCTGATTTGACACCCGTAGGAGGGGTTCTCGGGGATAGATCGTGCCCGTAACCCCGACGTTCGGGATTAGCAGTCTCCGACTGCGAATTCCCTCCTGCATGGACTAGATGCGTTCGCCCTGGGAGGAAGATATGCCCGATCGTCAGGCGCCGATCTCATGCTCGGCGAGCTTCTCCAGGGCGGTGA
Source organism: uncultured bacterium (assembly GCA_964466715.1). Lineage (GTDB taxonomy): Bacteria > Armatimonadota > UBA5829 > DTJY01 > DTJY01 > CAYXOC01. The sequence continues at coordinate 9,791 of CAYXOC010000006.1, forward strand.
TGAGAGCCTGGGTACCCCTCTCCCCCATCCCGACGGCTTCCACGGATCGGAAGAGCTGGCTGACGATACTGACTCCGGGCAGCGGCACCTTGAGTTCATCCGCGGCAGCCAGTGCGAGCCTGATGTCCTTTTGCTGTAGGGCGACCTTGAACCCCGGCTCGAAGTCCCGCTCGACCATCTTCGGGCCCAGGTTGGAGAGCATCCACGATCCGGCCGCGCCGGCGGTGACTACGGAGAGAAGCTTCTCCAGATCGAGCCCGGCCTTTGCGCCCAGCATCAATCCCTCGCAGACAGCCTCGATGTTGAGCACGCATATCACCTGGTTGCACAGCTTGGCGGTCTGACCCATCCCCGTACCGCCCATGTAGTTGATGTTCTTGCCGAGAGCGTTGAAGACGGGGAGGCACTTCTCGTAGACCTGCTCATCGCCGCCGACCATGATCGAGAGCGTCCCGGCCTCGGCCCCGGACACCCCGCCGCTCACGGGCGCATCGAGATACTTCACGCCCCTGGTCGCCGCGATCTCGGCGATCTCACGAGTGACCGCCGGTGAGATGGTGCTCATGTCGATCACGACCATGCCCGGGCGTGATCCCTCCAGGACGCCGTCCGGGCCGACCACGACCGACTTCACGTCCGGCGAGTCCGGCAGCATCGTGATCACGACGTCCGATCGCTCGGCGACCTCTCTTGGAGACTCCGCCGCCGATGCGCCGGCGGCAACCAGTTCATCGATGACGAGCTTCCGCCTTCCGTATACCGTTACAGCAAAGCCGCCCGACAGCAGATTGCGCGCCATCGGACGGCCCATGTTTCCCAGACCTATGAAACCGATATTCATGTATCGCACCTTGAGAGCCGGCAGTCCATGCCTGATCTTACCGCCCGGCACAGGTCGTGCAGAAAACTTGATCGGCCACCACTACCCTGCATTCCTTGCAGACGGGCAGATGGCAGAACGAGCAGACTCCGGCAGCGGGCTCGTGCGGATGCCTCGCGCAGGACTGAGCGGCCAGAGACTTCAGCAACTCGTCCTCCTCGCTCAGGCGATCGAGGGCTTCCTGAGCCTTGGCGTAGTTCGGATCCAGGTCGAGTGCCGTCCGGAACTGCTCCCGAGCGAGGTCGGCAAGACCGTCCGCCTGGTATGCCAGCCCGAGGTTGTAGTGGATGTTCGGAACGTTCGGCCGGATGCTCAGGGCCGTCTGGAACGCACCGACGGCACGATCGTACAGCTTCTGTTGCGCATAGGCCACGCCGAGGTAGTTGAAACCCCGATAGTCATTGGGAAATTCGGAACAGGCGCGTTCGAGATATGCCACCGCATCGCTGAACTGACCGGCCTTGAGGGCCTCCAGACCGTAATCAAGGGAGGTCTGACCTACCATCCAAAATCCCTCCTCAAACCCACGTTTCGCTTGACCGGTGCTGAGGGGTCTTCTAGACTGTATCGCGTTCGGTTGCACTTGTCAATCCTCTATTATTGCCCCAGGCCGGCTTTGGGGCGATTTGTAGTCTTCAGCGGGCCTGCTGTGCAGGCGTATTGACGGATGCCGCCACCGCTGAACTGCTCGATGTGTCGCTGCCGGTGATGCGCCTGGCGGATGCCATGATGCTCGTGTCGGTAAACGAGAGAGCGTAGATGCCCAGGTACATGGCGATCGTGAGACGAAGCATCCGTCGCACGAACCTGGGACGATATCTCCTGCCCCACTCGGCGATGAAGATCGGGAATACGACCAGCAGCAGCTTGGCCCCGATCAGTACATCCCATCCGCGATCGAGATAGAAGGCCATCACCGGGTTGCCCTCTATAGCGCGATGAGTCGCCACTAACCAGATAGTGGCGACCAGGTCGCAAAGGCATATCACCAGGATTATGTAGCTTTCCGTAGCGAGCTTCAGATGCTTCATCGCTCTCGTCGGCACACGGGTTATTCCCAATTCACGTCTGCATCTATCGCGTCTCAGGTATGTCTATGCCGCCTTGCGGCCGGCTTTGCGTTCCCTCTTGTCGGCATACATGGCCGCATCCGCCTCGGAGATCAGCGACCGGACGTCCGTGCCGTCCGCGGGGAAGGTTGCGACTCCCACGCTCACACCCACACGGACCGGCTGATCGTGGTGGAACCCGGGATCATATGCGTCAACCGCATCCTTGATCCGCTGAGCGGTCTCCATGGCCTCCTGCTTGTCGGAGTCCGGCAGGATGATGATGAACTCATCACCCGCGTATCGGCACACGACGTCGTAGTCGCGGACCTGGGAGATGAAGATCTGGCCCAGCTCGCGGAGGACCTGATCACCCTGCTGATGTCCGAACGTATCGTTGATCGGCTTGAAGTTGTCGAGATCGAGCCCCAGGACCGAGACCGGCCTCATGGAGCGTCTTGCCCGACTGATTTCCTGCTCGAGATGGATGAGCATGTATCTGGCGTTGTGCAGCCCGGTCAGCGCATCCGTCAGCGCCGATTCGCGAGTCTCCTCGAAGAGCAGCGCGTTTCGAATCGCCTGGCCGACCTGAGGAGTGACGGCGTTCAGGAGCCTCGAGTCCTCGTCGCGGAACACATCCGGCCGCATATCGTAAAGGTTGATCGTGCCGATGACCTCTCCGCCATGGCAGATCGGTGCGATCATGATCGATTGCAGGTCGATCCACTGCATGTACAGGCGCTTGAACTTGAGATCATCAGCATCGTAAGCAGCGACCAGCCCCTCGCGCGTCTGGGCAACCAATCCGGTCAGTCCGCGGCCGATCGTAGTTGTCGCATCCTCGAAGCAGCGGTCGTTGACACCGACGGCAATCCTCGCCCGGAGCACATCGGAGCCCTCATCGCGCAGGAAGATGACGCAGGTGGAGCACGGGATCATGTTCCGGATCTTGCCCGCCACGAGCGAGAGGACCTCGTCCAGATTGAGGGTAGTGCTGGCGGTCTGGGCTATCTCGTACATCGCAAGGAACTCGTCACTGGCCCTCGAAATGTCGCTGGCGATGGTGTTCTCGGGCCTACCTGACTGAGAGTCCTTCGCTTGGCCGGCGCCGTCGTAGGCCGTTTCGTGGCGGCCCCGAGTCCGGGCGCAGTCCGGCAGGCCGTACCGCTCGATTGCGGCGGTGAATGCGGCAACCACATCCGGGTCAAAGTGTTTGCCGGAGCCGCTGACTATGTACTCTATTGCCTGCTGCGGGCTGCTGTCGGTCCGATAGGTCCGCTTGTTGGTCATCGCGTCGTACACATCGGCGACGCCGAGTATGCGCGCGCCGAGGGGGATCTCTTCGCCCTTGAGACCGTCCGGGTAACCTGTGCCGTCCCATCGCTCGTGATGGCTTCGAATCATCGCGCCAACGGGCCACGGGAAGCTGACATTGTCGAGGATCTTCTCGCCGATCGTCGAATGGGCTTTGATCTTGGCGAACTCCTGTTCGTCGAGCTTGCCGGACTTGAGTAAAATGTGCTCGGGGACACCCAGTCGTCCGATATCGTGAAGCAGCGCGGCGGTGCGGATGCCCTCGACATCGTTCGGGGAGAGCCTCATCTGCTGAGCAATCGCCACAGCCATGTGCTCGACGCCCTTGGTGTGATAGCACTTGTAGCGCTCCTTGGCATCTATGGCGGAGACGAGCGACTCGATGGTCGCCAGGTAGAGATCGGCGAGGCTGTTGTAGCCGCTGGTAAGGCGCAGATAGTCGTCCACCATCAACTCGGATACCGATGCCTTCACCAGATAGGCCAACGGCACCAGGAACGTGATCGGCTGCCATGCGGTGAAGTCGTAGAGTATCTGAGCGGCGATGGCTATTCCGGCGCCGACTCCGAACTCGATGGCGATGCGGTTGCCGTACATGCGCCGGTTGGCCAGGGCCCAGTTCTTCTGGTGACCGGCGAACAACTCACCGAGCAGGAGCGCGGCGAAACAGACGAGCGCGGGGCCGAAGGTGCTTGCCGTGTACGCATAGGCTCCAGGCTCGATGCTATTGTGCAGGTACTGTCGTACCAGACCGGCTATCAATCCGCCGAGCGCGGCCTGGATGCTCGATCGCAGGACTCGTCCTACCGGATTGGCCGACGGACTGCCGATGCCGACACCGATACCCGCGGCCGCGCCGACGATGAGCCCTCCCACCGCGCCGAAGCTCAGCGCACCGGCATATGCCAGCGCACCGGATACGGCGCGAGGGACGTCACGGCGCACCAGGCAGGTCGACTTGGCGCCGACGAGCAGTGCCAGCAGCGAATAGACCGCCAGGGAGTTGGCGAAATAGGAGCCGAACGAGAACACTGTCAGGATCACCAACCAAAAGATGGTGAACGTGACAGCGGCTGTGCGTCGAGTTGTCGTTTCTCTCGGTTGTGTCATGTGTTGTAGTGATAGCAGGCACAAGACCCGCCTGCTATCATATAGAGTCGGGCCGAATGCCCGCTATCTTTAGGCCATCCAAGCATTTTTGATCGAGCAGTCTTGTCGTCTTTACTGTTGAGCACCCACCTCCTGGGAATTCCCTAACCGGTAGACTTCGCAGTCCCGGCACTGATCAAGAGAACGCTTGGAGCAACATGGAACATTGGGTACTTCCCAGCAGTTCTTGCCTTTCGCGAACGCGCTGCAGGTCAGATAGTAACTCGCCGGGCATCCTTTGATACTGTAGTCACTGCATTTGTTCGACATGTCCGCCTCCTTGTGCCCCGGGTAGAACCGGTATCAGAGAGGCTCAGTATCCACTTTGCAGCACTGGGACGCTGGTCTTCTGATGACCAAAAGCAAAAACCAGGCTACCGCAGCTAAACGCGTTCTCCGGCACAGTTTGCTCCGGTACTACGTGGCTAACTTCGGCAGCCTGGCTATCGTACCCCGACCTCCGGCCTGGCGGGGCTTAGATCCATGGCTTTGCGTCTCCGTCTTTCGGCGGATTTGCCCTTATCGTGAAGCGCGATCTCGATTGTCTTCTATGTAGCTTATGCCATATCCGGGAGAGATACGTGCTAGGGTTCTTGCGGGGTTTTCGGGGGGAGTTCGACAACACGCGACCAATGCACTGTCAGGTTGGATTCACGCGCTGTGTCATTCCGAGCGTTGCATGTAGAATCTCTGCCTGGATGCTGTCCACGGCGATCCTGACGGGAATGAGCGCTATGTCGCTCGCATGAGCTAGACGCAGACTGCCGCCGTCCGATCCGCATGGCATGCGTGAATTGTCGGATGGATGCAGCCTGCCGTCCTGCTATGCCTCGACGCGCTCCTTGAAGCGGCTGAGGTCCTCTTCCAGGTCTTCATCGAACTCGCCGCCGACGTACAAAGCCTCAGCCGCATCGCCAAGCACACTCGCCGGTGGGTTATACTCGATGTGAACCGTGACGCGGGTCCGGTTACCGTCCAGTTCGTCGAAGCGCACCTCGCCACTGTTTTCGAGGCCACTGATCGACCGCCAACCGATCACCTTGTCTGTCTCCATCTTGGTGATCTCGGCGTCCCACTCCTCGTCGATGCCGGCGATGTTGGCGCTCCAGTGCGACTTGCCGCCGCCCAGGTCCTTCACGTCCTTGACGTGAGACATGAACTTCGGAAAGTTGCTCCAGTTCCGCCACATCAGGAACACCTCGTGGACGGGCGCATCTACCTCGACGCTTCTCTCGTGTACGGCCATGAAAAAGCCTCCTCTCGCTGCCGAATCTGCGGAATTCGGTTACCGAAAGGAGGCGGATTTCAAACCGGCGGGCAGCGTGTGGGCGGTCCCTAAGCGCCCGGAGAGATCCGACCAGTGCCCGGCAATGGCGCGGCGAGACGAACGGCGTGGCCAGAGTGCCCGGTGGACGGACGGCCCGGCGAGACTGCCCGGAGCTGGAACCTCCGGGCTAGGCCGTACCGGAAAACCCCTTCGGGCTAATATGGTTTTCAGCTCCCTTTAGGGAGGTTTGCAGAGCTAGCCCGGAGGTTTCAGCTCCGGGCGGCCTCCCGGGCACTCTCCCGGCATTCACCGGGCGTTCTCCCGGCGGTCTTGTCACGCCGTCCACCGGCTGGACACCTTCAGACTCTCAGCCCCGATCAGGCTTCACGACCAACACGACCGCACTGCGGCCCGGCACCTTGACCTTCTGCTCGGCGGAGTCGCCCTTGCCGGAGGATTCGAGCCCTTCCGGCCCGAAGCGCTCGATTGTGAAACCCTTCGATGCGGAGATCCCGGCGCGGATCAGCGGAAGGTGCACCTCCACATCGCGGTCCTTGTCTCCGATGTTCGCCAGCAGGACTCCGAGACTGCCGTCCTCCGCCTGCCACGCAGAGCCGATGACCGACGGAGTGTCGATCTTGTACGTACCGCTGAACGACCCGCTCCCATCACCCTTCACATGTGGGTTGTCGCCGGTCACGGTGATCATCCCGAGGAACCGCCCGTAGGTCACGAACTGGTGGGCGAACCGTCGGGTGCGCGCAAGCGTGCGCAGGTATTCGGCGGCCTCCCGGTTCTCGTCGGCCATGATGAGCGCGGGCTGGATCCATCCTAACTGCGAGCCGAAGACGAAACATCGGGCCGTCTTGTAGTTGAACGGCAGTTCCTTCTTCAGATCGTCCCCCGGATAGTACAGAAAGCCGAAGTTGATCACGCGCCCCGAGTAGACCGCCGGCCAGAGCGGGATCAGCGGATGCTCGCCGGTCGGGCTGTTCACGAGCAGGAGCGCATCGAACTGATCGAGCCAGCACTCGGCGTTCTCCTCGGTGGTGATCATGTGATCCTTCGGAAGAAGCCTCCGGGTCTTGTCGAGGAGCTTCCGATAGCCGTGGTACCAGAAGTCGCCGCCGCCGACCGGATGCCCGTGGTCGGGGTTGAAGCACTGGACCGGATACGCCGCGCCGATCTGGTCGATGTAGACGCCGTTCACACCGAGTTCGGTGATCATCCGCTTCACGAGGCCGGAAACCTTGTCCTGCCACTGCTTGGTGTAGGGACACATCGCGTTGAGCGGGACCTTCGAGCCGTAGATCTCGGTGTAGGGCTGGCCGTTCTCCTGGCGAGCGGCGGACTTGCTGCCCTGCTCGTCGATCCAGGTCTTCGAGTTCGGATCACAGAGCCGGCCGTTGATGTACGGCATCACGCGCGTGCCGGCCCTCTGGACCTCAGCGATGCCCTCCGCGAACCCGGGGAGCGGCGGGAAGTACTCCGGATAGAGCGTGTCGTACGGAATCTGATGCCAGCGATACCAGTGGAGCGAGGTCGGCACATCGAAGTACTCTAGGGCCCGCTTCGTCACCTCGACGTTCTGCTCGGCGGAGCCGTCGGGCCGCAGCCAGAGGTCGGTCTCCTTCACCCAGTCCGGGATCGGGCGCTTGGAGACCGGTCCGGCGCTCCCCCACTTCGTGCTAAGCGTCCACTCGCTGTAGATCTGAGCCGCATCCCAGTAGTCACCATCGAAGACGCCGACCGCGATCTCATACGGGAGCTTGAACGTGCCGCCGGGCTTCTCCGGAACCGCGGGGAAGTTCACCAGGGTGTACCCCACTCCGTCCGCGCGGGCGCTCGCGGAGAGGCGCTTGTGGCAGGCGTTCGGGTCGTGCGCGGCGATGTAGAGCCCACGACCTTTGTTGTAGAAGGCGACGAACTGCATCGCGGCGGAGCACGATGGGTACGTGCCGCCGTATCCGACCCCCGGCCTCATGGAGTACTCGACGCCCCACCCCGCCGGCGCAGCCAGCTTGAGGCCGTCCTCCTGCTTCACATTTGGGATGATCGGGAAGTCGGCGCGCATGACCTTCCAGCCCTCCGGGAGCTTCACACGGAGCGACCAGTAGGAAAGCGGATCGCCCGGCTCGAGTCGAACGCTCATCGTCACCTGGGCGGACCGCGGGCCGAGCGGGATGGTCCAGGTGAACTCGGCCTTGCCGGATCGCGGATCGGAATCCGCTCCTACATCGGTCAACTCGACCTCGCCGCTGCCGACCTCTCGAGAGGCGTTTCCCGGCCAGCGGAGATCGACCTTCCAGAGCGATGCGCCGGGTGCGAATGCGCCGAGCCGCTCCCCGCTCTTGCCGGAGATACTCGTCAGAGCGAGACGCTTGTCGGACGTGCGGAATGACAGACTGATGACGCCGTTGTCGAGCGTGACGGCGTCCTGGGTCTTCGAGATCTGTACAGGCTGAACTGCCATGGCTGCCTCCATCGTGCCAAGGAATATACAGAGCCCCAGCAGGACCGGGACGAGCGAACGGGTAGGTCTTATCATTGATGTACACCTCGCGCACAGGGCATTCCTTGCCCATGATACCAGAAAGAGCCGGGTTCATCCACAACGGAGGATCTCGCCACCCTGATGTTTCGGCAGCAGGGCATGGCGGCGCTACCGAAGCATCAATGCCGAACACAATGTAGGAGGAGTTTTGCGGACGGTTTGTGCCCGGTAACCCCAAAGAGAATGTAGGAGGAGTTTTCCAATCGGAGATCGGTAACTCCGACGGCCGCTGGACGCGGCCGTCGGGATTGGCGTCGTCCCTTGGACCGGCTCAGGACAGGTATTCACCGATGCAAGATCCCTCCTGCACAGGCTAGATGCGTTCGCCCTGAGCCTCCGAATTCTGTTGCATTTCCGAATGACCTGTGGTAGAATTAGGTTGACCAAAGCGCGGAGAGATGGCTGAGTGGTCGAAAGCGGCCGCCTGCTAAGCGGTTGTGGGGTAATAAAGCCTCACCCCGGGTTCGAATCCCGGTCTCTCCGCCATTTTCTTATGTCCGGACTGCCTCAACAACGTCTGCCTGCGCAGAACGGTACAGTAACCCCCCAACGCATCCGATGATTAGACTGTAGACTCACGTCACGGAGGAGAACCGGGAAGCCATGCGGGCTCGATTTCCGATATTGCTGGGAGTACTCGTTTTCGCCGCCTCCGCTTGCTTCGCAGCGGGTTCGACGGTGGATGACTACCTCAAGCTCAGATCGTCGCTGAAGGTCCCCACCGTTGCGTTCGGCGAGATCAAGAAGAACGTCTCCCGATACTCCGGCAACATCATCGAACTCTCCGGGACCGTCTCCGGGACGATCAAGTCGGGCGGCACGAGCAGCTTCGTTCTCGTGTGCAACGGTGAATCCCTGATCATCGGCGCCGACACCCTGCCTGAATGTGTCTCCAACGGCAGCACCGTCCGCGCGCTGGTGGAACTCGGATCGAAGAACGTGGTATCCCTCACCGACCTGAGACTCCGCGCAGCCGCCTACGAGTGGGAGGTCGCGAAGCGGGAGAAGGAACTGGCATCGAAGACCGCCAAGCCTCAGCCTCAGCCTAAGCCGGCGTCGACCAAGCGGTCCTCGCGTCCGGACCTCGCCTCGCGCGGCGGGACGAAGCCGTCGGAGCGCATCATGTCGGTGTACGAGCCGTACCGGGATGCCATCGCGAAGCTCAACCCGCGACTGAGCAAATCGCAGGTCGAGGAGATCACGCTCAGCATCCTCACCTACAGCGATTACTACAAGATCGACCCCAGGCTGGTGATCGCCCTGATCATCGCGGAGTCGAACTTCAACATCAGCGCGACCTCACGCAAGGGCGCGATGGGCCTCGGGCAGCTCATGCCGAGCACGGCCCGCGGACTCGGTGTGACCAACCCATACGATCCCCAGCAGAACATCGCGGCATGCATCAAGGTGATGAGCGGCCACCTCAGCAAGTACGACGGGCGGCTCTCACTCGCGCTCTCGGCCTACAACGCCGGTCCGGGCGCGGTCAAGAAGTACGGCGGAGTGCCCCCGTACCGCGAGACTCAGAACTACGTCGCCAAGGTCACCGCGATCTACAACGCGCTCTGCGGCAAGTAGAGACTGCAGACTGCAGTCTGCAGCCGGCCTCGCCGATCTCCTGCAGGTCACGTGCACCCCTTTCGCTAACATATATTGACCCACGGAATGCGAAAGGGAGTGCCATGAAGTTCATCCTCGTTGCCTTGCTCATCCTCACCGTCGTGCCTGTGCAGGCATCAGACCCATATGACATCAAGCCCGATCTCTCCGAGAAGGAGCTGCGCCGTCTCTACACCGATGTGATGTACAGATTCACTCGGTTCGCCGAGACGATGTGGAAGCAGTCGCCCGACGACCCGAAGGCCGGATACTGGGGCAACGGCATCAGCGGCGGCAACGAGGGAATCCGCGCAGTGGCGAACACGGCGCTGGTCTACGCCGTCCTGGCGGAGGAGACCGACGTACTCGACGCAGCCACACGCCGGGCGTACATCGAGCGCGCGCTCGCCGGACTCCGATACGCCGCCAACAGCCACCTGACGGGCACAGGCAAGTGCATCGACGGCAAGCAGTGGGGCAACTCCTGGCAGTCGACGCTGTGGGGAGCGAACGTCGGGTTCGCCGCCTGGATACTGCGGGACCACATCGACGCCGATTTGCGGGCGTCCGTCGAGCGGATGGTCGCGTATGAGGCCGACCGATTCCTGAAGGCAAAGCCGCGCGGGGCGAGGTACGGGAATACGCTGGCAGAGGAAGTCGGCTGGGACCAGATACTGATCTCCCTCGCGCCGAACATGATGCCCGACCATCCGAACGCCCCAAGGTGGCGCGAGAAGTCCAGCGAGTGGATGATGAACGCCCTCTCGGCGCCTCAGGACCTGAAGGATACCAGGATCGTAGACGGCAGGCCCGTCAAGGACTGGATCACCGCGCTCAACACGCATCCCGACTTCCTGGTCGAGAACCACGGCTTCTTCCATCCCAGCTACACGTTCGTGAGCGCCACGGAGATCGCGGAAGGCGCGCTGTTCTATGCTTACGCCGGCAGGCCGATCCCCGAGGCGGCCGACCACCGGCAGAGGGACAACTGGTGGGCGATGCAGGAATTCATCCAGCCGTCCGGGGAGTGGATCTTCGTCCAGGGCCAGGACTGGGAGCTTCACTCCGACAGCCACATACACTACCTCGCATGGCAGGCGACCCGATATCAGGATCCGCTGGCGGGCGTCATGGAGAGGCAGATCGCTCAGCGGATGAGGGATCAGCAGAACTTGTACGGCGGCCGACTCGCGGGCCCGGCGTCGAGCCTCGGTTATGCTCGTGACGCCATCCAGATGGAGCGGACCTCCTACGCGTACCTCTACCACCGGTACATCGGCCCGGCGGTCAACGATCCGGCAGCCGCGCAGCGGATGTGGCGGGCGCTGAACGGAGTCCGCCGTCACCCGCACTCGGACTTCATCACCCACCGGACGGACAGCAAGTTCGCATCGTTCTCCTGGAAGAACAAGATCATGGGCCAGGTGATCCCGATCGGTCCGTGGTACGGCAACAACCCGCACTTCACCACGCCGATCACGAATGGCTTCGTCGGGAGCTTCGCAATCGCCGATCCGAGCGCGAAGGGCCTGAAAGTGGTCGAACGCTCGTGGAAGAGGCCGGCGAACGGATTCGAGACGCGCGGAACGTTGAGCGTCAACGGCGGATTCCTGAAGCAGGAGTTGGTGTTCGCATCGGTCGGCGAGAGGATGGTGGTGTACCTCGACCGAGTGACGGCGCAGAGGGACGTGCGAATCGAGCAAGAGATCGGCGTGCCGTTCGGCGTGGAGAACGACGAGTTGAATGGCGACCGGCGGATGCTCTACCACCAGGGCGGCTCCCAGCTCATCACCGGCCCGGACACCGACCAGACGATCCGAATCCCCGGCAGATGGGCGAATGTGGACGGCAGGCTCGGCGTCATCGCGGCGAGCGGATCGGGCCTAGCGTACCGGGACGTGCCGAAGTACAACCGCAACGGCGCGCGAGAGGACTTCCTCTACGGATCGTTCTCGTCCGAGCCCCGTGACTACAAAGCCGGAGACCTTGTCGCGCAGAGGGCGGTGGTCTTCCTGACCGAGACGAGCCCGGAAGAGACCGCGGCGCTGGCAGACAAGGTCCGGATCGAGAAGCGAGCCGACGGGACGCGCCTGAGCGTCGAACTGCCGGAGGGCGGCTACTCCTTCGACTTGTAGATGATCAACGTGGTGTAGCTGTAGAACTCGTGGGTTCCCGCCGGACCGAACTCGGTCGCGCACACGTCAACTATCGCGTCGTCATCAAGACGGCTGAGCAGTTGGTTGATCTGCTCGTGGACCTTCGGAAGCTTGTCCAAAGCGTTCGCGTGGAACAGTTGTGCCTTCAGCATATCACACCTCACAGCCCTTAGCGTATGTACCGCCGGCCGTCATGCCCGCTGACGGCCGATCGGATTAACCCTGCTTTCTACATGCACAAGCATTTTCCTGCAAGAATAATAGTCCCTCACTTGTACGCCTTCCCGGTTTGGCAGTACGAACACCTGGGAATACTCGAACTGATGAGCATGGAGGTGCGCAAGTCATGGCGTTCGGGTATCGAACGGAGAAAAGTGACGGAAAGATTCGGATCAAGCTCGAGGGCGAGATGGCCTATGACGACATGCGCAATACGGCCAAAGAGATGCAGAAGTGCGCCGAAGACCATCCGTCAGCGATAGTGATGGACCTCAGTGATGTCACCTACCTGGGCGAGGACGGCATGGCGCTGCTCCTCACCATGTACCGCGCGGCGAGCAACCGCGGAATACCGATCTACGCCGAGGGGGCAAAGGGGAAGGTTGCGGAACGCATGCACCGCGCCGGGTTCGACAGAGTGCTGCACCCACCGTAGGGAGTGGGGAGTGACCGGGCTTGGAGCTTACTGGTCACTGGATACTGGATACTGGATACTGGATACTCGATACCGGTGTGTATGTTGTAGGAGCGGCTTCCCAGCCGCGAATGCCCACGTGACGCCACGAATTCGCGGCTGGGAAGCCGCTCCTACATGGCGAAACTCGACTTAGGCGATGCGCCCCAGGATCACGAGAGTCAGCGGGATGGTGACGATACCGAGGACGGCGCCCGCGAATATGGCGCTCGTGGCGTACTCGCCGCAGTCACCAAACCGTGACGCTATCACCCCGGACATCATCGCGGCCGGCATCGCCGATTCGAGCACCGTGACCTGATGCATTGTGCCGCTCACACCGACCCAATGCATCGCATAGTACGTGACTACCGGCAGGACCGCCAGCTTCAGCGCGCACGCCGCCAGCACGGGAACCGCGTATCCCTTCAACGTGGTCGCACTGAGCGACAGCCCGAGCGAGATCGTAACCAGCGGGATCGTACCGTTCGACAGATAATGCACCGCCTGGACGATCGGCTCCGGCAACGCGAACGGCCGCAGGATCAGCGCGAGGGGGATCGCCCACATGCTCGGCAGCTTGAAGACCTTCATCATGTACTCCCTGCTGATCCTCTCCCCGCTGAACACCGTGGCCAGGACCAGACCGACGGTGTAGAGCGGGAACGCCATCGCCAGTTCGTCATACATGACCGCCGTAACCAGCGCTCCCTTGTCCCTGAACGCCGCCTCGACGACCGGGTATCCGAGGAATCCCGTGTTCCCGAAGGCGCTGACGATGATCAGGCCGCCGAGGATACGCCGATCGAGCCGAAGCGCTCTGCCGACGAAGTAGGCGATCAGCATCACGACGCACATCGTCGCAAACCCGAAGACCGGAACCTTGGCGATGCTGATCGAGAGGTCGCCACGGTAGCTGTAGATGGCCTCGAAGATGAACGCCGGCAGCGTGAGGTACAGAACGATCGTGTTCAGGAGTTCCGCATCGCCCGGCTTGAGGATGCGGCCCTTCTTCATGCCGTACCCGGTGAACAGCAGCAGGAATATGGCTAAGACCGTGCCAGTGATCGGCAAGAACAGCTCCTTCCCCGAAAGTCGGAGTACGATCAGAATCCTGACTGGATAACGGCGATACCTCGACGACGGCGTCATCGAGGTATCGCGATCGGAAACCGGAGGTCTGATTCTGACTACTGAACCCTGACTCCTGTGTTCTATGCTCTCTTACACTGCAGGGCAGCCTTGACGAGCCCGGCGAAGAGCGGGTGAGCGCGGTTCGGCCGGGACTTGAATTCCGGATGGAACTGGGTTGCGATGAAGTACGGATGGTCGGGGATCTCCACGACCTCCACCAGGCGGTTATCCGGGGAAAGCCCGGAGAACACCAGTCCGGCATCCGCAAGCTGCTCTCGGTAGGCGTTGTTGACTTCGAATCTGTGCCGATGGCGCTCGTAGATCAGTTCGTCGCCGTACAGCTTCCACGCGAGCGTGCCCTCGGTGATGCGGCACGGGTAGATACCGAGACGCATCGTGCCGCCCTTGGCCCGGACTCCCTCCTGCTCGGGCAGGAGATGGATGACCGAATGCGGACCATCGGGGCAGACCTCCTCGGTGTTCGCGCCTTCGAGGCCGCACATGTGCCTCGCGTACTCGATGACGGCCATCTGGAGACCGTAGCAGAGACCGAGGAACGGGATCTTGTTCTCGCGGGCATACTTCACCGCCGCGATCTTGCCCTCGACCCCTCGGCCGCCGAACCCACCGGCCACGATGATGGCATTCGTGTCACCGAGCAGCGCTTCAGCGCCCTGCTCCTCGATATCCTCGGAATCGATCCACTTGATGGTGATCCCGGCGTTGTTCGCCACGCCGCCGTGCCTGACGGCCTCTCCGATGCTGATGTACGCATCACCGTTCTGCACGTACTTGCCGACGACGGTCACCGTCGTGCGCCGCTTCGGCTTCTTGATCGTATCGACGATCTTCTCCCAGGCAGCGCTGTCGGGCTCGCCGTCGCGGAGATGGAGCCGCTTGGTGACGATGTCCGCCAGGCCCAGGGACTCGAACTTCAGGGGTATGTCATAGATGCACTCGGCGTCGAGCGCTTCGATGACGGCTTCCTTGTCCACGTCGCAGAACAGGGAGATTTTCTCCTTCATGTCGTCGCTCAGGGGCAGTTTCGAGCGGCAGACGAGGACATCCGGATGGATACCGATCTCTCTCAGCTTGATGACGCTATGCTGCGTGGGCTTCGTCTTGACCTCGCCCCACGGTCCCACGAACGGAATCAGGGTGACGTGGATGTAGAGGACATTCTCAGCGCCGACGTCTTTCTTGAACTGGCGGATGGCCTCGAGGAACGGCAGGCCTTCGATGTCACCGACGGTGCCGCCGATCTCGACGATGGCGACCTCGGCGCCGGCGTCCGCGGCACACCGGCGGATGCGGAGCTTGATCTCATCGGTGATGTGCGGAATCACCTGGACGGTGCCGCCGAGGTAGTCGCCCCGGCGTTCCTTCTCGATGACCGCGCCGTAGATGGTGCCGGTCGTCACGTTGGAGTCGCGGCTGAGTTCGACATCGACGAACCGCTCGTAGTGACCGAGGTCGAGGTCGGTCTCGGCGCCGTCGTTGGTGACGAAGACCTCGCCGTGCTGGAACGGGTTCATGGTCCCGGCATCAACGTTAATGTAGGGATCGAGCTTCTGCATGGTGATCTTGAAGCCGCGGTTCTTGAGCAGCCTGCCAAGTGACGCCGCAGTGATCCCCTTGCCGATCGACGAGACGACGCCGCCCGTCACAAAGATGTATTTCGTCATGTGTGCCCCCTATACTACGAACGGTTACCTAGTCACTATTCCACGCTCGCCGGATGGAGTCCTTTGGGAATGGAACGGTGGAGTACTGGAGTGACGGAGTGTTGGAGTGGTGGGAAAGACCGGCATTCCAGTACTCCAATACTCCACCACTCCGTCACTCCATCCGAAACAACCTGCTCCCCTTGCCGAGCTTGACGGCGGACCTGATCAGTTCCGCGACGAGATCTTTCGCAAACTGCGCCGCGGGCAAGACGTCATCTCCGACCGCGATCCTGGCCGCAAGCGCCGCGGAGAACGCGCAGCCGGTCCCATGGACCGGTGTGCCCTCGACGCGGACTCCCGGAAGCTCGGCAAACTCCCGGCCGTCATACAGCAGATCGACCGGCTCACCTTCGAGGTGTCCGCCCTTGGCCAGCACGTACCGGCATCCGAAGCCGTGGATCACCTCGGATGCATGCTTCAAGTCGTCGAGCGACCGCACCTCCATGCCCGCCAGAATGCCCGCCTCGACGGCGTTCGGCGTCACGACCAGGCACTGGCGGATCAGTCGGCGCTTCATGCGGTCGATGCCCTTGCTCGACAGCAGGCGCGTGCCGTCCTTTGCCGCGATCAGTGGGTCGAGCACGACGTTCGGGATATCCCGTCGATGGATGCGGTCGGCCATGACGTCAACGGCCTGCTCGGCGTAGAGCATCCCGATCTTGCAGGCATCGGCGCCGATGTCGCGCATCACGGAGTCGATCTGGGCGGCGATGATCCGCGGCGGGACCTTGTGAATCTTCTGCACGCCGACGGTATTCTGCGCCGTGACCGCGGTGACGACTGTCATGCCGTAGCATCCTAGGCGCTCGAAGACCCGGAGGTCGGCCTGAACCCCGGCTCCCGCGCTCGGATCGGAACCGGCAACCGTCAAGACTCGGGCGATTGGCTCAGTCATTGATCGCATCGAGCAGTTCACGAAGCTCCCCTATGACGATCTTCGGCTGCATCTCGGGTGGAGCGGTCTCGACATCCTTCGTCGTGCTGATGCCGGTCAGGACAAGGACCGTGGTCGCGCCGATCCGATTGCCGGCCAGGATATCCGTATCGAGCCGGTCGCCGATGACGACGGTGTCCTCCGGCGTCGCATGCGCCAGCCTGAGGATCTCATGCATGGCCGCCGTCTCGGGCTTGCCGATCATGACCGGCTCCACGCCGGATGCGGTCTTGATCGCCGCCACGAGAGCGCCGTTGCCCGCGATGACTCGTCCGTGCTCGAGCGGAAAGGACGTGTCCGGATTCGCAGCGATGAACTTCGCGCCTCGGAATATCGCATTCTGGGCGGTGACCAGCATGTCGTAGTTGAACTTGTGGTCTATGCCGACAACGACGTAATCCACGTCGTCGCTGTCTACGAGCCTCATCCCGATTGCTTCGAGCTCGCCCTTCAGCCCGAACTCGCCGATCGCATACACGGACGCCCCCTGCGCGCCGCGTTCGGCGAGATACAGCGCCGCGGCGTAGCCGGAGGTCATCATGTGATCGAGATCGGTTTCGATGCCCATGCGTTGGAGCTTGTCGCGATAGAAGGGTCGGGATTTGCTGGAGTTATTGGTGAAGAAGTAGACCTGATGGCCGAGATGCCGCAGGGTCTGAATCGTGTCCGCCACGCCGGGGAGAGGCTGTTCCCCCCGGTAGACGACTCCATCGAGGTCGAAGACAAATGTCTTAACAGCCAAAACGCGCCCACCTTTTGGTAAAAAACACCCGCACATTTTAGCACGAACCCGCTCGGAACGTCAACGTGCGCGAAGGGCGCGGGTGACGAGGTTGCCCGCGTATCAGGCGCACAACGGCGTGATGAACTACCTCTACGTCTACAGGAAGTAAGGACCGTCCACTGTGGCTCCTCGCACGTAGCGGACGGCGCAGGTGTAACCGTAGGCCATGTCCTGGAACCGACTGACCAGGACGCCGTATGCCTCGGCGTCGCCCGCCTGAGCGCGGTTGATCAGTGCGACGGTCTCTTCCATGGTTGTGTGTGATGTCTTCACACTATCAACGTCCCATCTCGGGCGAGGAAGGTTCGAGGATCAGTTGTAGGAGCAGCCTCAATCTGCGATGCATCCACCGATCGAGGCTGGAAGCCGCTCCTACGACGTGGTTACGGGCGGGCGCAGAAGCACCGCCCCTGCGGACGAGCACGGATCACAGCTTGAGCACCTTTTTGAGGAACGGGGTGAACGCCTGGGCCATGAGGTAGAACCCCAGCGAGTTCGGATGCACGCCGTCCACAAGCCCGAAGGCGGTCTCAGGCGTGATCATCCTGCGGCCGTCGAAGAAGTGGATGTTTCGGTCGCCCGCCTTCCTCATCGCCGCAACGTACTCCTCGCCCGCCTTCCTCTGCTCCTCGTGGAGGCTACCGTCGAGCGCGTCTCGGGTATAGAAGAACGGACCCATCACGATAAGCGGCTCGGTCTTGTGGACCTTGCGTATCTCCCCGATGAAGACGGGCAGGTTCTCGCGGTAATCCTTGCCCTTGTTTGCCCAGTGGTCTATCACGAGGCACGAACTCTCTATCTCGTTGATCGCCTTCGCCAGTTCGGGCTCCCCCAGCCCATTGCCGGAGAACCCGAGGTTGATGAAGTCGATGTTGAGCGCACGGGAGACGAAGTTCTGATACGACGTCCCCGGTGTGGAGGCGCACCCACCCTGGGTGATGCTGGTACCATAGAAGACTACCGGCTTCTCGAGGGCGAACTCCTTGTGGCCGTGGATGGTCGCGCCCTCGTCGAGTCCGATCTGCTCCAGGACGACGGACTTGTAGAGCGGCAGGTGGATGCAGATGTTCCTCACCTTGCCGGGCGCATTCTGAATGTGCCACTGCGCCTCGATGTTGCCTTTCTCGTCCGGGGAGACGCTGCCCATGAACCTGTTGTCCACGTACACGTCGAAGCCGCTTTGCCCGATGCGGGTGATGTGGTTCATGACGTAGTAGTCGGGCGACTTAGCACGGACGCCAATGTGCGTCGAGTCGGTGGCAAACAGGATGCGTCCGCCGGCGGGACACTGCGCGAGATGCCACACAGGCTCGCGGAATGTGTCCTTGAGGCGCTCGGGCAGGCGTCGGAGCGCAGGACGGTCCTCCTCAAACCATGCCAGGCCGTGAACGCAGAATCCATCATTAGGGAAATCCATCCAGTTCATAGGGATACTCCTTTGTCAAGCTGCAACCACTTTACATTCGAAGTCCGGCCGAGGTCAAGGCTCATCACCTCCGCAGAGCGCTATTCCTGAATATCTGCGCTTTTTCGGCGACTCCTGTCAAAAATACCTAAAGAAGCCCGGTAGAAATGCCGAAAATCCAACTGCGGAAACATAAACGCCGCATCCATTCCTGGCCCAGACAGGGCACGAAGTACTGAGAGGTTTTTTGGGCTTGCTTGCGATCCGTGTGCCGATGGCCACCACGGCATATGGCTCGGACGAGTGAGCCCATCTTGCAGGATAGGAGGGGAAGAAGCTTTGAGAAAGAGCAGAATTCTTCGCATCATCGTTTCCCTCGCGTTTGCATTGCAGATGATGGTCGGTGTCGGCATGCCGGTTTACTCAGGCACCACCGGCATCATCTCGGGCACGGTGACTGATTCCGAGACCGGCGAGAAGCTGGCCGGAGTCAACATCATCGTCGAGGGCACGAATCTGACCACGGTAACCGACTCCAAGGGTTACTACGTCATTACAAACGTTCCGCCGGGCGACTACACCGTCGTTGCGAACCTCGTGGGTTACTCCGACTCGCTGGCGGAGCAGGTCTCCGTCCTCATGGACGTGACTACCACCACTGATTTCGCCATGCAGATGGCGGTCGAGGAGGAAGAGGAAGTGGTCGTGGCGGCAAAGCGTCCGATGATCCAGCCGGACGTCGTCCCCACGATGTACGTCGTCAACTCCGAGCAGGAGAAGAACATCCTTGGTTCGCCGTCAAGCCGCTACCAGGCGCCGTCTATCGTTCAGACTCAGCCGGGCGTCGTCCTCGATACCGGGGGCTATCCCCACATCCGCGGCGGCCGGGTGAATCAGATCAGCTATATGCTGGACGGTATCCCTATCACGGAACCAGTGACGAACGGCTTCGGCACCAATCTGATGACCCTCGGCATGGACAAGATGGAGGTCTTCACCGGCGGCTACAGGCCTGAGTACGGCAATGCGATCAGCGGCGTGTTCAACCAGGTCGTCAAGACCGGACGCAGCGCGCCGGGAGGCCGGCTGGAGATGGCAGGCGGTTCGACCGCGTACTCCTGCGTGTTCCCGGAGATGGGCGGAGTCACGAACAGCGGCCTCGAGTATTATGTCGGCGCATACCTCCAGCGGTCGGACATCGAGGACATGGACTACGTCAACGCCGACAACATGGACGCGATAGGGAAGTTCTCCTACCCGGTGAGCGACAAGGGCGTGTTGACCTTCCTGACCGCGGCCGGCAAGGGTGAGTACGCGTACGGTTCGACGCACACTCAGACCTACAGCCCCGCAGGTTTCTCCAACGTCGCGGTGACTCCCGATCTTCTGACTCAGAGCTATGTGCTCAACGCCTTCACTTACAACCATACGATCAACTCGGCATCGTTCTTCACGGTCCGGCCGTACTACTTCAAGAACCAGTGGAAGCTGGACGCTCTCTCGGATGACGTCGGCTACTGGTGGGATGCCGCATCAGCCACCACCGGCCTGCTCTTCGACTACACGAATCAGGTCAACGACAAGCATCTCATCAAGTTCGGCGGCCAGTGGATGAAGAGCAACAACAGGTACTGGGCCATCGTGCCGGCATACGGCGACTACGAATACACCGCCGATACCGACACGACACAGACGGCCCTGTTCATCCAGGACCAGATGAAAGTCACACCGAAGCTGTCGGTGGAAGCCGGTCTGAGATACGACCGCATGAAGTATGACAAGGTGGTCAATGCAGATACCGCCGAATCGCAAGTCAGCCCAAGATTCGGAATGAGCTACGCATTGGACTCCAAGACGAACCTTCGGGCCTCGTGGGGCAGGATGATCCAGTTTGTGTACACCCAGGCTGTGGAGCGCAACTATGTGAACCCGGACTGGAACAACTGGATGGGTCTGGGCAACGCCGATCTGCGTCCGGAGCGCGCCACCCAGTGGGACGTTGGCTGGGAGCGTCAGGTCTCCAAGGACACGGCGGTCTCCGTGACCCCGTTCTACCGCAAGTTCAGCAACATGCTCCAGGTTCGATCGCTCGATCCGACAGATCCCGAGGGCTACCCGCAGACCTTCGACAATCTGGGCAAGGGCGTCAGCAAGGGTATCGAATTCCTGGTTCGCAAGAGGATGAGCGACAACTGGTCCGGATGGCTGTCGTACACCCTGGCGAGCGCCAAGGCACAGGCCAGCAACGATCGTCAGACCGTGACGACGAACAAGATGAACTATGTGGACTGGGATCAGCGCCACACACTCGTGGGCGTGCTGAACTTCACGAAGGGCAAGTGGGCCTACAGCGTGATGGGTGAGTATGGCAGCGGACTGCGGTATGAACTGCTGAGCGATCCCACACCCAACTCCCGAAAGGTCGGCTCGCACTTCACGCTCAACCTGAACGTGAGTCGAGAGATCACCGGCGGGTGGCTGCCTCAGGGCACGATGAACCTCAGTATCGCCAACGTGTTCAACACCCACGCGGTACTGGATCGCGACTGGAACGGCGATCCTTCGGCCTACGTACCGCCGAGATTCGTAGCGCTGTCATTCACCAGACAGTTCTAGCGGACATGCTTCTTCCCTCCATAGAAAGCCCCGGGAACGTGTTCCCGGGGCTTTCTGGTTTATGAAGCGCCAACGACGACACTTGGAATCCCCTCCTACAGCGCCTCAGTCCGACGGCACCACGACTGTGAGGCCATGAGGGATGATGGATACCTCGGTGGGAGTCACGCCGTTCGGATCACCGTCTAGTTGGACCATGACGTCCGGGAACGACCGCACGGTCACTCTCGGGGTCTTGAAGTAGCGAACGTCTTGGTGGTATACGTGCCGGCGGAAGAACACCTGGAATATGCGTCGGATGAACCCTATCCGCCTCGCCGCGGCCTCCTCGAAGACGATGACGTCCAGGAGGCCGTCGTCGGTCGAGGCATACGGAGCGAGTCGCAGCTTGTACGCATACGAAGGGGAGTTTGCGACGACGACCAGGTATGCCCGGCCGGAATAGGTTTCTTCCGGCATCTCGAGGATCACATCGGTAGCCCGGTACTTGGCCAGCATCTCGAGACCCTTGATCACGTAGGCGAGCGCGCCGATGGCATCCTTCAGCGGTTTGAGCACCGAGGCCACGATCTCCGCGTCGAAGCCGAATCCGGCCATGAGGGTGAAGTACCGGTTGTTCGCGCAGCCGATGTCAAGCTGCTTCGTCCTGCCGGTCACAAGGGTAGAGACGGCCTGGCGGACATCAAGGGGGATACCGAGCTGCCGGGCAAGCACGTTCACTGTGCCGACCGGAAGGATTCCCAGAGGGGTCTCGGTGCCTACGAGGCCGGTCGCAACCTCATTGATCGTTCCGTCACCACCGGCCGCGATCACGAGGTCGTATCCGGACTCGGCGGCCCGGCGGGCCAAAGTCGTTCCATCGCCGGACTGTTCCGTGAGCCTGACTTCGCAGTTCAGCCCGCATTCACGGAGCGCACTCTCGATCTGTCTGCGGGTCTCATCCAGCTTTCTCTGACCGGCGGTAGGGTTCAGGATCAGGAATGCGTTCATATCGTGGGCCATGCAACCGCCTCCGGGGCGTTGGCGATCGAAACCGGCTCCTACATGCAAACCAGCCGGAGCGCATCGCGTGCGGATGCGCTCCGGCCATTCTCAGACCGATCGGATTCGTTCTCGACTGAGATATACCCGCGATCGGTCGGTGCTATCCCTTATTCCACAGTCACGCTCTTGGCGAGGTTTCTCGGCTGGTCGATCTCGCGGCCAAGGATCTGGGAGGTCCAGTACGAGAGCAACTGCAGCGGGATCATCGTCGGGACGGTCATGAAGAGGTCAGCCATCTTCGGCACCCACACGACGTAGTCCACGACATCGCTCAGGTCGGGATCGCCTTCCTTGAGCAGCGCGAGGATGGTAGCGCCGCGAGCCTGCATCTCCTTGATGTTCGAGATGGTCTTCTCACGAACGTGCTCCTGTGTGACCGGAACGATGACCCAGGTGTCCTCGGTGATGAGCGCGAGCGGGCCGTGCTTCATCTCGCCGGCCGCGTATGCCTCGGCGTGGATGTAGGAGATCTCCTTGAGCTTCAGTGCGCCCTCGAGACCGACTGCGTAGTCCAGACCGCGGCCCAGGAAGTATGCGTGCTCCTTGGGCGCAAGGTGCTTCGCGATGTCCTTGATCTGCTCCTCGGTCTTCAGAGCGGCCTCGGCCATCTCAGGGAATTTGCGCATCTCCCTGACGTATTCCTTCTCCTGCTCGGCCGTGATAGTGCCTCTGGCGCGCGCCAGATAGGTACCCATGATGTAGAGGCCGATGACCTGGGTGATGTATGCCTTGGTCGAAGCAACGCAGATCTCGGGGCCGGCCTTGGTGTGGAGGATGCTGTCGCACTCTCGATACAGGGAGCTTCCGACCACGTTGACGACGGCGGCAGTGGTCGAGCCGAACTGCTTGGCCAGGCGGATCGCGGCCAGCGTGTCCGCGGTCTCACCGGACTGGCTGATGGCGATGACGAGGCTCTTGTCGTCGAGGATCGGGCCTCTGTATCGGAACTCGGATGCCAGGTCGACTTCCACCGGCACTCCGAGGAGCTTCTCGAAGTAGTACTTGCCGACGCAGCCGGCGTAGTACGCCGTGCCGCATGCGACGATGTAGATGCGGTTGAACTTCTTGATCTGCTCGTCGGAGAGGTTCATCTCCTTGAGGCTGATCGTATCGTCGGCATTCAGTCTGCCACGGAGGGCATCCCTGATGACGGCCGGCTGCTCGTGGATCTCCTTGATCATGAAGTGCTCGTAGCCGCCCTTCTCGGCAGCTCCGGCATCCCACGTGATCTCGAGGGTCTCGCGCTCGACGGGCGCGCCGCTGACGGAGGTCAGGGTGATGCCGTCCTTGGTCAGGATGGCCATGTCGCCGTCCTCGAGGACCTTGAAGAAGCGGGTGTGTCCCAGCAGAGCAGGGATATCGGAGGCGATGTAGTTCTCGCCCTCGCCGATGCCCACTATCAGCGGGCTATCCTTGCGGGCGGCGACCAGCATGCCGGGGGCATCCTTGCAGATAACGCCGATGGCGTACGAGCCGTCGACTTCCTTCACGGCAGCACGGACGGCCTCCACGAGATCGCCCTTGTAGTGCTTTTCGACGAGGTGCGCGATGACTTCGGTGTCCGTCTCGGACTTGAAGACGTGGCCTTCCGCGATCAACTGGGCCCGGAGCTCCAGGTAGTTCTCGACGATGCCGTTGTGCACCACGGCGATGTCGTCGGCGCAACTCGTGTGAGGATGCGAGTTGGGGGTGGAAGGAGCGCCGTGAGTCGCCCACCGAGTGTGGCAGATACCCAGGGTACCCCTGAGGTCCTGAGTGATCGCCTTGAGCCCTTTGATCTTGCCGACAGCCTTGACGACCTCCAGTCCGTTGCCGTTCACGACGGCGATACCGGCCGAGTCGTAGCCGCGGTACTCAAGCTTCGACAACTGGTCAAGCAAAGACTCGACGCAGTTCCTACTGCCTACGAATCCTACGATTCCGCACATTGTGAATCTCCCTCGATTCTGTTATTTGTTTGTGAGCACGCCGGTGCGGACCAAGGGAGGTACTTACCGGCCAGGACACAAGAAACGGACGCGGTCAGTGTTGCCCGCGTCGTCGCGAGAACTTGCCTATCGTCCGCAAACATCGTATGGTTCGGCGCCGGTCCCGAAAGTCCCTCCATGCGGGACCCCGCCCCATGTGCTTGCCGGACTAACAACCGAACCTCATAGTAGCACAAGCAGCCACGCGAGTAAAGAGGATGGTCGCAACCGGCAGCTCGACCGATCAGTCGGCCGGGAGGACGCGGACTCTCCGTCCCTCGACCTCGAGGCGGCCCTGGGCGAAGAGCCGGATGGCCTCGACATAGGACTGGTGCTCCAGAGGCAGGATGCGCGCGGCGAGCGTCTCGGGGGTGTCGCCCTCCTCCACCGGCACGCACTTCTGGATGATGATCGGGCCGGTGTCGTACTCCTCGTCGACGAAGTGAATGGTGCACCCGGAGACTTTCGCGCCGTATGCGATCACGGCGTTGTGGACGTGTTCGCCGTACATACCCTTGCCGCAGAACGAGGGGATCAGGGCGGCGTGAGTGTTCATGATGCGGTTGCGGTAGGCCCTGACGATCTCCAGTGGAAGGATGCGCATGTATCCGGCTAGGCAGATGAGGTCGATCCGATGCTCGGAGAGAAGTTCCATGATCCGGCGGCCGTACTCTTCGTCGCTTGCGAACTCCTTCGGGCGCACCTCGACCGCGGGAATGCCGTTGTTCCGGGCCCGCTGCATGGCTGGCGCGTCATCTTTCACACCGATGACGATGGCGACCCGGCCGTCGATGTGACCGCCCTTGCAGGCGTCGATGATGGCCTGGAGATTGCTCCCCCGCCCGTGCCCGGAGATCAAAACGGCGATGTTGATGCTCATGGCTCTCCCCTCCGAACCCTTCTCGTGGATCGATGCCGAGTACGATCCACGAGAAGGATGTGCGATCTCCTACACTATCTGGACTTCCCGGCTGCCCTTGCGGACTTCGCCGATGTAGAGGGCGGTCTCACCCAACTCCTGCAGCCTGCTGAGGACCGCGGACTCCTGCTCCCTCGGCACGACGAGGACGAAACCGATGCCCATGTTGAACGTGCGGTACATCTCGCGGTCGGAGACGTTGCCCAGTTCCTGCAGCAGTTGGAAGATCACGGGCGGAGTCCATGTCCGGCGCTCGACCACCGCCTGGCAGTCGGCCGGGAGCGCTCTCGGGATGTTGTCGTAGAACCCGCCGCCGGTGATGTGGGCCATCCCGTGGACATCAAACTCGTTCAGGATCGCCTGCACCGACGAGGAGTAGCTCTTGTGCGGGCGCAGAAGCTCCTCGCCGAGGGTCATGTCGAGGCTGGGAACGAACTGGTCTACCCTCAGCTTGGCCTTCTCCAGGAAGATGTTGCGCACGAGCGAGTAGCCATTGGTGTGCAGCCCGTTCGACGCCAGGCCGATCAGCACGTCGCCCGGCAGGATCTTCGAGCCGTCTATGATCTTGTCGCGGTCGACGATGCCCACTATGCATCCGGCGAGATCGTACTCGCCAGCGAGGTACATCCCGGGCATCTCGGCGGTCTCTCCGCCGATCAGCACGCAGTCATGAGCCTTGCACGCCTCGGAGAGGCCCTTTACCACGTCAACTACTACCGACGGCAGCAACTGGCCGGTCCCGAAGTAGTCGAGGAAAAAGAGCGGTTTCGCTCCCTGGACGAGGATATCGTTGACACAGTGGTTGACGAGATCGACGCCGACGGTGTCGTGCTTGTTCACGGCGAAGGCGATTTTGAGCTTCGTGCCGACGCCGTCGATGCTGGACACCAGGATCGGCTGCCTCACACCGCTGACGTCGAGCTGGAACATGCCGCCAAACGAGCCGACATCGGCCAGCACTCCGGCGTTGAACGTCGAGCGGATATACTCCTTCATCCGCTGCACGGCGTCGTTGCCGGCGTCTATGTTTACGCCTGCATCCCTGTAGGTCGAGCTGTCGTCCATTGTAATCCTCCACTCTGCCCGTTGCAGAAACAGCTTCTAGCTGCGATCAAACCACGTAGGAGCAGCTTCTAGCTGCGATCGCGGCTGAGAAGCCGCTCCTACAATACGCCGGTTCATCGCGGATCGGAATCCGCTCCTACAATTGAGAAAGGTCGGGCTGCTAGCCTACCGTATCCTTGTCCTTGCTCTTTGTGATCCTGCGGCCCAGCAGGGATGCCTTGCGGTCATCCGCGCCGTGCCCGTTGCCACCGTCATCTTCGAGGGCAAACTTCGATACCCTGATGTGCTCCGGGATCTCGATCGGATACTTGCCGTCGAAGCACGCCATGCAGAACTTGTCGCGCTTGCAGCCGAGCGCTCGAACCAGGCCCGGAATGCTCAGATACCCGAGGCTGTCGGCGCCGATGTGCTTTCTGATATCCTCCACGCTCCTGCTCGATGCGATCAGTTCCTTCTGCTTGGCCATATCGATCCCGTAGAAGCACGGGAACTTGATCGGCGGCGAACTGATCCTCACGTGCACTTCCCGCGCACCGGCGTCGCGGAGCATCTTGATCGTCGGGCCCGTCGTCGTGCCGCGGACTATGCTGTCCTCGACCATAACGATCTTCTTGCCGGAGAGCGTCTCCCTGAGCGGGGCAAACTTCATCTTGACGCCGAGTTCACGCATTCTCTGGTCCGGCTGGATGAAGGTCCGCTGAACGTAGCGGTTCTTGATGACCCCCTCGCCGTATGGAATGCGCGATGCCTGCGCGTAACCGATCGCGGCCGGAGTGCCGGTATCAGGAATCGGGATGACCACATGGGCCTGAGGAGTCGGATGCTCCATCGCCAGTTCGTAGCCCATCCGCTGCCTGGCGAGGTGAAGAGTCTTGCCGTACATGTGGGAATCCGGTCGGGCGAAATAGATAAACTCGAAGACGCAGAGCGCGTGGCGGATGGTAGGCATGGCCTGCATTTCCTTGAGGCCGGACTTGTCGATGATCACCATCTCTCCGGGCTCGATCTCCCGGAGGAACCTGGCTCCGACCAGATGGAGCGAGCACGTCTCCGATGAGAGCACGTAGTGCGAACCGTTCAACCCTCCGAGGCTGAGCGGACGGTTGCCGTATGGGTCGCGGACACCGATCAGCTTGTCGTGGGTAAGGATGACCAGCGAGTACGAGCCGCGCGCCTTGCCCATCATCTCGATGATCGCATCCTCGATGGTCGATGCATCGCTACGGGCGATCAGGCGGGCCATGACCTCGGTGTCGCTGGTGGACTCGAAGGTCTCGCCCTGTGCGATCAACTCGTCGCGGAGTTCGGAGGCGTTGATCAGGTTGCCGTTGTGGCCGAGCGCGATCATCCCCCACTTCGAGTCGGCGACCACCGGCTGAGCGTTGCACAGGACGCTCGATCCGGTCGTGGAATAGCGGTTATGTCCGATGGCGATATGGCCCTTGAGTTCGCGGAGGATCTCCTCGTCGAACACCTGGGTCACGAGGCCCATCTCCTTGTACATGCGGACCTTCGCGCCGTCGGACACGGCCATGCCGGCGCTCTCCTGGCCCCGGTGCTGGAGGCCGAACAGACCGAAATACGTCAGCCTGGCGAC
The DNA here is from genome assembly GCA_964466715.1 of uncultured bacterium. Taxonomy (GTDB): domain Bacteria; phylum Armatimonadota; class UBA5829; order DTJY01; family DTJY01; genus CAYXOC01. The sequence continues at coordinate 37,624 of CAYXOC010000006.1, forward strand.
GTCCTCTCCCTCGGCGTAGATGCCGAATACTCCGCATTCTTCATGTGGACGGTCGAATGGATCTGTCAAGACTTGCCTTACCCTTCTGCACCGTTACGCCGCAGGTGTCTGCTCCGACAGCGCAACATCTTCGAGCACCACTCTCTTGAACACCTTGGGATCGCCGAACTGCTTCCTGGCATCGAGTATCTCGATGCCGGCGATCCGTCCGTCCGCAGCACGATCAACGGCAATGCCCTCTGCCACGTGTTCGGTGGTGACGGTGGTCTCGATGAACCTTATGTACAGCGCATCAACCTCTGGATCGTAGGTAATCCGCATGCTGGTCTCCAATCAGAAGTAGTACACGTAGACAGTGACGACCACTATCTCGTCAGGTTCGTCGACGAAAATGGGCCGAACCTGCTTCGTTTCATAGAACTTGCCGTTCCAGATTGCGCCGAAGGCGAAATCCTTCCTGCACTCCGACCGTCCTTCTCGGGCTGACTCCTACGTACAGGTCGTGATTGCCTCCACGACCTCCTGCTCGGTAGTCCCACGGTACGCGACATTGTCGCACGCATGGCCCGATAGACGGATCGGTTTCATGCCTATCTACAGCCCCAACCGCTCGAACACCACATCCACGTTGCGAACGTGGTGCTTGTAGTCGAACAGCTCGTCGAGATCGTCCTTGCTCAGGAGGCCGCCGACTCGCGGGTCCGATTCGAGGGCCTCGCGGAAGCTCTCGCCCGCCCATGCCTTCGCGGCGTTCTCCTGCGCGATGACATAGGCATCCTCGCGGGAAAGGCCTCGCTCAACCATCTTGAGCATGATCCGCTCGGAGAACACGAGGCCGCCCATCTGCTCCAGATTGCGCATCATGTTCTCCGGGTAGATGACCATCCGCTCGACGACCCGCGCGAAAGTGTTCAGAAGGTAGTCGATCAGGATGCAGTTGTCCGGGATGATGATGCGCTCGACCGACGAGTTGGTGAGGTCGCGCTCGTGCCACGAGACGATGTTCTCCATCGCCGGGATCGAGTTCGACCGCACGACTCTCGCGAGGCCGGCGACCTGCTCCGACAGACGCGGGTTGCGCTTATGCGGCATCGCGGACGAGCCCTTCTGGCCCTTCTGGAAGTACTCCTGGACCTCCAGGATCTCGGTGCGCTGGAGGTTTCGAAGCTCCGTCGCAAAGTTCTCCAGCGATCCGGCCACGATGGCCAGCGTCGTCAGGAACTGAGCGTGGCGGTCGCGGGCGATGATCTGGGTCGAGTGCTCGGCGACGTTGAGGCCGAGCTTGCCGCAGACGTACCGCTCGACTCGCGGGTCGATGTTGGCATAGATGCCGACCGCGCCGGAGACCTTGCCGAAGCTGATCGATTCGCGGGCGGCGTTCATCCGCTCGATGTCGCGCAGGATCTGAGCATACCAGCCCGCCAGCTTGAACCCGAAGGTGATCGGCTCGGCGTGGATGCCGTGGGTCCGCCCGATCATGAGCGTGTACTTGTGCTCACGCGCGCGCTCGGCGACGACCTCTCCGAGGCGAGCGAGGTCCTCGATGATGATATCGGCCGCCTGCTTCATCAGCATGCAGAGCGCGGTATCGACGATGTCGTAGGAGGTGACGCCGTAGTGGACGTACTTGCCCTCCTCGCCGAGGTTCTCTGTGACCGCCTTCACGAAGGCCATCACATCGTGCTGCGTGGTCTCCTCGATCTCGAGGATCCGTTCGACGGTGAACTTCGCGCCGGCCCCGATCTTCTCAGGCGCGTCCTTGGGGATGTAGCCGTACTCCGCCAGTCCCTCGGCGACGGCGATCTCTACATCGAGCCATGCCTGGAACCGATTGTGCGGGTCCCAGATGGCCCTCATCTTCGGGACTGAATATCGTGGAATCATGCGATTACCTTGCCCTCTCACCGATAGCCCGACGCCAGGAGTCGTCGGGGCATCGTCCAAGCCTACTTGTTCTTGTCCTCTATGCCCTTCTCGAGTCGGACCTTGTAGTCCTTGATCTTCTGACGCAGCTCAGGGTACTTCAGGCTGAGCATTTGAGCCGCGAGAATGCCCGCGTTCTTCGCGCCGTTGATGCTCACGGTCGCCACCGGGACGCCGGACGGCATCTGCACGATGGAGAGCAGCGAGTCGAGCCCATCGAGCACCGACTTGATCGGCACGCCGATCACCGGCAGCGGAGTCAGCGACGCCACGACTCCGGCGAGATGGGCCGCCCCACCCGCTCCGGCGATGATCGCATCGAAGCCCGCAGCCTCCGCGCCCTCGGCGAACGCCGCCGCGAGATGCGGACTTCTGTGCGCAGAGACAATTTTGACCTCGTACTGCACGTCGAGGTCCTGTAGAATGCTTGCTGCTTCCTGCATGACGGGGAGGTCCGAATCGCTCCCCATGATGATAGCGACTTTGCCGCTCAAATGCATCCTCCGAAAGCTAACGAGTAAGAGTCTACAGCGTCATGCTGACCCTGAACTTCATTCAGGGTCAGCATGACTACTGCGGCTTACTCGTTACTAATCACTCTCGCACCGATATCCGTGCGGTAGTGCATGTTTTCGAACTTGATCTTGCTCGCGCCGGCGTAGGCCCTGTCCCGCGCCTCGCGGAACGTCTCGCCGATGCCGGTGACGCCGAGCACACGTCCGCCCGCGGTGACGATCCGGCCGTCCACGAGCTTCGTGCCCGCATGGAAAACGGTCACCCCGTCCATCGCGGCGGCCTCTTCCAGTCCCGTGATCGGTTTGCCCGTCTCGTAGCTGCCGGGATAGCCGCCGGATGCCAGCACGACGCACACGGCGCACCCATTATAGCACCTAACGTCGAGCGAGTCGAGACGCCCCTCGAGCGATGCCTCGATCACCTCGATGAGGTCGGTCTCCAGCAGGGGAAGCATCACCTGGGTCTCGGGATCGCCGAACCGAGCGTTGTACTCGATGACCTGTGGGCCCTTCTCCGTCAGCATGATGCCACAGTAGAGGGTGCCGGTGTACGTGCGGCCCTCGGCTTTCATCGCGGCGATCGCCGGCTTAATGAGAGTTTCGATGCAGCGATCATACATTTCCGGAGGAACTGCCGGCACGGGGGAGTAGCAGCCCATCCCGCCGGTGTTCGGGCCCTGATCGCCGTCGTAGGCGCGCTTGTAGTCCTGCGCGGGAGTGAGAGGCGCGATGTTCGTGCCGTCGGTGATGACGATCAGCGATGCCTCCTGGCCGGAGATGCGCTCCTCGATCAGTATGCGGTCGCCGGCCTCACCGAAGACCTTCTTCACCATCATGTCGTCGATAGCCTTGAGCGCCTGCAACTTGGTGTCGCAGACGATAGCGCCCTTTCCGAGCGCCAGCCCGTCTGCCTTGACGACGATCGGCAGCTCATCCTTTCCGCCGGACAGTTCCTCGATATACGCCCTCGCCTCCGCCGCATCGTCGAATACGCGGAAGTCGGCGGTCGGGATGCCGTACTTTTTCATCAGCTCCTTGGAGAATACCTTGCTCCCTTCGATGGCGGCGGCGGCCTTGCTCGGACCGAAGGTGCGGATTCCGGCAGCGCGGAGTTCGTCCGCCATGCCGTCGAACAGCGGGTTGTCGGGGCCGATGATCACGAGATCGATCGCCTGCTCCTTCGAAAACGCGACAACGCCGGGGATGTCCGTGACCTTTATGTCAACGCACTCGGCGAGTTGGGCCATTCCCGCGTTGCCGGGCGCGCAGTAGATCTTCGTCACCTTCGGGCTCTGCGCCACCTTCCATGTCAGTGCGTGCTCGCGTCCACCCGAGCCGATGATCAGTACCTTCATCAATATGCCTCCCGTGAAGCCAGATTGCCGAAGCATGCATACTGCGGCAGGAATTTGAGCTTGATAGTGCCGGTCGGGCCGTTGCGCTGCTTGCCGATGATGATCTCGGTGATGTCGCGCTCCTGCTCGCCGCCATCGCCCATCATCCGCTGCTCGGCAGGCAGGCCCTCGTCGTCCATGATGATCTCTTTCTGCTTGTAGTAGTCCGCGCGATAGAGGAACATAACGACATCCGCTTCGGCCTCGATCGAGCCGCTTTCCCTGAGGTCGGAAAGCATCGGGCGCTTGTCCTGCCTCTGCTCGACGGCTCGGCTGAGCTGGGAGAGCGCGATCACCGGGACCTGCATCTCTCGCGCGAGGCTCTTGAGCGCGCGGGCCATCTCGCCGATCTCCTGGGTGCGGTTGTCGACCCGTTTGTGCGACGTCATGAGCTGCAGATAGTCTACCACCACCAAGCTGAGCCCATGCTCGGCCTTCAGACGCCGGCATTTGGAACGCATCTGGAGCGCAGTGACGTCGGTCGTGTCGTCGATGAAGATCGGAGCGGTGTAGAGCCTCCCGACTCCCTCCGCGAGCTTCGGCCAATCGCGGTTCTCCATATAGCCGGTTCGAAGACGGTGAGCGTCTACGTGCGACTCGGAGCAGATCAGACGGAGGGTGAGCTGCTCCTTCGACATTTCGAGACTGAATACCGCGACCGGCTTCTTGTCCTTGACGGCTACATGCCGGGCGATATCGAGCGCGAACGCGGTCTTTCCCATCGATGGTCGAGCGGCCACGATCACGAGGTCGCCGGACTGCAGGCCGGATGTGATGTTGTCGAGATCGTGGAAACCGGTCGACAGGCCGGACACCTTGGCCTTCTCGTTGTACTGCCTCTCGATGCGCTCGAACGCCTCCTGGGACAGTGTGCTTATGGGTGTGAAGTATGCGCCCACCCTGCGCTGGGAGACCTGGAACACCATCCGCTCGGCCTGGTCCATGATGTCGTCGATGCTCTCGACTTCGCCGTGGCTCAGGCCGATGATCTGCATCGAGGCGTCGATCATCCGGCGGAGGATCGACTTCTCCTCGACGATGCGGGCGTAGTACTCGACGTTGGCGGCGGTAGGCACCATGTCGATCAGCGTCATGATGTAGTCGATGCCGCCAACGGCCTCGAGCTTGCCGCTGCCTCGGAGTTCCTCCTGTATGGTGATGATGTCGACCGCCTCATCCCGCTCGGCGAGCGACATGAGCGACTCGAAGATGATCTGATGCGCTTCCCGGTAGAAGTCCTCCGGCTTGAGGATGTCCAGAGCCTTCTCCAGGGCGCTGCGGTCGATCATCATGGAGCCGAGCGTAGACTGCTCGGCTTCCAGGTTCTGCGGCGGGACTCGGTCAATCAACTGCTTTGGTGGCATGTTACTTCGTGTTCATTCTTCGGGCCACAGCGCCCGTAGTCTCGGGGCCTTATGCCCGTCACGTCGTGCAGATCCGACGCCCACAAGGGGCTAGGCTACGGGATCGAAACGTGATCAACCCCGACGCCCATGAAGGGCCGGGCTACGATGTTCGTCCATTTGCGCGGGGCAGGCGGCCTTACTCCCCCACTACCTCCACCTGCATCTTCGCGGTGACGTCGCGGTGCAGGTGAATCTTGATCTCGTGAATGCCGATGGTCTTGATCGGCTCATGGGTATCGATCTTGCGCTTGTCGACCTTGACGCCGAGCTGCTTCTGGATCTCGTCGGCGATGTCGGCTGACGTCACCGCTCCGTAGAGCTTCGAGCCCTGGCCGACCTTGCCCTTGATGGTGATCTGCTTGTCGTTGAGCTTCTCGCCGAGCGCCTTTGCTTCCTCGAGGAGCTTCTCGCCCTTCTGCGCCTCGATCTTGCGCCGCTTGTTCAGCTCGGCCATGTGGCTCTCGTCGGCCGGCACAGCCAGATTCCGCGGGAACAGAAAGTTGCGCGCGTACCCTTCGGAGACGTTCACGATATCATCTATCTTGCCAAGACTCTTCACTTCGCGGGTGAGAATGACTTTCATCGCCGATCCCTCCTACTCGTTCTCATTGTCCCAATCGCACTCGCCGGCAGCGGCCCTGCAAGGCGGTTCCGAGCGACCGTCGAAGGCCGCCCCGACGACTCATCTTGCCAACTGCACTCCCAGCGTGGCCTTGTTGGAGCCGAAAAGGTCGTCCACGCCGAGCAGAATTCCCAGATTGTCGTTCAATCGATATCCCGCACGGGCGTTGAGCGTCAGATCCTCAGTGTCGAACAGATCGAGCCGGCCAAAGGACCTCGACGAGAAGTTGTGATCGAGTCCGAGCCCGAGCCGGGACGCGTACAGCCCGTATCGCAGGTCCGTCTTGCTGTTCAACGGTTGTCCGGCCTGAAGGATCAACTTGTTGCCGGCGCCCAGTTCGTACAGGCCAAGCTCCAGGAACCTGTTCCTGGGCAGAGGAATCGACGTCGACAACTCCGCGCGAATCCGATCGTCATCGGGGATGTACAGCATATCGAGGTTCAGGCCCCTGGTCGGGACTCGCAGACTCGGCCCACCACCACCGAAGATGCGGTTGACTCGCTCGACCGCCCGCCGAGCGCCCTCTGCCGCCTGCCTGGCCTCGGATACCGTCACCCTGATATCCTCCTGGAACGCCGGATCCGTGACGAGCCCTTCCACGCTGGCCGCCGTCCGCTCGAAGCTCTCAGCGCTGCGCTCGACACTGGCGGCGATACGCTCTATCGTCTCCGCCGATCTTCTCGCGGAGGCGGCGGCTCCACGGATGTCCTCGCGCAGACCCGGCTCCCTTGCAAATCCCAAGAGGTCGGCCGTCATGGCCCTCACGTCAGCGCTGGCAAGTCTCAGGTTCGAGACGATCGCGTCCACGTCGTCCTGCGAGCGGACGACGATGCCCTGCACGGTGGTGAGCGTCTGGTTCAGCCGGTCGGTCGCCAACGCGATGTTGCGCGCCGACTCGTGAACATCCCTCTGGAATTCCTCGTCGCCGATCAACTCCTTGAGGTCCGCGGTCGTCGCGGCAAGATTGTCGAGGATGATCTGGGTCCGAGGCAGAAGCTCCTCCACTCGTATCGGCATCTGTCCCTCGATCTCCGCACCATCCGCGATGCATTCGTCCTCGTCCCGGTTCGGGATGATCTCGATGAACTGCTGGGCGATCAGAAGGCCGGTCTGCACGATGAACGTCGAACCTTTCGGAATGCAGTACTTGCGGTTGATGTCCAGCACCACCCTGGCGCGCTGGTCGTCGGTGAGGCTGACCTTCGCCACCCGTCCAATGGCAACACCGGCCATACGCACTTCAGCACCCTCCGTCATGCCTAAGGCGCTGTCGAACGTGACCGTGACCTGGTACCTGTTCCGCTGAAACGAATACCCCTGCAGGAAGAGGACGACCGCCAGGAGCGCAAGCGCCGCAAGAAACACCAATATGCCGACTCTGACTGCTGGGCTCAATACCATATGTTGTCCTCGAGATGAGACCGCGGACCGACGATCGCTATTCCACTAGTGCGGGCGTGATCGGACCCTCCGCACGACCCTGGATGAACTGCTGCACCCTTTCGTCCCCGGACTCCCGTATCTCATCAGGCGTCCCGTAGGCGATGATTGTTCCATCGTGCAGCATAGCGATCCGGTCGGAGATCTTGAAGATGCTCCGTATATCGTGGGACACGACCACGGAGGTGACTCCGAGCTTGTCCCTCATATCCGTTATCAGGTTGCCGATGACCTCGGTCATGACCGGGTCTAGGCCGCTCGTCGGCTCGTCGTAGAAGAGCAGTTCCGGGTTCATAACAATCGCCCGCGCGAGCCCGACGCGTTTTCGCATACCTCCGCTCAATTGGGCGGGCATCAGGTTCTGCGTCCCCGGGAGGCCGACCAGCTCGAGCTTCTGGGCGACGGTCGCGTCGATCTCCTCGCGACTGAGCTGAGTGTGCCGTATCAGAGAGAATGCGACGTTCTCATAGACCGTCATCGAGTCGAACAGCGCACCGTACTGGAAGACCACGCCCATCCTGTGCCGGACGCGGTTCATCTCGTCCTCGGAGAGCTTGGTGATATCCGTCTGGTCGAGTATCACCTGCCCGGACGAGGGCCTGATCAGGCCCGACATGATCTTGAGCAGCGTCGTCTTCCCCGAGCCGGAGACGCCCATGATGCAGACCGTGTCGCCCTCGCGTATGTGCAGGTTCACATCGCGCAGGATCTCCCTGCTATCGATCTGGTAGTGCAGACCTCTGACGGTAATCACATTAGCCTCAGAACCCCGGCGTCCTTCCCCCGAACATGATGTAGGCGAGGAAGAAGTTCGAGATGTAGATGAGGATCATCGAGATCACGACGGCATTCATCGTTCGCCGACCGACGCCCGCCGCTCCACCGGAGGCCGCGAGTCCCTGCTGAGTGCCGACCGTCGCGATGAATGCGCCGAAGAAGACCGTCTTGAGCAGGCCCATCAGCACATCGTAGACGTTGAGCCAGACCCTGGTGGAGTTCAGGTAGCTCGGGCCGGATACACCGTTGATCGTGGCGACGACGTAGCCTCCGAAGCTCCCGACGATCATGCCCATCATAGTCAGCACTGGAAGCATGATAACGAGCGCCAGGAACCGCGGTACCACCAGATACTGGATCGGGCTTGTGCCCATCGACCGGAGCGCGTCGATCTGCTCCGTGACCCTCATCGTGCCGATCTCGGCGGCGATCGCCGATCCCGCACGGGCGGCGACAACGATGGCAGTCAGGACCGGGGCAAGCTCGCGAGCGACCGAGAGAGATACCCCACCGCCGACCAGGTTGCCGGCGCCGTAGAGCACCAGCAGTTGGGTAGTGTAGAGCGCAAGGACGGCGCCCGAGAACGCGGTGGTGACTATGACGATCGGGATCGAGTTGACGCCGATGCTCGCCATCTGAGCGATCGTATCTCTGACGTTGATGTCGCCCTGGATGATGCGCTTGATCGCGCCGCCCGCGACGAGGGTCGCCTCCCCGATGAACCCGAAGAAACCGTTGATCTGCCGCATGATCGCCCGCTCGGAGGCACCCATTGCCAGATCAAGCCCATTCGCCACGCCGTCACCTCAATCCGCAGAAGAACGTCTGATATGCGCGGCCATTATAACCCACGCGACACCGTTTTGTCCACCAAGCAGGCGCCCGGGAGTGAGTTCCCGCAGAGCCGCTCGGACCAGTAAGTCTACGGTGCGCACTTCCTGAGGATCATGGCCTTGAGGTCTTCCGGGAGGAGGTTGTACTCGGAGAGACGGTCGAGGGGGACCCACATCGGCTCGTAGAAGTTGGCCTCCGACTGACGTTCCATCTCCGGGCCGCCGAGTTGGAGCTCGCCGCCGATCTTCTTCGCCAGGAAGTAGTGCTCCGTGCGGCCAAGGGTCTGCAGGACCGCGAACTTGCGGATGATCTCCACCGTCAGGCCGGTCTCCTCGAGGGCCTCGCGGGCGCATGCCTCCTCGGGTGTTTCGCCGGGCTCGATCTTCCCGCCGATGACGGTGTAGTACTCGACACCGGCCTTCCGTCGATGCATCAGGAGGATCTTCCCCTTCTCGATGACGATCGCACAGGCGCGCTCCTGCATCTTCTCACTCCTCATGGAAGTACCCCTTCTCCTGAGCCTCCAGGAAGAGCTTTGCGGCAAACTCCGCCAGTCCGGGCGCGCCATCTCGGAGGATCGGCATGTTGAGGCTCATGACCTGCTCAGCGGTGATGTTGTGCTCCCGCCACGGGCCGCCGTGGTTGGCGTAGTTGAGCATGATCGGCTGAAGGCGGTCGAGCGCCCGGGCGAACCGCGCCTCGGGTGTGACCCGCGCCTCGAACTCGTCCCAGAGCGCGCGGACCTCCGACGCCTGGTCGGCCGGAAGCATGCCGAAGAGCCGGTCCGCGGCGGTCTGCTCGATCTCGTGAGCCGCCTCACGCGCCGCCGTCGAGTAGACGAATGTGTCGCCCGAGTCGATCTCGACGATGTCGTGGATGAGCACCATCTTCGCGGTCCGCAGGACGTCGATCGGCTCGGGTGCGTACTCGGCGAGGAGCATCACCATCACCGCCAGATGCCAGGAGTGCTCGACATCGTTCTCCCGCCGGGAGCCGTCAGTGACCTTGCTCCGCCGGAGGATGTGCTTGAGATTGTCGATCTCCAGGATGAAGTCTATCTGCTGCCTGAGCCTGTCCATTGCTCAATGATACACCGATCGGACACGGGCGTAAAGCCGGAGGATGAGGTATAATGATCCAGTCGACCTTCGTCGACTGGATTGGTCACTATGCGGATCGAATTACTAGCTCCGGCCAAAGATGTGGAATGCGGAATAGCGGCGATCGACAGCGGGGCCGATGCGGTATACATCGGCGCTGCCCGGTTCGGCGCGCGTGAGTCCGCCGGGAACAGCCTCGACGATATCGCTGAGCTCGTCCGGCACGCGCACAAGTTCTGGGTGAAGGTCTATGTGACCGTGAACACGCTCCTCCGCGACGACGAGATCCCCCAGGCTGTGAGGCTGATCGAGCAGGTCTACGACATCGGCGCGGACGGACTGATCATTCAGGACGCGGGCCTGCTGGAGGTCGATCTGCCGCCGATCCCGCTGATCGCGAGCACCCAGATGCACAACAACACGCCGGAGAAGGTCGCGTTCCTCGGCAAGGTCGGCATCAAGCGCGTGATCCTGGCGCGGGAATTGACGCTCGACGAGATCCGCGCGGTCCGGGCGGCGACGGACATCGAGCTGGAGTTCTTCGTTCATGGCGCGCTCTGCGTCTGCTACAGCGGGCAGTGTTACCTCAGCTATGCGCTCGGCGGCCGGAGCGGCAATCGGGGCCAGTGCGCCCAACCCTGCCGCAAGCCGTACACGCTGATCGACAAGAACGGCAAGGTGCTCGAATACAGGAAGCATCTGCTCTCCCTGCGCGACTTCAACCTCTCCGAGAGCCTCCGCGAGCTGATCGATGCGGGCGTCTGCTCGTTCAAGATCGAGGGGAGGCTGAAGGAGAAGGCGTATGTGACGAACGTGGTCTCGTACTACCGGCAGAGATTGGATGAGGCGATCCGAACCCTCGGACCCCTCCCCGACCCTCCCCGCCACGGGGAGGGAGCTTGGCTCGGCGTTCGTCCGGTTACCCCCTCCCCGCGACTGGGAGCCCACCCAGTTTCCCCCTCCCCGTGGCGGGGAGGGTCGGGGAGGGGTTCCTCCGGACGGAGCCGGGTGGACTTCGCGCCCGACCTCTCCAAGACCTTCAACCGCGGCTACACCGACTACTTCCTCCACGGGCGCAGGGAGAAGATCGGCTCGCCCGACACCCCCAAGATGATCGGCGAACCGATCGGCCCGGTGACCGCCTTGAGAGGCCGCGAGGTGACAGTAGACACGGACATCGCGCTCCACAACGGCGACGGGATCAGCTTCTTCGATCGCAACGGAGAGTTGAGCGGTACGGTGGTGAACGGTGTGCGCGGCAAGACGATCATCGTCGAGAAGCCGGAGGGGATCGAGGTCGGCGCATGCATCTACCGCAACCGCGACCACGAGTTCCTCACGCGGCTGGAGAGATCGACGCCGGAGCGGAAGATCGAGGTCAGCCTGATGCTGTGGGAGTCGCCGGACGGTCTCGGACTCACGGCGGTCGATGAGGACGGAAACACCGCCGAGTTCATGCTGTCCTGCGAGAGAGAAGCCGCGCGGAAACCCGATCAGGCGCTGGAGAACATCCGAAGACAGCTCAGCAAGACCGGCGGCACGGATTTCGAGGTCTCGGACGTGAAAGTCGAACTGTCGGATGTGCCATTCGTCCCGATCTCGGCGCTCAACACGATCCGGCGCGGAGCCCTGGAGGCGCTGGCGAAGGCGCGCGAGGAGAATCGCCCCATCGAGCGGGGCGGCGCGATCCGGAACGACATCCCCTACCCCGTGACCGAGCTGACCTTCGAGGGAAACGTGCTCAACCGCAAGGCGGAGGAGTTCTACCGGCGGCACGGCGTGACGAAGATCGAGCCGGCAGCCGAGTCGGGCCTAGACATGCGCGGCCGGCGCGTGATGACGACCCGCTACTGCATCAAGGAGCAACTCGGTCTCTGCCCGAAGGACGGCGCGCAGAAACTTGCCGAGCCGCTCACGCTCGTCGATGCGGAGGGCAATACCCTCGATCTCCGCTTCGACTGCGGGGAGTGCCGGATGGAAGTATGGCTGAGGAATCCCTAGCCGGCAAGCCCGGGAAATGGCTCCTGCATCGGACGGGCTGATATCCCCGATCATGCCCTCCGGTCGTTCGCCGCATCCCCGGCGGGGACGCCTGTCGGTATCGGTTGCTCTGGGGATTATCCCGCACCTCCGTGGTTCGGTGTTGGGCGCTGATCCTGCCGGACGAATATAGAAGCTTGGTTGCCGACATTACATTTGCACGTGCCACAGTATTGCGGCGAAATGTTTCCAGAGAGGGCGGTAGCACTCCAGTGCCGCTGGTTGACATTGCGGAAGACTCCCACTATAATCGGAAGGGTTTTGCGACAGTCCGGGGTAACTGTAACAATGTACACGGTTACATCAACCGTGTTCTCGTCAATTCCTGCCGGAAAGCTGCTTTCCACTCGGACAGGAAGGTAATCCATGCAGGCCGGGTCCGGACAGGCCTGCGTAATCTGAGAGAAGGGGGAAGTATCTACCATGCTTCACGCATCCGAGCGAGTCTCGGAGATCGGCCGAAGACTATTCAGTAGGCCGGGTGTGCTGGCTGCCTCGCTCGTAGGTATGCTCGCACTCAGCACGGGGGCACACGCATCCGAGGCAATCGAACTCCCTGAGTTCACGGAGTTCGGCCTCATGATGCCGGCCATCTGGGCGGTTTTTATCAGCGCAATCATCGGACTGGTCTTCGGGGCCAAGTGGTACTTTGCGATCTCCAAGGAAGATCCCGGTTCCCGGGGTATGGTCGAGGTTTCCCGTGCCGTCCAGGAGGGCGCATGGGCATACCTGATGAAGCAGATCAAGACGATGATCTGGTTCGTCGTCATCATTGCAGTCGGCCTCGTCATCCTGTATAAGGGCAACCCGGCGTACAACGTCGAAGGCACGGCGATGCCGCTCTACATCGGCGTCGCGTTCGCATTCGTACTCGGCGTCGCGGCATCCTACCTGGCTGGTATGGTCGGTATGATGATGGCCGTCAAGGCCAACTGCCGCGTGGCAAACGCCGCCCTGAACAGCTTCAAGAAGGCCCTGTACGTCGCATTCCGCTCCGGCGCGGTCTCCGGCATGGCAACCGTCGGACTCGGACTGCTCGGCGCGTGCATCGTGTTCTTCCTCTTCGGCAACCAGTCGATGAAGGTTCTCGTCGGCTTCGGATTCGGTGGATGTCTCGCCGCCCTCTTCATGAGGATCGGTGGAGGTATCTACACCAAGGCCGCTGACGTCGGCGCCGACCTGGTCGGTAAGGTCGAGCAGAACATCCCCGAGGACGATCCACGCAACGCCGCCACCATCGCCGACAACGTCGGTGACAACGTCGGCGACTGCGCCGGTATGGCCGCGGACGTCTTCGAGTCGTACGAGGTTACCCTCGTCGCCGCCATCATCCTCGGCGCCGCAGCATCCGCCATCGTCGGCGGTGGCGCTGCCGTACTTGCTCTCGTTGTATACCCGCTTCTCATCAGAGCGGTCGGCGTCTTCGCATCGATCATCGGTATCTACACCGTTGTCGGCAAGGACGACATGAACATGAACCCGATGCGGCCGATCAACATCGGCTACTGGGTATCGGCGTTCTTTGCGATCATTGGATTCTTCGGCATCTCCCTGTTCGTGTTCCAGCAGCAGCCGATCATCGTCGGCGGCGTAGAGATGGAATGGTGGAGATTCGCGCTTGCGAACCTCACGGGAGTCGTTCTGGCCCTCGTAATCGAGCGCCTGACCGAGTACTTCACCGCGACCGAGAAGAAGCCGGTCACCGAGACTGCCAAGGCCGCAAAGTCCGGTCCCGCGACGGTCATCCTGTCCGGCTTCGGAGCCGGCCTCGAGTCCGCGGTATGGGGCGTGGTTGCGATCTGTGTTGCGATCCTGGCCTCCGTGCTGCTCTTCAAGGGTAACGCTGCCCTCGCCGCCTACGGTGTAGCTCTGTCCGGTCTCGGACTGCTGGCGACCACCGGCTTCATGCTGGCGATGGACACTTACGGCCCGATCTCCGACAACGCGAACGGCGTCTTCGAGATGTCCGGCGCGCTGAAGGAAGAGGGCGTGAACCCGAATGCTCATCGCATCGTAGCCAAGCTCGACGCGGTAGGCAACACCACCAAGGCTCTGACCAAGGGTCTGGCGATCGCGACCGCCGTCATCGCGGCGACCGCGCTCTTCCGCTCGTTCATGGCTGATGCGGGCCTGACCGCCATCAGTATCGACAAGACCAACGTCTTCCTCGGACTGCTGATCGGCGGAGCGGTTCCGTTCCTGTTCAGCTCGTTCGCGATCAACGCGGTATCCCGCGCGGCCTTCCAACTCGTTGAGGAAGTCCGCCGCCAGTTCCGCGAGATCAAGGGTATCATGGACTACGATCCGCGCAGCGGCTCCGACAAGGGCAAGCCGGATTACCAGAGATGCGTGGAGATCTCGACCGCCGCGGCGCAGAAGGAGCTTCTCAGCCCGGCTGTTCTCGCCATCTCCGCTCCGATTCTGGTCGCATTCGCCCTCGGTTTGGACGCTCTCGGCGGATTCCTGGGTGGCGTCATTCTATCCGGTCAGTTGATGGCTGTCCTGCTGTCGAACACCGGCGGACTGTGGGACAACGCGAAGAAGAAGATCGAGGACGGCATGTTCGGCGGTAAGGGTACCGACGAGCACAAGGCGACCGTCGTCGGCGACACCGTTGGTGACCCGTTCAAGGACACCGCCGGCCCGGCGCTGAACCCGCTGATCAAGGTCATGAACCTGGTCGCTGTCCTGATCGTTCCCGTGTTCGTGACTATGGAGCACGATGGCACGATGGTCGAGAAGGTGAAGCCTCTGTTCCAGGGCATCACTCCGGTGGCGCTTGTTGTGACCATCATCGCGCTGATCGCACTTGCAGGCGCGACGATGTGGAGCAAGCGCGGCGGACTCGATGTGGACACGAGCGCTTCTGCTCCGGTCGAGATGGAGAAAGAACTCGAGACCGTATAGTCTCGCTCCAATACGGTAGACTAAGGCCGGGGGTGTAAGAGCCCCCGGCCTTTTTTGCCGGTCCTGTGAGACCGATGAGGCGCATAGGACATAGCCGTCCTATGCGGAGATCAGGCTCTCCAGCCGCTCGACAAGCTCACGGACCCGAATGTGGCCGTATCCTTCGACGATCTCTCGACGCACGTCCTCCGGAAGGACCGGTATCAGTATCGACCTGATCCGGTCGAAGTTGATCCCACACGCGCCGACTCCGCACTTCTCGCGCTCGATCTGCAGTCGGCCAAACCGAGTCTGCAGGTAAACGGCGAGGTACTCCGGCTCGACGGAGCCCACCCCTGTCCCCACCTTATCAAAGGGGGGGCCGGGGGGAATGAGGCGAATCAGGTTGATGTGCTGGCTAATGTTGCACGGCTCGTCGGAGTGGAAGACCGCCGCTCGGCCTATACACCCCACCCCGCTGTTCGCCAGGAGCAGATCGCCCCTCCGCAGGCGGCTCCTCGGCGGATCACTGCGCGATCCCTCCCGCACGAAGCGCTTCGGATTATGGACGTTCACGCCGACAACGAATCCGTCGCCATCGAGCGTCAGGTTCGCCGGAGTGATCAGCCGCACACCGGATTCGGCGTACTCGCGCGCTCCGACCGCCCCGTAGGTGGTGAACTCGATCAGTTCGCCGAGCCACACGACGTTCGGGAGGCTCTCCAGGAAGCGCGCGTTCTCTACGAAGTCCGGGTGGTAGTAGGCCGGGTCGAGGCGAACGGAGGGAAGGGAAATGGAGTACTGGAGCAGTGGTGTGCTGGGCTGATGGGAACCCGATACTCCAGTACTCCAACACTCCATCACGCCAGGATGTTCCCTCTTCCGCAGCGCGAGCACCGATGCCTTCGCCGCTGCGCCGTGACGGAAGAACGTGTGCTGTGGAAGGCTGGCAACCGCCTTCACCTCCGTATGCTCCCATAGCCATTCTCGAACGTATGAGAGGCGCGCGTTCGCCAGAATGCCGTCCGGGATGATGATCGCGATGTGGCCGCCGGGTCTCGCCAGTTGGACGAACCGCTCGAGGAACAGGATCTCGATCGGGTAGCGGGAAAGGTCCGAATGCGCCCGTAGACTCCCGCGCCAGATGGTGTAGCCGGCCCTGAGCGCATTCTGGTCCGCATCCGCCAATGCCCCCGTGCCGAAGGGTGGATTGCCGACGACCCAATCGAAAGACGCTAGGGAGGGACGGGGAGACGCGGGGACGCGGGGACACGGAGAACAAGAACGCCAGGTATTCGAAGGACTCAAGCCGTCGCCGATGAAGAGATTGATGCCGGGCAGATCGACAGTCCCGGCGATGGCGGAATCCTTCTCGACGCCGAAGAGCCGATCGGATGTCGTGATGCCATGCTCAAGGGCGTAGGAGAGAAACGCGCCTTCTCCGCACGCGGGATCGATGATGCTCGGGGCGGCAGTCTCGGGATCGAGTTCCCGGAGCATCCGGTAGCAGAGCGCGACGACGGGCTCGGGGGTGAAGTACTGGCCCAGCGCTCGTGATTTCGGATTGCGGATTTCGGATTTCGGATTTGACTTCGGCGTTCGATGTTGGACGTTCGATGTTCGATGCTCGATTCCCATCGTCCTACCGTTCGTACGCCTTTACGCCCTCTGAGTAGAGATCAGCGCCGTGGGCGTCGTCGACCACGATGAGCGGGAAGTCCTCGACCTCCAGCCGGTGGATCGCCTCCGGGCCGAGATCGTCGTAAGCCACGACTTCGGCCTTCTTGATGCACCGTGAGATCAGCGCCGCCGCGCCGCCGGTCGCGCCGAAGTAGACAGCCTTGTGCTCCATCATCGCGTCGCGGACCGCCTGGGTGCGGAGTCCCTTGCCGATCATGCCCTTCAGGCCATGTGCGATCAGCGCCGGAGCGTAGGCATCCATGCGCCCGCTCGTCGTCGGTCCGGCCGATCCGATCACGCGTCCGGGCTTCGCGGGTGTCGGGCCGACGTAGTAGATCACCTGACCTCGCAGATCGACCGGAAGCGGCTTGCCCTTCTGAAGCAGCTCGAACAGCCGCTTGTGAGCGGCATCGCGTCCGGTGTAGATCACACCGCTCAGGAGGACGCGGTCCCCGGCACGGAGGGCGGTGACATCTTCGTTGGTCAGAGGAGTGTGCAGTCTGGTTATGTCTGACATGGGCGTGGGACCTATGGGACTGATGGGATGTATGACCGAGCGGTCACAGCATGACTTCCTTGTGCCTTGCCGCGTGACACTGGATGTTGACCGCAACCGGCAGGCTGGCGATGTGGCACGGGTGCGTCTCGACGTTGACCGCGAGAGCGGTGATCCGTCCTCCGAGACCCGCGGGCCCTATGCCGGTGTCGTTCACCAGCCGCAGGAGTTCGTCCTCGAGCGCCGCGTCAGGGGGATTGGCGTTGCGCTCCCCTACTCTGCGCAACAGCGCCTTCTTTGCCAGGTACGCCGCCTTCTCCATCGTGCCGCCGATGCCGACTCCGACGATGATCGGCGGGCAGGGATTCGATCCGGCTGCCTTCACAGTCTCGACGACGAACCGCTTCACGCCCTCGACGCCGTCGGACGGCTTGAGCATCCGAACGCCGCTCATGTTCTCGCTGCCGCCGCCCTTCGGAGCAACGGTGATCCGCAACTTGTCGCCCGGCACGATCTCCGTGTGGATGACGGCGGGCGTGTTGTTGCCGGTGTTCTTCCGGTCGAGCGGATGGCCGACGATCGACTTGCGCATGTAGCCCTCGGTGTAGCCCTTCGCGACTCCGGCATTGATCGCGTCGGAGAGTAGGCCGCCGGTGATCTGAACGTCTTGACCGAGCTCGACGAAGACGACCGCGAACCCGGTGTCCTGACACATCGGGACCCGCTCCTCGCGAGCGATGTCGGCGTTCTCGATGAGCTGCGCGAAGACCTCCCGCCCGACGGGCGATTCCTCGTCAGCGACGCCTGCCTTCAGGGCCTGATATACGTCATCACCGAGTGCATAGTTAGCGGTCATGCACAGATCGGCGACGGCGTCGGTGATAGTGGAAGCGTGTATCTCTCTCATGGGAAGTTCGGAGTGTAGAGTGTAGAGTGGGGAGAATAAGCCCAACTCCGCGCTCTACACTCTACACTCTACACTGCTTTTCAGAGCGCCGGTTTCAGGACGACGATCTCCGTCTCGGCGGGGAGCGAGTCCTTCGTCACCTCGATCTCGGAGGTGTCCGACATCCTTACATTCTGCTTTCCCTTCAGGAAATCATCCACGGGGCCGATGGTGAGGTTGACCTTCTCGTTCTTGAAGTGCATCGGGATGATCAGCTTTGGCTTGAGCTGCTCAGCGACTCGGGTGGCCTGCTCCGGCCCGATCGTATAGTATCCACCGACCGGGATGAGCAGCACGTCGATCTCACCCATCTGCTCCAGTTCGCAGGAGGCCAACTCGTGGCCCAGATCACCTAGATGGGCGATCCTGATCCCATCCACAGTGGTGACAAACATCACATTCGGTCCGCGGGCGGCGCCCTTCTCCAGATCGTGGAAGCAGCCGATCCCCTTTACCTCGATCCCCTTGATACTTTTCTCTCCCGGCGATCTCACGACCTCGAAGCTGCCCGGGATGCCTTCGACGTAACCGTGGTCGGCGTGATCGTGGGAGACCGTCACGATATCCGGCTGGATATCGATCGATCTGTGCATGATCCCGCCGCCGTACGCCCCTGATTCATACGGATCGGTGATGACCTTCGTTCCGTCCGCCGCCTGCAAGAGAAAACTTGCGTGGCCTAACCATCGAATAAGCATGACATCCTCCATCTGGGATTTCGGATTTCGGATTGCGGATTGCGGATTGCGGACTGAGAAGCGCTTACTTGCCCCTGGCAGTCTTGATCGATGCTACCGTGGATCCGCAGAAGCTCCTCACATTCGGAAAGCAGCGCCTTCACAGCCATCTTGTCGCCCAAGCCGTGATCCAGCATCAGTTCCAGCCAGAACATGGATTCATCAACCTCTTCCTCGACAATACCCAGCTTGGAGACAAACTCATTGTTCGATCTGGCGCGGCAAGCGGCGCGGTAGTTTGCACCGACCGACGTTGCTGAGCGTACCAACTGGCGGCAGAGAATCAACCAGACGCAATGCCTCTAGTCCAAAGCGTTTCGTTCTAGCCTTCAACTCCTGGGAATCCAAGTCGCCGGCCTCCTTGGTCGCCAATCCGCATTTCGAAATCCGAAATCCCCAATCAGCTCACCTGAGAAATCGTTTGCTTCAGCACGTTCGCAGAGTTGATGAGCGCCGCCTTCTCGTCGTCCGAAAGCGCGATCTCGATCAGCTTCTCGGCTCCACCGCGGCCGACGACGGTCGGAACGCTGAAGCATACATCACTTATACCCATGTAGCCCTGCATTAACGAAGATACCGGCAGGATGGCTTTCTTATCGAGCATGATTGCATCGACAACCGCCTTGATCGCCAGCCCGACCGCATATCCCGCACCGCCCTTGAGACGGATGACCTCGGCGCCGCTCTTCTTCGTGAAGTCGAAGATGCCCTTGACGGTCGCCTCGTCGTAGTTCGGGAAGCTGCACAGAGGCACACCGTTGATCGTCGCGCTGCTCCAGATCGGGACCATACTGTCGCCGTGCTCGCCGAGGATCAGCGCATCCACATCCGTCGGATCGATCGCGAAGTGCTCCGCCAGGAGCGACCGGAAGCGCGTGGTGTCGAGCACCGTACCGAGGCCTATCACCCGCTCGGCAGGAGCGATGCCGGATCGGACGGCGAGGTAGGTCAGGATATCTACCGGGTTCGAAACGACCAGGATGATCGCGCCGTCGGCGAGCTTGACCCTCTTCACCTCGTCGAGGATCGTGCGGAACAGGGCCACGTTGCGGTTGATCAGATCGAGGCGGCTCTCATCCGGCTTCCGGCGGAGACCGGCCGTGATCACGACGATATCCGAGCCCTCGCAGGCCTCGTATCCGCCGGCGTAGATCTTCTGCGAGCCGGCGACCGACGCGCCGTGCCTGAGATCGAGCGCCTCGCCCTCCGCCATGTCGCGGGCGACGTCTACAATCGCCAGTTCCTTCGCCAATCCGCCGATCTGGAGGGCATACGCGGCATTCGATCCGACTCGTCCGCCTCCGCCGATGATGCTGACCTTCATATCTGAAACCTCCGGTTAGTGCTTGGTCTGTAAACGCGATACCAACGGTTTCAGTTCGGTTCCCCGGCGGGGAATTCCTTGTGTGTTGACAACGGGTTCCCGCGCCGACTATGATTGGTGACGGGTGAAGCAGACTCGCGGAGGATCGGTATGGAAAGCTGGGTGATCGTTGTTGTTGCCGTGGTCGGGCTGCCCATGCTCGTCGGAATAGTCGCGATAGTCCTGGAGCATCGGGAGAAGATGGCTGCCATTCGAAAAAACAAGGATGCCGCAAAGGGGGAGCTCGACCAGTTGTCGAGCGAGTACCAGGAATTCGTGCTCGGCATCGATTCGCGCATGCAGAAGATGGAAGAGCGCATCAGACTGCTCGAGACCAGACTGCGGCAGTCCGGCGACTCCGGTGAAAATCAGCAAGTCCGACGTGGTTAGCCTGCATTCCAGCAAGATAGCGCACCTGCAGCTCGGCCGGATCTCCGTCATACCGACCGATTCCTGCCTCGAGGCACTCAGGGAACTCCCCGACCGAACCTTCGACCTCATCGCAGTCTGTCCCCCATTCGATCCATCCGAGAGGATCGGACCTTTCAAGCTCGAATCCCGCGACTATGTCGACCACTGGTCGGAGCGCGTCACTGAGGCGTCTCGGCTGATCACCGACCAAGGCGGGATGATGATCTATGGGCTCCCGAAGTGGCTGCCATTCCTCGGAATCGCCGCAGGGACGACGCTCAGCTTCCGAAACTGGATCGCAATCAGGGTATGGAACGATCCGGTCGCCGGGAGCCCGATGGTCCCTACGCAGGCCGGGCTCCTCATCTACGAGAGAGACTCCCGACGCTCGATGATCAACCGTGTACGGATACCTCACCCGAGATGCCGGGCGTGCGAAGATCTCTTGTCGGACTGGGGCGGGCACAAGGACAAGTGCAACCCGGCGGGCGTCACGATGTCCGATGTCTGGCTGCAGATCCCTGATGAGACGACAATCGTCCCGAATCTCCCCAACGCGGCGCTGGTTCGCGCATTGACCCTCTGCACTCGACCCGGGAACTCGGTCCTCCTCGTCTCCGACCTAGTAGAGGCAAGGCAATGAGCGGCCTCAGGCTCGACAGCATCTACACCGGCGACCTGATCGAGGTCATGCGCTCGATGCCGGATGCGTGCGTGGACCTGGCATTCGCCGATCCGCCGTACAATCTCGACAAGGCATACGGCAGGTACGAGGATGACCTGCGTGACCGAGAGTACGTCGAGTGGTGCAATGGATGGCTGGAGGAATACATCCGGCTGCTCAAGCCCAACGGATCGCTGTTCGTGCTCAACCTGCCGAAGTGGTGCATTCACCACGCGGCGTTCCTCAGCACTCGGCTCTATCTGCAGCACTGGATCGTCTGGGACGCGCCCGGCGAACCGAGGGGGAAGATATTCCCGGCGCACTACGGCATCCTCTACTACACGGCGAGCGCGGATCGGTACACGTTCAACAACCCGCCGAGGGTCTACCCGCCGGACTTCTGCTTCCGGATGAAGTGCGTGGCCAACCGGGCAAGATGGGAGCACGTCGTGGAGCCGCTGTCGGACATCTGGTGGGACATCCATCGCATCCGGCACAAGCGCGATCGGGACGAGCACCCGTGCCAGTTGCCGGTGAAGCTGCTTGAGCGGATCATCTCGATCGCCAGCAATCCGGGAGATGTGGTATTCGACGGGTTCGCGGGCACGGGCAGTACGCTGGTGGCGGCGAAGTCGCTGGGGCGGCGCTATGTGGGAATCGAGCTGGACCCGAAGTACGTGGGGATCGCGGAGAAGAAGCTGGCGGGGATCTGAATCCCCTCACCCCAGTCCTCTCCCTCTCAGGGAAGGAAGAGTGAACCGCATGGCGAGACGTTGGGCGGGAGTCGGACTCCCGCCCCACGGCGCTCAGTGCTTGCCTTTGCCCTTGCCGTTGTTGCTCTTCTCCTTCTCCCGATCCTTGCTGGGTTTCGAAGAGGACGAACTCTTGGCCTTCACGCGTGACTTCTCGCGCTCCTTGATCCACTCGGCGTACTTCTTCTCCATCTCGGACGGCTTCAGGTTGCAGTACCTCAGGTACCAGTTCTCGAACGCGGGACGATCCCTCGAGTCCATCTTCTGATAGCGCTGTGCCCACACGCCGGTGAGCTGTTTGCGCTGATTGCCCTTGCCGATGTACCAGCCGTAGTGATTGCCGTTGTCCTTTCGCACGACGTCACCGCGGAACCGTTCGTTCATAATGGTCCCGATCGGCCGGTAGCTGCCCTTGTACCTTCTCCAGTCGTTGGTGCGGATGTCCTCCTGGCGGGCGATGCTGGTGTCGATGAGGGCCGTGATGCCGACGCCGGCCACGCGCTTGATCCTCAGCGGATTGGTCGAGTCGGCGGGAACCAGCGCCTTCACGCGGAACTTGCCGCCGTCGAAGATGTCCTCGTACTGGTAGACGGCCTTGACCGAAGCGACTGCGCCGCTCGATCCGGAGACCTGGACGCCGCCGATGTACGCCTTATCGCCGATGGTGGCAATCGGGACTACCTTCGTGCTGACGCCGGAGTTGAAGCTGATCGTGTTGATCGCCTTATTCAGCGGGTCGGCGGCGGCATTGACTGCAACGGCGACCACGCCGGCCTTCAGGATATCGCCCGCCTTGACCGATCGGCTGTAGGTCCGTCCCTTCCAACGGCCGTCAAGCGAGACATCGATGATTGCTGAGACTCCGACCTTCTGGACGCGCTTCAGTTCGAGCGGATTGATACTCGAACTCGGCACCAGGACCTTCAGCCTGAACTCATTCCGGCTGAAGTTGTCCTCGTAGAGCCAGACGACCTTGACCGAGCGGACGTAGGACTCGGGGCCGGCGACCTGCGCCGCGCCGACGTAGCCCTTCTCGCCGACACTGAGGATCGGCACGACCTTGGTGGACATACCAATCGGCGCCTTGCTGTTGAACGTGAGGGTGTTGATGAACTTGTTCAGCGGGCCGGCAGCCGCGTTGACGGCCACTCCGATGGCGGCAGCGCGGAATACCTTCGTGTCGAAATCAGCAGCCTCTGAACGTGGAGCAGTCACAAGTGTGCACGACATGGCGAGCACGAGCATCAGTACGATGGGGATGCAGGTCTTGCGCGGCATGTACTTACCTCCCTGTACTTGCGGAAGCACAGTCTCCAACTGTGTCTTACCTTATTGACGACGAAGAGCCCATACTGGTTCTCACGGGGTTGGGGGGGGCGATGCTTCGGAAGCAGAGTTCGCGGTTTGTGCGGACGGCGCTACCGAAGCCCCTCGGGTATCCACGTAGGGAACGCCCATGTTGTACCCCGGAGCCAATGCGTCCGTGCGGTGCTGGAGGCCGGCGAGCTTGACTAGTGCGCGGCATCAGGATTAGAATCGTGAGGGCTGGCCCGCATATCCCCATACCGATCTGAAGGAGGCGCTGCATGAAAGTCGTTCGCTATTCCACCAAGGATTCCGCGCTGGAGAACATCGGGATACTCCAGGGCGACAAGGTGTTCAACTTCACGGCCGCATATCAGGCAATGCGCATGGTGGAATGCGGAGTGTGCGAGTGCCCGATCCACTCCACGATGGAGTTGCTGGAGAAGGGCCTGTTCACCGTCGAGACCTTCAGCAGCGCGCTCGATTTCGCCCGAAAGCACGGCCTGATGGAGCAGTATGCCGTCGCCGAGTACAAGCTGCTCGCACCCATCAAGCGTCCTTCGAAGATCATGGCGCTCGGGCGGAACTACATGGCCCACGCGATCGAGAGCGGATACCACATCCCGACCGAGCCGGTGTTCTTCAGCAAGGCGAACTCGTCGGTCATCGGGCCGGAGGAGCCGGTCGTCTACAAAAAGTTCCTCACACGAGTCGATCCGGAGGGCGAACTGGCGGTGATCATCGGCCGGGAAGGCGCGAACATCCCGGAGGAGGAGGCCGCGTCGTACATCGCCGGCTACACGATCATGAACGACGTGACCGCACGAGACATGCAGCGCGAGGACCTCAAGCTGTCGAGCCCGTGGGTGCGGTCCAAGGGCATCGATACGTTCGGGCCGATGGGCCCGTGCGTCGTGCTGCCGGATGAGATACATGAGCCGATCGAGCTGGATATCGAGACGCGAGTGAACGGCGAGGTCCGCCAGAAGGACAACACGCGCAGCCTGATGTTCAAAGTGCCGAAGCTGATCTCCTACATATCGAGTTTCCACACGCTCTACCCCGGCGACGTGATCTCGACCGGCACACCGGAGGGCATGAAGCCGGTCCAGGTCGGCGACATTATGGAGGTCGAGATCGAAGGGATCGGCGTGCTGAGGAATCGGGTGGTGGCGGAATAGTCGATTTCGGATTGCGGATTGGGGATGTCGGATTGACGACTCAACTCAGTTTCGATGATAACTACCTGACCGAACTGCTCGCCAGGCTCGTGAACATACCGAGCGTGTATCCGCACGAGAAGGAGATCCTGCTCTTCCTGGAGGAGGAGTTGGCGCGGCTCGGATTCGCGATCAAGCGGTATCCGGTGACGGACGACCGGTGGAATATCCTCGTGCGGATCGGCGAAGGTGAGCCTATCCTCTGCCTGAACGCCCATTGCGACACCGTCCAGCCGACCGGTGACTCCATCCCGGAGGCGCGGATCGAGGGAGACACGCTCTACGGCCTCGGATCGATGGACGACAAGGCCTCGATCACGGCGATGATCGGCGCGATGAAAGCGGTTGCCGACTCGGGTATCAAGCTCAGCGGCACGCTCGACTTGCTGCTCTCCGTTGACGAGGAGGGCGATGCGAAGGGCGTTCGGACCGCGATCCCCCAGGGCTACCGGTGCGACATGGCGATCATCGGAGAGGGCTCGAGCCTCCACATAGTCCCGGCGCACTGCGGCCTCGTGTTCCTGGAGATCGTCACCCACGGCAAGGCGACGCACGGCTCGCTCCCAATGCTTGGAGTCAACGCCATCGAACTGATGTACCAACTCGTGACCGAACTCCGCGAGGCCGTGACCGACTTCCCACCCCACCCCAAGGTCGGGCCGCCGAGCCTCTGCCTCGGCATCCTCCGGGGCGGCGACCGGCCGAACCGCGTGCCGGACCGATGCGAAGCGTCGGTCGATATCCGGCTCGTCCCGCCGATGACGGTCGAGTGGGTACTCGACCGGGTGCGCGGGGTCTTCGACCGATGGGGCGACAAGGCCGAATACAGGGTCATCAAGCAGGGCGGAGCGCTCGATACGCCGCTCGATTCGCCCCTCATCGCGGCGATCCGGTCCGTGAAGGAGCGGATCACGGGCGCATCTCACGACGAGGTAGTTGGCTGGCGTGGATGGACCGAGGCGGAGGCATTCCAGGCCGGCCTCGGGATCGATGCCGTCGTCTTCGGCCCGGGAGAGCTGATCCGCGCGCATTCGGCCAACGAGTTCGTGTCGCTCTCGGAGGTCCATCAAGCGGCACGGCTCTACGCCGAGATAGCGCTGGAGATCCTGGGCGCGGGTTGAGCGGACGCGCCGAATCCATGTAGGAGGGATTTTGCGATCCCTTACGATCGTTAATCCCGACGTCGGAGTTGGCGGACACAGACCGTCCACAAAGCTTCTCCTACATAGGCCGTGACCTGCAGACAGGATGCGTTCGCCCCAAGCACGGATTGAGCGGACTTGACCCCGGACGCGCCTGGGGAGTACACTTTGACCGCAGGCGTCCCAATCGGGGTTACCGATCTCCGATCCGAAAACCCCTCCTACGCCCTATGAGACCCATGGTCAGACCTACACACGCACAGATAGACCTCGATGCGATCGAGTTCAACCTCCGGCAGGTGCGAAGAGTCGTCGGGCCGGATGTGAAGATATGCCCGGCGGTGAAGGCCGATGCGTACGGCCACGGCGCGGTCGAGGTGAGCAGGACCGTGCTCGGAGCAGGCGCCGAGATGCTGAGCGTCGCGTTCATCGAAGAGGCCGCCGAGCTTCGGGATGCCGGCATCACCGCTCCGATCATGCTGCTCCAGCCCGCATTCCCCGAGCAGATCCCGGAGATCGTCCGTCTTGATATCACCGCCACGGTGTGCGATATGGGGTTCGCGCGAGAGCTTTCCCACCAGTCGCAGGCCGCGGGAAAGCGGACTCGAGTCCACCTCAAGGTTGATACCGGCATGGGCCGGGTCGGGGTCCAGCCGGAGATCGCGCCGGTGATCGCCGCCGATCTCGCCGACCTCCCGGGGATCGAGCTCGAGGGCATCTTCACCCATTTCCCCTCCGCGGATGAGGAGGACCTCTCGTTCACGCACGAGCAGGTCGAGGAGTTCGGCCGGATCGTCGAGGCCGTCGAGGCGGCGGGTATCCGAGTACCCCTGCGGCACGCCGCCAACAGCGCGGGCTTGCTGAACTGCCCCAACTCCTACTTCAACATGGTCCGCCCGGGGATCATGCTCTACGGCCTCTACGACTCCGCATACGTCTCGAGGGAGGTCGAGCTTCGGCAGAGCATCACCCTGAGGTCCAGAATCGCCTTCCTCAAGGAGCTTCCTCCGAGCCGGTCCGTCGGCTACGGCCGCACGTACACCACCGCCAGACCGACGATCGTGGCGACGGTGCCGATCGGTTACGCCGACGGGTACAACCGCAGGATGTCGAATCGGGGGCATGTCCTGGTGAGGGGCGCGCGCGTGCCGATCATCGGACGGGTATGCATGGACCAGACGATGATCGACGTCACGGACGTTCCGGGAGTTTCGGTCGGCGACGAGGTCGTGATCTACGGCAGGCAGGGCGACCTGGAGATCACCATGGAGGAAGTCGAGGAGATCCTCGGAACGATCTCCTACGAGATCGTCTGCGCGATCAGCAAGCGTGTGCCGAGAGTGTATGTGAGGACGGCGTAGCCGTTCACCCTAACCCCGACGACCCTCTCCCTTCGAGGGAGGGGGGTACCTGCAGGTGTCACCGACTCCTCTCAAGCATGGGGAGCGCTACAGGTGACAGGTATCGTTCAGCGCTTCGAGCAGCCAGCGTCCGTCCGGGTCGAGCGAAAGCGTCGTGATGCTGCAGTTGTCGATGCGGATCTTGCGGAAGGTATAGAGGCTCGCTCCGAGCATGTAGCAGACAGCCGCGTGGACGGTCCCTCCGTGGCCGGCGACGACCACAGTGTCGTCGGGATGCCGTTCGGCGATCTCGTCGATCGCTTCCCCCACCCTCGCAACCAGCGATTCGAGCCGCTCGCCCTTGGGAGCGCGCTGCGTCACGGAGTCAACCTGGTAGATCCGATATATCTCGGCGTAGCGCTCCTTGATCTGGGTGACCGTCAGGCCTTCCCACTCACCGAACTCGCACTCGCGCAGCCTGACATCGGTCTGCACGTCGAGGCCGTGGCGCTCGGCGATCATCGCGGCGGTGTCGCTGGCGCGTCTCAGATCGCTCGAGTACACGGCGCTGATCGGCTCGCACTTCAGCCTGTCCGCGACCCGAAGCGCCTGAAGCCGGCCGACCTCGCTGAGATCGGTGTCGCTGTGCCCCTGGTATCTTGATTCTGCGTTCCAAACCGTCTGTCCATGACGGACGAATATCATCCTCAACTAAACATCTCCCGGGCGGAGTCGGGCTATCTCGGTACCATCGGGCCGCAGTTTGAGCACTCCGAACCGGATCGCCCTGACGAGCGGGATCGACCGCAGCGGAGTCAGCATCGTCGCCACTCGCGTGCGGAAATCGAGTCTCCTGACAATCCCTATCGCCAACGTGCGCATGCGGTCGTCTATCAGGCCGACTGCCAGGTTCACGTACCGAATCGCCGGTACTACGGCGATCGCCGAAGTACCGAACTCCTGCTTGATCTCGTCGATGCCCTGCTTATTATAATCGGACGCCGTCACGAGGTAAAGGCCGCCCGGACGCGCGGCGGTGCCGCCGATGAACTCGCCGTGGAGGGCCTCGGTCCGCAGCGCGGTCGAGATGAACTTCAGGTACTTCGATTCGATGGGAGTCCCGGTGCGAAGATAAGTGCAACTCGTAGCATACTGATCGAGCCGGAGATCGACCGTTCGAGCCTCCCGGAAGTACTCCGCGAACCTGACCGCCCGCCGCTGAGCCCTGAGCGTCTGAGACTTCGAATGGACCTCCGGCGACACCGGCAGTCTGTGGATGGTACAGTCTTTCCAGGTATCGAAGAAGCGCAGGAAGTGCTCCGCCTCGTCGGACCTCTGCAGGGCGACGATATGCCTGGGCTTCAGAAGCTCGATCTTGTGCGTCTTGAGCTGCCGGGCGATGACGCCCTTCACCAGCCCGGTGGTGTCGACGATCACCTGCTGCGCGCCGAGTTCCTGCGCCTGCTCAACGAGCGTCCGGACACCGGCGAGGACGGCCGGGATGTGACCGACGGGCGATGTCGAACCGACGAAGTAGAGTCCGCGCGGGTGGAGGTCGCTCAGACTGTGGATCGGCGCCTTGAGCGTGCTCATGCCGATCGTGGTGGGCGGCCCGATCTCGGACTGGCCCATATCCGCATCGACCACGCCGGTCGGGATTCCGGACTCCAGCGATCTGCTCGCCAGCAGGGCGCAGAACGACGTCTTGCCGACATCGACTGCGCCGATTGCCACGATCACGCCGGGGGATGCAATCATCTGCTCGATGCCGGGCATCCACTCCACTGCCGTCTGCAGCACCATCGAATCCGCACCTCCATCAGTGTCATGCTCGTATTTACCCGATCAGGCAGGCTATTCCTGCCGTAGGAGAACCTCACAGTCTCCGGCAGCGTCTAACAGATGAGGCCAGTCTATTGGGAAATGGAGGGGGTGCTCATGAAGAAGTCGTCGTGGATCGTGTTGGCCACAATCGTGATACTTGGAGGGCTGCTGGCATACCAGAAGCTCTCTGCGCCGCTTCCGCCTGACGATGAACAGATCAGCGCGCTTCTGACCGCGGGAGAGGCAGCAGTAGAGAGCAGAAGCGTCAGGAGAGCGCTGTCATGCATCTCCAGGGACTACTCCGATCCCACAGGGCTAAACTCGGATGCCCTGCGCCTGCAGGTGATAGAAGCCTTCCGCGCGGCCGATGCATACGACGTGACCATGCAGACCGCGGAGATGCGAATCGCCGGTGATACGGCCGACGTGCAGACTCTGGTGACGGTAGCCGCCGTGAAGGATGGTGACAGGCACGAGGTATTCGAAGGGCAGATCACCATCAAGCTGAAGAAGGAGCCTGCAAAGCGGTACCTCGTCTTTCCGACGAAGACGTGGAGGGTGGTCGGTATGGCCGGACTGCCTCTTGGCCCGCTGGAATGAGAATCCGGGCCCTGTTTCGTAGCGGCAGCGCGCAGTGGCCGTGCCTCAGGGTCGGCCACTGCGCTTGTGAAGATCTCAGTTCTGAGGGATGATCAGCGACAGGTTGTCCACGTACGACTCCACCCAGTACCCATGCCAGGGCTGCAGGGTAGTATGGTAGGCAAAGTCTTCCTCGAGGCCGAGATCGCACAGCCCCTGAGTCGCGCTGTCCCACCAGTAGCCGACCGAGTTCATCCACCCCTCGAGCCGTGTCGCATCATGCATCGACAGGACCGACTTGCCGTTGTGGACCTTCACATTCGCCCAGGGGGTGCTGTAGTTGAAGGGCTGGCCGATCAATGTCCACCCAACCGACGGCAGGCTGATCCACTGGTCATTGGCCTGGTAGCGGCCTTCGTACGATATCGTCGCGGGTGCGGTGGTCTGCAGCCAATGCCCGTCGCCCAGCAGGATGCCTCCGTAGCTCTCCGGGCTCCAGGCATCGTAAATCATCAGGCTCCGACTGGCGGCCTCCCAGCGATACAGATTCCCATCAATCGGAATACCGGCGAACACGCTCTCCGGAGACGGATCCTCGGGTATCGCCGGCACGGCGATCAGACTCCAGCCCGCAGGGACTCTGCCCGGGGGACTCGTGACTGTGCTCAGCGTGGAGCCCCACGTGACGTCGTTGGCGTCTCTCGGCATGATGGTCGGTATGTTCCTTCCGGGAACGTTGTAAGTGTCGGTGCTCGAGACCCCTGTGACCTCTAACCAGTCGCCCGGAGACGCCACAATGTTGCTGGTTATGCGCACGCCGAGCATCCCCGAGCCGTCGTCGAGAGGGCTGTCGGTCCGGTTCGAGCCATCGTGAATGTAGAAGAACCCGGCGCCGGAATAGGTGACGACGCCGGTAGTCTTCACCAGCAGTCCAACGTTCAGCGCCCCTCGTCCATCGGTGACACCCGGATTATCGGGGCTCGCATCTCCGCCGCCGAGATCACGGTTGCGGAGGGCGACAGGGGACGGCACTGTGGTGCTCCCATGCACGATAGCCGGCATGCTCGGGTTGATAGCGCGTTCACCGTCGGTGATGCCGAGTATGCCCTGCACCTGGACGATGTCACCTCGCTTGACGTAGTATCCCACATCGGCGTTGACCCGGATGCCGCTGCTTCTATCGGCCGACTGGATGAAGAAGCACGTCGCCCACACGCCTGTCACGATGCCTTCCACGTTCACGTACGAACCGTCAGGCAGATCGCGGACCGATGAAACGGAATCGCCCCTGGGGCCCGCCGGCTCGGAGAGCATCATGTCGGAAGCGCTGCGAACCCGGATACAACCGTTTCCGTAGCGCGCTCTCCTACCTATCGGCCCCTGGAAGGTGTAGACCGCACCGGGCTGAGGCCACGCGCTGATACCTGTGGTGAGCGGCGTCTCTATCACTACCTCCGCAAGGTTGCCGGCATAGTCGGCTATCACGGCATACGGGATCGGATCGCCGAGGCTGGGGCCGGAGGGCTCGCCGTCCGGGAAGGTCTTGAGCACCATGGCGCCCATGACCATGGCGTACCTGCCCCACGACGGGTGAGACGAGATGTTGCCGTGCATGAACTCCGGGATGGTTGTGCCGATCGGTGATACCGGCAGGCCGCCGATGTTGCCGTAGTTGTAGTAGGCATCACTGGCGATCGGCAGGGTGGTATCCACACGGATACGCCTTTCGTGCCCGCCCGGAGTCGCCAGCATGCCCGTGACGCGGACGGTGTCTCCGACTCTCGGCCTGGGACCGACGTACGTCCACGGATCGTCCGGATCGTCCATTTGGTAGCTGAACGGATCCTGCGGCTCGGGAAACACCATCAGTATCCCCCTGCTGGGATCGCCGGGGTCACATACGTACCACTGATAGCAGTAGCTGGTCATATCCTTTCGAAGGGCCAGGCCCTTGACCGCCGGCGCGTTCGGCGACACATACGGCCCCGCGGTGGCAGCGTAGACGACACCCTTCACATTACACAGGGTGGAATCCGGCAGCGCTTTCGCTTCGGCAACCGTACACGAACGCAGATGGAGGTCCGATGACATGGCATTCGGACCGACGACGATCCGCATCGGAGGGAGGCTGCCGTAACCTGCCTTGATCGCCTGTATGTCGTAGGTTCCCTGGCTCAACTGCATGCTGGCGACGCCATTCGAGTCGGTGAGAGGTGATTTGTACTCATACGGGTATCCCGGCAGGCCCGGCGTGCCGCCTACCGCGCGCACGAAGGCGTTCGGAACAGGGCGGTTGGTCTCGTTGTGCCTGACCGTGAACGTCACGGTGGTACCGGTCACCCTCAGTTGAACATCGTCGCTGACAGAGCCGATGGTATCGGTGATCGTGATGGGAAGATCGTGAGTGCCAACCCTGGCTCCGACTGCCGCTTTGAGCCCCGGCACCGTCAGGATGGCCGTCCTGCCCGTAGGGTCGGACGAACTCCGCACCTTGCTGGTACTGGTGACATCGTCGGGAATGCCGACGGTGTGTAAGTCCACAGTGATATGCTGCAGATCATCCCAGCCGTCGCCGTCATAGACCCACGCAGTCAAAGTGGCGGTAGACGTATCATCACCGGGAACGCTCGTAGGCTGGACCGCATAGTAGATCATCACGGGAAGGTGGTCACCGGTGGTCGTGAACGTATTGGTCTTCGTAGTATAGGAGGACGCACCCGGCTCGGTGAAAGTCGCCCAGTAGAACTGCGCCCAGGTAGGAGTGGCCTTGCCGTATGTGAACGCGACGTTGCCGGCTGCATCGGTCTTGATCATGTGAGCCCACGTGACCGTGTTGTTGTCGATCGGGGTCACGACGCCCGTCGCAGGGTTGATCTGGTAGATGGCTCTGCTGTTCGGCGGACTGTACGCGGAGTTGCTCGAGACCCAGAGCTTGGTCCCGTCGGGGCTCATGTCGACATCGTAGCACGACGGAACGGCGACAGGCCACGGCGCGGCGGCGCGAGTCCACACTCCGCCGGAGTTCACCAGCTTGTGAACCTTGCCGTCGTAGCACACGTACATGGTGTCGCCGGCCGGACTGACCCAGAGCCCGCCGATCTTGAAGTTGTCATCGCTGAGGCCGGTCCCGAAGGTGGCGATTATCGTCGGCGTGCCCCAGGTCTGGTGGTCCGGCTGAAGGGTTATCTGGTACACATCCCCGAATCCGCCGGTGACGTAGACGTACGTCACGCCTGCGCCGTCGGTGCGTGCGTAGAGGGCCCTTGAGTAGGTGATCCCGGGCGATACCGACTCGATCCCGCTTCCATCCGGCTTGCAGCAGTAGACGATCTTGTTGCTCCGGTCGCCGATGTAGACGTAGTCATCGCCCGAGACACATGCGTCCCAGGGAGCGCTCGCGCCCCAGTAGATCCCCGTATCGTCCATGGTGCGCAGGAATGAGCCGTCGCCGCGGTATATGTAGACGTCCTGATAGCTCTTGTGCGGCAGATAGGTGTAGCCGAAGTACGGGCTCTCGGGCCGAGTGTTCACGGCTATGCCGTACCATCCTTCGATGTCCGGAACGGTCGGATTGGGCGGAGGATACTCTATCGTCGGCTCGTTGAACTTATAGATGCCTGCGATAGGACGCCAATGGCTCTCGTTGAGACCACCGGCCGTGATGGTGGCGACATAGCGGTCTGGGGCCAGACCGTAGTAGAAGTGCTCGTGGTAGCCCCTCGCATCTTCGTAGTAGGTCTCGGACTGCACCGGCGGTCCGTAGGGATTGCCGTGGGCGTCAGCGGCGCGAATGGTAACGGTTACATACGCGGAGTCGCAGTTGAGACGGTAGGATACCCTGGCAAGGCTGCTCTGCGCCCAGCCCACGGGCTCGTAGACGATGATCTTAGCTTCGGCGGATGCCAACAGACCCAGCGCGCAGGCAACCAGGATGCAGACCCGTACGAGCTTCATCCGATCTCCCTCCTTACCCATCTCCAGCTCCGATGGCTCACTCGTTGACCTACCGATGCGGCTCACAAGGACCGTGACTCCCATAACTAGCGGCAGGAAGGGAAGACAGGCCGTGGCATGGCACGGGCAATCGGTTGTCGTGAGGAAGGGCCGCTGCCCTTCTCGTCCGGATGCAGCGTATGGACCAATTATACTACACAAAGACCGCAACGGTATATCATCCGTTGAAAAACTGGTATTTTTGCCAGCGCACTGACCGGCAGCACGGGATGGGCCTGTGGGCATACCGGCAGAATTACCGGTTTTGGCGCGATTGCTTGACTCAGCGACGCTTGGGAACTATAATTGAGGTGCGCGGTAGACCGGAATCTCTCAAGTTCTCCGACCGAGTTGCTTGCTGTGAAGTGACGGTTGCATGCCGATCGGCATCCAGGACAGGACTATGGGGACTGGAGCATTCATCAGAACCGCGCTCAGATGGCTGGCGACTGCAGCCCTGCTGGCGGCAGTCGCGCTTCCATGCGCCGCCCAGACCCCCGAACACCGGGCGATGTGGGCGTTCGCCTGGGGTCCCGGCTTCAAGAATTCGCAGGAAGTCAGCGCCCTTGTCAGCAGGACCAAGCTGTCGAACTGCAACGTCATAGTCGCACAGGTACGCAAGGAAGCGGACGCGTACTACTTCCCCACTCGGCCTAACCGCGATCGGCGTGCCCCCGAGCTTGCACCCGGCTATGATCCCCTCATGGATCTCTGCACTCAGGCACATGAGCAAGGCATCCACGTCTACGCCTGGGTAGTGGTTGAGCGCATATCAAGCCCCAATGTCACCGACGATTCCGAGCACCTGATAAACCGCCATCCCGACTGGCTGACCAAGTCGATATCCGGCGGCACTCTCTTCTCCACGGAAGGATACTACACCGACCCGGGCCATCCGCGAGCCGCCGAATGGAACTACAACGCGGTGATGGACATCATCCGCCATTATCCGATAGACGGCCTGGTGTTCGACTACATCCGCTACCCCACGGCCAACTCCGGATACAACGACGTCGCGCTCAGCAGGTTCCAGGAGCGGTACAATCCCATTCCTGCGATACCCTACTACACCGATGGCCTGTGGTCGGCATGGCGACGGGAGCAGTTGACCCATTTCGTCCGCAAAGTCTACGCGAACGCCATCGCCATCAAGCCCGATATCGTGATCGGCGCGGCCACGATCGGCAGCAGATCGGAGGCTTACACCGACAAGATGCAGGACTGGCGTTCCTGGATGATGGCCGGAATCCTGGACTGCAACTATCCGATGATCTACACGACCAGCAACACGACGTTCACGAGCCGTGTAGGCGAGGCAGTCGCCAACGGCGGCAGCAGGCTGACGTTCGCGCTCCAGGGCTCGTATATGAACACCATCAGCAACTCGATGACCCAGATCGGGCTCGCGCGCACCAACGGCGCGAAGGGAATCGGCATCTACAGATACTGCTTCACCCACAAGGATGACAGCAACTCGTCCACGGACAACGAGCCGACGTTTTACTCCTCGCTGATCTCCCAGCCGTTCGCTCAGCCGACCGGCCTGCCCGCGATGCCGTGGAAGACGGATCCGACCGTCGGTCACGTCAAGGGTGTGATCATCGATCCGCTGCGGGGCGCCGGCCTGGATGCCGCCTGGATCTCCGTGATTCCATCAGGCGGAGGAGGCGGGTACGGGACGTACTCCGACGGCACAGGGTTTTACGCCTACATGAACCTCGCGCCGGGGGACTACGATATCACGGTCACCAAAGGCTCATTCGTCCAGACCAAGCCGGTCACAATCACGGCAGGGGCCGTCCGGACGGTCGATTTCCTGGCATCCGGGACTTCGGTCGCCAGCATCACGGAAGCAAGGCAGTTGCCCGACGGCGCCGGAGTGGAACTGCCGCCGATGACGGTCACAGCGGGCAACAACCAACTGCTGAACCGGTTCTACATCGAGGATCAGAACCGGACTTCCGGGATACTGGTCGAGCTTCCTGACGACACCGATGTGCTGGCGTACCCGGGCGACGTCGTGAAGGTCTACGGGACGCTCGGCACGACACCGGCCGGCGAGCGCCGGATCGCCAATCCGATCGTCTACACCATCGAGACTGATGCCGGTGAGATACGGCCGATCGAGATCAGAGCGCGCGACCTGGCCGACACGTCGCCGAACATCCGGCAGGCCGGGGCCGACCTCACCAAGACCGGTCTGCTCGTCGAGACCGTCGGCAGGGTGACCGCCGTGGATACCTCGGCGGAGTGTTTCTACGTGGACGACGGCAGCGGGCTGAGGGACGGGACCGGATTCGTGGGGCTGCGCGTGAAGTACTCCGGCCTGGCTGACGGCAACGTGATCACACCTCCGGATACGAATACGCATGTGCGCCTCCGGGGCATAGGCAGTGTCGAGGATCTGGGGGGCAGTCTTCACTGCGCGTTGGTACTTCGCGAGCATAACGACATATCCGTGGACCCGGGAGTCACGGTGCGCGCGCCGGATGACACGATTCGCGCCGGGTGGAACCTCCTGGCGATCCCCGCCACTGCCTTCAACGCGTCACCATCAGCCGTTTTCGCCGGCGTTCCTCTGGACGGCAAACTTCAGGGGTGGGATGCGCGTACTCAGGGCCTGCTGATCTATGACGAGTGGTCCCCGGAGGCGTTCGGCCGCATCATGCGAGGCGACGGATATTGGCTTCGCGCAGACACGAGCTATCCGCTGGAGACCACAGCATACGGCGGTTCCACCTGCGACTTCCTCATCGCTCTGCCGAGAGCCGGATGGGCGCTGATCGGCAACCCATTCCCCTCCGAGGTCGTCTGGGGCGATACACTGGTGGTACGCGGCTCGGAGGTGGAGCCGTTGCCCGCCGCCAAGTCGAAGCTCTGGCTGGACTCGATGGGCTACTGGTGGGACAACCGCACTCAGGGTCTATGCGACATGGGCCTGCCGGAGGACTTCCCCGGCAACACCACCCTGCGCCCGTGGCACGGCTACTGGGTTGAGTCATATGTGGACAACCTGTCTCTGATATTGAGGTAACACCAATACATTTCGTGTTCGGAGCGCCGGCCTGCGGTGCTCTGAACAGTGGCCAGACATGAACCTGGCCGGGAGCAGTACAATGTGGAAGCTAATTCTCACGATAGTCATTGCGTCGGCGCTCGCAGCGCCGGGCTTCGGTACACCGATAGAGATCATCATCGACAACGGCGATGCGACTCTGGTCGGGACATGGGCGCTGGGAACGACGGCGTCCGGCAGGTACGGCGCCGATTACAACTGGTGCGCCCAGAATGCGTCGGGCGGACGAACGGCAACCTACAGGCCGACCATCCCGGTAACGTCGAACGACTGGGAGATCTACACGTGGTATCCCGCCGGCGGAAACCGGCCCACGCAGGCTGAGTACATCGTACACTCGGCCTCGGGGGACAGCCATGTCTATGTGAACCAGCAGATCAACGGCGGCAAGTGGGTTCCCATCGGAGCTTACTCGCTGCTGGAGGGAACTAGCGGCTACGTCAGGATCACCAACCTGGGGTCGGAAGGCAAGAGCGTGATGGCCGACGCCGTCAGGTTCGTATCACCATCGGGCGGTGTCGACACGACCGCTCCGGCGATATCAGGGGTGTCCACGACGCCTGACTACGTCTCGGCCGTGATCCGATGGACGACCAACGAGCCTGCGACTTCGCAGGTCGAGTACGGGCTCACCACGAGCTACGGCAGCCAGACCGCCAGGGACGCAGACCTGGTGACCAAGCATATCGCCTACGTAACCGGGCTGTCGCCTGCTACGACGTATCATTTCCGGGTGAAGTCGGACGACAGCGCGGGGAACTCCGTTGTCTCGGGCGATTACACCTTCACGACCACCAGCGCGCCGATCCCCGAGTATCGAGCGATGTGGGTGGACACCTGGGGCGAGGGCATCCTGAGTCCCAGCCAGGTGACGGCCCTCGTCAACACGGCGAAGACCCATCACTACAATGTGATCATCCCCGAGGTCAGGAAGGCCGGAGACGCGTACTATAACTCGGCCTACGAACCGCGAGCTTCGAACATACTGCAGCCCGCGCCGTGGGATCCGCTCGCCGATCTCATCACCAAGGCGCACGCCGAGGGGATCGAGGTCCACGCATGGATCGTCACCTACCGAATCTGGCGGACGGCCTGGAATGATCCGCCCTCGTATCACCTCTGGGCACAGCATCCGGAATGGGCGATGATGAGCTCAACAGGTGGGAACAACGACGGATCGAGCTACTACCTCGACCCGGGCATTCCCCAGGTGCAGGACTACGTCTGCAAGGTCGTCAAGGACATCGTCACCAAGTACGATGTGGACGGCATCAACTTCGACTACATCCGCTATCAGGGCCCTGAGTGGGGCTACAACGACATCACACGACAGCGGTTCTTCGACGAATACGGATACTGGCCGCCCACATCGTCGAGCGATCCCCACTGGAGCCAGTGGTGCGAGTATCGACGCAGCCAGATCACCGATCTGGTGCGGAAGTGCTACGTGGAGGCCACATCGATCAGACCGGGTGTCAAGATGTCCGCCTGCCTCACCTGCTGGGGCGGCCTGTACCCGCACTACGACTTCGCCAGGACCGACACATACAAGAGCGTCTTCCAGAACTGGCCTGCATGGGCCGAAGAGGGCATTATCGACATCCTGACCCCGATGGGCTACAAGGATGAGAGCTCGGCCGGATCGGCGCGCGACTACCGCGACTGGACCGACCTCGTAGTGAACAACCGACACGGCAGGCACGGCGTCAAAGGCCAGGGAGCGTACATGAACTCGATCGCTGACAGCATCATCCAGATGCAGGCGGTTCGCGACCACGGCGCGGATGGGGTTGTGACGTACAGTTACAGGTCCACCAACGACGAGGGCAAGCCGGACGCCGATTTCTACAACCAGATCAGCGCGACGGTATTCGCGTCCCCTGCCCCCGTTCCCGACATGCCGTGGAAGACAGCTCCGACCACCGGATCGATCTTCGGAACCGTCACGAACGCCGCGCAGCCGAATGATCCGATCTACACGGACTGGGTCTACAAGGCAACGGTCAGCCTCAGCGGTCCGGTCGTGCGAACCGTACAGACCGACGCGACGGGCACTTACGCCTTCATCGACATTCCGCCGGGAACGTACAGCATCACCGTCTCGAAGAGCGGTTTCCCCAGCCGGACCTACACGGGTCAGACGCTGGCGGCGGGGCAGACGCTCAGGCGGGATGTGGCACTGGGCTATACGACCGTGACGTCGCCGGCGGGAGTGGTGGTGGACGGCTGGAGCCTGCTCAGCGTTCCGTTCGAGCCTGTGGACCCCACGCCCGAGTCGGTATTCAGCGGCATAGACATAGACAGCAGGCTCTCAAGGTGGGACAATCCAACCCAGAGCCTCATCTTGTACGACTCGTGGAGTCCCGAAGCTTTCGGCGACATCAACGTCGAGAGCGGCTACTGGCTGGAGTCATCAACGGCGGGAACGATATCTTACCAGGGATATCCGAGCGCCGCGACGACGCGCGACATACCGCTCCCGAAGGCCGGATGGGCGATCATCGGCTGCCCGTTCACCAGCGAGAAGCTGTGGTCGAACACACTGGTGAGGCGCGGGACGGAGACCGTGCCGATGGTGACCGCCGCCCACACGAACGGCTGGATGAACTCAATGGGCTACTGGTGGGACACGAGCACCCGAAGCCTGTGCGACTTCGGCCTGCCTGAGGACTTCGCGCCGACCGAGACCCTTCAGCCGTGGCACGGCTACTGGGTCCAGACACACGTGGACGATATTACTCTCACCCTCCGATAATATCGATCCTGCTATCCATTCGCCTCGCAGCCCGCAGGCGGAACACCTCGGGCTGCGAGAATGTCTTACATGAGGGAAACGCGGACGGCACACGGCTGTTCGCCCCAAAAAGGAGGTAGACGAATGAGAGTTCTACTGTTGAGGTTTATGATGGCAGTACTGGTCCTTGCGCTGCTGTCACCTGCAGCCATGGCTACGGACCTCAAGATCGACGATAGCGTCCATTCCGATTGGATGACGGTGGAAGGGACGTGGCTGACCGAGACCTCATCGAGCAGCAAGTACGGCAACAACTACTTGTACTGCAATCAGAGCCCGGACGGAGCCAACTCGGTCACCTACACGCCGAGCCTTCCTCCCAACTCGGGCCAATGGGAAGTATACATATGGTACACCGCCGGTCTCGACAGGAGTTCCCAGGCCGAAGTCACCATCCGCCACGCGGGCGGCGACAACACCGTGTTCGTCAACCAGCAACAGAACGGCGGCCAGTGGGTCTATCTCGGGAGCTACTGGATGCCGCAAGGCACGTCGAGCCACGTGCGTATCTCCAACCGCGGGACGAACACGAACAAGATCGTCGTGGCGGACGCGGTCCGCTTCTACTCCAGCACGGGAGACAGACTGCCGCCGATCATCTCCGGCATCGGTGCTAACCCGGGGGCGAGATCCGCGATCATCACCTGGTACACCGACGAGCCCGCTACCTCCCGGGTCGAGTTCGGCGCTACCAGCAACTACGGTCGTTTCAGCGATCTCTGCAACGCTCTGGTGACGAGCCATGCGGTAAGCATCACCGATCTTACGCCCGAAACGCTCTACCACTACAGAGTGATCTCTATGGACGGAGCCGGCAACGAGAGAGTCTCAGAAGATGGAACGTTCTGGACCGGGCCCGAGGACAATGATCCGCCGGTGATCCAGAATGTCGTACACATACCGGGAGCGAACTCCGCAGTCATCGAATGGGACACCACGGAGCCGGCGACCTCCCAGATCGAGTACGGCGAGACTATCGGCTACGGCAACACCACCCCGTTGAAGACCCAACTGGTGAGTGAGCACCGTGTGAGCATCCGGGAGCTCAACCCGGATACCGTCTACTACTACAAAGTGATCTCGGTGGACGGCGCCGGCAATCCGGCCGTGCCCGTGGAAGGATCGTTCACTACCACCTCGGCGGACACGACCCCACCGGTGATCTCCGGTGTGAGAGTCGAGCCTCAGCCGAACTCGGCCGTGGTCCTCTGGGATACCGATGAGTACGCGACCTCGAGGGTCGAGTACGGGACTACGTCCGCATACGGCAATACTACGGCAACGGACCTCGAACTGGTCAGGGAGCATGCCGTGAGCCTGGCCAATCTCGAGCCGCTGACCACATACCACTACCGGGTGATCTCCGAGGACGGCTCGGGAAACAGCGATATGTCCGAGGATCACACGTTCACCACCCCGGCCATCGATGATATCCCGCCGGTCATATCGAACGTGAAGGCCACATCCTTCTCGGGAAGTTGTGTGATAACCTGGACGACGAATGAGGCATCGACCTCCAGAGTCCGCTTCGGGCTGACCGACGCACTCGGCATGGAGCTGACCGATGCCGATCTGGTGACCGGCCACTCGGTGACGCTGACGGGCCTTGCGCCGTCTACGAAGTACTACTACCGGGTAGAGTCCTGTGATGCGCGTGGGAACTGCAGCAGCAGCGAGATCCTCTCGTTCAACACGAAGGCGGCCGATACCACCCCGCCGACGATAACCGGGATCCATGCTGATCCCGCATCGAACTCGGCGATCATCACCTGGATGACCAGCGAGCCCGCCACGTCACAGGTGGCATACGGCCTCACCTCCGAGTACGGCTCCTCGACCATCGAGTCCGA
This sequence comes from uncultured bacterium, assembly GCA_964466715.1. Taxonomy (GTDB): domain Bacteria; phylum Armatimonadota; class UBA5829; order DTJY01; family DTJY01; genus CAYXOC01. Next base: position 78,733 of record CAYXOC010000006.1, read on the forward strand.
TGTTCTCGTGACGGACCACAGGGTGGTAATCACCGGTCTTCAGTCGGGTACCGTCTATCACTTCCGGGTCATATCGAGGGATGGCGAAGGGAACGAATCCGCGCCGAACGACAACGTGTTTGAGACGGAGGGTCCGGACCTGACTCCGCCGGCCATCTTCAACATCACGGTGTCGCGGAACGTGAACTCCGCCATCGTGCGCTGGCAGACGAACGAACCGGCAACGTCACAGGTGGAATACGGCGAGACTGCCGCGTACGGCAGTCAGTCGCCCGAGGACGCCGATCTCGTGACGATGCACAGCGTGACCCTGACCGGCCTGGCGACGAGCACGGTGTACCACTTCCGCGTGAAGTCGAGCGACGGCGCGGGCAACCAGAGCATCTCCGATGACCGAATGTTCTCCACATCGGCCGTCGCGCCGGAGTACCGCATGATCTGGGCTGACAGTTGGCACAACGGATTCCTCACTCCCGAAGAGACGACCAACTTCGTGAACACGGTGGCCGCGGCCAACTACAACGCGATCGTCGTCGAGGTGCGGAAGGCCGGCGATGCCTACTACCTGTCGGACTACGAGCCCTGGGCGTCGAACCTCAATCCGGCGAACTACGATGCGCTCCAGGATCTCATCAACAAGGCCCACGCCGTGGGCATCGAAGTCCACGCATGGATAGTCACGTATCGCGCCTGGCACAAGTCGTTCCCGACCCCGCCGGTGGGGCACGTATGGAGAGAACATGGACCCGGCAGCGCGAACGGCGACTGGTCGATGCGGAATGTCGACAACGGCTATGAGGAAGGCAGTAATCTGAACATCGACCCGGGAGTGCCGGGTGTTCAGGACTATATAGCCAACATCGTGAAGGACATCGTCACCAAGTACCCACAGCTCGACGGCGTCAACTTCGACTACATACGCTATCCCGGGATAGCCTGGGGATACAACGAGATAACCAAGCAGCGCTTCCAGGAAGAGTTCGGCTATCCGCCGCCGACCTCGACGGCGGATCCGAACTGGGGCGTGTGGTGCGATTACCGCAGGCAGCAGGTCACCGACCTCGTGCGGAAATGCTTCGTCGAGGCGATGCACATCAACCCGCGCATCAAGATGTCGGTCGACACCGTGGGATGGGAAGGCCCCGACCCGAGCGCCGACTACATGGGTACACCCCAGTACCAGAACGTCTTCCAGGACGCTCGCGGCTGGATGGAATCGCACATCATCGATATCAACATCCTGATGAACTACAAGCGCGAGTTCAACGCTACACAAAAGCCGAACTACCGGCTGTGGGCAGACTGGCTGCCAACAGTTGCCAATGCCACCGGGAGGCTCGCGGTCGACGGACAGGGAGTCTACCTGAACTCCATCCCCGACAGCATCACTCAGATGCGCTATTCGCGGAACGCGGGCGCGGACGGACTATGCAGCTACAGCTATGCCGTCACGAACAGGGACTCGGATCCGGCAGAGGACTTCTTCAATGCCGTCAGGATCAACCTGTACAGCCAGCCGGCCCCGGTCCCTGACATGCCGTGGAAGACGGAGCCGGCCACCGGCATCATCTTCGGAACGATAACCGATGCAGGCAACCCGGACGACGACATCTACCAAGACCGGGTGTACAAGGCAACCGTCACCCTGAGCGGTCCGATCGAGAAGACCACGCTCACAGACGCGACCGGCACCTACGCATTCCTCGACCTGCCGCCGGGTACCTACACATTGGCGATCAGCAAGACCGGCTATGAGCCGAGGGTCTTCGGCGGGATCGACGTGGCGGCGGGCGACGTGCTCCGACGGGATGCAGCTATCGAGGGAACCGCCCGGATCGTGTCCCCTCCGGGCGCGGTGAAAGCCGGATGGAACCTCATCAGCCTTCCGGTGCAACCCAAGAACCCGGATCCCTTGGTGGTCTTCGACGGCTTCTACATCGACGCCATGCTGTATCGCTGGGACAATCCCACGCAGAGCCTGATCTGCTTCTCGGAGTGGGATGAGCTGTTCGGAAGCGTGAATGTATCCGATGGCTACTGGCTGCAGACCGACACTGCCGGCGCCATCATCTATGAGCCGGCGGACGGCGATCCGCCGGCCACTCCCTCGATCCACATACCCAGGACCGGGTGGTCGATCATCGGCTGTCCCTCGACCACGCCCAGAGACTGGAACATGACCGAGGTGAGCAACGGCCTGACGACAGTGCCCATAGTGACCGCCAGGGATCTTCACTGGCTGGACACCATCTGCTACTGGTGGGAGAATACCGGCGGCAGCGGCAGCCTGAAGACTCTGGGGCTGGATGATGACTGGACGGATGCGACGGTATTGCAGCCATGGCACGGCTACTGGCTCAAGACGGGCATCGACGATCTGAGGATCATCCTGCACTGATCTCACTGGATCCCTATGCAGAGAGAGGGCCGGTGTCCCACGAGGAACACCGGCCCTCTGCGTTGTACAGGGGAATAATGCTGCTGATACGGAGCAGAGTTGAACGCACGATCGTACGCGGACGGAGGGATGACGGATGAAGATAGGAATCATCAGCGATACTCACGGGAATGTCCCATCGTGGCAGAAGGCGATGGCGCGCTTCGGCGGCGCCGAAATGATCCTGCACGCGGGCGACGTACTCTACCATCCGCCCAGGATCGGTGTCACGCCCGGCTACGATACCATGGGGCTCGTTGATCTCATCAACACCAGCCTGGTACCGATAGTCATCGCGAGAGGCAACGTCGATCCCGAGGTGTATGAGGAACTGCTCGAGATACCTGTGCTCTCACCATACGCGTTCGTCGAGATCGACGGCCTGCGCATAGTGGTCAACCACGGACACACGCTGACTCCTGAGTCGATACACCAACTGTCCGAGAGGTTCGGGGCCGACGTACTGGTCACCGGGCACACTCACCTTCCGGTGGTAGAGCAACTACACGGCATGGTCCACATCAATCCGGGCAGCCCGACGCACCCGAAGTTCGAGCGTGATGGAGTGCCGGCGCCGACCGTCGGGCTTATCGAGGACGGTGTGGTGAAGGTGGTGGAGATGGAGAGCGGCGCGGAAATCGTCTCCATGCGGCTGTAGGGACCGCGCCTCCGTGCCTGACCGACACCCGCAGGCACGGCCGCCCGGTCGCCCATTGTAGGAGCGGCTTCCAGCCGCGATCGCAGCTGGAAGCTGCTCCTACACGGTGCCATCGCAGCTGGAAGCTGCTCCTACATGGCCTGGTCGCAGCTGGAAGCTGCTCCTACGAAGACGTCACTCTTCGCGGATCGGAATCCGCTCCCATAGCCTCGGGGTTCGCGCCTACGGCTCCGCGTCGGTCGGTGGTTGCTGCTCCTCTTCAAACTCGAGGATCTTGCGGCGCTTCTGAAGGATTCGGGACCTGAAGGCCAGGATCGCAAACAGAGCCATCGCCGCCGAGACGACGGCGGTGCCCAGCGTGAACCAGCGCTGGATGCCGTGAGTCTCCCACAAGGCGCGCCGCCACTCCCGCTCCAGATCGTCCGGCTCCGTGCCCAGACTGTTGAAGCACGCGGTCTCGAACCGCATGCCGCGCTTCACCTCGGTCAGGATATCCTGGAGGCTCTCCGACGTGTACCGATCGGCGATGTACTTCACCAACGAGTAGCTCTGGGCGTACGCGATCGCCCTGCCCCTCTGATCCTCAGGGAAACGCGCGCCGATACTATCGAGTGGTAGGATCGCGCCGGTCGATGCAGCCTCCCTGAGGAGTTCAAGCTCGGCATCGCCCCAGTCATCGGACAGGTACTGCGCGAGACCCTCGTGCATCCACAGAGGGATCCGCGCCGTATTGCCGTGGAGGCGCCGTGCGATGAAGACGTGTACCATCTCGTGCGCCATCACCTGCTCGGCGTTCGCGAACACCTCCGACGCGTCCAACCTGATAACGTGAGCCTGCGCAAGCCCGACGACCGTATCGGCGCGTCCGACGCCGGTCGCGCGAGAGAACGATACTCGGTCCGGGTACAAGTAGACCGGTGTCACTCCGCCTGGAGAGAACCCCAGCTTGTCCGAGATATCGATGTACCACTTTTCGGCGGATACGGCGATTCTGGATGCAACTGAGGCGGAGCGGTCTGCGTAATAGATGATGAAGTGGCTGGTCCGCCTCACACGCCAGTCCACACCGTCAGGACGTGCATCGGCGGCGTATGGGAGCAGCGACAGGAGCAGGAAAACACCGGCGATTCTGCGAAGCATCTCGCCGGCAGTCTATCACGGTGCGCATGGGGTGTCAACCGCCGTTCCCGAAACGGCGACAAAGACCGTATTCCCGCATTTTCCTTGACAGCGCGTAGTGATGAATGCTATAAACAGTCCAGTGGGCGGAGTCACCTGATGCCGCTCACACCTTTTTTTTGTGACCGAAAGGGGCCCTATATGTTGAATCGGCGCTTAGCTGTTCTTCCCATCATGGTATTCGCACTGCTCGCCGCGAGCGTATGCCTGTGGGCAAAAGACACACCGACTCGGAAGATCGACCCACTGGATCTGAAGAACATCATGCTCGTGAAGGACGTCAAGCCAGGCATGAAGGGCTACGGCAAGACGGTCTTCCGCGGCACGAAGATCGAGACCTTCGAGGTCGAAGTCATCAGCGTGATGGAGAAGATGAACTTCGGCAAGAGCCTCATCCTCGTCACGATGAAGGGCGGCCCGATCACCGAGCGCGGGGCCAACCTGATCCAGGGGATGAGCGGAAGCCCTGTCTACATCAACGGCAAGCTGATCGGCGCATTCGCATACGGCGAAGCGTTCATCAAGGAGCCGATCGGTATGGTCACGCCGATCGAGGACATGCTCGATGCGTGGGACCCCTCGCTGCCGTCGAAGCCATCGACCTTCTTCCCGCTCGGAACCGCCGATCTCGACAAGCCGATTCCACTCGCCGGACGGGTGTTCAGCAAGGTCGCCATCGACGACGGCAAGGGCCGGGACTACGGCAGCGGCACGCTCGTGTTCCGCCCGCTCGCCGTTCCGTTCACGGTAAGAGGGATGTCGCCGCACATCATATCGATGCTCGCGGACCGACTGAAGCCGCTCAATATCGTTCCCGTCGCCGGCCCCGGCACTCCGGCTGACAAGGCCGACATGGACATCGAGCTCGAACCCGGCGCAGCGGTCGGCGTATCGTTGGCTACCGGCGACCTCGACATCACCGGCGTCGGCACGGTCACCTACCGGCGTGGGAACAGGATTCTGGCCTTCGGGCACCCAATGATCTCCAACCCCTTCATGAACGGCATGGGCGCGATCGATGCGGCGATGACGACCGCCTACGTGCACGACGTCTTCCCGAGCATCATGATCTCCAGCAAGGTCGCGTCACCGATCAAGACAGTCGGCCGCGTATTCCAGGACCGCCCGTGGAGTATCGCCGGCGAGATCGGCGCCGGACCGAAGATGATCCCGGTCACCATCCACATCGATGACAAGTCGCTCGGACGAAAGCGAGACTTCAACGTCCAGGTGCTCAACCACCCGCTCTTCGCCAGCAGCCTGATCGTCGGCGCGACGTCCGAGGCGATCTTCGAGATGCGCGGAAGCCCCGATGACGCAACCGCCAAGGTGAGGACCGAGGTCGTCGCGGAGGAGATCGGAAGCATCGTGCGGGAGAACATCTTCTTCGACCCGGTCATGATCGACATGGCGGCTACCGGAGACCTTCAGCAGATCCTGATGATGCTGGAGTACAACAGGTTCTACCCCGTCGGCGTGAAGAAGGTCGATGTCTCGGTGGAGATTGTGCCGAAACACCAGACCGCTCAGATTCAGCGCATCTTCCTGAAGGAGAGCAAGTTCGAGCCGGGCGAGACAGTCGATGTCGGAGTGGTACTGAAGCCGTTCAAGTCCGACCCGATCACGAAGATGGTCAGCATCCAACTGCCGAAGGATATCCCCCCGGGCCGCATGCCCCTTCAGGTGCGGGGCATGGCAGGCATGGGCGGACCGATGGCGATGATGGACACGCAGCAGATGGACCAGGAAGGCAGCGCCCCGGGTGGGCCGGCTCCCACAGTCGAGAACGTCCAACAGCTCATCAAGAAGTTCCTTCAGCGCGAGAAGAACAACGAACTGGTCGCGAAGGTGCTGCTGCCCAAGTCGGCCATTACCATATCCGGCGAGAAGCTGTCCGGCCTCCCGCCGACGATCTCGGACGCGATGAAATCCGCCAAGGCCACCATGCTCGGCAGCGAGCGCGAGGAGGTCAAGGTAGTCGTCCCGACCGAGTGGGTCCTCACGGGCCAGCAGCAGTTGATGATCACCGTCGAGAAGAAGAGCAAGGTCGAGAAGTCAACCCCGGGCTCCGGTGGATCGGGACCGTCGATGGCTCCTCCGGAGAGCGGCCCCGAAGAGGAGAGCGCTGGGGAAGAGTCCGGGCCCGAGGGAATGAGCCTCCTGCCGCTCGATCTCACGAGACTGAACGCCGCAACCGACACCGTGATGCTTGCCAAGGTCGAGACACCGACCGCATCGGCGTCGGCGCCGTCGAAGCCGTCGGCCGGCTCGGACGAGAGCGCCGCGAAGGACAAGGCTTCAGGTGAGGAGAAGAAGCCCGACGCCCCCAAGGCCGACGAGAAGGCGATCGGAAGAGCGCCGACCGTGTGGAAGCAGACGTCGAGAACGGAGTTCTCGCTCGGTACGATGGAGAACACGTCCGCGACAACCAAGGATGCTCTCATCCTGGCCGGCTCGCTCAAGCCGCTCTACGAATCGCCGGAGACATACGTCTGGTGCGTGCTGCCCGATGGGAACGGCAATGTCTATGCCGGGACGGGCAACCGCGGCATCATCTACAAAGTCGCGGCGGACGGCAAGGCATCGACGTTCTACGACACGACGGAGTTGGAGATCCACTCCCTTGCCAGGGACTCGAAGGGCAACGTCTATGCCGGCACGTCGCCGAACGGCATGGTGTACAAGATCACTCCCGCAGGCGTGGGGACCACTCTGCTCGACGCGGACGAGAAGTACATCGTCGCGTTGGCTACCGACACCAAGGGCAACGTATACGCGGCCACCGGCGACAAGTGCAAGGTCTACAAGATCACGCCCGACGGCAAAACCGATGTGATCATCGATTCCTCTGAGTCGTATGCTCTCTCGCTCGCCGCGGACAAGGACGACAACGTGTACGTCGGTACGGGCCAGAACGGGATACTCTACAAGATAACCCCGGACGGCAAGACTCAGGTGCTCTACGACGCCGCCGAACCATCCATATCCGCGCTGACGGTGGACAGCGAGGGCAGCCTTTATGCCGGGACCGCGCCGAAGGGAGTCGTCTACAAGCTCTCGCCGGGCGCCACTCCGAAGGTCGCCTTCGACAAGGCCGGAACGAGCATCCTGGCGCTGACGGCATCGAAGGACGGCTGCATCTACGCAGCGAACACGAACACGATCTTCCGCCTGATGGAGGACGATACGGTCTGCGCGCTTCAGAACAGTCAGGACCTGCAGTTCCTCTGCCTGGCTTCCGCGGACGGGAAGGTCTACGCCGGAACGGGAAACATCGGCTCGATCTACGCGGCTCCTGCCGGCGTTGCCATGCAGGGAACATACGAGTCGCCGGTACGCGACTGCCAGTTGTCCTCGAAGTGGGGCATGATCAGTTGGACGGCGGACGTGCCCAAGGGCACATCCCTGACCCTGCAGACCCGCACGGGTGACGTGGCAGAGCCGGATTCGTCGTGGAGCGCATGGTCTCTGCCGTACACGGCGTCCGGCGCCAAGATCGCCAGTCCGCCGGGGAGATACGTGCAGTATCTGGCGACACTGAAGACCGACGATCCTTCCGCCACTCCGGTGCTGAAGGATGTGAGCATAGTCTACCTGACCAAGAACCAGGCTCCGAAGGTGACTCTGACCAGTCCCAAGGGCGGTGAGAAGTGGGCCAGGACGAAGACGATCAAATGGACCGGCGCCGACCCGGACAAGGACACCCTCACTTACGAGGTGTTCTACTCCGACGACAACGGTCAGACCTGGAAGCCGCTCACCAACAGCGTGAAGCCGGCGGCCGAACCGAAACCGAACGAAGGATCCGACTCGGCAGAGGAGGAGACTCCCGCCGAAGAGCAGGAAGCCGCGCCCGAAAATGAGCCGGCCGGTAACGGGCCGATGAGCGCGGAAGAGGCCATGGCTCAGATGGCCGCCGAGCTCGATAAGCATCCGGAGATGCCTCAGGAAGTGAAGGACAAGATCATGGCCGAGGCAGCGCAGATGATCGAGCAGGAGGAGAAGGCTGCGGGACCGACGGCGCCCAGGGAATCCGCTCCCAAGGCCGATGCTCGGCCTGCCGAAAAGCCCGCAAACAACGGAACGAAATCCACGAGTTCCAACTGGGATACGACGAAGTACGCCGACGGCGTCTACCTCGTCAAAGTGGTGGCATCGGACAGGATCAGCAATCCCACAGATGCGCTGACCGCTGAGGCGATCTCCGAGCCGATCGTGCTGAGCAACAAGGCTCCGCGAGTCTCCGCGTTCAAGAAGACCATCACGATCCAGTCCAACAACAGCGCCAGGATCGAGGGCGTGGCTTACCACGACTTCGTGGGACTGGCCGGCGTCCAGTACAAGGTCGATGCCGACGACTGGGCGGCTGCGGCGGCGACGGACGGCATCTTCGACTCGAAGTTCGAGACCTTCGTGATCACCACCCAGCCGCTCTCGAAGGGTGATCACATCATGGAGGTCAAGGCTGTCGATCAGGCGGGCAATGCGGCCACCACGAAGGTTACTGTGAAGGTGGAGTAGCCGTCTGCAGACGGCAGACTGCGGACTGCAGCGTTCGGGACGTTGGGGCGGGAGTTATACTCCTGCCCCTTCTTGTTACTCTATCAGATCCCGGAAGCGCTGGTCCTCATCCCTGATCCGGGCGATCTCATCCGCGGTCAACTGTCGGTTGCGCGCCATATCGAACCGTGAATGCGCCAGTATCTGATCGCGCAGGAAGGTCTCCGGCGAGCGCATCAGGGAGTCGTGCTTTGCGGGCAGTTCCTCCCAGGTGATCAACCCCTTCGCGTACAGGATGCTCGCGAGCAGGTCGGCGAGCTCGTCACCCTGGAGCTCTGCGAGTTCGGCGCGAGTAAAGACATGGCCGTTCAGGTAGTCGAGCCGCAGGTCATACGGCGGATCGTCACCGAACGCTTCCGCCAGGAAGGTCGCCGCCCTCCAGTTGAGCACGATGGCTCGGCCGTGCGTGGTGTAGGCAACCTTGACCTCGACGTCGTAGATGTCGCCTTCAGCCCCGTCATCGAGGAGCACGTGGTAAGCCGCCCGGACTCGATGAGGACCGCTCGGCAGATCGAGTGTCTCCACGTCCGGCGCGGACACGGAGAGCACCCGGGCATAGAGGTTGTGCAGACGCGCGGATTCCGGGCGGAGGTCGCCGCGCACCTTGATGTAGTCGCCCTCCGCAAGGTGGAGATCTCGACCCTCGGTGCGGGCGCGCTCGTCGTCCTGCTCGCGCTGGAGGAGCTTCGGGATGTCGGTGCGGATGAACTGCTTCAGCGTCGTGAGCCAGAACTTATCGGCGGCCTCCCCGACGGCGAATTCCGACGGCTTCACCGACCAGGCGATGCCGTCGCGCCTGCGGATGTCGAGGTAGTTCCGGTCGGTCCCGTGCAGGATGTCGGACTCACGAACGGTTCTCACTTCCTCAGTGAGCGTATTCTTGATCGTGTACTGCCACCAGGGCTCGTCGTCCTCCACCAGCCGCACGCCGGTGATCACGCCGCTCGTGCGCTCCGGGCCTCCCGGGCCGTATGCGCCGGGAGGACACTCGGGATCGGGGTGGCGGTAAGCTACCATGCGTCCGGGGCTATACTTGTGGTCGTCTACCATCGGGCTCCTCTACTACCACCAGTTCGTACAAAGCTAACCGTGGCAGTATGAACTCTATACCCCCGCCGATCTCATCGTACTCCAGGTCGAGTCTCAGTGACTCAGCGCTCACTCTCGGCTCACCGGCAACCGCCACCCTGATACGGATGTCATGGAGCGGGATGATCTCCTGGATCGGCCTCTGCATGTCGCCGGTGTTATTGACTAGATGGATCAGCATCCTCGATGGGTCCGACTGCCGCCTGATCTCGACCTCGACGGTCGCGGGGCATTCGACCTCAATCGGAAGCGCCGAGTCTCCCCGCGCCCAGAGGACCGAGTCGGTGATCAGCGACTGATACTCGCTCATGCGGTACTTCGCGTAGAAGTCGCCGATGAGCCCGGGCATGTACGCAACCCTGCCCTTCCCGAAGCGGCTGGTGATGAGAGCCGGGGAGTCCGTCTCGCCCTTCAGACCGGCATACAGGCGGCCTATGCGCTCCATGAGCACGATCGGCGACTCCGCCCCGTCGGCCTTCCGCACCTGCAGGCAGTACTGAGGCCGCGCCACCAACTGACCCGCGGTGAATCGGCGGACCGCAGGATGCGCACTCTTGATCCGGACGTATTCCTCGGCGGTCGACGGAGGCATCGCACAGGCATACCCGGCGATCCCAAGCACATCGGATAGCGGATTGGAATCCCGCTTGCGCCCTCGCTCGTCATACAGACCGGTCTCGAAGTCGGCTACCAGTCCCCCACCCGACTCGACGAACGCTCTGATCGCCGATATCTGCTCGTCCGACAGACACGCGGCGTTCGGCAGGATGAGGCTCTTGTAGCGGCGGAGCCCCTCCGGGGAGAGGTCTTTGTCAAGTATCACGTCGAACGGCACATGAGAACGCGTGAGCGCCGTGAAGTAGCCGAGGTAGGAGTTGCCGTGCATCTCGTCGCAGATCTGCTTCCGGCGCTTCCAGTCGGCGATCTTCTTCCCCGTACCGAGGTCCGCGATCAGATCCTGCTCCTTGCCGCTGCCCTGATCGCCGAATATCTCATCCTCGTGAGAGATGTAGTACGTCGAGCCCTGACGGGAGTACAGGAGCGCCACATCCGCGGCAGACTCGGTGGCTGTATAGTACTCCTCATTGCGTTCCAGGAAGCCCTGGATATCCCTGACGCCCGCGAGCGCAAGGTCTCGGCTGTGATCGAGCCCGTAGTCGAACGCCGCGAGCCAGGGATTAGCCCCGCACGCGACCGTCTGCGCGATTGCAAGCTGAGCCTCGATCGGCGGCAGGGGTATGTAGTGCCAGGAACCGAGCGCGTGGTGGCTGAAGACGACGGCGGGCTTCCCTCCGGCCGTCAGATGCTTTGCGGCCGTCGCCCAGAAGTGGAGGACGTGCTGCCTCGGCCCGGGATGGAAGAACGCCTCGGCGCCGTTGAAGTCCTCATGCTCGCCCACCTTCTCGATGTCCCGTGCGACCCGCCATGCGCCGGCATGCCAACTTCCGCCGTTCAGGAAGATCACTCCGTCCGGATTGATCGACCTCATCGCTTCCCGGCAGTCGGCGAGGAACCGGGCCATCGAGTCCTCGCGGAACTCGATGAAGTCCTTCCAGGTATCGCTCGTCCAGTCCTCGACCTCGGGGATATCGGTCCCATACTCGGCTCGGAACTGCTCGCGGCAGACGGCGCAGTAGCAGCTTCCGGGATAGACGACCGGCCCGTCGAGAAAGACACCGTCGATGCCGGTCTTCATACACTCGATGATCAACTCGCGCGCCCAGTCTCTCCAGCCGCTGTTGACGCAGAACGTTGTCCCGTGCCCGTAGAGCGGATTCACGCGGCCATATGGAGTGCCGTCGGCCAGAAGCTGCTCCCAGCCGGGATGACGGTCGGCGAAATCGTACGAGAACCAGTGCATGTTCAGGTAGGCCAGCACGCTGATACCGTACTTCCGCGCATAGGGCAGATACTCACGGATCAGATCCCAGTCGCCCAGGGGCTCGTACTTCTCGAACTTCGGCGTGTTGAAGGTGGTGACGTAGCCGAGGCCCGGCGCAATGCCGAGGGTGCCGATCACCCACTCGCAGTTGATGTGCCAGTCGTCATGCTTGCTGCGCGCCAGCTCATCCAGATCGGCATGCTTCATGCGCTCCAAGGCATCGATGTAATCGAGCCGCATCATTCTGACCGGCCGTTCATACCACTTCACTTGGCTACCTCCGCTCGCTGTGGACGATATGCTCCGTGGGAGCATGCACTCATCAACGTTAGGCAGCGCCCATCCCCTGCCCTGCACGATACGAGCAGGAAGAGAAAGGGCGTCCTTTCGGACGCCCGTGGTCAGCTGCTTGGGTTGTTCAGGCTGTGGCTAGTCCATCGGCCTGTACCGTATCTTGATCGTCGCGTAGAACGGCTTGAGCTCCGGGAGCTTGATCCTGCAGTTGCCCGACGGCTTGGTCTCGATGGCAATCGGCTGGACCTTGCCGTCGATCATGATCTCGGCTGAGACCGGGAACAAGCCGTCGCCGCGCACGGTGATGTCGGTGTTCTTCTCGCCGTCAAGCGTGAAGATATTGATGTACTTCGACATGCCGTCCTGCGACCTGAACACATTGAGGCTCGAAGTCTTGCTGAACCCTCTGGCCTGGATATCCGGACCCTTGGTGCCCGTGACGACGATCATGTTGGAGAGGGTGTACATCATCTCCCCGGTGAATCCGGCCGTATCGGATGAATTGATGTAGCCGATATACGCCGGGCGGATGTTCGTCTCCATCTTGAACTGCTTCAGCATGACCGAGGGCCGCCTCGTGTTGTCCACGATCTCCTCGGCGATCACTTCCCAACCGTCGCCGTGCTTCACAGTGTAGCTGAGCGACGCGTCCTTGTCGGAGGCCATGCGGTAGGTGCCGAGCATGCCGGTGGGCGAGAACCCCGCGAACACGGGGTGCGGGTCCTTCGACTTCGCCTTGATGAATCCCGACGGCGTCGGGGCTCCCACGGTAGTGATGCCGAGTATCTCGTAGGCATCGTCGGAGATCGACTGGCCTAGGAACTTGCCGCGGGTACCGATCGCTCCGAGGATCAGCAGGTGTCCGCCGCCGTCTACGTAGGCCTTGAGGGTCTGGAGGTCCTCCTTGCACACGTAGTCGAGACCCGGAGCGACGACTATGTCGTACTCCTTGAGGATGTCCACCGTGAGCTTGTAGCCGGTCTCGGCGGAGCCGGGGATGTCGGGCTCACTTGTGGCGATGAGGTCCGTGGGGATCTTGCGCCAGTGCTGCATGATCGAGTACAGGTTGCCCACAGTCCGGAAGTGGTCCCAGTAGTTCCTGTTCCAGAACGATGCGTCCCTGTCGTACAGGATGGCCGCATGCGAATCCGGCCGCATGTCCGCGAGCCACTCGGCGCGCACCCCGGAAGTGATGCTCTTCATGTGGGCGATGAACTTCGGATCGTCCCATGCGGTCCCTGCGGTCTCCCCCTTCTCGAGCGCCGTGCCGAGGTACCCGAAGAAGCAGTATCCCTTCGCTCCACCCGACAGCGCGGCCTCGACCTGACCGATCTCGAGGTCTACCGGGCCTGTATAGCCGTTCTCCTTGCTGGAGAACCACTCGCGGGCGAACGGGATGACCGGCTTGCCCGCTCCGTCGCCGCGCATCGTCTTGACCAGGAATTCCAGATAGCCGAACCGGTTCAAGTAGAAGGCCATCTCATCGCGCGCGAGTTGCATCTCGTCCGCGGGCTTCTCGCCGGCTCGCCGGCGGGCCTTGTTCGCGCTGACCGCGTACATCCTCGGTGTGTTCACCGGCTCGGGCGTAACGTAGGTAACGTACTTGCAGGCATGGCGGGCGGAGAGACCATCTGCGTAGGAGTTGTAGGCGCCGCTGACGTTGAGGATCGATGCCGCGCCCGGCTTTGCCTCCTCGACGGCCTTGCCGTACTTCTCATAGAAACCGTTGAGCCACTCGACGCGCTTGAGGGCGTACTCCTTGACGACGGGATCGGTCCAGTTGGCATGTGCGACCGGCTTCGCGGGGAGCTTCTTCCCCGTTTCCTTCTCGAACCTGGCCTTGCAGGCGGCGCAGAAGCAGGTATCGTCCGTCGGATACGCTACCTGGCACGTGTCGAGGTAGAACCCGTCCACGTCATAGTTGGCGCCGATGTCCTTCATCATGGGGAAGAAGATCTTGTCCCAGTACGGGGCGTTCACGCAGAAGTTCTTCAGCGTGCCTCCCCAGAGGACTTCCTTCCCCTTGCTGTCGACCATGCGCCAGTCGGGGTTCTGATCCCAGGCGACGTGGTTGCTGCCGTGGAACTTGATCATGGCGCTCATGCCGCGACTTCGAGCCTCGCTGATGACGTAGCTGAGGAAGTCGTCGTTCGCCCACTGGCCGGTCTTGAACTTCTCGGCGGTCTCCAGGCCGCTGACGGTGGTCTTCTTGTAGTTGACCGTACCGTCAACGTAGAGCTCGACCTGTATCCAGACGCCGTTGATGCCGCGGGCCTTGAGGTTGTCCAGATACTTGGTGATCTTGGCCTTGTCAGCGATGCCGCCGAGGGTCGAGTCCGCCTCCCAGAGGAACGGCGGGGTCGGCGGCGCCGCATGCGCAACCATGGACAGTATGAATGCTAATGCGATGGTCACCGTGGCAAACGAGCCAAAACGGTTTCTGTTCACCATGAGCCTCCTGTACGCAGTATGTTTCCGGCCACGGGGCCGGAGTCATCTCCAATAGGCATATTCGGAAGAAAGCACGGGATTCAGGAGTCACGAGTCAAACCAGCCTGACACATTGGACGCATCAGACGGAGCCCGCGACTCCGCAGCCCCCGAGGATCGAAGCCGCCGTCTTGAGGCTGGGCAGGGATGCCTCACCGGCCCGGAACACCTGGGAGACACCACCTCTCATACAATTGTACGCACAAACGGGGGACAATGTTCGCGATCCCGCGCCCTCCTTGTGAGACTGCGGACGACAGGCCGCGGACTGCAGCAGATCGAGCCGCCAAGCGCACACATTAGACGCCCGGGATGTCGGCGGCGGTATACAATGCAGGCGGGAGTGTCACCTCACTGGGTGCATACCGGGTACCTGCCTGCCTCTTTCGCGTACTCCACGGCCTTGACGAGCGTGTCGGGGTTGACGCCGACGTAGGTCTCGCCACCGACCGCGAGCGTGAATCCCCCACCCGGCGCTCCGATGCGGATCGCGCGGTCGATCACCGGCTTGGCGGTCTCGAGGTCGTAGTAGAGGTCGCGACAGTTCAGACCGCCGGAGAACCTCGTCTTGCCGTGAAGCGCGGGTTTGGCGTTGGCGATATCACTGAAGCCGCCGATATCCATGCTCGTCAGCTTCACGTCGTTCGCGTACATCTCGAAATGGTGATCGTTCGGACCGTCGGCATGGAGCGACCGCCCCTTCTTCCCGTATCGGTCGTAGATCGCCATGTTGTACGGGAGCACCATCTCCCGGTACATCGCATTGGAGACAAACGCCGAATGGTCGTCCGCGAGGCCGATCGACTCCGTCTTGCGCCCGGAGATGCCGTCGCGCCAGTCGATCAGCCGGCAGAACGCCTCCAGCAGCTTGGCGAAGAACCGGTGGATCAGCTCGGGCTCCTCGGCCATCAGGGTGAAGATCAATTCCGGCTCGGCGAGGGCACATGCGCAACTCAGCGGCGGATGGATGCCGATCCCTCCGCCGACGGGCAGGTCGATGCCGCGCTTCTTCGCAAGATCCTTGTACTCCTCGATCCGGCGGCAGGCATCCGCGAGGCCGGGCGACTCGGCGGGATCGGGAACCTCGAACGCCTCGATCTGCTCCGGCGTTTCGAGCGCTCTCACGATCCAGGGCGAGGTGTCGTCGGGGTACTCGATCGGGAAGCCGAAGTAGAGTCCCTCCGCGATCGGGCCGAGATCGACGTGCAGACCGTAGCCGGTCCGGTCGTCCCTAAGCTCCTCGTAGGCCCACTCGAGGCCCTTGAGTTGGACCTCCATGCAGACCTCGGGATCGGTGTAGTAGTCGCGGATGTTGTAGCCGAAGAGCTTCGAGTAGAAGCTCCCGCCGGTGCTGATATGGATCGGCACGCGGTCGGGCTCCTGCCAGGATGCAGATATCCGGTAGCGCCGCTTGTTCTCCTCGATGCGGTCGCGGTACTTCTCGGGATCGAACATGTCAGTCTGCCTCCGAGTCGAAGCCGATGATCCGGGCGTTGCTTGTTTCGCGAAGGATGGCTATCAGCTTGTCGCGCACGTCCGGCGGGATGGGAAGGTATGCCCTGCCCACGGCGCTTTTCCACTCAAGAACGGTGAATCCGTACCTGCCGGGCCTCAGTCTGCTGATCTCATTCCACGACAGTGTTGATTGCAGGCCCATGGCGTCTCTCACCGTTACCGCTGACGCCTTGCACTTGAGCTCCCAACCGGCACGCACAAGCGGGACAACAAGAGATGAGGTCAAGACAAACAGGCCGACTGCGACAGGCGGCCTGAGATGATGGACTGGCAGCGCTGACGAAAGCAGGATCACCACGACAACCCAGACAACCGAGGCTAGAATGAACAACCAGCGTCTGCGGCTGTCAAGCTCCCAGGTCAGCAGTACCGGCTCCTCGGCGATCTCCCTCGGTGTATTCTCCAACTAGGCGTCCTCGCGGGTGGTGAATGAGACGGGATTATTATAGTGGCCGATGGCTCATGGGTCAACGCGATCTGGTATAATGCTATGGAATGCGGCGGCTGGACACCGCTTTGCCGAGGCGTGGCTCGACACGCCGGACTCCCTCGGTCGCCAGAGCGACCGGTCCCCCTTGGTAAGGGGGACAGCAGAGGCGCCAAGCCGCCCGGGACCAGAGCGACGCCGAGCCGTCGCACTCCATATGGACACCATGCTTCTCACGATCCTGATCGACATCCTCATACTGCTCGCGGTCGGCGTACCGATCCTCGTCCTGTACCGCAGATGGCACGCCTGGGTGGAGCGAGACCCGCATCACGTGAGGCCGGTTCGCGGGACGAAGCGTTTCGGGTTCCGGTCGTGGGCGGCGCGAGGCTTCGTGCTCGACACCCCGATCGAGCACGTGAAGAAGCTGATCGACGGCCTGCCGGAGATGCAATACGCCGAGGCGGCCGCCATAGTGTCGGTCAGAGGGCGCACGGGCAACTTCATGGCGCTGGCTCCACTGGCCGGCAAGCAGGTCTTCGAGACCGGCATCGAGACCGAGTGGATCGCCCCCGACACCGTCGATCTCCGAGCACACTCCTACGCCGACTGGCCTCTGAACGCGCTCGACAATGCGGAACTCCCCCTCAAGCAATACCAGATGACCCTCGAGCACGCGGTGCTGCAAGTCGAGCCGCACGGCGAACGGCAGACGCGCGTGAGCTATGAGCTCGAGACGCCGGGATGGGCGTACATGCTGTCCGTAGCGATCATCCTGCTGATCGGATGGGTGGCGTGGCTCGTCTGGCGCACACTGAGGCCTGTCACGGACTTCGAGACGCTCAATCTCGCAGTCATGGCGGTGCTGACGACGCTGGTACTCACGCGGGTGACGGAGGTCCTGCGCCTGCAGAGCATCGGGCTGATGGACAGCATCGTGCGCACCTTCGGGCCGCCGGTGCGGCAGAAATGAAAAGGAGCAGGCCAACCGGCCTGCTCCGATCCGGTCCGATCTCGGTATGCGGTCCTAGTAGTTCGGCACGTTCGTGCTTGTGCCCGGAGGGGTAGTCATCGTGCCCTGAGGCGTCACGATGATCACCGTCTCCGTCCCATCGCGCTCCCACGGCCATGCGCTCACATCCATCACATCATCGGGATCGATGTTGCGATCCATGGCGATCTGGGCAAAGGTCATGCCCTGGACTCTGGTCATCTGCAAGATGTCGCCGACGCGCTCACCGGTGCGCTGCGAGATGTTCGCGGCAACGGCGACTTCGCGCCAACTGTAGCCGGAATTTCTGAAGCGCTGCCACTGAGTGTAGGTGATCACGCGCGCGCCGTTCGGCCGGGTCAGGTAGAAGTTCGGAACCATCATGCTGGTACCCGGAACCAGCTCCTGCCGAGCGCCCGCAATTGCGATTCCCGGCGCCGGAGTCAGGAGAGAAGCCACCGTGGTGTTGCACGTGCTGGCAAGCTGAGCCAGGTTGGCCCCGGACTGCATATACTCCTGAGCAACCTGCTGAAGCGACCGGTCGCACTGTGCGGCGATGTTCCCGACCAGGTTGATGTCCCTGTAGGTCAGCCCCTGCATTCGCAGGGCCATCACCTGCTGGTTGGTCATGTTGAACCGCTGCATTGCAAACTGACGCTGGAGCGACTCATCCGGCGGAAGGATTGCGACCCTGTCGAAGTCGTTGCTCGCAACGTCGTTGCCTGGCAGATTGCCGAGCGCCACGATCCTGTCGGGAAGCGGGTTCATATCGTTTGCGGGCTCCACGGACACCGCGACGGCGTCCCAGGGGCCGGTGTCACTGAAGGCCGTGAACGTCATGTCGGCGCTGAGGAAGTTGCCTTCGAAGACACCCAGGCTCTGCCTCGCGTTGCTCTGGTTGTCTATCAGCCACGCCTGATAGACCGAGTCTGACGGGGGCAACTGGTTCATGCGGGCGTTCAACTCCAGATGGGTGTGAGGAGTCACGCCGCCGTACGTGCCGGTAATGGTGGTGGCCGTACCGGATATGCCCGAGTTCTGAACCGACCCCAGGTTCACATTGTTCACATCTGCGAATACTGCTCCTGACAGCATCAGCAGAACTGCTACTGCGATTGCGATTCTCATCCTCTTGCTGCCTCCTCTCAATGCTCTCTTACCTCTGAGTTGCATTGTACTCGTACGATCGTACCGGCGTCCGTGCCGGTGGTACGGACACCTCTCCGGGAACTATCCCTGGATCTCGATCTTCGTCTCCCTGGCCTGGGCTTCTTCGGCCTTCGGAGCGGTGATCTCCAGAATGCCGTCGCGGAAGCTCGCCCGCACCTGATCGCGGTTTATGGCAGACGGCATCGGGATCGTGCGGAAGAACCTGCCGCTTCTCATCTCACGGCGGAAGTATCCTTCTTCCTTGGCCTCCTCCTCACGCTTGAACTCGCCCCTGAGGGATATGGAGTCCTCAGTTGCGGTAACCTCGATATCTTCCTTCTTGAGCCCCGGTACCTCTGCTCTGACTATGATGCTGTTGTCCTTCTCCAGGACATCTACCGCCGGACACGCGCGGACCGCCTCCATCGGAGCGAATATGCTCGGTATCGCCATGCTCCCGAACAGCTTGTCCATGTCCTCACGCATGCGGCGCAACTCACTGAAGGGTTCCCAACGTGCAAGACTCACTACCGTACCTCCTGTTGCAGGTTCCGCTCCTGATGTGTGGGGATGCGGGATTCGAAACTACGAAAGATAGTCCCATGTTTCCGCTTCCTGATACCCTGCCATCAGAAAGCGTTAAACCACGGGCAAGCGTGTTCGGACGATACGGAGGCGAGCGTGGGAAGCCACTGTTTTCAGGGCGGAGGATGCCCTTCAGGAGCACGCAGGCTCAGGGGATCAGAGCCACTTGATGCGCTTGAAATAGTAGAGGAGACCGGCTGTGGTGACAGCCATCAGACCAAGGGCAAACGGATATCCGTACCGCCACTGGATCTCGGGCATATACTCGAAGTTCATGCCGTAGATGCCGGCGATGACGGTGTTGGTGGCCAGCACGATCGCACCGACGGTGAGCGTCTTCATGATGCTGTTGAGCTGGTTGGATATGACCGTCAAGTAAGCATCGAGCGCACCGGTCAGGATGTCGCGGTAGGTGTCGATGGTATCCACGATCCGGAGAGTGTGGTCGTAGACGTCGCGCAGATACGCGATGTCGTGCTCTGCAAGCAAGGGCTGATCGCGCCGGGACAGAGTATTGAGCACGTCGCGCAGAGGAGTCGCGCTCCGCCGCATGAAGAGCAGCGCCCGCTTGAGCCGGAATATGCGCTCCACGGACGACCGTTCGCCGCTTCGGAGCACATCGTCCTCCAGAGCGTCGAGTTGATCATCCACCTGGTCCAGGATCGGAAAGTACGAGTCTACCAGACTGTCGAGTATCTGGTAGAGCAGCATGCCGATCCCGTCGCCTGCGCTTGCCAGGCCCTGCCGCCACATCTGCTCGCTCCGCGAGAGGATCTCCATCGGCTGCCGATGCAGAGTGATGATGTAGTTCCGTCCCACGAACAGGACCAGTTCCTTCGCGGAGACCTCGCCCGTACCGGCGGTGTAGTCGAGCGCATGGGTGACGATGAAGTAGTACCCGGGGTACTCGTCCACCTTGGGGCGCTCGTGGGGGGTGTAGTAATCGTCTATCGCCAGAGGATGGAATCCGAACTCCTCGGCGATGAAGTCGATCTCTTCGCGGCTGGGATCGAGCCCGTCGAGCCAGACTATGGTATCCGGCTGAGCGATCAGATCGCTGATGGTGTCCAGATTCTCGATCTCACATGTACCCTTGTCCGGCTCGTACGCGATGAGTGTGAGCATTCGCTAAGATTGCAGACTCAGACCGCAGACTGCGGACTGCAGCAACGCCTTTCCGATGCCTGCGGTCTGTCACCGATTCCGAGCGACTTTCACCATGCTGGGACGCACGACCTTGTCGCCCAGGGTGTAGCCTTTCTGGAACTCCTCGATGATGGTGTTGTCGGGATACTCATCGGTATCCTCGCCGATGACGGCTTCGTGAAGATTGGGATCGAACTCCTTCCCGACTGCCTCTATGGGCTGCACACCCTCTTTCTCGAGGAGGTCCTGGAGCTGGCGCAGGATCAGGATGACTCCCCCGTGAAGGGCATCGAAGTCACCGATCTCCTCGGCTGCCTTGATCGCGCGGTCGAAGTTGTCAAGGATCGGCAGCAGGCGGATGATGATATCCTCGGTGGCAAACTTGCGCGCCTGATCGAGCTCCTCCTTGGCGCGACGGCGGAAGTTGGTGTACTCCGCCAGGGTTCGCAGGAAGTTCTCGTGCTCCTCGTCGGCGCGCTTCTCGGCCTCTTCGCATCTGAGCCTGAGATGCTGCACATCCTCCGGCAGGACGCGCTCGATCTCCGCCTCAGCGACGACGTCCGCCTCGTCCGGGGACTCGTGGAATACTTCGGACGGAACCGAGCCGGTGTCTATCAACTCCTGGTCGCGCCGCTTCCGGGCGTCGGTCTCCGGCGCGCCGAGTACTTCATCTGAGTCTGCATCAATCTTTCGCTTCTCTGCCATGGGGAAACCTCAACGAACAAGTGATGCGTGATTCGTGACGAGTGATGAGTGATGAGTGAAGGGACCGGCCGATCACGCATCACGAATCAGCCTTTTCTCCGGTCTTGCACTTGATAATCGTGTTGATCCGCAGGATCGCTTCGGCGATCTCGGCGGCGGCTCTCAAAGCATGGACCTTGACCTTCGCGGGATCGACTACGCCGATCTCGAGCATGTCCGATACTTCGCCGGTATCGCAGTTCACCGCGAGGCTGCTCTTTCCCTCCACGGCCTGGGCGGCGATGACATCCTCGACCTTCTCAAGCGGATTGAAGCCGGCGTTCGTGACGATCTGGCCGAGCGGACGTTTGAGGGCCTCGGCGACGGCATCCACACCGTAGGCGGCCATGCCCTTGACCCCGTCGCGCATGGCGGCGACTTCGCGGGAGGCGGCAATCTCGATCGCGCCTCCGCCGGGAACGATTCCACCGGCGACCACCGCCTGCACCGCGGCGGCGGCGTCTTCGGCGATACGCTCGCGCTCTTCTTTGACTTCACGGGTCGCCGCGCCGACTAGGATAGTCGCGGCCGGCTTGCCCGCACCGCCGATGATACGGATGTGCTCCAGCCGTTCGTCTTCGTATACCCGCTCGCATTTTCCAACAAACTTTCCCAGCTCCTCGATCGGCTTCCTAAGCCCCGTGCGCTTGATAGTCCGAGCGCCGGTATGCTCGACGATCCGCGCGATGTCCTTTGACGACGCGCGCCGGATGACAAGCACTCCCTCGTCGGTGAGGATATCCTCAGCCGCATCCGCCACCGCCTTGTGCACGACTACGAGGCCGATGCCGAGATCGATGAGCTTGCGCAGGTCGTCCCGAAACTCGTTCTGGAGCTGGACGTACCGCGCGAATCCGGACTCCGTGCCGAGCGCATCATCCTCGACCATCTCCGGCTCGAGCGCATCATCGACGACCAGGACACGAACGTCGTCGAGCGACCGCGGCATCTGGCGGTTCATGCGCTCCTTCTCGATGATGAGCCCGGTGAAGACCTCGTTCTGCGCTCCCTCACGGGCAACCACGCAATCGGCGAGCCTGAATGCAGGATCCTTGAGCTTCTCCTCCCCGACGAGCTGCGCGGCGCGAACGACGAGATCGGCTATGTCGATGCTCTCGCGCCCGGAGACGAACGCCGCCTGCCAGAGCAGCGGATCGTCCCAGCCGGAGATCGGCCTGGCAGCCGATCCGACAACCTCAAGCGCCTTGCGGATGCCCATCGAGATGCCCTCGATCACCTTGGTGACCGGCACTCCGCGGGCGACCTGGCTGACGCCCTCTGCGAGGAGCGCGCTTGCCAGCACGGCGGCGGTGGTGGTGCCGTCGCCGACCTCCTCGTCCTGCGCCTTGGCGGTCCTGATGAGCATGCGGGCGGCGGGGTGGTTTGCCTCGACCTTGTCGAGGATCGTGCTGCCGTCGTTCGTGATGGTGACGTCGCCGAACTTGTCCACCAGCATGCAGTTGAGGCCCTTGGGACCGAGCGTGCCTTCGACCGATGACGCGACCGCGCGAACCGCCCCGGCGTTCGAGAGGAGCGCGGCCAGCCTCTCATCGACATCGGCGGCCTTGCTGACCTGTTTGACGTTCTGACTCATGGTTGGTATCTCCGGGGCAATAAGTAATGAGTAACGGGCAAGGCGAACTCGCCTTACTCGTTACTCATTATTCGTTGCGCCTTATTGCGCACCTCAGCCGAGGCCGAGGTTAACAAGCATTTCGCTGAGGTTCGACGCCATGAACCTCACGGCTCCGACCGCGCGGCGGTAGTCCATGCGAGTCGGTCCGATGACTCCGATGCTCCCCACTACTCTGTCGCCGACGGAGTAGCGCGCGGTGACGAAGCTGCAGTGCTGCATCTCCTCGAGTTGGTTCTCGCTGCCGATGATGACGACCACATCCGGCCCGAGTAGCGCCTTGCTGAGCACCTGATAGAGCGCCTTGCGCTGTTCGAGCGCGTTCAGCAGAGCGGCGATCCGCTCACCCTGATGAAACTCCGGCTGGCGAAGAATATTGCCCGCGCCGTCCATGTAGATCTCATCATCCTCGGCGGCGATCAGCGCCTGGCGAACCGTCTGAACAACCTTGCCGTACACGTCCTTCAGCGCGGCCAGCTCCCTGGGAAACGGCCCCTGCCCTTGAGCGACGACAGTGCTCGATTCGGCTCCCTGGAGCCTCTCGTTGGCGAGGTTGCTCAGCGCCGGCACGTCGGCGGGTTTCAGCGAGCCGTCGTACTCGACGAACCTGTGGCTCACGTGGCCGGTATTCAGCACCGTGACGACAAGCAGCTTGCCGGGACTGACGATCGAGACGATAACGTGCCTGACGGTTACGGCGTCGGTCTTCGGCGGAGTAGCCACGGATGTGCACATCGTCAGGGAGGAGAGTATCCGGCAGGTCTGCTGGACCAGTTCCTCGACCTCCGTCTCGCAATTGTCGAAGCACTGGCGGGCCAGGCCGCTCTCGCGCGAGCCGAGCCGGGGGGTGGGCATGAGGTTGTCCACATAGTATCGGTAGCCCAGGTCCGACGGCACCCGTCCCGCGGACGTGTGAGGCTGTCGCAGGTATCCGAACTCGGACATAGCCGCCATCTCGTTGCGGATCGTGGCCGGCTTCACTCCGAGGTTGTACCTCTGAGCAAGCGTCTCAGATCCGACCGGTTCCGCGGTGGCGACGTAGTCGTGGACTATGGCTCCGAGAATCCTGCATTTCCGTTCGCCCAGCTCCATAGAACACACCTCCGGACGAGAACGAGATCGGTGGCTTGGCCGGCGATTCGGTCGATCCATCCGACCGGTTCTACAGCGAAAGTATAGCATCGAGGGGGTCCGGTGTCAAGGATACGGCGCCTGTATCCGCCCGCCCGGAGAGC
This sequence comes from uncultured bacterium, assembly GCA_964466715.1. Lineage (GTDB taxonomy): Bacteria > Armatimonadota > UBA5829 > DTJY01 > DTJY01 > CAYXOC01. Next base: position 102,747 of record CAYXOC010000006.1, read on the forward strand.
GTACCGGCGCCCGCGAAAAAGGCCGGCGGATGTACAAGAAACTGCTAAAGTTACCGGGGCAACCTGTCGAGATATGACACGGAGGACGGAAAACGTGATCCAAGGACTACAGGTTTCAGCAGCAGGAATGAAGGCCCAGATCGACTGCCAGGATGTCATTGCGAACAATCTGGCGAACGTCAGCACTTCGGGCTTCAAGCGCTCCAGCGTGAGCTTCATCTCATTCGACACTCGCTTCCGGGAGGCCGTTCGCAATCCAATAGCGCCCGAGCCGCCCGGCGCGCCCTGCTCCATGCCGATGTTGATCGCCCGGCAGGATGTCCGACCGGGCGTGATGCAGGACACCGGCGTGCCGACGAACCTGGCGATCAATGGAAGCGGCTCCTTTGTCGTGAGCACTCCGAACGGCGAACGGCTCACTCGGTGCGGCAACTTCGCCCTCGATTCGGCCGGCCTACTGATCACCTCCGAGGGCTTCCCGGTTCTCGGACAGGGCGGACCGATCTCGATCACCAACGCCAACTGGACCATCGATGCGGACGGCAGCGTGAAGATCGACGGCGCGGTCGTCGATCGACTCCGGATCGAGTCGGAGCCCGGCGTTCCCGTCCCCGGCGCGGAGGCCGGCATCCATCAGGGCCGGCTCGAGGGATCGAACGTGAACGCGGTGCAGGAGATGGTCACGATGATATCCGTGCTCCGCGCTTACGAGGCAAACCAGAAAAGCGTCCAGACCATAGATCAGACACTCGACAAGGTCATCAATCAGATGGCCAGGTATGCGTAGGAGGGCTTAGGGCATGATTAGATCATTGTGGACGGCGGCTACCGGAATGGCCGCCCAGCAGTTGAATATCGACGTTATCTCGAACAACCTCGCCAACGTGAACACGTCCGGCTTCAAGAAGAGCCGCGTGGACTTCCAGGACCTTCTGTACCAGACGCTCAGGCCCGCGGGCATCGCCGAGGCGCAGGGCGTCCAGGTCCCGACCGGCGTCCAGGTCGGACTCGGCACCCGGGCCGCTGCGGTCTCCAGGATCTACACGCAGGGCGACTTCCAGCAGACCGAGAACCCCCTGGATCTCGTCATCGAAGGCGACGGGTTCTTCCAGGTGCTGATGCCGAGCGGCTCCACAGCCTACACTCGCGACGGCACGTTCAAGCTCGACGCCCAGGGACGGATAACAACGTCCGACGGCTACCCGCTGGATCCTGAGATCGCTATACCGGCCGAAGCAACAGACGTCTCGGTCGGCGCTGACGGCACCGTATCCGTGATACTCCCCGGCCAGTCGGCCCCACAGGAACTCGGGCGCATCCAGATCGCCAAGTTTGCGAACCCGGCGGGCCTTAACAGCCTGGGACGCAACCTGCTGCAGGTCTCGGCAGCGTCGGGCGATGCGATCGTCGATGTTCCCGGTATGAACGGCCTCGGCACGATCGCTCACGGGTTCATCGAGATGTCCAACGTCAAGGTCGTTGAGGAGATGGTCAATATGATCGTTGCCCAGCGAGCCTACGAGGTCACGTCGAAGGCCATCCAGACGGCCGACGAGATGCTGAACATTGCCAACAACCTGAGGCGGTAATCAACGATGTTCTCCCGGCGCATACAACTGATCGCGGTCCTGATCCTCGTCCTGGCGGCAGCAGTCACGGCCGCTCCTAAGGTGACGGTGGTGGTGAGGCCGGCATCCGACGTGGCGGGCGCAAACGTCACCCTCGGTGACATCGCGTCGTTCCAGGGCGCCGATGCGGATCAGGCGAAGCGGCTGGGAGTAGTGCCCGTGTGCACCTCCCCGCTTCCCGGCAAGGCTCGCAAGATCACCGACGACCAGGTGCTCACCGCCATGAGGCGTGCTGGAATCGCCGCCGAGACGGTCGGCCTGCTCTGCCCTCCCGAGTTCGCGGTGGTCCGAACCTCCGCTACTGTCGGCAGCGCCGATCTGGTCGAAGCGGTCCGGCAGTACGTGGTTGATGCCCACTCCTGGCCCGGAACGGTCTCGGTGGAGGCCGCCATCCCACCGGCCGATCAGGTGACGCCGTCGGGCAAGCTTGAGCTGAGAATCAAGGCCGGAACGACCACTGTCCGCAAGGGAAGAAACAGCATCCCGGTCGAGATAGTGATCGACGACAAGGTATACCGCACGGTGCAGGTGTCGGTCATGGTGAAGCTGGTCGCTTCGGTAGCAGTGGCGGCAAAGCCGGTGGCTCGGTCGGAAGAGATCAACTCCGCCAACGTCACCATGCAGGAGCGAGACATCACCATGCTCCCCGACGACGTGCTGACTGAGATGCCGGAGACCGGCTGGACGGCGTCCATGCCGATCTCGGAAGGCTCGATACTCCGCAAGTCGTGGGTATCCGCGCCGCCGGCCGTACGATCGGGCGACCATGTACTCGTCGTGGTGAGCAGCGGCTCAGTCAAGATCACTGACAAGGGCATGGCGGCACAAGACGGGCGTGTCGGAGACAAGATCAAGGTCCGCCTTTCCGGCGAGAGACGTGAGATCCGCGGAACGGTATCCGGGCCTGGGCTTATCGAGATCAACATCGGCAGGAGGAAGTAACGATGACATACCTTCGCATCACAATCGCAATCATCGCGCTGGCACTGGTCGGCTCAACGACGGCGGCGGACTCGCTCTGGAGTCCGAACTGCAGGAACCTCTGCGCTGACCTGAGGCCGAGCCAGGTCGGCGATCTGGTAACCGTGCTCATCGTCGAGGAGGCAGTCTCCTCCCAGGAGGCCAGCACGGACCTGAGGAAGAGCACAGATCACAGCAATGATGCCGGCGTGGGACCGTTCATCAAGCTCCTGCCCGAGATAGGCTTCCGCTCCGGTCAATCAAGCTCAGCCGCGGGTCAGTCCACAATGAGCAGCAAGTTCGTTACCCGACTGGCCGCGACCGTCACGAGGGTCATGCCGAACGGAAACCTGGAGATCCGGGCCGAGCGCTCGCTCAACATGAACGGCGAGAAGCAGGCCGTGATGCTGACCGGACTCGTTCGTCCGCAGGACATCGCCTCGGACAACTCGGTGCTCTCCACCAGCCTGGCCGACGTGAAGATCGACTACATCGGCAAGGGCCCGAACGGCAGACGCCAGCAGGAAGGCTTCATCACCAAGATCCTGAGCTACCTTTTCTAGTGGAGACCGGAACCATGCGCAACATGAGATACACTGCAATCCTGATAACAATCGTACTGCTCGTACTGACGTCGGCGGCATGCGCCGACCAGAACGTGAAGATCAAGAATATCGCAAAGATCGAGGGCGCGAGGAGCAACCAGCTCTTCGGCTACGGACTGGTCATCGGCCTCGACGGCACCGGCGACACTCAGCAGGCCCTGTTCACCGCGCAGTCGGTGGCGAACATGCTGCAGAAGTTCGGGATCACCGTGCCGGCCGACAAGCTCAAGGTCAAGAACGTGGCCGCCGTCATAGTGACCGCCGACCTCCCGCCGTTCGTGCGGCCGGGATCGAAGATCGACATCAACGTCTCGTCGCTCGGAGATTGCAAGAGCCTGCAGGGAGGCACACTCCTGCAGACACCGCTTCAGGCCGCGAACGGACAGGTCTATGCGGTGGCGCAGGGCAGCATTTCGACCGGCGGATTCACCGCAGGCACCGAAGGCACCAAGGTCACCAAGAACCACACGACCGTCGGACGCATACCGAACGGCGCGATCATCGAGCAGGCGGTCCCGACCACGCTGACCGACGGCGACTCGATACACATTCTGCTCAACAACCCCGAGTTCACCACCGCCGTGCGGGTGGCACAGGCGGTCAACGATAAGCTCGGCGTCGGAAGCGCGAGGGCGCTCGATGCCGCCACGATCGAAGTCCAGGCTCGGTCGCAGGACGTCATCGGCCTCATCGCCGAGGTCGGCGAGTTGTCAGTCGTCGAGGCCGCGATCGCCAAGGTGATCGTCAACGAACGCACCGGCACGGTCGTGATCGGCAGCGACGTCAAACTGTCACCCGTGGCGCTTACCCACGGCAGTCTGAGCATCGAAGTCGCCACCGAGACCCAGGTATCTCAGCCGAACCCGCTCTCCAAGACCGGATCGACCGAGGTCGTCGAGAACACGACCGTCGAGGCGCGCGAGGAGGGACACCGGATGGTCAACCTCCAGCCGGGCACCACTCTGGGCGAACTGGTGCGGGCGATGAACGAACTGAAGGTCACGCCGAGAGACGTGGTCGCGATCCTGCAGGCGCTCAAGCAGGCCGGCGCGCTGCATGCCGAACTCGAGATCCTGTAAGGAGCGTATGGGCGATGCGTATCGAGAACACGACGGCCGCGGCTCCGGCGGCACAGACGAGGACCGGCTCAGACGATCCGAAGCTGAGGAAGGCCTGTCAGGACTTCGAGGCCCTGTTGGTACGGCAGTTGCTGTCCAAGATGAGGTCTTCGATACCGAAGAACGACCTGTTCGGGTCCAGGGACAAGGAAGAGATATTCCAGGGCATGCTGGATGAGGAGTACGCCAATCAGATCTCAGCGAGCGACTCCCTGGGACTCGGCGAAATGCTCTATGCCCAGCTCTCGACGATGAAAAAGCGCTAAAGTATCCGCCGGAAATGTCGAGAAGTATAGTGGAGATCAGCGGCAGCCGCCAACCCGACTGCAGGAGATAGGTACGACCATGTATGTCAGCAACACACAGATACATAGAGTCATGGAGCTTCACCTGCACAAGGTGTATGCAGCCCAGCCGACGGCCGGCGCCAATGCCGTATCCAGGGCTGATAAGCTCACGATCTCGAGGCAGGCAACAGAGATGCACCAGATCAAGCAGGCTTTAGTCTCGCTGCCGGATACCAGAAACGACGTGGTAAGCGACCTCAGAGAGAGGATCTCTTCCGGCGGCTACGAGGTCAGCGAGCAGCAACTGGCTCAGAACATCTTCTCCTGGGCGATGGACGGCAGGCTTAGCAACTAGGAATACTCATGGACGCCACTACTATTAGAAATGAGTTGATCACCGCCGCGCGGTTCAGACTTCAGAGATTCCGGGATCTGGTCTCGCTGGCCGAAGAGCAGCGCGCCATACTCCTCGAACGGCGGCACGATGATCTGCCGGAGAACCTGAGGAGACACGATCCTCTGCTGATCGAACTGGCGAAGGCCGAGAAGCGTGAGGAATCGCTGCTGGCCATGCTCTCCGAAGCGGAGACCGAGGCAGGCGGCTCTGAGGAGTTCGAGGCTGCATACGGCAAGATCAATGAGGAGACCAGAGATCTTGCGCGCAGACTCCAGCCCCTCGTGGCGGGCAACACCCAGCTACTGAAGACGATGATGGAATACGTGCAGTTCTCCATCGACGTCATGTTCAAAGTCATGAGCGAGCAGCAGCCCTTCGATCGCACTGCCGATATCGGTTCGGCTGCTCTTCTGCTCGACAGAAAGGTCTAGTCGGAGGCCCACAGTGTCATTCCTGGGACTCGACATCGCAATAAGCGCTCTACGCGCCAATCAGTACGCACTGAACGTCACCGGCCACAATATCGCCAACGCCAGCACTCAGGGCTATCACCGCCAGGAAGCAGTGTTCCTGCCCGGCACGATGACCTCGGGGGGCGCTACGACCGGCCAGGGCGTTCCGCAACTCGGCACGGGCGTCGTGATCGAGACGGTCAGACGGCTGCAGAGCGGGCACATGGACAGCCAGATCAGGCACATGAGCCAGTTCCTCGGCTCGTGGTCGGCACGCGGAGAGAGCCTCAAGCAGGTGGAGTCCATGTTCGGAGAGCCCGGCGGATCGGGACTGTCCAACGTACTGAACAGGTTCTGGAACGCATGGGAAGAGCTGGCGTCGAACCCTGAGGACCCGTCGGCGCGCATAGGCGTGGTGGAGTCCGGCGTAACACTGGCCGACCGATTCCGCACGCTGTACGACGGCCTGTACGAAGTGCAAGTTCAGGCGGATCAGGCCATTGAGAACGATGTGATGAGGATCAACACCCTGGCCCATCAGATTGCGACGATCAACCAGGAACTGATCCGGGCTGCATCCGGACAGATCTCGCCGAACGATCTGCTTGACCGGCGAGACATTCTCCTCGATGAGATGTCGAAATTGGCGCGCATACAGACGTTCGGAGAGGGCGGCGGAGACTTCATCGTCTCGATAGGCGGCAAGGCGCTGGTCCAAGGGAGTCATGTGACAGAGATAGCGATAACCAAGGGCCCGGATGGCTGGTCCCAGTTGACCCACTCCGGCGACGGATCTGTCTTCGAGCCCGAGGGTGGAAAGATCATGGGCCTCATCCAGACTCGCAGCGTCACGGTCAAGAGCTATATGGACTCACTGAACGCAATCGCCAGCACGCTGGTGGACCGGGTCAATGCGCTGCATTCGACGGGCGTCGACTCGAGCGGCAATCCCCTTGGGGAGTTCTTCGTCGCCGGCACCGATGCATCGAGCATCCGCGTAGATCCGGCGTTGATCGCGTTGCCGTCCAAGCTGGCCACGTCAGCCACAGGCAGGGCCGGCGACAACCAGCTTGCACTGGACATCGCCGGCATCAAGAACGAAGTCCTCATCGACGGCACAACGATCGGTGCAGCATACCACAACCTGGTTGTGCACATGGGCGCCAACTCGCAAGAGGCAATCACGCAATACGAGGTGCATCAGGTGTCCCTGGACTACCTGAAGACTCAGCGCGAGTCGATGGCGGGAGTATCGCTCGATGAAGAGATGATCAACATGGTGAAGTTCCAGCAGGCCTACAATGCGGCAGCGCGCATAGTGAGCGTGCTGGACGAGATGATCGATACGGTCGTCAACCGGATGGGGGTGAGGTAGTCGGATGAGAGTCACAATGTCCATGCTGTCCGAAAGGCTGCGGTTGAATCTCATGACCAGTTGCGACGAACTGCTGAAGGCCCAGCACACGGCGACGACGGGCAAGCGGATAAGCACGCCGTCCGACGATCCGATAGGAGCGGGCAAATCGCTCAGTCTGCGGTCGGTGCTGTCGTCGATCGATCAGTATGCGCGCAATGTGGATGTGGCCAACAGCCAGCTAAGCGTCACCAGCGCCGCAATGGATTCCGTGGTCGCATCCGTCCAGCAGTTGAGATCGCTGGCGCTGTCAGCGGCAAGCCCTGCGCTGACCACGGAGGCCAGAAGCAACCTCGCGATACAGATAGATCAGATCGCCAAGACGCTGGCAACGACCGGCAATATGCAGCACATGGGCAAGTACATCTTCGCCGGAAGCAGGAGCGACGCCGCACCGATAGTGGAAAACCCTGCCGGCACACCTCCGTACCTCTACCAGGGTGACAGCAGCCAGATGAGCATCCGCGTGGGTGCGGACTCATACGTGGCAGTCAACGTGACCGGAGACAGGGTGTTCAACATAGGCAGCATATCCGCACCGGGTGCGCCTGATATCTTCACGACCATCGGAACACTGAGGGACGCGGTGCTGGCGGCCGATATTACGACGATCTCCGCCCAGTTGGGCGATATCGATCTGAATCTCAGCAACATGATCGCCACCCGATCGCAAGTCGGAGAGCGGCTCAGGAGGCTCGACCAGAGCAGAGAGGCGCTGCTGGATGCGAAGACCAGCACCAGTGAACTGCTCTCGCTCAATGAAGACGCCGACCTGGCCGAGGCATTGGTAGCCCTCCGCGTGCGTGAGAACGTATATGAGGCCGCAATCGGCACGGCCACCAGGCTTCTTAGCGTATCACTCGCCGAAATGTTGAAGTAAAACCCACTAAGGAAGGGGTCAGTAAGCTATGCGCATTGGTACTACCAGATTTGGAACTATCGAGATTGCAGAGGAATCGATAGTCCACATGCCCGACGGAATGCTCGGATTCGAGTCCGTGAAGCGTTTCGTGCTGCTGGAGGATCGCCCGGATACGGCATTCAAGTGGCTCCAAGCTGTGGACGATCCTGCCCTCGCGTTCATCGTGGTCAACCCCATGGAGTTCTTCCCGGACTACGAGATCGAGCTCTCGGACAAGCAGGCGGAGACGCTCGACCTTGAGGATCCGAGTGAGGCGGTCATGCTGACGACAGTCACCATCGGCAGCGATGGTCGAGTCACCACCAACCTGCTCGGGCCGATAGTCATGAACTCGCGCACCCTGCAGGCCAGACAGATAGTGCTGCAGGATGACCGATATGGATCCAAGCACGTGATCTGCGAGTTGCCTCGAGTCGACTCGCAGCCAAGACAGGCAGAAGCAGCCTGACAGGGAGGGTAGCAGGATGCTCATTCTATCCCGAAAGATCGGTCAGCATATCGTAATCGGCGGCGGGATCGAGATCACGGTTGTGGACGTGCGCGGAGAGCAAGTGCGCCTGGGCATAACCGCGCCACGGAGCGTGGCAGTGCACAGGAAGGAACTGCTCGAGCAGGTTACGGCCGAGAATATCGAGGCGGCGGCGAGCGCCCTGAACGGCAACAACGTCCTGGGCGAGATGATGCCTACTCGGAAGACCAAGTAGCCTAACATCTTCGACTGCCACAAGGCGCGGTCGATATCACGATAACCGAAAGGAGCGTGATCGAATATGCGCATTATGGGTGTGGCACATCCATAGAGGATGATGTCGCACACCCGGTGAGTATTCGGCCCGTGAGTAGGAAAAAAACATTACCGGTGGCGGGACCGAATGTGGAATAAACAACCGGTAAAACTACAGGGGCATCGTGCCCCCGCTCCGAAAGGACTCGGAGTAGTCGATCTCAAGGAGGATCTGTAGAAATGTCACTACGCATCAATCTGAACTCAGCAGCATTGAGCGCACACCGTCAGTTGCAGAACACGGACAAGGCCCTCGGCGTGTCCATCGAGAGACTGTCTTCCGGTTTCCGGATCAACCGCGCTGCGGACGATCCCGCCGGACTGGCGATCTCCGAGAATCTGCGTGCCCAGGTCAGCGGCCTCGCCCAGGCTATCTCGAACTCGAGTGACGCCGTCAACCTGATCAAGACCGCAGAAGGAGCGCTGACAGAGGTCCACTCCCTGCTCCGCACCATGCGCAACCTGGCTGTGCACGCGGCCAACTCCGGCGCGAACGACTCCACATCGATCGATGCTGACGAGACGCAGATGGCATCCGCCGTCGCGGCCCTCGACAGGATCGCTGAGAACACTCAGTTCGGCACTGTGACACTGCTGAACGGTGCGGCCGGTGATCCTACCTCCGACCTGGTACTCACGTTCCAGATCGGTTCGAACAAGGACCAGACGACGACCGTCACCATCGGCCCGTGCACTTCGACCGAGCTCGGCGTCAACGCGCTGGACATCAGTGATGCAACCAACGCAGGAGCCGCCATCGACACCATCGACGCAGCCATCAAGACGGTTTCGACACTCAGAGCGAACCTGGGTGCGGCCCAGATGGAGTTGGAGTCGAACATCAACTCGCTGAGCGTCGCCCGCGAGAACATCGCTGCGTCCGAGAGCACGGTAAGAGACACCGACATGGCGGCCGAGATGGTTTCCTTCACTCGGAACCAGATCCTGCTCCAGGCCGGCACCGCGATGCTGACGCAGGCCAATGCTGCTCCTCAGTCGCTCCTCAGCCTTCTGAGGTAAGCCTGAGTGAGGCACAAGTGACACACGGCCGTCCCCTCGTGGGACGGCCACTTCTTTGAATTACTCGCTGGAGGAGGAATGCGCTATGAGCATAAGCGCAATCACTACCGGCGATGATGCAATCGGTGCGGCGGTGCGTTCGGCTAGAGACGTCACGAACCGCAACGGACAGGTTGCTCAGCCCGGCTCGTCAGGAGTTGCCGAGGAATTGTCCCGGCTGGCGGAGAAGCTGTCGCAACTCAATCAGACCAGCATCCAGATATCGAAGCACCCCGGAACCGGCGCGGTGATAGTCCGGGTCATCGATCGGAACACTGGACAAGTAGTGCGGGAGGCGCCTCCCGAGGAAGTACTCGACTGCGTATCGCACCTGCTGGCGCAGTCAGGATTGTTGCTCGATAGATCAGCATAGCATTGACATCGCCCCGGCTCAGGCCAGCGACAAGGAAGTGGACCCAATGCCAGGAACATCATCCATCGGCGGACTAGCATCCGGCTTGAATACCCAGGATATCATTGCCAAGCTGGTGGAACTGGAGCGGACTCCGATCACCAGGCTGCAGAACAGGAAGACGAGACTCAGCGCTCAGCTCACGGCCTGGCAGGATGCCAACACGCGCATCCTGGCGCTCAAGGACAAGCTGTCCACCCTCTCTCTTGGCATCACCTTCGACGCCAAGACGTTCGAGTCCAGCGATGAGTCGCTTCTGAAGGGAACGGTGACCGCTGGCGCAGACGCCGGCATCTATTACGTGAAGGTCAACAGGGTCGCCCGCGCCCATCAGATCCGGACGGATGGCGACGGCTTCGCCGACACGCACAGCACTCGGATCGGCACGGGAACGATCAGCATCAGTACAGGCACCGACGACCCGATCGTCATCACCCTCGACGACTCGAACAACACCCTGGCAGGTCTGCGGGATGCCATCAACCGGTCCGGCGCGGGCGTCAAGGCGGCGATCGTCAATGACGGCACCACCGATACTCCGTACCACCTGGTGCTGACCAGCAACACGAGCGGAGTCTCAGGCCAGATCAGCATCGAGACCACCGGGACGGTCCCCACGTTCAACACCGTCGTTCAGGCCGCGCAGAACGCGGAGGTGACGATGGGAGAAGGCGATGGGGCGATCACGATCCAGAGCAGCACGAACAAGGTGACCGGCCTCATCCCCGGCGTAACTCTCGATGTACAATCCGCCGATACGAGCAAGACCGTTACGGTGACGATCGGCCAGGATACCGAGAACGTCAAGAAGGCCATCAAGGAGTTCGTCGACCAGTACAACAACCTCATCGACTTCGTCGACAAGCAGTTCAAGTACGACTCTGCCACGAAGTCCTCCGGCGCTCTCTTCTCGGATTCGGGCCTGCGTTCCATACAGTCGGAGCTGAACACCAAGCTGTTCGGCAGCGTCAGCGGGCTCAGCCAGGACATCAGGCTGCTGTCGCAGATCGGCATCACGACATCCGTAGGCAGCAGCAAGCTGACCATTAACGACGACGAACTGGACAAGGCGTTGTCCGACAACCTGCAGCAGGTCAAGGGACTGTTCGCAACGACGGGCCAGTCAACCAGCCCGTTCGTGTCCTTCGTCGGCTGCACGGACAAGACCAAGGCCACCGGCGCTCCGTATGCCGTGGAGATCACCGCGGTTGCGACGCAAGCAAGGTTGACGGCCGGAATCGCGCAGGACGGTGTGCTTCTGGCCGATGAGCAGCTCACCATCAATGGCGAGACGATCCAACTGACGGCGAACATGACCCAGGACGAGGTGGTCGCCAAGATCAATGAGTTCTCGAGCAAGACCGGAGTGATCGCCTCTCGCACTGGCATCGACGGGCAGGGCATCGGGAACTACCTTACCCTGAGGAGCTCGGCCTACGGATCGAAGCAGAGCATATCGGTCGTCTCCACGGTGTCGAACAGCGGCCCAGGCACCTCCGGCATCGGAACGACGACGGCGACTCTGAAGAACCCCGCCGGTGAGGCCGGAACCGGTACGGGCGCAGCGGGAACCGACGTCGCCGGAACGATCAACGGCGAGCCGGCAACCGGCATAGGCCAGACTCTCGTAGGCGACAAGGACAATCCGACTACCGAAGGACTCAGACTCAGGATCAGCGCACAGACCCCCGGCAGCTACGGCGCCGTTTCCGTCATCAAAGGCCTCGCAACCACGGTGGCCGAGTATCTCGACTTCATCACGTGGCCCGGCAAGGGAACGGTGAAGACCTCACAGGATGCGCTGAAAACGATGATGGACGACATAGACGACAACATCGCCACCCTGGAAGCCAGAATCGAGGTAAAGCGCGAGCGGCTGATCATTCAGTTCGCAAGGATGGAATCTGCGCTCTCACAGCTTCAGAGCCAGTCTGCACGGATCGCAAGTCAGACCTCAGGATGGAGTTAGGCTGAGCAGCAGACAATGACTACTATATCAGGAGACCATAAACTCTGCCATGGTAATGAAGAACCCATTCTCCCAGTACGTGGATAACCAGATCAACACGGCAACACCCGGAAGGCTCATCGTCCTTGCCTACGACGGAGCATGCCGGTTTGCGAAAGCCGGTCTTGCGGCGATGAAGGCGGGCAAGCTGGATGACCAGAGCGCCAACATCACCAGAGTGCAGGCGATCATAAGCGAGCTCATGGCCAGCCTTGATCACAAAGCCAACTCGCAACTGGCGGGAAGCCTTGCCAGCCTGTACAACTACATGTTCGACAAGCTCACCGAGGCCAACATCCACGACAATGCGGAAGCGCTCGAAGAGGTCATTGGCCTCCTCACCGATATGCGATCGGCATGGGCGGAGGCGGAGATCATGGTGCGGTCCGGGAGACTATCCACGCAGGAGGCCGTGGCGGCATGAGTCAGAATCAGTGCAACCTTCGAGACAAAGCCCTGCGGATCGGCGACGAGTACAACAACCTGATCCTGAGCATGTCCCGCATCAGCGACGATTTCCTCCGGGCGCTGAGTGAATCGGGCATCGATGCTACTCGCGACTTGATCGAGTCGAGATCGTTCCTGTGCATGGAACTCGTCCAGTGCGGCGAGACGCTCAAACCGCTCGTCCAGGAACTGGAGCGCTCGGGCGCGGCCGACGACGAACTCCGTCGCCTCCTCGCCGATATCCGCTCGAACCTGCTGGTGCTCAACGAGAAGCAGCGGACTTGCGAGACTGCACTGTCTGCCCGCATGGACCAATGTCGGGCGGACCTGTTGGCGCTGAACCAGCATAGCGGCCTGCGCCGGACCTATCACGGCAGCCGAGAACAAGATGCGAGATTCCTCGACAGCATGCGATAACGCGCCCCGACATCGCCCGCATACACGTCGCATGCCGGCGCGCATCCTGTACGCCCTCACGATTCTGACGCTCCCTATCGGCGCATTCGCCGGTGACAGATATGCGGAGATCACCTCACGCGTGAAGGCGCTCGAGCAGAGTTCGCTCGCCCATGTCCTGCAGATCGGCGCATCCGCCAAGGGACGTCCGATCTTCGCCGTACTACTTGCGAATTCCGAACAGAGGGCCGACACCCGAGTCCTGGTGATCAGCGGCCAGCACGGAGATGAGGTCAGTCCCGTGTACGCCATGCTGGATCTCGCCGAGGACATAGCCCGCAACAGAGATCCGCATCTGGCCGGTCTGCTGAAAGACACCTCGATCTTCATCGTCCCGGTGGCGAATCCGGACGGTTTCGCCGCCTACCAACGGTCCAGTTCCAGCGGCGCTGATCTCAACAGAGGCTGGCGAGCCGCAGTGCAGCCGGAGATCCGATCAGTGCGGTCGCTGGTGGAGCGCGTGAAGCCACAGGTCGTGATCGATCTGCACGAATGGATGGACCGCGATCCCCGGCACGCCAACTGCGTCGAAGTGGCCGGCTTCGGTACGAGTCCGCAGTGCAAGCTTGCCCGGCTTCTCGCCGCGTTCTCTCGCCACGAAATGTCCAGGCGAAGCGGCTCGGGAGATGGCATGCGGACGGTCTTCTACCGGAAGGATGCCGACGCCCGGCTCGCGCATCGGCACTTCTCGAACCTCGGGATGTGCGGCATGCTCGTCGAGACGGCGTCGGGACAGCCTCGTGAGGCGAGAATGCGCATATACCGCGAGTTCGTCACGGCTGCCATCCACACTCTGTCCCGGTCGGGCGATCCCCGCATCATCGCTCAGCTATCGGCCGTGAGCAAACATATGGGGGAAGCCGACCTGGCGTTCGCGCAGATAGAGAGACCGACTCCGGCGCCAATCGCCGGGGTCGGCGAGATCGCCTGCTGGATAGTGATGCTGGCGGCGACGGTGTACGTCGTGATGCGAGGCCCCGGGTCGAAAGAGAAGAAGACGAGTTGCGAAGGACTCGTCCTCGGCCGTCAGGTGTACCGCATCCCGCTGACAGAGGTGGTCCGGGCGAATCTCCCACCCCGGGTCAGGGTGGCGCTGATCCAGCAGCAGCGGACCAGGCCGTCAGATAGAGTGAAGCAGATCGGCGCGGGGAGAGCGGTCGGATCGGTCTGAGGGGTCGGAGCGATCTCCTGGGGTGTATTTCGCAGGTCGAGTCCCGTCGTATGCAGGAGGGGATTCCAATCCCCGATACACAAGCATTCGGGGATTGGAATCCCCTCCCACAACGCTTTTGGAATGCGCTCTAGCTCGCTGGGACTCTGGCGAGTCCCAGCATGAGTCTGACCTCACCGCACTGCAGTCCGGTCATCCTCGCTATCTCGGCGCAGTCCATTCCGCTCTCGGCCAACTCGAGCACCCTCCTACGGTCGAGGGACTGGCGGCTCTGAGACGCGACCTGTTCGTCGGCGATGATCTGCGAGGGAATCGATGCGGACGCCTCCCGCAGTGCCCGCAGCTTGGCATCAGCCTCATCGATCAGCTCTCGCAGCGCGGCTGACCGTTCTGCTGATTCGGCGAGCACCCGGTCCGCCTCGGCCCTCATCTGCTCGACGAGGAGCAGCGCCGATTCCTCCAGCGCGCGCAGGTCGGCCGACGTGAGCGCCTCCCGCTGGCTGCTAGCCCAGGCCGCGCGCATGATCGCTACCGCCAGGATCGAAGCGGTACAAATGACTATCGATGTGACTATCGTGAAAACAAACCATCCGCTGGACATATCGTAAAACCTCTCAGTGTGAGGAGTGACGAGTGATGAGTGAAAACCGCCCGGTCCTGAGTAGCGAAGCATATCGAAGGACGGTCGGGTCTGGCCCAAGGTCTGGTGGAGCCAGGTCGCCCTTCGATACGATGCTGCGCATCACTCAGGGCTGACGGAGTGGGTTTCCCGGGACATAGTAACCCACTACTCAGCAAACTTGGAACTCTCAGGACTAACGGTGGTTGTGTCCCCGGACACAGAAACCCGCTAGTCCTGAGTAGCGTAGCGTATCGAAGGACGGTCGGATCTAGCCAAAGATTGGTGGAGCTAGATCGCCCTTCGATACGTCCTGAACTCCTCGCACTTCGTGAGCTCGGAGCTCAGGACTACTCAGGGCTGACGGTATCTCACTCCTCACTCATCACTCGTCACTCCTCAGACCCTGACATCAAGAATATGGTGCTCTCCGTCCGGCCCATCCGAGCCGGAGTCCGACGCGGAAGCATCGAACGGAGGCGTGTGCGCCTGGAAGGAATGCGCGGGTTTGCCCTTCCGCTCATCCCGCGGGTTCTTCCTTTTCGGGCGACTCACCTGGCCGTCGGCCTCGGAGGCCACGTCGGCAGCGATGCCTTCCGGCGCAAACACGTGCGGCTTGTGTCGAGCCGCCTCCGCGTGCTCTCTCTCAAACCTTCTGGCAGCAATGTCCGCAGGCAGGCGTACATCCATGCATCATTCACCCCCCGGGTATCAGGCGGCAGCGAGGAGCAGATCCTGGTGTCGAGCCAGCTTCCCATGCATCCTCACGATGGCCTTGGAGTGCAGTTGGCATACCCGCGATTCGGTGACGCCGAGTACCGCCGCTATCTCCCTCAGGGTGAGGCCGTCGTTGTAATACAGGCTGATCACCAGCTTCTCCTTCTCGGGAAGCTGAGAGATCGCCGATGCAAGCAGCTTCGTCCGCTCACCCATCTCCGCACAGAGCATCGGATCGCTCTCCGGATCGGGACGACTGCACAAGCCCGCGAGGCCCGTGTTCTCCTCGCCGTAGATCATCAGTTCCTCGAACGACAGGAGCGCCGATTGCCCGATATCGGAGAGCCGCCTGTGCAGTTCATCGACGCTGATATCGAGCGCTGCGGCAACCTCCTCATCGGTCGCCGGACGTCCGAGCGTAGCCTCCAGAACCGCGAAGGCCCGCTTCAACTCCTGCTCCGTCGACCTGAGCGATCTGGGAACCCAGTCAATGCTCTTCAGCGCATCGAGCACTGAGCCGCGGATGCGGGTGATGGCATAGGTCTCGAACTTGACGTCCCTCGACGGGTCATACTTCTCCACCGCGTCTATCAGACCGACCACCGCGTGGCTCACGAGATCGTCGTAGGAGGTCACTGCCGAGGGACGGATCGGCATGCGGTCGACCACGTACTTGGCTAGGTAGGCGTAGGCCAGGATGATCTGCTCTCTGGCTTCGGAGTCCATATGGAGTTTGTAGCGTTTCCACAGCCGGTCTACGTTAGGCATGTCAGGCTATCTCCGCTGTGAGGCAGGTTGGGCTAGGTCGCATCGTCCTGTCGCCGCCGCTCCGAATTGGCGGCGAATCTGAAGATCCCACCGATCACACTCTGAACCACGTACAGCACCGTGAATGTCAGGACTCCCCTCGTCGCGACGACAACCAGGCACTCCCCCCGCAAGAGGAGAGTCCCGGCTACGATGGTGAACCCCGCCAGGGATACTATGAGGCTGAGAAACCGGTATAGACCTTCCATACTACCTATGCTGCTTTGGCTTCACCGGATGACTTGCTGCTGTCCTGAGAGATGAACTGCTCAATCATCTTCTGTGACTGGCGATCGATGTTCGTGAACTTCACGCCGACCTGTGACGGCGCCCCGGACTTGCCCTCTTCCGCCCACGTGATCTCCGCCTCGGCCTCAATCGTCTGCAAGCCGGGCAGAGCTATGTACATGAAGAGCTTAGCGCCTACGGGCTGGCTGTCGCCCATTGCCAGAGCCATCCTCAGGCCGTTGACGCTGATGTCCCGGGTGTATGTCGACAGCAGGTCGGGCAGAGCGTCGTCCTCGTTGATCCGATACTGCACCGGGATGCGCTGGTTGCACGCAGTGAACTCCCGGCGCGAGGCCAGCATTTCGGACTGCTTCTTGAGCACGTATCGGACTATGCGGCTGCGCTCTCCACCACTGATCTCTACGAACTGCACTCCAAACCGGACCGTGGTCGCTGTCAGCGGATTGGTCGATGATGCCCTGACGATCTGGCCGACCGCCTTGACCGGGTTCTGGTCGGGCAGGTACAGCTCGATTTCCAGCAGATCGCCCTTGACGATGGCGTCTATCCCTCGGGCATCGGCCGTAATCTGCAGGCCGCCGCCGCTGACATCCTGGGTCGCTCCTTCGAACCAGGGAGCCTGGCCGTTCGGGCCGTCCTCGAGTCTGAAGCGCACGGGCAGCCGCTGGGAAATGCGCACGTGCTCCCGCCGCTGGACCGTGCCCAGGTACTCCAGGTCGCTCACGACCACCGTCTCGACGCGGCCCGTCTCGACCCGCAGCACCCGACCGGAAAACCGTCGAATGCCCATTCCCTCGAACAGGTTGACTACGATACTCAGGCCGGGCCTCACCACCGTGACGCCGCCCCGCTCGACCGGCGCCGCGATGTGGAGTTCGCCGTCCCGAATATCCTCCACCCTGCTGAGGTAAGTCTTGCCGCCGATATCCACCTGCATGCGGTCGTTGACACGCACCAGGCGGAAGATATCGGTTTTCTCCTTGGACTTACCAAACCACAGCATCAGCGACCTCCCAGATAACGCCTATGCCGGCAGCCCGGAACGTGTCCGCAACTGGAAACTACTGGCTAGCTGCCTCAGACTGAGCGCCGCCGCCGAACGAGGATACTCGCAGACGAGCGGTCTTCTTGCACGGATCGACCTGCCGATCAACGCGTCGAGTGGTACGTGGCGCCAGTTGTCCAGCCGCCGATCCAGGAACCGACCGGTGACCTCGTTGAGCACATTGACGGCCTGCGCCGCCTGTGCCTCGGAGGTCGCCGAGTTGATGACTAATCTTATACCAATATCATTATGGCCCGGGTGAGCCATGCTCTTTAGGGCTGCATAGGTATCTCTCAGCGATGTCGGCTCCGTCGTAGTCACCAGCAGCACTTCATCTGCGCTGCTCAGGAAGTCGGTCACATCAGGGCCGATCCCCGGACTGGTATCGATGACCACTCGATCGAAGGCGCGGTAGTACCCCGCAAGCTTGTCGAGCAGCAGACGGCGGTCGGAGCCGGACGCATCCGCCAACTGACGGAGGCCGGAGCCGCCGGAGATCACGCGGATCCCCCTCGGCCCTTCGATCGCCACATCCTCCGGCGCGCATTCCGCCATCAGGAGGTGACCGATATGCCGGCCGCACTGCAGGCCGAGCATGACATCGACGTTCGCCAGTCCGAGGTCCGCATCGACGAGCAGCACGCGCTCGCCCATCTCCGCGAACAGGACTGCCAGGTTCACGGCGATGGTGGTCTTGCCTACCCCACCCTTGCCGCTCGTGACGGCGATGACATGCGCGCCGGAGTCCGGCTCGCAGACGGCGCAGGAGGGATTCGCGGTCGCCTCATCAGCGCGTCCGTTGACGAGGGCACGAAGCTTTGCTGCCTGGTCCATCACAGCGCGCCCTCCCATACAAGTTGTGCCAGCGACTCGGACTGAGCGACCGCGATGTCGTCCGGCACGTCCTGGCCGTAGGTCACGTAGGAATATGGCAGCAGGCTCGATGACGCCAGGCTCAGGATGCATCCCGGCTGCGGGCATTCGTCGAGCTTGGTGAGCACGATCCTGCCCGGCGACATGATGCCGAAGCTGCTGACGGCCTCCGTCTGAGCGGCCGAATTGGCGGAGGCGGAGACGGCAAGGTGAACTTCGGTCGGGTCCGCGGCGCGCAGGAAACGCGCCAACTCGGCCAACTGCTCGCGGTTGCGCTGGCTGCGGCCGATGGTGTCGATCAGGATCAAGTCTTTGTCTGCGTGCGAAGCGATCAGGTTGGTCACGTCCTCGCAACTGAGCGCGACTTCCAGCGGGATGTCGAGGAGGCGAGCGTAGGTGGCAAGCTGCTCGACCGCTCCGATGCGGTATGTGTCGAGCGTGAGGAGCGCGACCTTCTTCTTGTGGACCAGGGAGTATTCGGCCGCGAGCTTGGCGATTGTGGTAGTTTTCCCCACCCCTGTGGGACCGATCAGCGCCACTCGCGACTGGCCCTTGCACACCTGCAGGCCGCCCGAGCACGTGATGCGTCGCGCAATCAACGCGGGAGCCTTGGCGGGGTCGCCCTTGCTCTCGGAGTCGAGCATCTCGGCGATGGCATCAGGGACGCCGTTCCTGGTGAGCCGCTCAATCACCGGAGAGACCTCCTTCGGACGGTCGGCGGCGATCCGGGAATCCATGTTCGCCACGATCCGTCGGAGCTCGGAGATCTCCCGGGTCATCTGGTCTACGTCGAAGCCGACCTCCCCCCCATTTGTAGGAGCGGCTTCCAGCCGCGATGACCCATGTTCGCGGCTGGAAGCCGCTCCTACGGTGGGGGATGGCCGGTGTCCATGACCGGAGGCCGCTCCTGTGGTGGGCGACGACTGATGCTCGCGACTGGAAGTCGCTCCTACAAGGGGGGCGTCAACGGCGGCTACGATCTCCACCTGCTGCTTGCGAACCAGCCCCAGACAGCCGGATGTCTCCAACTGCCTGGTGTGCAGGATCGTCGTGTTATCGCCGAGCTGCCGTCTGGCTTCCGCCAGGGCCTCATGCATACTGGAGGCTCTGATGCGTACTATCCTCATGTGACAGAGTCACCATTCCCATCGTTTCGAGCTTCACGCCCGAGGTTATCTCGTTGAACGAGAGCACCGCCAGTGTGGGAGCCATGCGCTCCGCCAGCCGGCGGAAGTGTATCCTGACTCTCGGCGAGCAGAGGGCCACGGGCATGTAGCCCATCGAGGCCATCCGCTCCGCCAGCTTTCGTGTCTCTTCCAGCAATTCCTGTGCCACCCCCGGCTCGAGAACTAGCTGCGCGCCCGACTCGGTGTGCCTAATCCCGTCGGCGATGACTTGCTCGGCCGCCGGATCGAGAGTGAAGACGCGCACCGTATTGTCCGGACAGAGGTACTGCTTGGTGATCTGCCTGCTCAGGTACTGGCGTGCGTACTCCGTGAGCAGATCGGTGTCGCGGGTGAGCCGTGCCGCATCGGCCAGCCCCTCCAGGATGATCGCCAGATCGCGGATCGATACGCGCTCGGCCAGGAGGTTCTGCAGGACCTTCTGCACCTCTCCCACACTCAGTAGGTTCGGTATCAGTTCCTCGACGACCGCCGGCGACTGCGCCTTGACGCTGTCGATGAGCGTCTGGGTATCCTGTCTGGTCAGGATCTCGTCCGCGTGCTTGCGGATCATCTCCGCCAGATGGGTAATCAGAACGGTCAGCGGATCGACTACCGTGTAGCCGTTCATCTCCGCCTCGGGTTGCTGAGCCTCGGATATCCACGTCGCGGGTAGACCGAATGCAGGCTCGGTCGTCTCGATGCCCTTCAATTCCATCGTTGCAGTGCCGGAGTCCATGGCGAGTATCTGGCCGGGGTAGACCTCCCCACCAGCAATCTCGACTCCCCTGAGCTTGACGCTGTAGAAGTTGGGCTTGAGCTGCATGTTGTCTCTGACACGGATCGCAGGCACCAGAAGGCCCAGTTCCATCGCGATCTGTCGTCTCACCGCCGTGATGCGCTCCAGCAGGTCGCCGCCCTGCTTCGGGTCGGCCAGCGGGATCAGGCCGTAGCCAAGCTCGACCTCGATCGGGTCCACGATCAGAAGATCGGTCATCGATTCCGGCGGCCTCGGAGCTTCGACGGTCTCCTCGACCGCCTGATCCTGAGGCTGCTGCCTGAGCATATGTGCCAGCAGGCCGCCCCCGAGCGCTGCCAGGATGAACGGGATCTTGGGGATGCCCGGAACCAGGGCCAGGAGTCCGCATATCCCTGAGGTGATCGCAATCGCCTTGGGCTGGGTGAGCATCTGGAAGATCACGTCCTTGCCGAGACTGCTCTCCGACGCGGCCTTGGTGACCATCAGACCGGCAGCGATGGATATCAACAGCGCGGATATCTGGGTAACGAGCCCCTCACCGACCGTCAGGAGGGTGTACGTCTGCAACGCGCTGGCAAACTCCATGTGGCGTTGAGCAACGCCGACCAGGAACCCGCCGATGATGTTGACGACGATCATGATGACGGCGGCGATCGCGTCGCCCCGCACAAACTTGCTGGCGCCGTCCATAGCTCCGTAGAAGTCGGCCTCGCGCGAGATCGCCTTCCTGCGCGCACGGGCCTCTTCCTCGTCGATGATGCCGGCGTTCAGGTCGGCGTCGATCGCCATCTGCTTGCCGGGCATGGCATCGAGGGTGAACCTCGCGGCAACCTCGGCCACGCGGCCGGTGCCGTTTGTGACGACTACGAACTGGATGATCACCAGGAGGATGAACACCACGAGACCGACGACGTAGTTGCCGCCGACTACGACGGAGCCGAACGCCGAGATGACGGCTCCGGCGTGGGCGTCGATGAGGATCTGCCTCGTAGCCGCGATGTTCAGCGCAAGTCGGAACAGCGTGACTATGAGAAGCATGGATGGGAACGAGGCAAATTCCAGTGGGTGAACGGTGTATACCGTGACGAGAAGCATCGTGAGCGCCGCCATGATGTTGATCGTCAGGAGGACGTCGAGCAGCCAGCTCGGCATCGGTATGACCATGGTGGCGATGACCACCAGCGCGGCGATCGCGACCAGGATGTCGCTGTGCCTCAGTACGCTCTCGATCTTGGACGACGGTTTCTGGTTTGCTAGGGTTACTGCCACTGGTTTACCTCTCGGATTCCTTAGGGAAAGGCCTCAACGCCCTCCCGTCGGTGCAAAAGAACGGCGTCGCGATGCGACGAACCGGCGTATCGTAGGAGCGACTTCCAGCCGCGAAACCACCCGTTGTAGGAGCGGCTTCCCAGCCGCGATCGCAGCTGGAAGCTGCTCCTACATGGCTTGATCGCAGCTGGAAGCTGCTCCTACGTGGCATGATCGCAGCTGGAAGCTGCTCCTACAAGGCTTGATCGCAGCTGGAAACTGCTTCTACATGGCTTGGTCGCAGCTGGAAGCTGCTCCTACAATGGTATGGTTATGCCACTTTCCAGGCGCGGCCCGCCTTCTCGCTGAGCTTGTAGACGTATGCAAGTATCTC
>CAYXOC010000007.1:0-15272 GCA_964466715.1 uncultured bacterium
GCCAACGGAGTGCGAGGAGTTCAGGACGTATCGAAGGGCGGCCTAGTTCCACCATGCCCTCGGCTAGGCCCGACCGTCCTTCGATACGCTTCGCTACTCAGGACTAGCGGGTTCTCACTCCTCACTCATCCCCTGTCACGCCGCCTGAGGCATTCGGTAGCCCGACAGTTCCTGCTCCATCGTCAGGCCGCCCTTCTTCTCGTCGATCCTGATCTCTGTGACGACCCGATCAACGCCTTGATCGAGCACGGCTTCGTGCGCGTTCTTGATCGCAAGAAGCACGTGGTCGATCTCGCCCTCGACCGTCGTCCCGACCGGCCCGACTTCGTACTTGACTCCCGCGTTATCAAGCTCCTTGAGCGCCGCGTCGATGAACGGCCTCATGTCGCCCTCCGCCATGGGAGTGATGCTGAACTCTGCCAATACGGATGCCATGGTCAAACACCTCCTGCTGCATACCTGACCTTGACAATACCCGAAACGGAGGCGCGTGGAAACAGCCGCGACCGCCTGCACGAGAGGATCGGCAAAGGAAGCCCGGACGGGCGCGCATAACCTCTACTGCGAGGATCGACTCGTTCCGCCGGGCTATCGCCTTGCCCGGGACAGAGACGGAAGGCACTGCAATTCTCGGACGTGCGGCCGCGTGGAGGTCGATAATGAAGCATGCTCGAAGCGCATCGAGAGCGCTTGACATATTCCGGTCACCGTGGATGTTTGCCGTGATCGTCTTGCCGGTATTCATGGCGCTGGCGGCGGGCGGCGTTCCCGCGTCCGCCGAGACATTGACCTTCGACGATGCCGCGACTCTGGACGAGATCATGGCGCGCCATCCCGGATGGTCTTACCACCAGGAGGCCGGCGGCGAGGCATCCCTCGATACCGGCGTCAGCGGGAAGTGCTTTGCCGCCAATTCCACGGGAGGGTACGGGCCGGTCTACCTCAGACGGACCTTCTCGTCAGGGCAGCAGACTCTCTACATCGGATTCTCACTGAAGCTGAGCGCCATCCGGCGGATATCGCCGCACTCGCAGTGGGAACTGGTCCGGCTCATGTCGGGCAAGCAGATCGACATGAAGGTCCACCTGACGGATACACGGCACATCGTCTTCACGACCGATGTCGGCGGAGCGCCGATCGCGCATCACCCGGGAGCCTATTGGTGGCCCGAGAAGTGGACGAGGGTGGTGATCGGCCTCAAGAAGGGCTCTCAGGGCTATCTGAAGGTCTGGGCCGATGGGACCTGCATCTACGCAAACGACTTCGACACCGGCGGCAATCTCGTGGACGAACTGCAGATCGGGGTACCTTACGGCTGGGACGGCGCGCGGTATGCCGGCAAGACGCTGCTCGATGACGTTGCGGTCGGCACGGCGTTCTCCCAGGTTGACAAGGAGCCGGCTCGGATAGTGACCGTCAAGCCCAACATCCAGCGCATCGTGAACCCGGACTGCTTCGGCATCCACCTCGGCTGGTACGGCTGGGGGTGGGACAAGGACTATCCCAAGGTAATAGAGGTGGCGAAGCAACTTGGGGCCACATCCGGACGCGCCCATCTGCAGACTTACAGGGACTGGGACTACCACTGGCCGTACTTCACGTACAAGCCGAGCGCGACCGATCCACCCGGCGCTACCATAGCGGAGCATCTGTTCGCCATGTCGTCGGACCCGGACCCGCTGATGGTCTGTGTCCTGAACATGTTCGGCGAGAAGGGCGCAGACTGGCGACCCGAGAAAGCCGCCGAGCTCATCGACTTCAACCGGAAGCTCCCCCGGCCCGATGGACGGACCGGACTGAGGGGCCTCTACGAACTCGCGGACGAGCCGAGCCTCCACACACCGATCACCGAGGGCTGGTACTACCGGAAGGGCAAGTACATCCAAATCGGAAACGGCAAGACCACCTACTCCCACACGTTCAACCCGGCCGATCCCGAGTACCTGAGCAACACCGATCCCGTGTACAACTACCGGCTTGAGTTTGCGGAGGGCGACTACCTGTATATCGGGCACAGATGGAGGTTCGACACGCTCGCCTACGTCCTCGACAATCGGTCGAAGGTGTCCGGCAACAAGGACCTCCGGTGGGAGTACTGGAACGGCGCCGAATGGGTCCGATTCGGAGACGTTCCCCACTGCCCGTTCACGCTCGAGTATCCCACCAGGGCCCACGACCTCACCGGTTCCGGTGGCTGGAACTTCTCCGCATGGAACGACACTGCCATGGTCGAGTGGACGCGCACGTCGATGGCCGAGATCTCCGGCGACGAAGGACTGTCCGGAGAGGCGCTCTACTACATCAGGCTCGCGCACAATGCCGGCGGATACGCCGGGGAGACGCCCGTCGAGTCTCACATGTCGGTCATCGTGAGCCCGACCGGCTACCTGGAGGCTATGCGGATCTTCTTCCCGGTCATCGCGGATACCGGCGAGGAGTTTTACGTCGCGCCGGGTGATGATGGATTCTCGAGAGAGTATCTCGACATGCTGGAGCAAAACCCATCGCTGTTCGACGGCATATCCTGGCACAGCTACCCGAGCCTGAAGGTCTCGACCTCCATGATCCCCGGACAGACATACGTGCCCCCGACATCGATGCTTTGGAACGTGGACCGGATCGCCGAGCGCGCGGCGGAGCTGAGACGGCGGTTCCCCGACAAGAAGCTCGCGCTGACGGAGTGGAACGTGACCGGCACGCCGACCGATCCGATCCGAACCCTCGCCGGCGGTCTGCGCACGGCGATCGGGCTCTGTCAGATCGCTGCCTCGGGGTGGGAGGTCGGGATCTACCACTGTCTCTATACGCCGAGCTTCTACGATGCGTTCAACCTGCTCGCCGGGCCTCCCGACGCGCCGCGCCTGAGGCCGAGCGGCTGGGCGTTCAAAGCCGTCAAGGAGCACGGTAAGCGCTACGTCCTCGAGACCACCAGCACGTATCGGGGGATATACGCGTGCGGCTTTGCGGGATCCGATTCGTCCGATGGGTCGCTCGTCATCGTGAACCGGACGGAGAACTACGAGACGGTGACGATGTCCCTGCCCGGGAGTTGGAAGAAGCTGACCGTGTATGAGATGACGGCGTCCTCACTGAACGCGGACAACGAGACCGCGAACAACGTCACCCTGAAGTACAAGGCCACGCTCGACGGAAGCGCCGAAATGACGTACAAGTTCCCGCCCTACTCGCTCACGATCTTCGACACCGGACCGCGGTAGAGCAGGGCCGATCATCAGGCAACCTGACGGCACGTGGTGGACTGGGCGGATACGACGTCCGTGCAGATCACCAGGCCCGCGAGCTTGTCTATGCGGAGGATGCTGAGCACCCTCCTGATGCTCGGATGCTCCACCACCAGGCACAGTTCGCCCCCCTGCCCGGTGAGCCGTCGATAGGCCGAGAGAAGAGTGTGGATGGCGGTGCTGTCGATGTAGGTCACCTCCGACATGTCCACGACCACCCGACGCGGCGATTCGGTAACCGCGGCATCCAGCGCCGTGCGCAGTTGGCTGCTGTTCGTGAGATCGACTTCGCCGCTTACCCTCACCACGTTTCGATCGCTCCGCATGACTTCGATCTGCATCTTGGCGCCCCCCAGGAAACGTTTGGTAGACCGTAAACACAGCAGGCGGATTGCAGGTCTTGCTTGGGCGGGACGACGGCAGTTGCTGTCCGAACAGGAGGAGCAGGCGCGGCAGGAGGATGATCCGCCTGCGTGTTGTCAGCGGCATCGGACATGCCGGTCGGTATCCCCTGGCATTGCGCTTTTACCCATATGATACCATGAGCTAAACCACCAAGCGGTGATCGCTCTGAAAGAGTATCGCCTGAGGGCACAGCCGTCGCCCTGCCCCGCGGCCCATTCATCCCGGAACGGCCTCGCGTCGACAGACTTCCGCCGGCCGGATATAATGGGGACAGCCGCCGATGAGGGGTTGAAGCGCGAAGACGCCCGGAGCCGCCGGGCATGCCGCCGGATAGATATGACCAAGCACAAGCATCCGTTGAAGATGACGTTCGGGCGCTATGACTACGCCGCCTTCTGCAGCTTCTTTGCGTACGCATCCGGATCGGTAGTCGTACCGGTGGCATTGGTGATGTTGGCGAGGGATCTCGGGTTTTCGCTCGAGGACGGCGGCATGACGGCGGGCGGCGCGCTACACCTCGGTCGCACGATAGCCATGGTCGCGGCACTGATCCTGTGCGGATTCGCCGCCGGACGCTGGGGAAAGCGCAGGACGATGGGCACGGCGGTGACGATGATGGGCCTCGGCATCATGTTGTGCGCGGCAGCCCCGATCTACGGGGTGCTGTTCACGGCGCTGATGGTCGCAGGCCTCGGAGAGGGCGCGATCGAGGGACTCGCAACACCGTTCGTGCAGGATCTCCACCCCAAAGAGCCCGGCCGCTATATCAACTTCACACACTCGTTCTGGTCCGTCGGCGTCATGGCGACGGTGTTGGCGTCGGGCGCGCTCATCTCCATGGGCGTATCCTGGCGTTCGGTGATCATGGCGGTATCCCTGACGGCGCTGATCGCGGCCGCCATGCTGTTGCTTCCCGAATCCAAGGGCAGAGAGTACCCCGAACACCCCGAGCCGATACACTGGAAGACGATCTGGGGATATGCAGCGGATATCTTCCGCTCCCGGGGATTCTGGCTGTTCTTCGCCGCCATGTTCGTCGCGGGCGGCGGCGAGTTCTGCCTGACGTTCTGGTGCGCGAGCTTCATACAGCTCAACTTCATGGACGCCGCCTGGGCGGGAGGAGTAGGCACGGCCTGCTTCGCCGCCGGGATGGTGCTCGGACGCACCTGCTGGGGATATCTGATCAGGCAGGATCAGCTAAGGAGCCTGATCGTCTGGTCGGCCGTCGGCGGCACGCTGGTAACGGTCGTCTTCCCGATAGTCACCAGCCTCCGGGCTCTGTTCGGCCTGCTCTTCCTGGCGGGCATCGCAACCGCCCCGTTCTGGCCCAGCGTACAGAGCTATGCCTCCGACCGGCTTCCCCGGACGGACACGACGGTGCTGTTCATCCTCCTCTCGTGCGCAGGCGTGCCCGGATGCGGCGCGTTCGCATGGCTGATGGGATACGTCGGCGATCACTTCGGCGGGCTGCGGTCCGCATTCTACCTCGTTCCCGCATGCTACCTGATACTCGCCGCGATCATCGGCTACGACTGGCGGCGATCGCTCTCCGAGAACCCGACCGAGCCGCTGCCCAGCGAGACCGGTTAGCGCACTGTTGCGTTGGATTCCCGCGCAGTTGCTTCGGGCGGAAACCCCGCTGGTCCTGAGTAGTCCCGAACTCCGAGTTCGCTGAGCAGTGGGTTCCTCTGTACCGGGAAACCCACCCCGCCAGCCCTGAGTAGTCCCGAACTCCGAGTCCACGGAGTGCTCGGAGTTCGGGACGTATCGAAGGGCGGCCTTGTTCCACCAGACCTTGGGCTAGACCCGACCGTCCTTCGATACGCTTCGCTACTCAGGACTAGCGGTTTCCATGTCCGGGGACACAACCACCGTCAGCCCTGAGTGATGCGCAGCATCGTATCGAAGGGCGGCCGCTGCTGGATGCTTCGGAAGTAGAGTCCACTCTGGTGGACGGCGCTACCGAAGCCCCTCGGGTATCCACGTAGGGAGCGCCCGCCGTCGCGTTCCGTCGGTGGATGCCTACACCCACGGAACGGGACAGCGTCCGTTCCCTACGCCGATACATCCGGGAGTACGTTCGTGGTCACCGGGCACAGACCGTCCGCGAAACCCCTCCTACGGGGTTCCAACGCGGTTGTGGTATAATGCAACCAAGCATCGGGAGGGACATGCCATGGACGAATCCGTCAAGAAGGATATCGAAACAGCCGCACGGATACTCCGCGAGGAGGGAGCGACCGAAGTCTACGTCTTCGGATCGGCCGCCCACGGCAAGATGAGGCCGGATTCGGATATCGACCTCGCCATTCGCGGCCTGCCGCCCGAGAAGTTCTTCCCGACGATGAGCAAGGTCGGGGACGCCATCCAGCGCGTGTTCGACCTTGTGGACCTGGACGACGATAACCTCTTTACGCGCTTCATCGAAGAGGAGGGAGAACTGGTCCGTGTGGCCTAAGACGCAGAAGAGAGTCTACATCGAGCTCGCGATGCTGCGCGAGTTGCTGGATTCCTACCGACCGCTCCTCGACAGACTGCAGGAATCCGAACCGGACTACATAGAAATGGGTGCGCTGGCGGCCATGCTGCATTCCTTCTATACAGGCATCGAGAATATCTTCAAGCGGATAGCCACGGAGATAGACGATTCGCTTCCATCAGGCATGTCTTCGCACGCGGCCCTGCTCGGCCGGATGGCACGGCCTACCGAATGCAGACCCGCAGTTATCTCGGACGACCTCCGCTTGCGGCTGCGCTACTACCTCGATTTCCGACACATGTTCCGACACGCCTACACTACCGAGATGAAGTGGCGCAAGATGGCCGACCTGGTGCTCCACTGCGAGGAGACGCTGGACAGGCTCCATGCGGAGTTGGAGACGTTCTTCGCCGCAGACCGATCCTGACCCGATATCGGAAGCAGGTTGCAGACCTCGGGTTCCCCACAACCCACAACCCATAACCCAAAACCCCCAAAAACCCTTTCGATCCTTCGGAAGCAGAGTTCGCGGTTTGTGCGAACGGCGCTACCGAAGCACCTCGGGTATCCACGTAGGGAGCGCCCGCCGTCGCGTTCCGTCGGTGGATGCCTACACCCACGGAACGGGACAGCGTCCGTTCCCTACGCGGATGCATCGGCAGCGCCACTACGTTATGGCCGTATTCCGGCCTGTCCTTAAGGGGTTTCGGCGCTACGAAGTAAGGAATGTATACTACGCGACCGGCGGGCTGCACTACGCGGTGTCCGTGAGATACTACACGTCTGCCGGGTGACACTACCGACCACTCGTGACGCACTCCAGGCCCCCGGTGCGATACTACCGACCCGCCAAAGTGTACTACAGACCGTCTGTAGTACAATCCACCCCGGCTGTAGCACACTTCCCTCGGCGTGTAGCATCGCGAGGTGAGACTGTAGGAACATCTCTCTGTCGGCGAGTAGGTTTGCCCACAGACATGTGCTGTAGGCCCCTACGGTCGCGTCCAGTTCGTAAGGCAGTGACGTTTGCGGATACGCGTGAATCTCTCGTTCTTCAACCGATATGTCTCAAGGTTGCCGAACGGCATCGGATGTAATGACGCAGTATTCGAACAGCCGATGCGAAACAGGTGTAGGAGGAGTCGCTCAGTAGACCCCGGGTGGTCGAGAACGACGCAGTGAACGGTAAGGTCATCCAGGATCGATAGACTCTTGATCCATGAACCTCCTGCATGGGGCTTTGGATCCCCTAGCACTGTGCGATAGAATGCCCCGACGCGCTGGCGCAACGAGACGTCTGCCTTTCCAATGTAGACGATGGTCTGATCAGGCAACCAGAATTTCGATAGCTCGGCCTCCATCTCTAGCGGTGTAGGTTGGCGTCCACACAGCCTGAGATTCGGCACACGCTCCAGCCAATCGCCGACTCTCTCAGTGCAGATCGGTATCCTGGAGTAGGCTGTGCCGTCTTTCGATGGATCTGCCGATGTGGAGATGATGTAGAGGCCCGCATGACTAGTAGGTATAGCCTGGTTCCATTGAACACTGCAATGCACAGTCAGATTGATCTGCTCCAGAAGACTCTGAACGGTGATGCCCTCGGATAGCTGACTGTCTGTATCAGGCATAGTATGAGGCTGATCTCCTTCGGAGTCCACGCAATGCGCTGGCTGTTCAGTAAGAGGAAATGGCTCTCCGTTCTGCGTATTAGTCCGCCTCACATACCAGAACCGACCGCCTTCTTGGTAGGCACCATCAATCTTCTCGCCCCTCAGGAGATCGCGCAATGGTCTGCCAGGTCGCTCGCGGGAATCTCTGAGGAGACCTTCTCTGTCTAACCACGCAGCGGCCTCTACTGCTGTCACCTCGTACAGATCTCTGGCCCTGAGTTGACTCTGAATGAACTGGTTGATCTTGGCAATATCAGCCATGGTTGCACGCTCCTGAGGTGATTATAGCTGTGGGAGCCTGAAGCGTCAACCGAGTGGTCAACCTTTGTCTCCGCGAGCGCCTGGCCGATCTTCGAGTCCGCCTCCTTGAAGGCAGACTCGACGGAGGCCTTGCCGCTCACTGCGTCACCACTCCCGGGGTGAGCACGAACGTCTCGCCGGGTTTGAGCTTGCGCTTGATGGTGACCGGGTTCACCACGTTGAGCTGCGTGATCTCGACCGAGTCGTTCGTCACCCTGATGTCGTAGCGCGTGCCGGCGTAGCAGAGGTTTCGGACTCCGGCGTACTTCACGGTCGATGGGAGGTTCGGCCTGATCTTGAGGCCGGTGATGTCCGCCTCGATGCCGAGGAACGCGTAGAGGTACGACGCCGGGACGAGCCCGCTCTCCGGGAACTCGCCCTCGACCCCGACCGAGCCCGCGCCGTTTCCCCCACCCTGCGACGTCTCGCCGGTGTAGAGCGGGTTGCCGCCCATCAGGCGGTCGGGCATGTTGTAGCGGCCGAGGATCTCGGTGAACCGCTTGTAGGCGTTGTCCGCGCCCAGATACTTCGCGCGGGCCATGATGTCGTAGCCCGATGTGTAGAGGATCGCTCCCCCGTTCTGACACTGACCGTCATAGTCCGTGCCTCCCCAGCCGGAGTGCCACCAGGATGGAGGCAAATTCGGATTTCGAATTTCGAAATTCGAATTTGCCTCCCTGGGCGGGTTGTGGATGGTGAGCGCTCGGGGAGCGAAGACCCACCGCGAGTAGGTGTCGGCCTTGCCGGAGGAGGTCGGCTCGGTCTCCATCCACTTGTAGATGCGCTCGACCTGCCACTTGTCCGCGAGGCCGTATGCCATCGCCTCAAGGTTCACGAAGGTGAAGCCGTAGTCGTGCTTCACGCCGTCGATGTCCACGCATCCGACGTAGCGCCCGACCTTGTCGTCCCAAAACGTGCGATTGTAGGAGATGCGCACCTTGTCCCGGAGCTTCGCGTAGAACTCCGGCGTGCGCTTCTCGCCGGGTAGATCGAGCCCCTGGTCGATGCAGAACTGCTCGAGCTCGGCCATCGCCTGGAGCGACGCGTAGTAGTAGGTGTTGCAGAAGGCGTCCTTGTACCCGAACGGCAGGATGTCCCAGTAGTTGCTGCCGATCCCGTCCGCGCGGCCCTCGTGTCCCACGGCATCGATCACGATGATGCCGTCCTTGCCGTGGAGGTCGTTGAGCTGATATTCCATCATCCGGCGGAGCTTCGGCATCATCTCCTTGAGGAAGTCCACGTCCCGCTTCCAGACGAAGTACCGATAGGCGCCGAGGATGATGCACGAGTTGGGCGTGAAGTGGCGGGTGTCGAAGTCGTTCTTGCCGTCCTTGTCCTCGTCCTTGTACGGGAACGGCCAGCCCTCCTGCTCGCCCCAGGTATGCACGTAGCCGTCCGGCCTCATCTTGACGCCGGTGAAGTGGCCGCGCTGCTCGAAGGTCTGCGGGCTGTCGATCCAGTCAAGGATCAGCGCCTGCCATTCCTTCCAGTCCGGCGGAGTACCGACTCCGAAGTTGAGCCCGTGACTGTAGTAGAACTCGGTGGCGGTCTGAGTTGTCTTGCTGTCCGATGAGTAGAAGACCGGATAGTAGTCCGGGAGCTTGTCCGTGTGCGGCAGGACGTCGAGGCTGAGGGTTGTGCCGGTAACCTTCCACATCGCCTCGTCGTCGGTGAACTCCCAGGTGAGCCGCTGTCCGGGGAGGTTGATCCGGAGGTCGTAGTCCTTCTTCCCCATCGCGTAGACCCAGACGCCGTGCTGGATATGGTTCGACGGCCTGCGCTTCCACTGCTGCGGAATGACATGGCGGCCCGTGTCGGAGTAGAACCGACTGAACGGGAACTTGGAGAGATCGTAGCCGGCCTTCTCCCACGGCGTGACGATGACCGTCTTCATGGCGGAGACGGCATCGGCCGAGCAGCGGAAGTCGGTCTTGAGGTTCGAACCGTCGAGCGTGACGGTCCAGTCGCCGGTGATCTCCTCGTAGCCGGAGTAAGAGACGGAGAGATCCATGTCCGCGCGCTCCTCGCCGCCGATCCAGGCGGTCATCGACGGATCGACATCGGCCTGGGCGCCCCACCATCCGATGCTCTCGCCGACCGGCTCCGACGCCTCCAGGTAGAAGACCCCGGCGGGCTGGGGATCGAGCTCCAGGGACAGCTCGGCGTTGTCCCTGATGTTCTCGAACTTGCGGGTGGCGATCAGCTTCCGATCGCCGATACCGTCGCCCTCGACGCGGTAGATGGAGAGCGTGCATCCGCAGTCGGACCTGTGCCAGGTGGGGAAGTTCGCGCTGACCCGGCTGATCCGGCCGGACTTCACCGTGAACCTCGCGCCGAGTGTCGAGCCGGGAGTCATGCGCACGGGAAACGTGGTGCGCACCTTCCCGGTGGCGAACGGGTTGCGGACTACGAGGTCGCGGAAGACGAGCTTGTTCGG
Source organism: uncultured bacterium (assembly GCA_964466715.1). GTDB lineage: Bacteria > Armatimonadota > UBA5829 > DTJY01 > DTJY01 > CAYXOC01. The sequence goes on from CAYXOC010000007.1 coordinate 10,534, forward strand.
GGCCGTCTCGACCTTCGGGCGGACCGCATCGTGGGGCTTCTCGCCGACGTAGAGGGCGGTGATCAGGTTCTCGCCGTACCTGCCCTTCCCGGACGGGTCGAACCTCATCGAGTCGAACCAACCGTTCCGCGCGCGCAGGGAGAAGTATCCGTTCGACAGTTCCTGGGCGGCAACGGCGCTCGCGGATATGATCAGTGCAAGGATCGCAGGGAGAAGTCTCATGGTGGTTACGCTCCGGTAGGTGCTTGGACTCTATAGGTTGTTCATCCCTCCGAGCGCGAAGTCCTGCGGGCAAGCGCAAGCGTTTCGCTCGCGACGCGGGCAGGGTAATCAGACTGCGTGACGGATATGCAGACCGAGCTGAGCCTGATACCCGCGGACGTGACGATTCCCGAGGAGAGCAAGAGGGTGTTCCGCGAGGCGCTTGCCACACTCAACGAGGCCGGAATGCCGTACGTAGTGGGCGGCGCATTTGCGATGCACCACTACAGCGGCGTGTGGCGCTACACGAACGACCTCGACCTCTATCTCGACCGCCGACACGTTCCGGTGGCGATCGAGATGCTCTCGAGCATCGGCTTCCGCGACTTCGGCGAGCAGGCGGCGGGCGACCGGGAGTGGATCTATCACGCGATGAAGGACGGCACGCTGATGGACCTGATCTGGCAGTCGCCGAACCGCGTGACCAGCTTCGACGGCTCGTTCTTCGAGCGAGGATCGGAGGGCGCGTTCCTCGGCATTCCCGTCCGCTTCATGGCGGCGGAGGACCTCGTGATGTCGAAGATCTTCACGCTGAACCACCAGCGCTCCGACTGGCCGGACGTGTTCCAGGTCATCAGGGGATGCGGAGGCAGGCTCGACTGGCGATACGTATTGGGCAGGCTCGGCGACAATTGGGCGGTGCTGCTCGCGCTGATCGTGCTGTACGACTGGGTCTACCCATCGGAGACGTACAAGGTGCCGCAGTTCGTGCGGGATGACCTCCTGCGCAGGAAGCTGGCGCACGTCCCATCGCGGTCCGAGCCGGTGCGCGAGTCAGTGCTCGATCCGTGGATGTATTCGAGACCGTTGTGAGACTGCGGATGGCAGACTGCAGACTGCAACAGGGACCATCCGGAACCTGCAGTCTGCCGTCCGCGGTCCGAGGAGTATGCCATGCTGATCGGCGCGATGAACAATCCGATGGTCGAAGTGGTCGATGAGATCAACACCTACGCGGAGGCGGGGTTCGACTTCATCGACCTGACGCTCGAGCCTCAGAAGGCATACTCGCGCACGCTGCCGGTCAAGGAGATCAAGAAGGCCCTCGGCGACACCGGGCTGGGGATCATCGGCCACACCGCACACTACCTGCCGATCGCCACACCGATGCCGGAGGTCAGGCGGGCGGCGATCGAAGAGATCGAGCGGGACATCCTGATCTTCGCGGAACTCGGCGCGGAACTGGTCAACATCCACCCGTTTGTCTGGGCGCCGCTCCACGAGACGCGCTGGATCAGGGAGGCGAACATCGATGCGTTCCAGCATCTGAGCGACCGGTGCAGGGCCGTGGGTATGAGGCTGATGCTCGAGAACATGCCTCCGCACTTCAACTCGCCACGCGACCTGGCGAACGTATTCGCCGCCGTGCCGGAGATGGGATTCCACCTCGATGTCGGCCACGCAAACCTGGAAACCGAGCACAATATGACGGTGGAGCTGGCATCATACTTCGCCGACAAGCTGTGCCACGTCCACTTCTCCGACAACAACGGCGGGAACCTCGATCTTCACCTCCCGCTCGGGGTCGGGAAGATCGACTGGAAGTGGATCATACACATCCTGAAGCGCGTGGGATACGACCGCACCATCACCCTGGAGGTCTTCACGGACGATCGGGAGTACCTGAATCGAAGCCGGGACAAGCTGCGGGAGTGGTGGGACACGATAGCATTGAAGGAGGTCGAGCAGGCGGCGTAGGGGGAGTGTGGGAGAGACTGGACACCCATTCCCACACTCCCGTACTCCGCTAAGCCGCCTTGCGGGTCTTCTCGCTCCAGGCTCTCTCAAGCTCGGCGCGCGCCAGCGACATCAATTTGCGCATCGACCGCGCATCGGACGGATAGACGGAACAGCCGAAGCGCACATCCACATGCACCGCTGCGCCTCCGACCTCGAACTGGGTCTCCATCAACGCCTTGGACACGCGGAGGCAGACTTTGCGGCTCTGCTGGCCGGTGTAGGGCATGATGATGCCGAACTCCGCATCGCCCAGCCTGCCTACAACGTCGCACCGGCGGATGCTCTTCCTCACCAGTTGGGTCATGTCGTAGAACATCTCATCCGCGCGCATCGCACCGAAGCGACTCCGATACTGATCGAAGTCGCCCACTGACAGGATTGCGAACGCCAGTTCCGAGCCGGAGCGCACGGCACGGCTCACCTCCTCCTGGAGGCGTTCGGAGATATACTCGGCGGAGTAGATACCCGTCAGGCTGTCGACCGCGGCCGGTTGCTGCTCCTCCACGTTTCTGTCGGGCCTTCGACTGGCGAGCTGAAGCTGGACCTGCGCCTCCTTGATCTCCTCGGTAGTCAGGATGCGCCGCAGCTTCTTGGTGCCGTTCCGAAGGATGTGCGACACGTAGTTGCAGGATATGCCGAGTTTCTTGGCGATCTCAGTCTGGCTCAGCCCGGTATAGTAGAACTCGTGGATGACCTTCTGCTCGATGGTCTTCAGCTTCTCCATCGCCGTCTCTAGGACGATCTTGTCCTCGACGGGAAGCTGGAAGGAGACGTACTTGTCGTCCTTCACCTTGTCCAGGTCCACACCACTGTTCGAGTTTTCATCCTGGTCCACGTCGAGCGACGTGACCTTGAAGACCTCGCGCGTCGTCAGGAGCTCGGCGACCTGCTCCTCGGGGAGGTGCATGACGCGCCCGATCTCGGTCTCCGTCGGCTGACGGCCCAACTCCTGATAGAGCGAGTTGATCACCCTGTCCATCTTGAAGTTGAGCTCCTGGAGCCAGGCGGGTTCCTTGATGATCTTCCCTCGGTCCCTGAGCGAATGCTTGATCTGGCCGATGATGAAGTGGGTGGCGTAAGTGGAGAACTTCACCCCCTTATCGGCGTTGTACAGATCGGTAGCCGTGATCAGGCCGATGTACCCTTCCTGCACAAGGTCTTCCAGCGGTTCGGCTGAGCCGCCGAACCGGCGTGCGATGCTCTCCACGAGGTTGCGGTACTGGTGCACCACCTCATCGCGGAGACGCATGTCCTTGGTCTGAAGGTATCGGGCCAATATCTCGTGTATCTCTGCCTCTGAGAGCCTTCCCTTTGCCACTTCTGCAATAATCCTCCCCAGGATGCAGGCGCAGCATCGGCTGCCGACATCCGAGCGCCGCTCACTCGGACCCCGATGCCGCACCCTTGCAAAACGCGTCTCTGTTCTAGCCTATGCTGCTTACAAGCTTGAATATCGGACCCATCACCGAGATGGCGATAAAACCTACGACGACACCCATGAACACGATCAGCAACGGCTCGATCATCGAGGTCAAGCCCTTGACCGCGGCATCGACCTCTTTGTCGTAGAAGTCCGACACCTTGATGAGCATCTCACTCAGGCGGCCGGTCTCCTCACCGACGTCGATCATGTGGGTGACCATGCTCGGGAACATGCCGCTCGCCTCAAGGGGCGCGCTGATCTTCTGTCCCTCGCGGACACTCTCGCGCGCGGTTTCGACGGCCTTGCAGATGACCGCGTTGCCGGCGGTCTCACCGACGATCTCCAGAGCCCTGATCATCGGCACGCCGCTACTGACGAGAGTGCCGAATGTGCGGGCGAACCTGGAGATTGCCATTTTCTGGACAATCTCGCCGATGACGGGCGCCTTGAGCTTGACCATATCAATCTGATAGCGTCCCTTGGGCTTCTTCTGCATGGCTCGCAGGAAGAGCCAGCCACCCACGATAAGGCCGAAGGGAATGTACCAGTAGCTCTTGAACACGGCGCTGCCGTCAAACAGGAAGCGCGTGGCAGGCGGCATCTCGACGTTCATGCTCACGAAGATCTCCTTGAACTTCGGCAGCACGAACAGGAACAGCGCGCAGATCATGAAGAAGGAGAACACGAGGACGATGATCGGATACATCATCGCCGACTTGATCTTCGTGCGGATCTCCATCTCGGTCTCGAGGAACCCGGCCAGTCTGTCGAGAACCTTGTCCAGCACGCCGCCAAGTTCAGCAGCACGGATCATGTTCACGTACAGCTTGGTGAAGACGTTCGGGTGCTTGGCGAACGCATCGGTCAGGCTCATACCGCTCTTGACGTCGCGCATCGACTGCCCGATGACCGGCTTCAGGACCTCGTCCTTCGTCTGGCTCTCCAGGATGTCGAGACACTTGATGATGCTGATGCCGGCGTCTATCATGGTGGCGAACTGCCGGCTGAAGACTACAAGCGTCTGAAGCTTGAGCTTCTTGTACTTGTTCATCCCGGAGAACGCCGAAACACCTTTCTTGGTCTCGCGTATCTCCAGCACGTGGTACTTCTGCTCGTGGAGCTTGGAGAGTACCAACTGCTGGTTGTCCGCATCGATCTTGCCCTTGACGGACCTGCCTGACGGGTCAACCGCCGTATATGCAAATGTGGACATACTGCTCTTCCCTTCCAGTTACTACTTGCTGCTTCGCAGGGGAGGCATTCCATGGCCTCCCGCGGCTCGGATCCCGTAGGAGCGGCTTCCAGCCGCGATGAA
>CAYXOC010000007.1:15372-98135 GCA_964466715.1 uncultured bacterium
TTCCATGGCCTCCCGCGGCTCGGATCCCGTAGGAGCGGCTTCCAGCCGCGATGAATCGGCGCATCGTAGGAGCGGCTTCCAGCCGCGATGAACCGGCGCATCGTAGGAGCGGGTTCCAGCCGCGATCGCAGCTGGAAGCTGCTCCTACAACGGACGGGCGACCGCAGAGGGCTCGCCCCTACGGATGCGGGACTCCTATCAGGAGCCGTTCAGAAGCCTCGTGAAGTTGTCTCTATCGATGGCTCTGCTCATGGCCTCCTCGAAGCTGATTATGCCGTTCCTGTGCGCGTCGGCCAGGACGCGGTCCATGGCCTGCATGCCCTGCTGGCCTCCGGTCTCGATCGAGGAGTAGATCTGGAAGGTCTTCCCCTCTCTGATCAGGTTCCGGATGGCCGGGTTTGCCACCATGATCTCGATCGCCGCGAAGCGCCCTCCCCCGACCCTCGGGATGAGCTGCTGTGCCACGACCGCTTCGATGGTATTCGAGAGCTGGACCTTGATCTGGTCCTGCTGATGCGCCGGGAAGACATCGACCACGCGGTCGATAGTCTGCGGCGCGTTCCTGGTATGCAGGGTGCCGAACACCAGGTGACCAGTCTCCGCCAGGGTCAGGGCGGCGGCGATGGTCTCGAGGTCTCGCATCTCACCGACCAGGATGACGTCCGGGTCCTCGCGCAGGATGGCGCGGAGGGCGTTCTCGAACGAGTCGGTATCGGTGTTCAGCTCGCGCTGGTTGACCATGCACTTCTTGTGGTTGTGCAGGTACTCGATCGGGTCCTCGATGGTCATGATGTGGCCGGAACGCTCGGCGTTGATATTGTCGATCATCGTCGCGATGGTCGTGGACTTGCCGCTTCCAGTCGGGCCGGTGACCAGGATCAGGCCGCTGTGCTTGCGCGTGAGCTCCCGAAGGACCGGGGGCAGACCGAGCTGCTCCATCGACGGGATCTTGGTCGGGATGGCGCGCATCGCCACGCCGACCGAACCCCGCTGCTTGTAGACATTGACCCTGAACCGGCCGGCATTCTTGACGCCGTAGGAGAAGTCGAGCTCTCGAGTCTTCTCGAACCACTGGATCTGGTCGTTGGTCAGGATATCGTAGATGAGCCGCTGCGTGTCCCTCTGATCGAGTTCCACGTAGTCGGTCGGCACCAGACGCCCGTCGCACCGCACCATCGGCGGAAGGCCGACAGTCAGGTGGATATCCGATGCCCCCATCTCGCAGGCGAGACGAAGCAGGTCGTCGATATGAATATCGGAGACCGATTTGGCAGACCGATTGGTGGCCTGCAACTCATCGTCAAGCATGCCCAACGGGGCCGTCGCTGCCGGCTCGGGTTCGGTATCCGGCAGACTGCCGGACCCACCCAGAGGCTCCAGTTCGCCGTCGAATTGGTTCAACAGATCCAGATCCTGCATGTGATCACTCCTCACGGAACACGTTATCGGCCAGTGCTTTCGCGCTGTAGGAGCGGCTTCCAGCCGCGATCACGGCTGGAAGCCGCTCCTACAACGGCCTAGCCGGAATAGATGACTCTCAGCGATTCCTCCAGGGTAGTCATGCCGAGGAGGATCTTCTCCATCGCATCGTCACGCAGCGTCTTCATGCCGGCCTCGACAGCAGCCTCCTTGATAGTGTAGGAGGATGCCCTGGCCAGTATGAGATCGCGAATCTTGTCGGTTACGGGCATCAGTTCGTAGATGCCGATCCTGCCCTTGTACCCGGTGCCCTTGCAGTGGGCGCAGCCCTTGCCGCGGCAGAAGGTCACCTCCGAGCCCTCATCGACGTTCATGCCGAGCCGCCGGATGGCGTCTCTCGGCGGAGTGTACGTCTCCTTGCACTTCGGGCAGATCATCCTGAGCAGCCTCTGTGCCAGCACTCCGATCACGGATGATGCGATGAGGAACGACTCGACGTCCATCTCCTGCAATCTCGTGACCGCTCCCGGCGCGTCGTTGGTGTGCAGCGTCGAGAGGACCAGGTGACCGGTCAGCGCCGCCTCGATGGCGATGGTGGCCGTCTCCCTGTCTCGGATCTCTCCGACCATGATGATGTTCGGATCCTGGCGCAGCATGGTCCGAAGACCGCTGGCGAACGTAAGGCCCGCCCTCACGTTGACCTGAGTCTGCGTGATGCCGGCAAGCTCATACTCGACCGGGTCCTCGATCGTCAGGATATTCTTCTCTCCGCTGTTGAGCTTGCTCAGCACGGAGTAGAGCGTCGTCGATTTGCCGCTTCCAGTCGGGCCGGTGACCAGCACGATGCCGTAGCTCCGGCTGATGATCGACTCGAACATCTCAAGGGTCTGCGGCAGGAACCCCAGCTTGTTGAGCCCGATCATGATCGAGCTCTTGTCTAGGACGCGGAGAACGACCTTTTCCCCGTAGACCGACGGCAACGTGGACACGCGGAAGTCGTACTGCTTGCCGTCCACCATGGCGCTGATGCGGCCGTCCTGCGGCGCGCGCTTCTCCGCGATATCCATCTCCGCCATGATCTTGATGCGTGAGATGAGCGACGCCTGAGCCTTCTTCGGCACCAGCAGGCCGTCGTGCAGTATGCCGTCGATCCTGTACCGGACACGAAGCGAGGTCTTGCCCGGCTCAAGGTGGATGTCGCTGCACTTGTCCTGAATGCCGCGGTGGAGGATCAGGTTGCAGAGCCGCACGATCGGCGCCTCTTCACTGAGCTCTCTCAGTTGCTCGATGCTGACCTCATCCTCGTACTGCTCGTCTCCGTCAGTGAGGGCAATCTCCGCGGTCTCGATGTTGTCAATGAGCTCGTTAACGGCTTCTGCCGACTGGGAACTCCCGTAGAAGCGCCCTATCGCTGCCTGGATATCCTCTTCGGTAGCAATGACCGGCTCGACGTCGAGGCCGGTGATCAGCCGCACCTCGTCGATGGCGAAGATGTCGAGCGGGTTCTTCATCGCCAGGGTGATGTGCCCGTTGTTCCTGGAGATCGGGATGGCCTTGTACCTGCGCGCGATCTCCTGGGAGATGCACCGCACGGCCTCCGGATCTACAGGGTAATCGTCGCTCAGGTCCACATACTGTACACCCCAGTGGACGCCGAGACATCGTGCCCTGTCCCGCTCGCTGATCAGCCCCATGCTCACGAGAACATCGCCGATTGTCTCTCCGGTTCCAAGCTGGCGCTGTTTCTCGAGTGCCTGGTTGAGCTGTTCTTCTGTTATCAGATCGGCGCTGACGAATATCTCACCGATTGATCTTTTCTGCATCTGCGATCCCGATCTAGTGCGCTGTTAAGTTGGGTTTTCCGATCTTGCTTAGCAACGCAGCCCGGAGTTCCGCTCGGTTGGGGATACACGTATCCGACTGAACGGAACGCTGGTAGAGACTGCCTGAGGGCGGTGTGACCCGCCCTCAGCCGATTCGTAGTTGCTTGCTCGGGCAAACCCTGCCTACGGGTTGCTGCCGGTCAGGATCCTCGGAGTGATAAACATCATGATCTCCGAATGCTCCTTGGTTGTGCTCTTGCTCTTGAACAGACTGCCGATGATCGGCAGGTCCTTCAGGATAGGAATGCCGGACATACTCTCGATGTCCTGCTCGCGAATCAGGCCGCCGATGACGATCGTCTCGCCGTCCTTGATGCGGATCGTGCTGTCTACGTAGCGCCTGGATATCTCCGGCAGCGACAGACCGACCTCCTTCAGCTCGATGAAGTCGGTGATCACGCTGACTTCCGGATGGAGGTCCATCGTGATGTAACCATCGGAGCTGACTCGGCTGACCGAGTGAAGCTGCACGCCGACGCGCGCGGTCTCGGTCGTCACGTTGATGCCGGTCGGTGTCTGCTGGATGTTGATAACGTACTTGAACTCGTCGCCGATGAAGATGCTGGCGGGCTTGCCGTCGAGCGCGGAGACGCTCGGGCTGGCGAGAACGCGGGCCTTACCGGCCTCCGCCAGAGCATTGACCTTGGCGATGATCGTCGAAGGCCACCTGTTGAACTTGCCAAGGGTTATGCCGATCGGCTTCTTCTCAGGATCCTTGACCAACTCGCTGTGCTCGACTTCGTTCCAACTCCACTCGATGCCGAGGTCCTTGGAATCGGAGTTTCGGATGTCGACGACCTTGGCCTCGATCACGATCTGCGGCTGCTGCACATCGACCTTTGCCAGGAGTTCCTTGGCCTTGGCAATCTCGGCCGCGGTGCCCTGAAGCATCAGGATCTTCGGCGGAGCGATCACCTTGGTCTGACCGGTGCTGACGGCGCTGCCTTCGGAGGCGTTCCCCATCGACAAGGCCGAGGGGCTCTCAAGGTTGAAGCCCTGGTTCGGACCGATGGTGACCTTCAGGCCCGGCACGAAGCCGGCTACCAGCCCGGCCAGTTCGTTGATGTCGGCGTACTTGACCTCATAGAGGTCCATTTCGGCCGATGCGGCGTTGGCCGCGAGAGAGCTCTCGACCTGGGCAACCAGGTTCTTCGCGGACTGCACCTGCTCGGGAGTGCCGCTGAGCACGAGGATGCTGGCACCGTTGGGGATGCCCTTCTTGGCGTCACCGACCGGAGTGTTCGAGACATCCATGCCCTTGAACTGAGCGGAGAGCATCTTCGACAGCAGACCGACGTCGGAGTGTCGGATCATCGCCACTTCGGCGACGCGGTTCGCTCCGGCCTCCGGGGACGCGGCGCCAGTCGCCAGCGAATCCAGGTTGCCAGGGGTGCCGACGACGTAGGTGCCGTCGATCTGCTGGAACTTGAAGCCGCTGAGATTGGTGACGAGCTTGAGCGCCTCGTCTACCGTGACATTGTTCAGAGAGACAGTCACCTCGCCCTTGACGTCGGGGCTGGCGACGATATTGGTGTTGCTCTGCAGGGAGAGCGCCTTCAGTACATCGTGGATGTCGGTCCCGACGAAGTCGAGACTGACCCTGTTCCCCGCGGCAACCGCGGGCGCGGCCTGGACGGCGGTCGAGCGTACCGCCACGGGCTTCGTGCTCGCGACCACGGCGGGCTTGGGCTCCTCTTTCGCCGCTGCGACGGGCTTCTCCGCGGGACACTTGTCCGCGACGCAGGTCTCCTGCGCGCCCTTGACGGCTACTACGGGAGTCGCAGGGGCCTGGGGAGCCGGCTTCGCCACGGGCGCCGCCGACTTGGCGGTCAGCGCAGCCTCGGCGCCGCGCTTAGCCACCGTGATGACGGCCTCGCGCTTGTCGCTCGAATACCTGATGGTATAAGGACGCTTGCTCGATACCGACACCGCAATACGTGCGGTCGCCGGATCGGACTTGTACCATCCGCACTTGACCGTGCCGATGTCGCCCGAGTCGATCTTGACCTGCTTCTCCTGGCCGGAAGCGAGATGTCCCTTTATGTCGAACGCCAGATACTTCGACAGCTTCTCGGTGCTGATGGAGATCGCGCTGCCCGCCTTCACGACGATCTGCACGTTGTTGGCGGAACTCACGACCTGAACCTTGTTGATCGTCTGGCGAGCGTCGGCCGGAACCATGATCGCCAGCACGAGCAACATGACCAGCGCGATCATTATTGCGGTGTGCTTACTGTGCCCCTTGTGCATCACTACCTCCTAAAGACAAAAGGTAACTCCTGTTGTTGAAACTGAGACGTACCCCGAATCTGGTAACCAGATCGACGCGGTACTTGCCGTCTATGACCTGACCTTCGCGGACGATGTAGCGAGCATTGTCGGGTCCGCGAAGTATGGCTACATTGACCGCACCCTGGATCACTCCCGTCAGCCTGAGCGTCTGAGAGGGATCGGGATCAGGCTCCCGTGCGGGCGGATTCTGCGTGGTGACCGTGATCTCCCGGTTGAAGGGCATCGGCGGCATCAGCGGACTGAGACTCGACAGCTTCCCGGATGGGAACACGGGCGGCGGTAGCGACATCCTGGTGGGCCGCGTGTTCGCCGGCGCGCTCTCGCCTATCTGCGGGATGAACGGATCCCGGGCTTCAGTCTCGCCCGCCGCAGCCGGCGCGAGGGCGACGTTGTCCACAGGCTCACCAACGTCTACCTTGTTGGCGTCCGTCGTTGCGGCCGATGTCTTGGCCGTTGTTTGAGTCTGCCTGGTCTGGGCATGGGAGCCCGACCCGATGATCTTGAAGACCGCGTAGCCGAGGACAAAGACCACCAGGCAGCAGAGGACTATGAATTGCTTCTTCTGATCTTCGGCGATTTTCATCCTTCGTCTCCGTCTCTTGCTTCGGCAATGACCTTGTCGGTCTTCGCACTCTTCCCGTCAGTACCGGGCTGCTTCAGAATGAACGCCGTGGCGTTGAACCTCAGGGACAGCGCCGGCGATGCCGAGCGGCTGGTCTGGCCGACCGGCTGCATCTGGATATCGTTCACCGCCACTATCTTCGGGAACGAGGTGATGTCGTGCATGAAGCGAACGGCGTCCCAGTACTTGCCGGTGATTTCGAGATCGATCTCGAGCTTGTCGTAAGGATCGGGCGGCGCCGGCTTTGCCTGCGCCTTCTTTGCATCCTTGCTATCCTTGCCGGTATCGGAGGCCACTGCTACCGGCTGAGGTTTCGCCTCCACCGGTTTCGGGCGGATACCGATGACTCTCAGGTTGTTCTTCTTGCCCAGTTCCTCGATCTGCCGCAGGAAAGTCGGCACGTACACCTTGCTGGATACTCCCTGTTCGAGGATGCTGAGTTGTGCCTGGGCATCGAGGAGTTCCCGCCGCGCTTCCGGCAGTCGGTCTGCGATCTTCTGGCTGTCGTTGAGCTGCTCCTGCTTCTGCTTCTGCTCTTTCTGCATCGCATGAAGCTTGCCGGCCCTGTTGCAGTAGAGGAACCCGCAGGTGACGAGCACCAGCACGGCGCAGCATATTAGGCCGATGAGCATTCGCTTTAGCATACTAGTGGCTGCCATTCGGAGTTACCCCTCCTTTCGTGCTGGGATCGAGCAACTGCGCGTTGATCTCAAACTCTACCGTATTCAGATCCTCGCGCGGGCCCTGCTGAGTGTAAGTCAGATCTACGCGCTCAAACTCCGGCCACTTGTTGAGTCTGAGCATGGTCTCGCCAACCATCATCTGGCTGACGGACGTGCCCCTGAGCTTGAGGCTGACCTTCGGCTTCTGCGGCTGAGTGCCTGATGCGGTGCTCGGCCCTGACGACACCTGCATGGTCCTGTTCGTGCTGACATCGATCAGCCAGGTATTGGCAGGCATGCTTCGGCTGAGGTTCTGCATGATGGTGTACCAGAGGAGAGTCTTCTCCCTGGAATCCGCGAGCAGTTCGAGCCGGGGCTGAAGCTTCTTCGTCTCGGCCTCGTACTCCGCGATCTGTTTCACCGTCGGCTGAAAGCTGACCAGTTGCTTGTCGAGCTTCTTGATGGATCTATCTGTCGCATAGATGCGGGCCGTCATGAAGCTGAGCACTCCGCAGCCAGCGACCACCATACACAGCACGATCAACGCAGCCATGCGTACCTGGCGCTCCAGTTTCTTGCGCTCAGCCCGGCGTGTCGCGATCATGTTGATCGAAGGCATAGCTGTCCCTTCCTTTTCGTATCCCTGTTCTCCGCGGTATGCCGGCCTCATATCAGCCTCACCGCGTTACCGGCCGGCATCGAGAATCCGGCCTTTACTACCCGAGTGATCAGGCGGCTGCCGCCGCCAGCGAGGCGGCCGGCAGTTCTTTCAACGCCAGACCAAGACCTACCGCGAGCAGAGGCATGTCGTCCTCGCTCATGCCCTCAGGGGCGGCCGAGAAGTCGAACATGCCGGTCAGCGCCGGTGAACCGACTATCGCCTGGACGTTCAGCCGGCTCTTGGTGTACTCCGCGAGCCCCTTGATCCTGGCCGTACCGCCGGTGAGTATGAGAGTGTCAACAGTGGCATCACTTCCCTCAGGAAGCTGCGACTGATAGTAGTTGATGGAGCGGCGGATCTCCCTGAGCAGCTCATCCACGAGCGGCTGGACCGCCCGGAGCGCGATGCTCTCCCGCGCCTCCTCGGTAGGCTCCAGGAGATCCTGGAGGTTGACCGAGAACTTCATCTCCTCGGCCTCGTCATCCGTGCAGCCGCTGGCGTTCCGGATGGCGGTGGTGAGGTTGTTGCCCGCGATGGGGATATTCCGAGTGAGCGCCAGCTCGCCTTTGCTGACCAGGTTGATCTCGGTATGACTTGCACCCATGTCGAGGAGCGCGACAGTTCCGTCCGCGGAGATGCCGGAATCCGGCCGGCTCTGCAGTGCCCGCAGGAGGGCAAACGCTTCGACATCTACGGCGAGAGGCTCCAGGCCCGCCTGCTCGAGCGCGGCAACCTTGGTCTCCACCATGGCGCGCGGGGCGGCTACCAACACTATGTTGGACTGGCCTTCCTCTTCCGCATCTCCGATGATGTCAAACTCGACGATGCTCTCTTCGATGGCCGATGAGATGAACTTGCCCGCCTCGAACCGGATCGACTTGCGGAGAGCGTCCTCGCTCATCTTGGGAACTTTGACGTTCCGAACGATCACGCCGGGGCCAGCAATGGCAGTCACTACCGCGGATGCTTTGATGCCGGCTGAGCGCATGGCGAACTGAATCGCACTTGCGACCTCAGCCGTACTGGTAACCACTCCTTCCTTCACGACACCGGGCGGAGTGGGACATATGGCGATCTGCGAGATACGCGGCCCCAGCTTTGTCGGCTCGATACAGACAACCTTGATGCTGCTGCTGCCGATATCCACGCCGACTACACTCGCCTTCGATAGCAGGTGAGAGAATAACACCAGAATGCCTCCTTCGACAGGTGAGCTTACTACTTGAAATGGCATGGGAGGGGCGTGACGTAGTTGGGCCTTGGTAGCTTCGACCCGATGAGGAAGAAGACTAACGGACTCAGCAGATCTGCCCCTCCATCTGCTCATCCACTCTCTTATTATGGTCGGAGGGGCGTGATTATGGAGGGTGGCCCGCCAAATCCGGCAGAAGTACGGAGAGGCCCGAAATTCCGGCCTGGCAAGCCGAAAAATGGACGGTGACGTCCTTCTATGTGCTATGAAGACGACGAAAATTCCGCGGAACTTTTTTCATTTTTCTGTGGTCCGCGCATCGAAAAACGGGGGTCGCGCGTCTAATCCCTTGGTGTGTGGAGCCGGGAAGTGAGCCGGCTGCGCTGCATCGCGCCGGCCTGCTGCATGGAGGAAAAGACGAGCACTGATGGAACTGTGTCATATGCCAGCCTGAGCATCGAGCATGGGAACAACAGGCTGGTCTAGGCAGTATATACAAGAGAGAACCTTTTCACATGAATAGCCAGGAGCAGAGAATGCCTATCTCGATTTGCGCCAGACGATTGATGTTCGCCACTATCGCCCTCGCCCTGTCCGCTCTCCTGAGGGTCCCGGCCCAGGCCGTGGAGATGGAGATCTTCCCGGGCTTCGACCGCGTCATGAAGTCCACCGTCTGGTCGCCGGTCGGCGTCAAGCTGACGAACCCCGGCGGCAGGACGGTCGAAGGCACGCTGGAGATCCGGCAGGACGCGCCCCACCGCCGTCCGATGCCGATATGCTCGGCCAAGGTGAGCCTGCCCGGCAACTCCACGAAGCTGTACTACCTGTATACGCGGCGGCATGAGTACGGGGGCAACATGAAGGTCTCCCTCATACGCGGCGCGCGCACGATCGCCGCCAAGGACCTCACCCCGATGGCGATTGGCCGGTTCGACAGACTCGTCGTGACCGTCGGCGACAGGTCGTCGAAGCTCCACTTCCTGACGGGAGAGAGAGTTCCCCTGGTGGTGAACGCCGGTCCGTCCGCGCAGACAGGACCGAACGTCACCGCGGGCGGTCAGGCCGACTCCACTATCCAGGCCGCCTCGATCTCGCCGCTCATGCTCCCGGACAGGCCCGCCGCTTACCAGTCCGTGGATGTGATGGTGATCTCCGACCTGGGCAGCGTATCACCGGACCCGAAGGCGCTAAAGGCGATCGGCATGTGGGTCGCGGGCGGCGGCACGCTCGTGGTATCGACGGGGCCGAACTACCGCAGCTTCCGGACCGACTTCTTCGACGATCTGCTCCCGGTGACGATCACCGGCGCGGGAAGCGTTCCGACTCTCGGCGCGCTCTCCCAGATAGGCAAGACGGCATTCCCCGGCGGCCCGGTGGCAGTCTCGATCAGCACACCCAAGCCGGGCATCTCCACCCATATGATCGAGGAAGGAGCCGTACCGGTCTACGCGGAGCGCAGATACGGGGCAGGACGAGTCGTGTTCCTGGCGTTCGACTTCAACGCGTCGCCGTTCCGCGACTGGAACGGGCAGACGCAGTTCTGGAAGAGCGTGCTGACGACGTCAACCGCCGGCGCGATGATACCGGAGAACCTGGAATGGATGCAGACCCACGGCTACCCCCACGGAGGTTACTCGCCGTCCATGCCCTCAATCAGCCTGGCAAACGTGATCCGGCAGAACCCGTCCGTGAAGACTCCGTCGATCAACGTCATCGCACTCTACCTGCTGGCATACCTGATCTTCCTGGTGCCGGTGAACTACCTCTTCGTGAAGAAGAAGCGTCGGATGGAGCTGGCATGGATAACCACTCCGGCGATCGTGCTGGCATTCACTATAGGAGCATATGCGATCGGCTACACCATGAAGGGCGGCCGGATCGAGCTGGGCGTCGCCGCGGTGATCGAGGGCAGCAGCAACGCGAGGTACGCCCGCGTGATCAGCGATGCGTCCTTGTTCTCGCCGGCCAGACGCACCTACGACATCGATATCAAAGACCCCTTCGCCATCGGACAGTGTGTCCCACAGGAGACTTCGGAGCCGATGGCGCCGGTGTACCTGGGCGAGAAATCCACCATCGAGAAGATCAACATGGCGATGTGGTCGAGCAAGACGATCGAATCGGTCAGCGGCGCCGACTTGGGCGGCGTGATCACATCCAGTCTCACGCTGGCCGGCGGACAGGTCGTCGGGACGGTGACGAACAACACGAACCTTGACCTCACCGACTGCGTAGTCCAGTTCGGAGGCAACCAGCGGTATATCGGCGACCTGCCCAGCGGGAAGACGGCCAAAGTGAGTCCGAAGAGTCGGCCGAAATCAGCGATGGGACAGCCCGGGCATTCAGGCGACTACGCCCGTGACCTCATGGATGGACTGCTGGGAATCTCGTCCGCGGCGGCATCGGGATCCGGCGAGCCTGTCCTCATCGGCTTCGCAGAGCGATACACGCCGTATGGACTGTCGGGCAGCAGTGGCAAGATCACCGCCCGTACGTGCTGCATGTTCACGCTCGATGTCAACAGGGGGAGCGACCGCGTCTTCTCACCACACGTGATCTCCGCCCACATAACCAAGGCTCAGAACGCCACTCAGATCATCCCTGATCAGATCAGCACCCGCGACGTTGCAATGCAGATCTCGACCAACGGCTTCTTCGAGGTGGTCTTTCAACTGCCGGCTGCAGGCAACCTGGAACTGACCAGGCTTTCGGTCACGCTCAGAAACAGCTCCATGTACCCCGGAGGCGGCCCACCCCTGGTGAAATGCTTCATAGCCGACGGATCCGGAGCATGGGCGCCGCTCAAGGACACGGGCGACGTGCCGAACCCGGGTAAGTATCTGCAGCCCGGCAACCGGATCAGGATCAGGGTCGAGTCGCACGACGGTAATGAGATCAACAGCTCGATCGGCGTCAGCGCAGCGGGAACGCAGAAGTAGGAGGGCAGCGGCGTGCTTAGGATAGAGAATCTCACGAAGCAGTACGGCAAACTCACGGCGGTAAACAACCTCAGCCTGCAGCTCGACGCGGGCGACATCATGGGCTTCATCGGCCCCAACGGCGCCGGCAAGACGACGACCATCCGCATGGTCTCGACCCTGCTGAAACCGACCTACGGCACGGCTTACGTGAACGGGATCGACGTCCTGCAGTATCCGGAGGAGATCCGCCCGCTGATCGGCTACATGCCCGACTTCTTCGGCATGTACGACGACGTGCTGGTCTGGGAGTACCTGGATTTCTTCGCCGCCGCCTACCGCATCCCGGTCAACAAGCGCAACACGATCATCGACGAGGTGCTGGAGCTGACCGACCTGCTGATCAAGAAGGAAAACTTCGTGGCCGAGCTGTCGAGGGGCATGCAGCAGAGACTCTGCCTCGCCAAGACGCTCCTCCACGATCCGAAGCTGCTCCTGCTCGACGAGCCGGCGTCCGGGCTCGACCCGCGCGCCCGCATCGAGATCAAGGAATTGCTGAAGGAGCTTCGGAAGATGGGCAAGACGATCCTGATCTCGTCGCACATCCTCCCGGAGTTGGCGGACTTCTGCAACAAGATCGCGATCATCGAGCAGGGCAAGCTCGTGGTCAGCGGCGACGTGAACGAGATCATGGCGCAGTGCCGGTCGGGCCTGTGCCTGAAGATACGCGTGGTCGAGCGTGAGGCCGAGGCGATCGGCTGCCTCGCGGGCCTCGACGTCATTTCGGACGCCAAGCTCGAGGAGGACTCGTGCATCCTGGCGACCTACGTCGGCGAGCCGGGCGAGCAGTACGCGGTACTGGAAGCGCTCACTCGCCAAGGGTTCAAGGTCCGGACGTTCGACGAGGCCGACCTCGACCTGGAGGACGTGTTCCTGAAGGTAACGCGGGGAGCGGTTTCGTAGGAGTGTGGAGTGTAGAGTGCGGAGTGATGGGATTCCTCCGCTCCGGGAGGGCGCATGGCGTCCGTGAAGCAGCTTGTCAATCGAATAGGGAAATTCGAGTACCCGGTACTGAAGCTCGAGATGCGCGTTCGGCAGCGGAAGGCCCGGCCGTTCATCGTGATGCTGGTGTACGCCGTGCTGCTCTCGGCCACGGCCGTATTGGCACAGTACATGAAACTGTGGCCGATGCCCACGCCGCCAAGCTACGTGTTCGACCCGGCGATCGCCGGCCGGCAGGTATTCAGGCTGATATCGTACCTGCAGATGGCCGTGATCTGCCTGATCGCTCCGGCATACAGCGCGGGTGCGATCAGCCTGGAGAGGGAGCGGCGCACGCTGGACATGCTGTCGATCACCCTGCTCTCGACGCCGGAGATAGTTCGTCAGAAGCTGGCGGGAGCGCTGGCCGAGATAGCCATGCTCATCATGACCTCGCTGCCGGTGCTGGCAATCGTTTTCATGCTGGGCGGCGTGTCGCCGATGGAGGTAGTCCTGGTCTACCTGCTGCTGATGGGCATAGCGGTGCTGCTGAACGCCGCCGGGGTGTTTTGGTCATCGATGTTCAATAACACGCGCACCTCGATGCTGGTGAGCTATTCGAGCTCGCTGGGCTACATCATGGTCCTGCCGATCCTGGCGACTCTGGCGCGCGACCTTATATTCTACCACGACGATGCGTTCATCGGCCGTATCGTCGCTTATCTAATGGTCGCGGTGCTGGCCGGCGGCATGGCCGCGCTGATGCTATTCGGCATCGCTGCCGGACGGCTCAGGCGAGTCGAGGCATGGAGAGTCCGCGCCGTCAGAATGGGAACGCTGGGCGGGCTGTTCTGCGCCATACTGCTCGCACTGAACCTGTCCGGCATCGCGTTCATCATACTCGACGCGGCGCCGTCGATATTCGAGCTGCCCGCGCTCGTGAACCCGTTCACTTCGATCGGCATGACCGATCTTCACACGCCGGTGGAAGTCAACACCAGCATGTGCATCACACTCGGATTGGTGGTTACCGGGACTTACCTGTTCCAGAGGTCTGCCATAGCCAGGCTTGAGATTCTTCGGAGATCATAAGCAGGAGAGATACATGAGCATTGCGACAACTGTGAGTACGCAGCTTAGGAACGTCTGGACCACCGGGGTGCGAGACAACCCCGTGGTCGCCAAGGAACTGCGCACGAGGATGCGGGACCGAAAGGGCTTCCTGGTCATGGGCGGCTACGTGCTGCTGCTCGGGATCGTACTGCTGATCGCCTACTACACGATGTGGATCGTGTCCGCGAACAGCCTCTCCGGCAGTCAGTCGCTTGTGAACTCGAAGCTCGGCCAGAAGCTGTTCATGGTCCTGAACTGGACGCAGACGATCCTGCTGGCGCTGATCATCCCGTCGCTCACATCCGGCGCGCTCACCCTGGAGTTGGAGAAGAAGACAATCGAGATGCTCGCGCTGACGCGGCTCACGCCGGGCAGCGTGGTGCTCGGCAAGCACCTGACCGGCATGCTGTACTCGATGATCCTGCTGATGTGCTCGCTGCCGCTCTCGGGCATGTGCCTGATGTTCGGCGGAATCTCGCCGGCGGAGGTGCTCGTCACCTATCTGCTGCTGATCGCATGGGCCTTCATTCTCTCGGCGCTCGGAGTCTTCTGGTCGTCGCTGTTCAACCGCACCGCCGCCGCGGTCCTGATGACGTACTGCTCGGTGGTGGGATACATGCTGTCCACCGCCGGGTCGGGCGCGGCACTCCTGGAGAGCCTCTGGTACGGCTCCGGCACCAACGTAAACGCGCTGGCGATGCTCAACCCCGGATGGGCGCCGTGGGGGGCGCTGATAAAGGCCTCGGTATGCGGCATCGGGCTGCCCCTATACGTGCCGCCGCTCTTCCTGCACTTCGTGTGCGGAGCCGCGCTCCTCTTCATCGCGGCCATGCACGTAAGGTATCTGCGGGCTGAGAAGGCGCTCCCGGCAAGGGTACTGCTGATTGTGGCCTCGCTCTTCTGGACGTGGCTGACCGTCGGCGATGCGAGCTACACACGCGCGATGGGCTACGTGGCTGTGGGCCCGATCATCACAATCGTAGCCGCCATGCTGTTCGTGACGTTCGGACATGTCGGCCCGATCTTTGGGACGGGTCCGATGCCGTCGAGGGAAGGCCGGCTGAACGTGCTGCACTTCCTCGATGTGCGGAGGATGTTCAAGAGCGACATCTCCGGCGCGTTCTGCTTCATCATGCTGTGGGCCGTGCTGGAATACCTGACCTTCGGCATCACCCTGCATTGGTCGTCGGCGGTCAGTCATGCGAAGATCACAGCCGCAACGTGGGCGAGTGTCGGTAAGATCGGCTTAGTGGTGATGACGGTGGTCGCTGCGATGGCGGCGGTCTCGATATTCGCATCCGCGGTAATCAAACAGAGAAGGAACGCGGTGGCTGTGGCCGTTCTGGTAATAATACTGATGTTCGCCGGATATGGGCTGATCCTGGCCAACTTCCACTTCGGGATCTCACGCGCCGGCAGTCCGGTCTGGCAGCTCGCCGCGCTCTGGCCCGTGACGCCTCTGATCGTGGAGAGCAACGACTGGACGAGCAGCATGCCGGTGCTGTGGTGGCCGAAGAAGCTCTCATGGCTGGTGGTCAGCGGGGTGTACGGCGCACTGACTCTCGCGCTCCTGCTGGCGACGCCGAAGATGGCCGAGAAGTTCGGAGGCGTGCAGGAGGAGCAGTATTAGGGAGTGCGGAGTGATGAGTGACGAGTGACCGGTAACCAGTGATCGGTGATCGGTGACCAGTTGTAGGAGGGGATTCCGATCCCCGAATTCGTGGCGCTACGTGGGCATTCGCGGCCGGGAAGCCGCTCCTACAAGGCGGAGTTCGACTTGTGAAATACACTCTGATCATCAGGGATTTCGCATGAGCATCAACACGGATCTCGACAGTCAGATACGGCGGCTGAGGAAGCGGGTTCGCCTGCTGCTGGTGGAGCGGTATGGGCTCTTCGGCGGTGGGGTCGGAGCCGTGCTCGCGTCGTGCATGGTGATCCTCTCGTCGCACGTGTCGGCCCTGCTCGACTACCGGATCTGGATCGGCACGCTGACCGCGTGTGCGCTCGGCGGATGCGTCTACGCGTTCGCTCGCCCGCTCGGCGACCTCACCGTCGCCATGGCCGCCGACAAGCGCACCGGCCTGAAGGAGCGGCTTTCGACGGCTGTGTCCATCGGCTCCGCTGAAGGAAACGTACCGCCGTCCCGTTCCGCGGGGGGTTCTATGACCGACGGAACGCCACAGCGGGCGTTCACTACGGATTTCGAGCAGGCCCTCGTCTCTGATGCCACGGAACACATCTCCGGCCTGAAGGCATCGGAGGTATTCCGCCACCGGTTCGGTCAGCCGCACATCGCGTTCTTTGCAGCGGTGGCCCTGCTTCTCGGTGTCACGTTCCTCCCGCAGATGGACCGATTCACGTCGCAGGCCAAACAGCGCGAGATTACGATCATGAAACAGGAGGGCGCCAAGCTTGTCAAGGTCGGCAAGGAGATCGAGAAGCGATCCGCCGGAGACAGACAGAAGGAACTGAAGAAGCTCGCGGGCAGACTGAAGGATCTCGGTCAGAAGATGCAGACCGGCCGCCTCCCGAAGAAGGAGGCCATGATCAAGGTCCAGCGCCTCAACAAGGAGATCAAGGCCGAGCAGGACCGCCTGGCGAAGGAGAACTCGCGCACCAAATCGATGACCCAGGCGCAGGCCGAGATGAAGAAGGCGTCGCAGGAGCTTGCCAGGCGCATGGCCGAGAAGATGGCGGCGAAGCAGAACATCCCGCCGTCGAAGGCGCTCGCTAAGATGGCGTCCGACAAGCGGATGGCCGAACTCGCGCAGAAGTCGGCGCCGCTTACCAGCGCCGAGCGCAAGGAACTCGAGAGGGCGGTCGAGCGGTATGCCAACCCGAACAGCATGCTTCCGATCCCGAAGGAACTCGGCGAGGCGCTCGCCAAGCTCGCGGAGAACGCGGATTTCCAGAAGGCGGCGGAGCTGATGCAGAAGCTGACGCTGAAGGCGCAGAGCGGCAAGATGAGTGAAATGGACCGCGAGGCCCTGCAGAAGCAACTCGAAGCACTCTCCGAGGCGCTTCAAGACACCGACCTCGACAAGCTTGCGAAGATGATGCGCGAGAACGCCGAGAAGCTTGCCAAGATGAGCCCCGAAGAACTGGCGAGGATGGCCAGAGAGATGCAGGAGATGCAGCAGATCGCGCAGGCGCTCAAACAGGCGGGCGGCACTTGACTGAGCGTAAGCGGCGCACTGGGTCAGTGCGGTCTAGGAAATCAGGTGGGGTTAGGCGGAGGCGCCGGACAGAACGGCGGGAAACCCGGCGGAGGCGCGGGCGGCAGCGACGCCAACACTGGCCCGAGAGGCAAGCTGAACGAAGTGAAGGACATCTCCCACTCTCCGTCGATGCTCGGCGAGAGCGGTCAGGTATACTCCGCGGGCGAGTCGAAGGGCGCTCCCACGGCCTCGTCGCCCGCCGCGGTGCCGTACACCGAGGTCTACTCGGACTACAAGAAGTCGGCGGAGAGCGCCCTCTCCAAGGAAAAGGTCCCCCCGGCGTATCGGAACAGAGTCAAGGATTACTTTAGCAGTCTGGAATGATGAGTGAGGAGTGAAGAGTGAGGAGTGAGAACCGCACAGTCCTGAGTAGCGGAGCGTATCGAAGGACGGTCGGGGCTAGCCGGGGGTTTGGTGGAGCAAGGCCGCCCTTCGATACGTCCCGAACTCCGACTACACTGAGTAGCAGCGCGTATCGAAGTGCAGTCGGAGTTCAGGACTACTCAGGGCTGACGGGGTGGATTTCCCGGGACATAGGAACCCGCTAGTCCTGAGTAGCGAAGCGTATCGAAGGACGGTCGGGGCTAGTCAGGGCTGATGCGTTGTCACTCCCCACTCCGCACTCCCAGGAGGTTTCCATGCAAGCCGAAGAGCGTGTAGCGCAGTTCAATCAGTACTTCAAGCAGCTCAGCGATGAGATATCGAAGGTCATCGTCGGGCAGCAGGAGATCGTGGAGGGCGTCATCATCTGCCTGGTGGCAAACGGCCACGCGCTCCTGGAGGGCGTCCCCGGCCTCGGGAAGACGTTGCTAGTCCGGACGCTGGCGGAGGCGTGCGAACTCAACTTCGCGCGCATCCAGTTCACGCCCGACCTGATGCCCGCCGACATCGTCGGCACCAACATCCTGGTCGAATCGGAGACCGGCGCCCGTGAGTTCCGGTTCCAGCAAGGACCGGTGTTCGCCAACGTCGTCCTCGCCGACGAGATCAACCGCGCGACGCCGAAGACCCAGTCGGCGATGCTCGAGGCGATGCAGGAGCATTCGGTCACCGTGGCTGGCACGATAAGGAGGCTCGACGAGCCGTTCTTCGTGCTTGCGACGCAGAACCCGCTGGAGATGGAGGGCACGTATCCGCTCCCCGAGGCGCAGCTCGACCGGTTCCTGTTCAAGCTGATGGTCGACTTCCCCACGCTCGACGAGCTGATGACGATCATGGACCGCACGACCGGCTCCTCGGAGAGTCACGCGGCGAAGGTGATGGACGCGCAGACGATCCTGGAGATGCGCTCGCTCGCCCGCGAAGTAGCGATCGCCGATCACGTGAAGGAGTACGCGCTCCGTGCGGTGCTGGCGACTCATCCCGAGAGCGAGTACGCGACCGAGATGACGAGGAAGTACGTCCGCTACGGATCGAGCCCGAGAGGCGCTCAGGCGCTCGTCGTCGGCGGGAAGGTCTGCGCGCTGCTCGACGGCCGGTTCAACGTGGCGTTCGACGATATCAAGCGGATCGCGAAGTCGGCGCTCCGACACCGGATCATCCTCAACTTCGAGGGCGAGGCCGAGCGGATCAGCACCGACACGATCGTGGAGGATATCCTGGCGAACGTCGGCACGAAGGAAGAGCTGCCGGTGTAGGGAGACTGCAGACGGCAGACCGCGGACTGCAACAAGACCATCAGCCGCCGATGGACGCAGATGATCGAGAGAGGCATGGAGCCACCTGTACGAAGCGCAGCCAGCCGGAGACAACGCGGGTTGATGATAGCATACATGGTAGGATTCTTACTCCTGTATGCAGGTTCGAATGCTCTGCTGCCCGAGTATGCGGTCTGGATCGTTGCCGCCGTCTTGCTCCCATCCATCTTGGCGCTGGCCTTCATCTCGGGCTGGAGGTGGCATGATGTGAAATCGGGGCCTGAGATCCGTCCCTGGGCGCGCAACTGGCTGTGCACAGTGATGATAGTCTCTGGCTTCCACCTATTCTATGACTTGGTCAAGAAGCCTTCCAAGCTAGTGGGAGATACCGTAGGTACACTTGCTCTTCCGGCGTTGATGCTGGCGCCTTTCTATGTGGGACGCGCGATGCACAGTACGAAGGAGAACACGCATCACGGGACACAGTAGCATTGCGTATGGAACAGACGCTCTCAACTGAACAGATAGACGAACGCGAGGACCTGCTCGATCCCGAGTTCCTGCGGAAGATCGAGCGGCTGTCGCTCGTCGCAAAGAAGGTGTTCCCCGGGCGGCTGAGGGGCGAGCGCCGGTCGACCAAGCGCGGCTCGGCGGTCGAGTTCGCCGACTACCGCAACTACGCGATCGGCGACGATCTCCGGCGCGTGGACTGGAACGTCTTCGCGCGCCTCGAGAAGCTTTTCCTCAAGTTGTTCGTCGAAGAAGAGGACCTGCACGTCTACATACTCGTGGACACGTCGAAGTCGATGGATTTCGGCCGACCGAAGAAGCTGTTCTATGCCAAGCGGATCGCGGCGGCCCTGTCGTACATCGCGCTGAGCAACCTCGACCGGGTCGGTCTGGCGGCGCTCAGCGGACAGTCGTCGGCGGTGCTGAGCCCGAAGCGGGGGAAGCAGTCGGCGTTCGCGATCTTCGACTACCTGCAGACGGTGCAGGCACCCGGCCGGACTCAGCTCGGTGACTCGATCCGCGACTTCAGCCTCCGGACGTCGAACTCCGGACTGGCAATCGTGATCTCGGACTTCCTCGATCCGACATGGCAAGCAGGGCTCTCGGCGCTCCTCTCGCGGAAGTTCGAGGTGACGCTGGTGCACCTGCTCGACCAGGAGGAGGTCAGCCCGACGACCGTCGGCGACCTGCTGATGGTCGACTCGGAGACCGGCGAGAAGCGGGAGATCACGATTACCCAGACGCTGCTCCGGCGATACCAGCAGCGCCTCGGGGAGTTCCTGGCGGAGATCGAGGGATTCGCGATGCGGTACGGGTGCAACTACGTCCGGGTGACGAACCAGACTCCGTTCGAGGACCTGATACTCAACTACCTGCGCCGACGCGGTACGCTGAAGTAACCGCCACTCCGCCAAGCCGGAAGAGAACACGGGGAATGGCACAATGGGAGCCGGCGTATCGTTCCTGCCGATCGCTATCGTGGTGATAGACTTGTTCGGAATCACGGCGCTCGTAGTGACGCTGATCAACAGGAAGTAAAGCCTCGACGTTGGTGCGGATCCGCGATCCGGCACCGTTGTGGCAGACCGGCATCTGCGATGCCGTGCGGTGGTCCGGGGATCACAGATCCCCGATTGCCAATGCGGGCTGGATTACGAATCCGCCCGAACGATGGGATCCGGCCCGAGCGACGGAACGATGAACGTCACTATCAACCGTTCACCGCTCACTGAATACTGGTCACTGGTTACTGATCACTGACCACACACTGGTCACCAAGGCATGAGCCTTCTATCACCCTGGTCATTACTGCTGATACTCCCGCTCGGCGGGATCATAGTGCTGCTCTACCTGCTCAAGCTCAAGCGCAAGGAGCAGGTGGTCTCGTCCGTCATGCTCTGGCAGGACGCGGTCGCCGACATCCAGGCCAACGCGCCGTTCCAGAAGCTGAAGAAGAGCCTCCTGCTGTTGCTCCAACTTCTCGCGCTCCTCTCGGTGGTTGGGGCGGTCGCGCGCCCGTACATGCGCACCCAGGGCGGTCAGGGCAACCGGATCGTCGTGATCCTCGACTCATCCGCGAGCATGCAGGCGACGGACGTAAAGCCGTCCCGCTTCGACGACGCCAAGTCGAAGGCACTGGGGATCGTCGGACGGATGGGCGGCGGCGACACGATGCTCGTCATGACCGCCGGCTCGAAAGCGCGAGTCGTTGCATCGTTCACGTCGGACAAGAAATCGCTCACCGAGGCCATCAACAAGCTCAAGCCGGTCGATACCCCGTGCAACATGCGCCAGGCGATGGTCCTCGCGCTCTCGCTCGTCGCGGGGAAATCGCGCGTGCCGCCGAGGATCGTCGTCCTCTCGGACGGCGGCTTCGACCCGCTGACCGACCTCTCCGCGCAGAACGCCAGGCTCGACTTCATGCGCATCGGGCGCGAGTGCGACAACGTGGCGATCACCGGCATGTCGTCCCGCAAGACGCTCTCCGGCGAGCAACAGGTGTTCATCGGCTTCCGGAACTACTCGAAGCGCCCGCAGACGTTCAACCTGGAGGTCTACCTGAACGACCAGCTCCTGGACGTGCGCGAGGAGTCGCTCAAGCCCGGCGAGTCGCGTCAGGAACTGCTCAAGGACATCGGCGACCTCGACGGCCGGGTGACCGCGAAACTCGACGCAAAGGACGATCTGGCGGTCGATAACACCGGATCGGTCTATCTCACCAAGCCTCGCAAGATCTCGGTGCTGATGATGTCGAAGGGCAACATCTTCCTCCAGAACGCGCTCAATCTCGACCCGCGCACGACGGTCACCAAGGCCGATGCCCTGCCCGCGAACTTCAAGGACTCGAAGTACGACCTGGTGGTCTTCGACGGGGTGACTCCGCCGGCGAATCTCCCTCAGGGCGGATACCTGCTGATCAACACCTCATGCGCCCAGGGACCCGGACGGATGGGCGATGCGCTCCAACGGCCATCGATCGTGGACTACGCGCGGAACCACCCGGTCAGCCGGTACGTGGACTTCACCAACGTGCAGGTCGCGGAGGCGAAGCGCCTCTCACCGGCCAACTGGGCGACGCCGCTCGTGGAGAGCGGCGGAGGAGTGCTGGCGGTCGCGGGATCGAGGAGCGGCCGGAACTTCGTGCAACTCTCGTTCAGCCTGCTCGACAGCGACTTCCCGCTGAGGGTCGGCTTCCCGATATTCATCACGAACTGCCTCGACTGGCTCGTCCCCGCGCAGACCTTGAGCGCCGGCGAGAGCATCCGAACGGGCCAGCCGATGTACATCGACGTGCCGACAAACGCGTCGCGGATCGAGGTCAGCGATCCGCAGGGACACAAGCATACTGTCAAAGTCACGCAGACGCCGGTGATCTACGACAACACCGAGTACGCGGGGATCTACCACGTGACGGGCAAGGGCATCAAACGCGAGTTCGCGTGCAACCTGACGTCGGTGCAGGAGTCATCGACCGCCCCGAAGGAGGCGTTCTCGGTCGGCGGGAGGAAATTCGCGTCCACCGGAAAGCCGGTGCAGACTAACCGTGAGTTCTACGCGCCGCTCGTCCTGCTCGCGCTCGGAATCCTGGCGTTCGAGTGGTATGCGTATCATAGGAGAATCTAGACGGCAGACTGCAGCCGACCAATTCCGGAACCTGCGGTCTGCAGTCTGTCACCTATCATCACAGTGAGCCAATTCACCAAGCCGTTGTGGCTGCTGATCCTTATACCGCTGGGGTACTTCATGTACCGCATGGCGGCGCATAGCCTCGCCGACCTGTCGAGCTTCAGGTCGAAGCTCGCGCTCGTCCTGCGGTCGCTCATCATCGTCATGCTCGTCTTTGCCCTCGCGGGAGCACGCATGGTCCGTGACGTCTCCCAGCGGTGCGTGGTATTCGTAGTCGATGTCTCGGACAGCATCCCCAGGGAGAAGCGGCAGGCGGCGCTCAGCTATCTCAACAGCGCCCTGAAGCAGCTCAAGCCGCAGAACCTGGTCGGCGTGATCGCGTTCGGCGCCGATGCATCGGTCGAACTCTCGCCGTCGAACGTCTCCAAGGTGGACAAGATATACTCCGTCCCCGAGACCGGCAACACCGATATCTCTCAAGCGCTCGGACTCGCGCTCGCCCTCTTCCCGGAGAAGAGCGCGAAGAAGATCGTGCTCCTCTCCGACGGCAACGAGACCCGAGGGAAGGCGATCGAGCAGGCGATGTTGATCGGCTCGAACAACGTGTCGGTCGATGTCGTTCCGCTCACCAACGAACTGCCCCACGAGGTGCTGCTCGACAAGATGGTCTGCCCGAGCAGCGTGAAGGTCGGCGAGCCGTTCGATCTCAAGGCGGTGGCGATCTCGAAGGAGCCGACCACGGCGCAGATCCGAATCCTGCGGAACGGCGCGCCGGTCGGGGTCAAGCCCGTCCAGCTCACGAAGGGCAAGAGCGTGCTTACCTTCCAGCAGTCGATCGACAAGCCGGGCAGCTACGAGTTCGAGGCGATACTCGAGTGCAATGCGGACACCCGGATGCAGAACAACACCGCGCTCGCCTACACAATGGTAAAGGGCAAGCCGAAGGTGCTCTACGTAGAGGACGTCCCCGGCCAGGCGAAGTATCTCGCGGAGGCGCTGAAGAGCACCGAGATCGACGTCGAGACGCGCGACCGCTCCGGCATCCCGACCTCGCTCGCGCAGTTGAGAGGCTACGACATGATCGTGCTCTCCGACGTACCGGCGATCGGCATGTCGGCGGACCAGATGACGATGATCGAATCGGGCGTGAAGGATCTCGGGATCGGGTTCACGATGATCGGCGGCGAGAACGGATTCGGCGCAGGCGGCTACTTCGACACGCCGATCGAGAAGGCCCTGCCGGTGGACATGTCGGTCCGGAAGACGAAGGTGCTCCCCTCGCTCTCCGTGGTCATCGTCATGGACAAGTCAGGCTCGATGAGCGCGATGGAAGGCGGCGCGACGAAAATGCAGCTTGCGAACGACGGCGCGGCGGCGGTGGTCAAGCTGCTCCAGCCGATCGACTCCGTCGGGGTCATCGTCTGTCACACGAGCCCGGTGGCGGCGGTCGAACTTCGATCCGCGAGGAACAAGGGCCCGATATACGACCAGATATCGACCATCCGCGCGGAGGGCGGAGGCATCGCCGTCTTCGCCTCGATGCAGATGGCCTATGAGATGATCAGGAAGAGCAAGTCGCGGCAGAGGCATGTCATCCTGCTGGCGGACGGCGCCGACTGCGACGAGCAGCAGGGCGTGGTGCCGCTTGCGAAGCAGATGGCGAACGAGAGGATTACCGTGACGGCTGTGGCGATCGGCGACGGGCCGCACGTACCGTTCCTCAAGGCGGTGGCGGCCGTCGGTCGGGGCAACTTCTACCTGACGCTGCGGGCATCCGACCTCAAGGCGATCTTCACCAAGGACGTCATGACCGTCTCGAAGTCGCTGATCGTCGAGGAGTCGTTCATCCCGACGATGGACCCGTCGAGCCCGGAACTTGCAGGCATCGGCGGGGTCCCTCCCCTGCTCGGGTATGTCACGACCAGCCCGAAACCGACCGCCCGCATCTCGATGATCTCGAGGCACAAGGACCCGATCCTGGCGACCTGGCAGTACGGGCTCGGAAAGTCGGCGGCGTTCACGTCGGACTGCAAGGCTCGATGGTCGTCGCACTGGCTCAAATGGCCGGACTACAACAAGTTCTGGGCGCAGGTGCTCCGCTCGACGATGCGGAAGAACCCGCCGATCGACTTCCAGACGGTGGTGGACGTCCAGAACGGCGTCGGATACGTGACCATCGATGCCGTGGACGACGAGGGCAACTTCCTGAACCAGCTCAGCTTCAAGGGCTCCGTCGTCGGCCCGAGCATGAAGGTGAAACAGCTCGCTATCGAGCAGACCGGCCCGGGCCGCTACGAGGCGACGTTCGATGCGCGCGAGGTCGGCAGTTACGTGATCAACGTGGTGAGGCGTGACCGGGACCAGACATCGCCGGACGTCAACGTCATCACGATCCCCTACCCGCCCGAGTACAAGGACATCGCGCCGAACACCGCGCTCCTCAAGCGGATCGCGCAGGAGACCGGTGGGCGGTTCAACCCGGAGCCGTCTATGGTGTTCACGCAGGACTTCCGGCGGTCGAGGGCATACACGGACCTCTGGCGGCTGCTCGTGCTGCTGGCGGCGGTCCTCCTGCCGCTCGACGTAGCGGTACGGCGGCTCGTGATCACCCCGGAGCAGTTCGTGGAGGAATACGACAAGGTCCGCAAGCTCGTTCGAGCGAGAAGACTCCGGCGTCGGACGGAGCAGACCGCCGTTCCGGAGGCGGAGATGGTGTCCTCGCTCCTCCAGGCCAAGAGGGATCGCGGACCTGTGAAGAAGGTCGAGATCAAGACCGAGCCGATGCAGCCGAGAGTCCGGCCCCAGGAGCCGACAACGCCGGAACCGAAGCCTCAGGCCGATCAGCCGGCACAGG
Organism: uncultured bacterium; assembly: GCA_964466715.1. Lineage (GTDB taxonomy): Bacteria > Armatimonadota > UBA5829 > DTJY01 > DTJY01 > CAYXOC01. The sequence goes on from CAYXOC010000007.1 coordinate 40,464, forward strand.
GATCCGCTCCCAAGCCCGAGTCCGCCTCCGAGGGCGGCACCCTCTCCTCGCGCCTCCTCGACGCGAAGAAGAAGCGGCAGAGCGACTGAGACACGCGACTATGCCCGCCTCCGCGACTGCTCGGGCGGGCATATGAGGAAGTTGTCTCTCGGTTGCGGGCGACTATCCCCGACGGCGACGAAGAAGCAGCGCGGCGAGGCCCATGGTCGAAGCCAGGAGCGATGACGGCTCGGGAACGACATCCGTGCGCAGATTGTCGATGCGATAGATCTTCGGATCGCCCGGATTGTGAGCGCCCTCGTAGATGCGCCAAGAGGAATCTCGATGCCGGTGGTGACGGCCGTATGTCCCCAGCCCGAACCCTGTCCGCCGGGCCAGCCGTTGTTGTACCAGGCGCCGATGATGTTGTCATCCACGATGAACCGCAGAGGAACAAGGTCGATGCCGGTATCCTGGCAGTCGAAGATGATCTTGGTCGCGCCGGTCAGGTTGACGCCGGTCTGCGAGATCTGCGCATAGGCCCCGGCCGTGACTGTGCCGGTGCCTCTGTGTAGCACGAAGCTCCGAGTCCCCTCGCTGGCCCAACTCGTGGTGTAGTAAGCGCTGTACTTGCCGTCCGGATCGACGACGCTGCTCGTCCACGCGGCATCCGTTTCGAAGCTTGGATTGGAGGGCCGGCGCAGGGCGGCGGTGAACGTGGTATGGGAACGCCATGAATGACCTGTTCGACACGGAACTGATACGAAGCACGCTGAGGCTGGCGACCCCGCTGGTGCTCGCCGCGCTGGGGGGCATCCTCTCGGAGCGGTCGGGGGTAGTGAACATCGCGCTCGAGGGGATGATGCTCGTCGGCGCGTTCTTCGGGATGCTCGGCTCGTTCACAACCGGCAGCCCGTGGGTCGGCGTCCTGCTCGGCATGACGGCGGGCGGCCTGCTCGGGCTCACTCACGCCCTTCTCACCCAGCGCGTGCGGCTGAACCACATCGTGAGCGGCGTGGCGCTGAACATCCTCGCGCTCGGGCTCACGACCTACATCCTTCGCTACGTGATGCAGAGCGTCGGCGGCTCACCGTCGGTGAACGGCCTCCCGGAGTGGCGCATTCCGTTCCTCGGCCCGGTGCTGAGCAACCAGAACGCGGTCTTCTACCTCGCAGTCGCGCTGGTCATCGCCCTGAACTTCGCGCTCTTCGCAATGCCGATCGGACTCCGCATCCGATCGGCGGGCGAGAACCCCGAGGCGGCGCAGAGCGTGGGCATCAAGGTCGGGACGGTCAGGTATCTGGCGGTGACGGCCAGCGGGATCCTCGGCGGGCTCGCGGGGGTCTATCTGTCGCTCGGTCAACTGAACATGTTCACGGAGGGCATGTCCGGCGGACGAGGGTTCATCGCGCTGGCGGCGGTGGTCTTCGGCAAGTGGAATCCTTACGGGGCGGCGGGAGCGGCTCTCTTCTTCGGGTTCTTCGACGCGCTTCAGATGAGGCTTCAGGGCCAGGCGATAGGTGGAGTGACAATCCCGTCGGAGTTCATGCTGATGCTCCCCTACCTGCTGACGATAGTCGCGCTCGCGGGGTTCGTCGGCAAGGCGTCGGCGCCGGCGGCGTTGGGGCGTAACGAATAAGACGAGACATCCATCCGGTTACTCGCCGCGCATGTACTCCTCCCGGAGCATGCCGAAGTGGTACGCGTCGAGGTATTCGCCGTCCTTGCGGAACTCGTGGCGCGTGCGGCCCTCGCACTTGAAACCGAGCTTTTCGATGACTCGTCGGGATGCCTCGTTGCGGGTGAAGCACCCGACGGAGATGCGCTCCAGACCGAGGTCCTCGAAGCCGAAGCGGATGATCCTCCCGGCCGCCTCGGGCATGTATCCCTTCCCCCAGTGCGGCTTCCCAAGCCAGTAGACGAGTTCGGCGTTCATGTTCTTCCACGAGACGCCGATCAGCGCGCAGATCCCGATCACCCTGCCGGTCTCCTTAAGGATGATGGCGAGCGTGTAGCGCTCCTTCGCCTTCAGCGCCTCCCTGCGCTCCCGAATCCACGGAAGCATCCGCTCCTCGGGGAACGGGTACGGGATAAGCAGATTGCTGGTGACCTCCGGGTCGTTGAAGATCGGGTAGAGATCGCCGGCATCGCGGTCGTCGGGCTGACGGAGGATCAGTCGATCGGTCTCGAGCCTCATGGGGAGTACTCCTCCCGTATCAATCCGTAGTGAAGCATGTCACGGAACTCGCCGTCCTTGCGCACCTCGCGGCGGGCGATGTACTCCAGCTTGAGGCCGGCTTTCTCGATAACCCTTATGGATGCGATGTTGGGAGCCTGCACCCGGGCATGTATGCGCTCGAGCCCGAGATCCTCGAACCCGAAGCGCACAAGCTCGCGGACCGCCTCGGTCATGTAGCCTCGGCCCCAGTAAGGCTTGCCCAGCCAGTACCCGAACTCAGCGCTCATGTTCTCCCAGGAGACATCGTGGAAGCTGCAGTCGCCCACGGGGAGGCGGGTCTCCCGGAGCACGATGGCGAAGTGAAACCGCTCGCGCCGACGCGTGGCCTCCCGGGCGCTCCGCATCCAGGGGAGAAGCCGGTCCTCAGGGTGCGGGTGCGGCACGGCGAGCAGATACCGAACGACATCGGCCTCGTTGATCAGTGGGAAGATCACCGACGCGTCGGTATCCTCAAACGGTCTGAGTATCAGGCGTTCGGTCTTCAGGTGCATGGCGGAGTAGCCCTGGGGTATCGGAGTATTGGAGTGATGGAGTGATGGGTTCCTGGTGCTCCATCACTCCATTCCCTCCGTGTTCGGATATTGCCTACTTGATACCCATCGCCTTCACGTTTCGGAGGCTGATGGCAAGGCTCTCGAACGGGTCGCGCTGGCAGATATCCTGCTCGATGATATACCACTGGACGCCGGACTCCTTGGCGGCCTCCATGATCCTCGGCCAGTTGAGGTTGCCCTCGCCGATCTCCATCATCAGCGGCTGGCCGGCCTTGTTGCCCATGTCCTTCAGGTGAAGCAGCGGAATGCGCCCCTTGCACTTGGCGATCCACTCCGCGGGATCGGCGCCGCCGTGCTGGACCCAGTAAGTGTCGAGCTCGAGGTTGACGTACTTGGGGTCGCTCTCGGTGCGCAGGATCTCGAGGCCGACCTTGTCGCCGAACTTCTCGAACTCGAAGCTGTGATTGTGATAGCTGAAGGTCAGGCCGCCGTCGGTGAGCTTCTTAGCGACGCCGGAGACCTCCTTGGCGAACTTGTGGAACCCCTCGGCGTTGCGGTAATCCTGCGGGAGACCGCCGATCGCGGGGTGCTTGCAGCCGATGATGTAGTGCTCCTCGATCACGGCGTCGGTTTCATTCTTCATGCGGTCGTAGCCGATGTGGGTGGCGCAGATGGTGAGTCCCTCGCCGTCCACGATCTTGCGAAGTTCGCGCGGATCGATCGGTCCCATGCCGGAGACCTGGACGGCCTCGTAGCCGATCTCGCGGATCTTCTTCATCGTCTTTGCGATGTCCTCAGGAGTCTTGGTGAACTCGCGCACAGTGTAGAGTTGCGCGGCAATCTGTGAATTGGCCATAAGTCATCCTCGCTTGGAGTAGTTGCTTATCTTCTCATTCACCGCCGGCAGGCGGTATCCTTCTGGGGAATAACAGGTGGACGTGTGGAGGGTCGATAGACCTACAGCGTATTTCAAGAGTCGGATTCGGTGTTGTAGGAGCAGCTTCCAGCTGCGATCAAGCCGTGTAGGAGCAACTTCTAGCTGCGATCAAGCCTTGTAGGAGCAGCTTCCAGCTGCGATCGCGGCTGGAAGCCGCTCCTACGGCACGCCGATTCATCGCGGCTGGAAGCCGCTCCTACATGGGGTGCGCGGCTGGGAAGCCGCTCCTACGCGCGTGTCAGCCCGCGGTGGATGCCGATCTCGGTACGGCGATGATCTGCTCCTTGACGGGCTCATCGGACTCGAGAAGGCCGTCGCGGAATCGGAGGATGCGCTTGCAGTGCTGGGCGATGTCCGGCTCGTGCGTGACGATGATGACGGTCTTGCCTGCCTCGTTCAGCCGCTGGAAGATCGACATGATCTCGATACTCGTGGCGGTATCGAGGTTGCCGGTCGGCTCGTCGCCGAAGATCACCGGCGGGTCGTTCACCAGCGCCCGTGCGATCGCCACGCGCTGCTGTTCGCCGCCCGAGAGCTCCATCGGTGTGTGGTGCATGCGCTTCGCAAGCCCTACCGCCTCGAGGGCGCGCCTCGGCGCCTGAGCATCCCTGCGGCCGGAGGAGTACATCATCGGCAGAGCGCAGTTCTTGAGAGCGGACATGCGCGGCAGCAGGTTGAAGCTCTGGAAGACGAAGCCGATCTTGCGGTTTCGGATCGCCGCCCGGGCTGCGTCGCTGAGCCGGCTGACGTCCTCGCCGTCGAGGATGTAGGTGCCGGAGGTCGGCCTGTCGAGACAACCGATGAGGTTCATCAGCGTAGACTTCCCCGACCCGGACGGACCCATGATGGCGACAAACTCCCCGACCTCCACGCGGAAGGATACGCCCTTGAGCGCGGGTACTTCGACGCTTCCGATCTTGTATGTTTTTGCGAGGTCTTTGACCAAGAGTAGTGACATATGTGAACCTTTGTGAGACTCCAGACGGCAGACTATGGTCCGCAGTGGACTGCAGTCTACGAGTACCTGAGCGCTTCGATCGGGTCGACCTGGGCGGCGCGGGCGGCGGGATAGAGCCCGAACACGATTCCGATGAACGCCGATACGCCGAATGACATGATGACCGCCTGGACCGAGACGACCGTGCTCCAATTGGCGTAAATCGAGATCGCGCGCGCTCCCCCGATCCCGAGAGCGATGCCGATCAGTCCGCCCACACACGTGATGACGAGCGCCTCCAGCATGAACTGCCGGATGATGTCCCAACGTGTCGCCCCGATGCACCGACGCACGCCGATCTCTCTCGTGCGCTGAGTGACCGTCGCCAGCATGATGTTCATGATGCCGATCCCGCCTACGAGCAGCGAGATGCTGGCGATGGCGGCCATGACGATATTGAAAATCCGCTGCGTCTGCTGGCTCTGGCGGAGCAGTTCGGCAGGGATGATGATCTCGTAGTCGCGGATCCCTCGGTGCTGGCGGTTGAGGATCGAGCGTATGACGGATGCGGTCGGTACCGTCGCGGCCTCGTTCTGCACCTGGACGATGATCTCGCTGATCGGGCTCTTGTCGAGGCTCGGCCTGTTCCGCAGACGCCAGGCGATCTGCCTGAGCTTGATATAGTCGGAGGGTATCGACTCCTGCGAAGACACCTGGAAGTCGGACAGCGAGATGGTGATCGGGATGTACACGTCCGAGTTCAGGTCTCGCAGAGCGGATAGCGCCTTCGCCGACCCTATCTCCTTCGGCTCCATCACGCCGATGACGCGGAGGAGCTCCCGGCCGATCTTGACCGTCTTGCCGAGCGCATCGTCGAATCCGAAGAGTTCCCTCTTCGCGGCCGCGCCGAGCACGCATACCGGCAGACGGTCGCGGATATCGCGCTCGTTCAGAAAACGTCCGTGCTCGACCTTCGAGTGGGTCAGCGTGTCGTAGCCCTCGGTAGTGCCGACGACCTTGACCGAGACCGGCGTCTCGCCGACACGCACGTCGGCGAATACCTCTCGAAGAGGAACGACTTTCCTCACGTAGCTGCACACGTCCCTGATGCTCTCGCAGTCCGAGTACCTGAGCCCGTACGGCGAACGTTCCTGAGCCTTATCCGCCAACTCGCCGCTGGTGACCGCGCGCTTGATATGGACGACGTCTATGCCCATGAGGCGGATCTGTGCCAGGGCTTCCTGTTTCGCGCCCTCGCCGATGGATACCATGGCGATGACGGCCGCGACCCCGAAAATGACGCCGAGCATCGTAAGCACGGAACGCATCTTGTGGGACAGCAGCTCGGACAGCCCTGTCCGGATGGCATCGAATACTCCCATATGCTACCTACTCGCCGGCGCCGGGTATGGGCGCGGCTTGCTTCTTCTCTTTGTCCTTATCGGCACCCGGAGCCTTGCTGCCGGCCTCCTGGTGTTCCAGATCGCGTGTCGGATCGCGTAGGGCGACTACCTGTCCGGCCTTGAGCCCCTTGGTGATGCAGATGAAATTGTCGTTGCTCTTGCCGGTCTTGACCGCCACCTTCTTGAACTTACCGCCTTCCTTCACGAACACGAAGGTCTTGCCGCCCTGCTCGATGACCGACTCTAGGGGAACGAAGATCGCGGACTCGATCTCGTCGACTATGAACTCCACATCCGCCGTCATGCCGGGCTTGATGGTAGATGGATCGTTCTCCTTGACGGCGATCCGCACCTCGAAATTCTTCTTGCCGGGAGTCCCGCCTTCCCAGGGGTTGCTCTCGGTAGCGAGTGCCGATATTCCCTTCACCGTGCCGTGGAAGGTCTTCTTGGGCACGGCCTCCAGCCTGATGAGCACCGGCATACCGATGATCACCTTCGGCGCATCGGCCTCGCCGACCTGGACCTTGACGAGCATACTCGACAGGTCCGGCAGTTGGCAGATGGTCTCGCGCGGATCAACATCATCGCCTTCACGCATGGGACGCCGGCTGCCGCTGTCATACACCTTGCTAAGGACTACCAGACCGGGCGCGGGGGCCGTTATGAGCGCACCACTCATGCGCTCGCTCACACGGTCCAGTCTCCGTTTCGCCATCTGGGCGCGGAATTCGAGGTTGTCTATCTCGGCCTGCTTCTGAGCCTCCTTCGAGGCTATCTCCTTCAGCTTGAGCTGTAGCTGAGCCTCACCTTTCTTGACTGCAAGATCCTTGGACCGGACCGTGCCCTCAGCCTGCTCTACCTGGGTGCCGGGAATGAGCTTATTCGCTGCCAAGCGCTTCTTCTTCTCCAAGTCCTGCTGAGCAAGAGCCAGCTCGTTCTTGTCGAAGTCGAGCTGAGCTTCCGCCTGCTCGCGGTCTATCCTGTTGGATTCCTGCAGGAGTGCGAACTCCTCCTGAGCCCGCTTCACGTCCGCGAGGCGGTTCTCATACTCCAGCGTTTCGGTGTTGACTTCGCGTTCCAGGTCGGTGGTATCGAGGACCGCGATCTCATCACCCTTCTTGACTATCTGACCCTCGTCAACGAGAGAGATGATCCTTCCATTGATCTCGGAGGTTACCGTAACCGACCTCTCGGCATCGAGGGTGCCTATCTCGTGGAAGCTTACGACGAACTTGCCCTCTTTGACCTTGGTAGTGGGAATGTACACCTCCGTCTTCTTGGGCGTGAAGTATTGCTTGTAGAGCGGGGCTCCCCATTTCTGCACGGCGATGATCAGTAGCACGAGCATGAACGTGCGCGGAGCCCAAGCTTTGATATGTTGCTTCATTTCAGTACCACCGTTGATAAGTCTTCGCCCATGGCATACAGGAGGTCTATGCTGGCGAGGTAAAGGTCTGTCTTGGCCGAGAGCACTCCGCTCTCCACCCTTGTGAGCGCGTTCTGAGCATCGAGGACTTCGCGGTTCGATCCCAGTCCCTCCTCGACCATCTGCTGCGCAAGGCTGAGCTGGTCTCTCGCTACGTCGAGGTTCTGGCTGTAAATGGCCAATGACGCCTCCGCCGCCTGTCGGTTCCGATAGGCGCGTCGGACCTCCTCGACGATCTGGTCGGCGCGGTAGGAACGCATCTCCTTCAGCACTTCGAGACTGCGAGCAGCGGTATCACGCTCTTCAACCCTTGCGGTCTTGTCGAGAGGAAAGCTGACCTCCAGACCGGCGTTCAGCGATCCCAGATCGAACAGCGAAGTCGAGATGCTGCCCGCGTCCTTGTTCTGAGACCGATAGCCGATGACCGCATCGACGCGCGGCCGCAGTTGATCCTTGGCCACGGCGAGCTGACGCTCCTGGTCGAGGAGGCGTTCGTCGTACACGGCAAGCTCGGCGCGATTTGCGAGGGCCGTCTTGATCGCAGTGCTCAAGTCAGGCAGTTCGAGGCTTACTTCGGGGATCCCGTCAGTCAGCTCGGGAGTCTCGCCGATACCGAGGCCCATTGCGATCATCAGCCGGTCGAGCGCTCCTCGCGCGGACTGCTGCTGAAGGTTGAGAGCATCCTTTGTCTGAGCAAGGCTCGTCTCGGCGCGGGTGACCTCAAGGCCGGTTACGAGCTGCTCATCGAGACGCTGTCTGGCTTCGTTGTAGGCCGTCTCACTGATCTGGACGGCCCGTTCCTGCACCTTGATCCGTTCGCGAGCCAGCACGGCCTGGTAGTAGGCATCGATCACCCCGACCACGATAGCCTGTCGGGACCGGTAGAACTCCTTGTCCTGAATGGCCACGGCGGTCTTTCTGCCGAGCACGACATTGGCCTTCTCGGACAGAGGGCCCTTGCCGCCGATGAGCGGGTGACGCACGGACAGCCCGACCGACCCGCGATCGCTCCCCATTCCGTAGGGCGAGATATCCAGGGATGCCTTGGTTCCGAGGAGGTTGGCATAGTCGACGCTGCCGAATATGCGTCCTGTCACGCCGGACCTCTCCGGCGTATCCTCCACCATTGCCTCGCTTCCCACGCTGTATGTCGCCTTGATGCTCGCGATGCGCAGTTCGGACTCCGAGGACAGGTATGACTCCTCGGCCTGTTTGAGCGTGGGATTACCGCCCAGGGCGATCCGCACAGCATCCTGTAGAGAAAGCTTCTCAGGCACGGGAACGGCGGCATTGAGAATGCCGGACGCTAATGTTGCCAGTAGCAACAGCGACAAGACACAGATACGCATTACCGAATTGCCTTTCCAGATGGGACTGAGTAGCGATGCTACGAAGTGCACAGCGGGGGGCCATCACACGGTATCCCACATTAAGACGCAGCTACCAGTGCTAAAGGTTAACACACTTCGTCAACAAAGGCAACGGGTACTGAAGAGGAGATGGAATGCTACAGGCTAAGAAGGCGGTCTACGCTCAAGCCGGACTGCTTGATGATCGCACATACGGCACCCTCCGGCATGTCGCCGGGATGGTTGGGGATGGTGACTCGTACGCCGGTGGATTGGTGGCGCCGGATCTCATGGCTGCCCCTGGCGGTGCGGTCGAAGGCGAAACCCGCGGCTCGAAGCTTGCCGATCACTTCGACCGCTGATAGACCGGACAGCCTGCCCATCAGGCTGCCACCGGAATGCTGAGTTCGAACTTGGGGGGAAGGTCAGCGGAGAGCCCCTCAGGGAGAGGATCGCCGTGCTCGATATGGGACTCGATCAGTCTGCGGGCCGCGTCCTGGGCCACCCCGATTGTCTCGGCGATACTGCATCCCTGAGCCAGCAGGCCCGGCAGATCATCGCTTGTGACGAGAGAGACTCCCTCAGGCCGTCTCTCAAGATGCAGCCTGATAAGTCGCTCGGCCATTGTTCCACCTGGCTGGTGGAGATACCTCGATAATGCCAAATCCGGCCCCCAAGTCATTGCCCACGTTTCTCCTTGCCAGGAGACGATGGAGACCGGGAGCCGGGCCGGAAATCTAGACGGCGACCTTCTCCTGCGAGTTGTTGAAGGCCACGAGGTCTCTATAGGCAATGCCCTTGCCCCCGTAAAGATCGAGAGCGCTGCCCACAGTGAAGTCGAGCTTGCCGCCCGACAGGTCCTTGATCAGATAGATGTCATCCATGCTCCGGACGCCGCCGGCGTAGGTGATCGGAATGCCGTCCCACGCGCCGAGCATCCTCACGAGATCGGTATCGATCCCGCCCGCGAGGCCTTCGATGTCCGCTGCGTGGATCAGGAACTCCGAACAGTGACCAGCCAGCAGGTCGAGGTTGGCCTCGGTGATCTCGACATCGGTGAAGTTCTGCCACCTGTCGGTCACGATGAAGTATCGGCCGTCCCGCTTCCGGCAACTCAGGTCGAGGACGAGCCTGTCCTTGCCCACGGCCTTCACCATCGCCTTGAGGTTATCCATATTCACCTGACCGTCGCGGAAGACGTAGGAGGTGACGATGATGGCCTTGGCGCCCCGGTCGAGCCAACTGTGCGCATTGTCGGGGTTGAGCCCACCGCCGATGTGGAAGGCGTCGGGCCAAGCCATGAGAGCATCAACGGCGGCGGCGGCGTTGAGCGGATCGGGGTTGAGCATAATGATATGGCCGCCGGAGAGATTGTCCTGACGGAACTTCAGGGCGTAGAAACCGGCACGGAACGGGGACTTGAAGTTCGTCACGAGCCCCTGGCCGCTGTCGGTGAGAGTGCCGCCCACGATCTGCTTGACCACTCCGTTGTGCAAATCGATGCAGGGCCTGAATTTCATAGCGGTCCTTTCTGTACAAAAGCTATCTCTGATATTCGGCACGAGCACGCCGTATTCCTTAGAGGCAGCCTGCAACATATTAGCACATTGTGATGGCGAATGGAAGGAGTGCCGGAGTGATGGAGTAGTGGAGTGTTGGGAAAGCAATCACTCTGATACTCCATCACCCCATCCCCTACAGCTTTACCTCTGTGATGGCGCCTGCGTGCACCGCGACCTTGCTCTCGGACCCCTTGTACCGGATCGGCGCCTCGGCTGTGTCGCCGGTGGTGTTCAGGAAGAGCCAGCGATCCGGGTCGATCCGGGTAGCAAAGATGCCGTCCTTCTTCCAGTCGCAGACCGGCAGGCCGATCTCACGAAGCAGATCGACAGCGGTGTCGGCCATCTGATCCCATCCACTGACGCGGGTGATCCCCGCCATGGAGAGGATCTGCTCCGGCTCATCGGTACCTTCGACGCTCTGGAACTTCGAGACGTCCATCACGATGACGCGGCCGCCTTTCTTCACCCAGGCGGCGATGCGCTTCGCATCCGACGGCTCCATGATCTCGCCGTGGAGAATGATCAGCAACTTGTGCCGGCCGAGCGCGCCGGTACGGAGCATCGTCTCGTCGACGTAGTCGAAGTCGGTGTAGTCCCGAAGCTGCGCCGCCTTCTCGATGTAGCCGCCCCACTTCAGGGTGAGCGAAACGTTGGGATACCAGAGCGCGACCGGCACGACCGGCTCCTTCACGCGGAACAGGTACTTGAGATGCTCGCGCTGGGCCTCCATCCGCTCCTGCGACTGCGTGACGTTGTTCGCATAGTCGTGGAGCTGGTTCGCGCCGGATGCGGTGGCATTATAGATGCGCGCGACGATGCCCTTCTCATCCTCCGCGCCCGCCGGCTCGAAGCCGTAGTACGCGCCATAGTGCTTGCACGCCGACGCGACCCACCGCGTGATGGCGAAGTTGGCGGCGTAGTCCGAGGCCTCGTTGGTGATCCTCACGCCCGCGCCGTGCTTCGCGGAGACGCGGCTCTGCTCGGCGAAGTTGGAGCCGTGGCGCGGCTCGGCGTCGCCTCCGGTGCAGAGATAGATCGGCGTCTCGGGGAAGTGCTTGCGGGTGGTCGCCATCCACCAGTCGGACCAGTCGGTCATCGCGGCACGGTACCAGTCGATGAAGTCAATCCACCGACGGCGCGCGCCGGGATCGCCGGAATCGACCTTCCGCCGGAAGGCGGTCAGTTCGTCCTTCCGGCCGGGGAAGTCCACCTTGTCGATGCTCTCGAAGTCACTGCCCCACGCCTTGTTGACCGCATCGACGGTCTTGTAGCGCTTCCCAACGAATTTGCGGAAGTCCGCGAGGGCATACGGATCATCGCACCAGTAGCCGGCGTGGTTGTGGTACTCGCCCGGGACGTTGAAGGTCCAGCCCCCACCCCACACGGAGTAGATCGCCTCGCCGAAGTCGCCCTGTATGCCGAGGAGCACCGACTCGATGACACCCGTCCTCCCGTAGCGCTTGGCGAACTCCTCGATGAAGCGGTCGATCCACTTGGGCAGGTTCGGGTTCCAGAGCGATTCGATCTTGCTGTCGATCCCGTGCTCCAGGCATCGGCAGGGAAAGTGCTCCTTGCCGGCGCGGAACCAGTCGGGGGTCGAGTATGCGGGGCTCAGGATGATGAACGGCACCCACTTCAGGCCGGTGTCCTTGAGCACTTTGACCTGCGCATCCCAGTGCGACCAGTCCCACTTGCCTTCGCCCGCGCGCTCGCAGGTCTCCCACGTCACATAGCTCTCGATGCTCGTGACGCCGAGCGACTTGTAGAGCAGCGCGGTGCCCTCGTCCACGAAGTTCGCGCCGAAGCAGTACGACATATCCTTCGGCGCATTGCCCTGTTTGAGGTTCTCCATGACACGCTCCTTGTCCGACGGCAGGTTCAGCTTCGGGTCCTCCGCATGGACTTCCAGCCGTGATACGGCCAGCGATCCGATGCCCGCGAGCCGGAAGTCCGCGCCCCCGTTCTGCTTGCCCTCGAACTTCACGCCGGTGAGACGCACAAGCCCGCGGTCCCACTTATCATTCCCGACGAGCAGGAATCCCCCGCCGCCGGTGTAGGGATTCTCTACGCCGTTGAACTGGACCTCGACCCTGCCTACGCCCCGGTTCAGGAAGTCTACGACGAGATAGGCATCTGAGCCGATCTTCGCCTTCGCCTCGGGTGACAGCCTGAAGTAGAGATAGTTGCTCGGCGGAGTCGTGCCAGGTCTCAGGGCAACGCACTCCCGACCGGCGAGGGTCCGCAAATCCCAGCGGCCATCCTCGCAGTCGAGGAGCGAGATGCCCTCACTCTTCTCCGGCGTGAAGACCGCGATGGGAGCGCAGAAGGCGGATGTGACGATCAGGATCAGGATCGTGGCAAGCACGAGTACTCGCATCGTGTCAGGACCTCCCGTCACGCTCCAACAGCTTCCCTCAACTCTCGGGCCAGATTCGCGTATTCCTCGGGAGAGAGCTTTTCCTTATCGGGAAGCATGTCCCAGGCGGGCCAACCCCAGCCGGGATCGCCGAAGTAGCGTGGGATGATATGGGCGTGCACGTGCGGCACTATGTTGCCCAGGATCTCGTAGTTGAGCTTGGCCGGGTTGCAGATCGCCCGGATCGCGTGCCCCACCCTTGCCATCTCCTCGATCAGCGCCGCCCGCTCCTCGGGAGTGAGGTCGTCCAGTTCGACCTCGTGCCTCTTCAGAACGAGGACACAGTACCCCCGGAAGGTCGCGCTCCTCTGAAGATACGCGCGAGCCACGCTCCCATCGAATACCATCTCACAGCCGTGGGACGGGTCCTTGCACAGTGGGCAGTTTGCGCCCGATATCTTGTCTTGCCACTCACTATCCATTGTCTACCTCCGTCATCTTTGCCAGCAGTTCGAGAACCCTCGGCGCGCCGTTCTTCACCATCGCCTGCATGCCGTGAAGGCCGAGGGAGGCCGAGGCATGGGTGCGCGGATCCTCGCCGCCGATGCCCTGAACCTTCATGTCCAGTTCGCCCTCCTGGTCGAGGCGGCTCAGATCGACCGACTCGGGATGGAAGAGCATCATGTACGAAGTCTCGGTCGCGCCCGCGTGGTCGCCCTTGATGCCGTCGGGGAGCGTCATCTCGTAGTCCGGGAACGCCCAGCAGACCGCCTGCCGCTGGCTCTCGTTGAACTCGGCGGCGGCCTCCTTCAGGACCTTCATGTGCTCGGCGCCGTAGTGGCCCATCAGGATGACGATGACCTTGAACCCCTCGTCGAGCAACTGGGCGAGATATTCCCGTGCCAGCAGCCGGACGCACTCCGGGCTGAAGTTGAGGGTGGCGTCGAACCCGCCGTAGGGCTTCATGGTCTGGGTGCCGCAGTAGACCTGCGGGAAGACGACCCCTCCGGTCTCGGCGCAGAGGGCCATGCAGAGCCCGTGAGCCTTGAGCGCGTCGAGGCCGAGCGGGTTGTGCAGCCCGTGCCATTCGTGCGCGCCCCAGGGGAGATATGCGATCGGGACGGTCGCCTTGATCGCGCGGTATTCTTCGGGTTTGGTGAATTCGTAACGCATGTGTTGTCTCCGATGGACCGATGGGACGGATGCGATCCATCGGTCCTATTGATCTCATAGGTCCTATCTGCTGCTTCCCAGCAACAGCGCCAGATCGATGAACTGTCCGCCGGTGTCCTGGTGGGTGTGTACCGCGATGGTGTTCGTTCCGGGCTTCAGGACGCCTTTGATAGTCTTCGTCACGTCGAAGCCGGAGTAGCGGTCGTTCCATCCTGTCCCGTGCCAGACTCGCTTGCCGTTGATGTAGACCTCGGTCTTGTTGTCATAGTGGGCGACAAGCATCGCACTGTCGAACGGCTTGCCGTCGTACTCGAAGGTCTGGCGCATCCAGATGTCCGATGTCGTCCAGGGAGTGCGGACCGCCCACTCCCATCCGCCCTTGGAGCCGAACCCGCCGAGGCCGGATTTCCACGCGGAATCGTCGAACTCGGGCTTGTTCCAGTCGCCGGCCGGCTCATCGAACGTGTAGAGCCAGTTCTTTGCGATACCCTGATCGGGAACTCCCCCGACCAGGACACGCCAGGTGTGGACACTCGCAGGTGGCTCGGCGACCTGCTCCGTTTCGCAGGCGGCCGTCCGGGATGTGATCGCATGCAGGCGCTTCACGTCGAACTTCGGCTTGCGGTCGTAGGTATAGAGGCCGTTCTGCTCCTGCTCGACGTCGGTGAGCTGGGTGTAGCAGAATCCGAAATGGTGCGGGTTGTCGAGCAGCGCGTCGCAGAGCCCCTCGTACCTGGCATAGAACTCCTCGATGCTCTGAGGAGCGGTTCCGTAACCCCATCCGCCGGCATCGATACTCCAGCCGATCCCGCCGAACTCGCTGACCATGAACGGGAGCGCGGACTTCACCTCGCCGCCGCCGTATCGGGCCGGCAGAAGCAGGCTGGTCGAGAAGTCGGTGTTATACCGGGCGCGGAACGACTCGGGGTTCTGGTCGTAGTCGTGCGCATCCATGACCTCCGGATCGGGAAGGCTGTGGACATAGCCGCTCGTGTCGAGGATCGGCCTCGACGGATCGAGCGCCCGAGTGATCGCGACGACGGTGTTCTGCAGGGCGCCCACCGCGGCGTTCGTCTCATTGAGCGGGCACCAGCCGACAATCGAGGGATGGTTCCGGTCGCGCCGGAGAAGCTCCACCCACTCGTCGATGAACGGCAGGTTGACTACGGGATTGTTGTAATCCGCGCCCCAACTGGGGTACTCGCCCCAGACGAGGTATCCGAGCTTGTCCGCCCAATAGAGGAATCGCGGCTCGAAGACCTTCTGGTGGAGGCGCGCGCCGTTGTACCCGCACGCCTTGGACAGCTCGATGTCACGCTTGAGCGCCTCATCGGTCGGCGCGGTCCAGATGCCGTCGGGGTAGAACCCCTGGTCGAGGATCAGACGCTGGAAGACCGGCTTGCCGTTGATGAGAATCCGAGTTCCGTCGATCGAAACGCTCCGAAGGCCGAAGTAGGAGGTCACGGTATCGACCGGCTTGCCGTCCCGGAGCAGGACGAGCCTGAGGTTGTACAGATTCGGATGCTCGACCGACCAGAGCCGTGCCTCGGAGAGATCGAGCACGAGCCGCCCGTTCCGCCAGTCCGCGGGGGCCTCGTCCACGCCGACCATCTTCCCCTCGATGAACGCCGCCGCTTTGAGCGTCAGCCCCCGGCACGGGCCGTCGACCTCCGCCTGCAGGATGACGCGCGAGTTGGCGGGGTCGGTCTCGATGCGGAAGTCCTTGATGTACGACGAGCCGACGCCCTCCAGCCAGACGGTCTGCCAGATGCCCGTCGTGCGGGTGTAGACACATCCGTGGCTTTCGAGTTCGTGCGACTGCTTCCCGGTCGGTTGGAGGTTGCTCCGGGTATCGTCGAACGCGTGAACGACGACGGTATTCGGCCCCTTCCGAAGCTGCTTCGTGACCTCGAAGGTGATCGGCGCGCTTCCGCCCCGGTGCTTGCCGAGGAGCTGTCCGTTCAGCCAGACGGTGGTCTCGTAGTCGCACGCGCCGATATGGAGCCGGGTGCGCGGGGACTTCCAGGTCGCGGGAAGCTCGAAGGTCCGGCGGTACCAGACGTTCTTGACGAACCCCTTGCGCTCGAGACCGGACAGCTTGCTCTCCCGGCAGAACGGGACGATGATCCTGTCGGGGTACGGCCTATCGGCGAGGAATCCCTCGTCAACTCCATCCCCGTACAGCGAGCCACGAGCAACTCCCTCCCCGTTGCGGGGAGGGTTGGGGAGAGGTTCTCCGTCGGTTTCGGCGAACTCCCACGTACCATTGAGGCTCACCCATTCGCTCCGCACCGCCATCGGATTCGGGTACTCCGGACGCGGGATGTCGGCGAACACGGCGCTCGCAAGGATGGCGCAGATGATGACTGCCGGGATCAGGTATCGCATGTCGGACCTCACTGGAGATACTCGCGTAACTGTTCACCCGACAGGGACGCGTATCCTCCACCGTACGCGTGCTAGATCCGTGGTGAAACCCCTCCCCGGCCTTCGGCCACCCCTCCCCGTCACGGGGAGGGGCTAGTGATGCTACCTTGCGCCAAAGACCACGAACCGTCCGCTCCGTGGAGGGAGGGTGAGCTTGAGGGTGGTCATGCCGTTCTTCTTGGATGCCTCGGCGGGGAATGTCTCGCCGGTGAGCGGGTTCCAGACCTCCGCCTTGCCGGATGCACGGAAGGCGAAGTCGCCGGTGGCAGGCTCGGTCGAGTTGTTGACGAGGAAGAAGATGTCGCCGTCGGGCAGGACGCGGTGCTGATAGTAGACGTCCGGCGTGGATGGAGTGACCACCAGATCGGGGGCGCCGCTCGACCGGAGTGCCTCGCGGAACGAGCGCATCGTCTCGGTGTGGATGACTCGCTTGTGCTCCCAGAGATCGTCGACCAGCGCGTGGTACTCGTCCGCGGGACCGGCGTCCGCGCGGGTATAGGGGAGGGTCTGGTAGGAGATGACCGTCCCACCGGCTTCGACGAACGCCTTGATCTTCCGGAGGGAGTCGTAGCTGAGCGTGGTCACGTGGGGAAGCACAAGGACCGAGTAGCCGTTCTTGCCGATCGTGAGCTTGCCGCCGGAGGCCTTCGCACGTCGGACCGCGTCCTCATCGAGGTAGTCGAAATCCCGCTGGCAGGCGAGCACCTCGCGGGAGATCGCGCGCCATGCCTCGTCGACGTCCTTCGCCTTCGGGTTGTCGTCGAGGTGGTGGACGTGCCGGTTCGTCGGCTTGAAGTCGGCCCATACGGAGGCGATCGGGTAGAGCACCGCCACGTCCGCCGTGAAGCGGCCTTGGGTGAGCATGTAGCTCAGCCGTCCGGTGTAATCGTTCAGCAGCCGGAACGACTCCGCCGGGTACTGGTCGTTGATGCTCAACGTCGTGAGGCTGTTGATCCCCAGCACCCACTGCCAGTTGATGTGCGCGAGGAGTTCCTCGATCGGCGTGGTGCCCTTCACGAAGCAGAACGACTCGGACATCGTGCGCTTCTTGTCGTAGATGTGCGCCGCCGAGCTGATCAGCTTCGGGGTGACCGGGCCGCCCTCGGTGTGCGAGCCGGAGGTCGCACCGTAGCCGCATCCCAGGACGTCGATCCCCGGCCAATCGAGTTCCCTCAGCGCCGGGAAGACGCTGCCGTAGAAGTTGGCGTGGTAGATCAGCGACTCCTCCCAAACGAGGTGACCGGTCGAGGCAACGTCGTGCGCCTCACACCACTCACGAATCATCTTGAAGAACGTGTCGCCGACCTGGTCTGCCAGCATGGAGTAGAAGTCGCAACGCTTCCGGGCGGTGTCTACGCCGACGTTGTTGAACAGCGCGGGGAGGCATTCGCGGATATCATAGCCGGTCCGCTTGTGGAATATCTCCGGCAGGCCGTGATACCAGGCGACGGCGGGGTACGGCTGCGTCTCGTCCTTGAGGTAGCCGCTCATGAGCGAAACCTCGTCGTTGAAGACGGCCTTGATCGTCTTGCCGAAGTCCGGGCCGCAGTGGGCATAGAAGGCATCGTGCGTGACCTCGATGAACCGCGCAACCGCATCGGGATCCATGATGTTGATGTACGGCCCGAACGCAACGACAGCGTGCGTGCCCTCGCGAAGTCGGTTCCGGACGAAGGCGATCAGCCGCCATGAGCCGGGCTTGATCTCCACCTTCAGCAGGCCGTCCTTGACCTCGTCGGTGAGGTCGGTCGGCTGCCCGACGATCCGCCCGTTCCAGTCGAGGCTGCAGAGCGCGACATAGAACGGCGTGCCCTCGGGGATGCGCCACTCGATCACCTGGGGGTCCCTGCCTACCGCGACGTCTTTGTAATCATAGAAAAGGCCCTGGGACTCGTGCTCTGGATGGCCCTCCAGGACATGTCCGCCCGCGCGGCCGCTCGGATAGCCCCACTCATCGTAGATCCAGACGTTCAACCCGCGCTCCCTGCACGCCTTCACCGCCGCCTTGACCTTGTCCCAGCCGGCCTCGTCGCGAAGGTATCCCGGCCCGCCGCGGGGATAGTTGAAGTGCGCCCCACCCCACTTGCCCTCGACGAGCTTGTCGGCGAACTCCTCTGGGGAGTCGTACTTGAACTCCATCGGAAGCGCGCGGTAGTCGTTCCCCGGGTTGGCGAATCCGGTCCTGAGGTGGTCCATGGCAGTGATCCCTCCGTGTGCGGGTATGAGCGATGCGGCGATGAGTGCGATGATCAGGGCAAAGCGCATGTGTACCTCAACAATCCGGTAGCAATCAGGTGGTCGCATGGCGCTACAGCCATGAGGCGAAACCTGGAGAGATTCCGAGCAACGCGCGTATGACATCCGGAGCATCCTCGCCCGCCAAGGCATAGACTGTCATGCGTCCGTGGCCTTCGAGGATCACCAGGTCTCCGTCCGGATCGGGCGCTACCAGAATCGGTGCTTCAAAGACGGTTCCATGCCGCACGGCTTCCGCACCTTCAAGGAAGGGCTGGTTACTGACACCGTATATCTCTGTGCCGTCCCTGATCGTCCGTGCAGCGTCAATCGGACGCCGTAAACCTCCACTGAGGAGATTCCAGTAGCTGTAGTCCACGTACTTGATGCGCGATAGCTCATGGCGATCGAGTAGTATCCAATGCCAGGCAATGCTCGCCGGGTAGCCTTCGAAGAGATCGCGATCTTCTCCGTATCCACGGAAGCGTGCCAGCACTCCGGCCCGAAGCTCGTTATCTGCGGCTCGAGTGATGTCCGGCTCCTCCAGCAACGAAACGGGACACTCCATCTCTTGGAGAATCTCCAGTAAGCACGGTCGCCAACGCGACGAACTGATCTCAGCCTTCAGGAACAGGCCGACCATTTCCTCTTCGCAGGAAGCGCCATCAGATCGCACTACTCTACACCTTTCCTTTGCCCAGTGTGTATCATTGAGACGCCGGACGTGTCTCTGACCATCAAGAGTCCCAACACTTGATGGCGCATCCTCGAGCCTGGGAATGGAATCCCCAGGCTAGTGGTGTGAGAAGCAGGCTGAAGCAAGCTCAGATCATTGCGGATTGCGGATATGGGATTGCGGAATCAGCTTGCTTCAGCCTGCGTTGATATCGGTGCCTCGCCATTCGATGGTGAGGATCAGCGATGCACGTCAGGGTCGGTCTGCTTGACGCGGAGCTTGACAGTGAAGACGCCGTCGCCGGTGAGGACCGCCGCGCGGGCGAGGAGCCGGCCGTTCTGCCAGTTCGAGAGTCCGAGTTCCGGTCGGCAGAGCGCGTACTGCCCGTCGACCCAGCGCGTGAACCCGTTACCGACAAACGGAGCGTTCAGCTCGCCGAGGAACTTCTCGTGGGCGGCCTCGTCGTCGCTGATCAGCGATGCCGCGAGGAGCGGCGACTGCTCGTTGAACAGCCGGATACCCTCGCCGAGGCCGTGGATCGCCACCACCGTGACCTCCGGGGTCTGCTCCCACTCCCACTCGTGGCCGAGTTGATCGTTCGGCCAGACGGTGGCGGTCAACTCCTTCTGGACGCCGGTCGCGCGGAGAACCTCGGTCTCCCGAGTGAACAACTCCTCGGGGATGATATCCTCGCTACCGTGAGCGATGTGGAGCCGGTAACCGTATCCGAGCTTCTCGCCGCGTCTCTGCAGAGCGCTAAGCAGCTTCGGCACGAGGTCTCCCGCGCACGAGCGAGGGATGCAGATGGTGTTGACCGTGTTGCACACCTTGCGATCGACCGAATGGAATACGGCGGACTCGAACTTGTCGGGATCGGCGGTCTCATCGGCGATGATCCACGCGCCGCCCGTGCCGTGGAGGCTCACCGCATTCCCCGCCTCGCGGGCGATCGAGCCGAGCAGATCGACCGACCGGCCTGAGCCGCGCGCGACCGCAAGAGCGAGCCTCGGATCGGCAAAGAGCGCCCATCCGGCGGAATGCTCGGTGCTCTCAAGGAGCGTGACGGAGTACTCGGGCAGTCCGGCGGCCGATAGCGCGGGTCTGAGCGCAAGTTCCATGATCGCCTTGGCGGTATTGAGGGCGTCGCTTCCGATGCGGAAGACGGCGGTGTTGCCGCTCCGGAGCACGCCGGTCGCGTCGGCAAGGACGTTCGGCCGTCCCTCGAAGACGAACGCGACGACTCCGCACGGACTGACGACCTCCTCGACGACCCAGCCCTCGTGCTCGATCGTGCCGGTCACCTTGTCGCGTCGGGACGGCAAGTCGCGCCACTGATGGAGTCCGGCGATCATATCCCTGCGCATCTTGTCGCCCGCCACGAGGCGGGTGGTCGAGCGCCCCTTGGCCTTCGCGCGCTCGACGTCCTGCTCGTTGATCCTGGCAATCTGAGACCAGACGGCATCGTCGGCCAGGCGGTCGGCGAACTCGTTGTAGAAGCGCGTGAACTGGTCGTCGGACGCCGACTGCTGAGCGTCGAATGCTTCCAGCGCGCGGCTGACGGCCTCGGTCGCAAGCTGATCGACGGCCTGCGGGATGTGCAGGATGTCGCCGGTCTTGCGCACGACGAGGAGCTTGTCCCCGGGCCGGAACTTGTCGGCCAGCTCCTGGGAAACGTGGAGAACCCGGTCGCCGCCGACAAGGATCGGCATACCGGGCTCGAGTCTGGTCAGTCTGGTTTCATCCGCCATGACGGCCTCCGTGGAGAGCGGGATTTGAATGATGGAGTGTTGGAATGCCGGGTCTTCCCCAATACTCCAACACTCCACGACTCCACTACACTACTCCCGTTCTAGTTATCCTCGAACTCCATCTCGCCGGCCATCTTGCCGCCGAGTTGGATGGTGAGCTTGGTCTTGGTCTGGATACGAGGCAGCGGCTGGGTGTCCATGCGCGCAACGCCCGTGCCGTAGCCGGTCATCGTCATGCTGACGAAATCGCAGTTCTTGAAGATGCCGGCGGGAACGGTCACCTCCGTCATCTCGCCGGGCATCATGACCTTTTCCTGCACGAACTGCTTGACCTCGGCCATCTGGAGGTAGCCCCAGTCGACCGACATGAGGTTCTCCCGCCAGACCTCCGATGAGCTCCAGATGATGAGCGTGTTCTTGCCCTCCATACCCATGATCGTCGCGTGCGAGCCGAGCAGGTTCGGGATCAGGTCCCACTTGAACCTCATGGCAGCATCCATGTCCACCGGCTCCTGCAGATCCGGGCTGGACATCTTGATCGGCGCAAGGAAGTTGACGTTCTGCGGACAGTCAAGCTCGACGTTGCCGCAGTAGTTCGTCGTCAGGGTGTACTTACCCGCGAGCACGGCATCCTGTGCGATCTTGCCGGGCTGCTTGTCGGTCGGCCAGTAGCCGGTCGTCCAGTTGGGCTTGTAGAAGTAGGAGCTTGTACCGCGCATGGCCGCCTGCTGCTCCTTCTCCATGAGCTGCTTCGCCTCGGGGGCCAGAGACTTGAAGGAGATGACCTTCGGCTGTCCCGGCTTCACCTTGGCGGACGAGCCCCAGTAGTACTTGATTGTGAAGTCGGGAATCTCGCCGTCCTCACCCTGAGCGGACTCACCGTCGCCGGACTCCGATTTCTCAGCCTTCGGGCGGTAGAGCTCGAGATCGAGCTTGTTCCCCTGCTTCAGTCCCGCAGGCGGGGCGATGCTCGCGGCTGCGCCCTCGGGAGCGATCCCGGGCGACCAGAGTCGGACGGTGAACGAACGGGTCGGCTTGCCCATGCTCATCATGGCCTCCATGCCGGGGATGTTCGGCATATCGATGCCGGGCGGGATGGGAGGCGCTTCCGGCATTCCCGCTATCTGCATGACGCTCGTCTCGGCAAACATGCCGAGGTAAGCCTGGTCGCCGACCGCATAGGCAGCCGTCACTGTAACGAACAGAGCCAGTGCGAGGAGAGTAAGACGCATCAGGTATCCTCCATTGTGTCATCCAAGCCGGGCTTGGTTTCTGGTAGTGATTATCCTCGATTCGGTAGACAGCGTCAAGCGGATCAAGCGCAACAGGTAGCTGCGCCCTAATGGATTCGCGGTTACCACGAAGGTGGCTTCGCTATCGTTCCGGATCCGTCGGCAAGCGTCAGGGGGAACTGGCTTGCCTGCAATGCCCAAGCGCGGATGGGCTTTATGAAGTCCGCCTCTCTTGCCAACACATTGCTGGCTCGTCGATGAGGATTGAGAACGCCGACGACCTTCTTCAGCTCATGTC
Organism: uncultured bacterium; assembly: GCA_964466715.1. Classification (GTDB taxonomy): domain Bacteria; phylum Armatimonadota; class UBA5829; order DTJY01; family DTJY01; genus CAYXOC01. The sequence goes on from CAYXOC010000007.1 coordinate 62,935, forward strand.
GGACGAACCGTATCGGCGCCAGGAGATCAGAGTCGTTGGTGACTACCACCGCAACATCGTATTCGTCTCTGAATCCGTCGCAGAGCAGGTGGGTTGCGAGATTGACGTCGGAGCCCTTCTCTTCCGTCTTCTCCACCTCGACATGTCTGGGCATGCCCCTTATCGGCCTTGCCGGTCGCATGCGTACCGTGCTAGTCAGAAACCGTCCCTCGATAATGGAGAGGTTAGGACAGGTACGCAGGGCGCGAAAGTACATCTGCTGGCGATTCGGCTGATCGGGGTCACCCGGTCGGGCGCTCACTGGGGCGGTGAAATACTTCACCTGGTTGATCTGGTTCTTGGGGAGGAGCAACGTGCACAGCCGCGCTAGATCCACCCACTTGTAGGGTGTACCCTTCACTGCGCCGTAGTAGAAGTTGAAACCGTCTATGTATACGTTGGTCCTCAAGGTCTGTGAGGAGGGTCACAAAGAAGCAGAGGCCGCCCTCATCGGACGGCCTCGCGCCCAGCCACCGAAGCGGCTGGGGGGATCTCACGATTCACGCACAACGATCGCAGACGATCGCTTGCCAATATTATGATACCACATCGGCAGGAAATGTCAATCACTTCAGAGCAGAAAGACCTCTCAGCAACTCGTTCCTGCCGTCGAATCGATCATCTCACCGGATCATTGCGGGAAGGTGAAGCTCTGCTTGCCTACGGAGATCATGAAGGTCTTCCAGTCGGCTCCCCGGACAGTCCGTAGGGTGAAGACGCCGTCAGACTCCAAGTGATCCTGGGCTTGCCCGGGCCGGGATCGGAGATCAGCGAGACTACGTGGCAGTTGAAGCGACATCGCGCACTCACATCGCTTGTCGAAGCGCAGGTCTCAGGTGAGTTCGTTGGCCAACGCGGATATGCGGGTGGAATTCCTCGGCTTCTGATCTACTATATCCCGTCGCCCTTCACTACAGAGCGATCATCTCCTCGAGACGCAGAAGCTCTTCCTCCGCGGGGCGTTCCTCGCTGAGCACCTGCTCGAGTGGGAATGAGACCGGCTGACCGGCCTGGATGCCGATCATCACCCCGCTCCGGCCGCCGATGAGCGCCTCAACCGCGCCGGCGCCGAGCTTGGTCGCGAGGAGTCGGTCGGCGGCCGACGGCGATCCGCCGCGCTGGACGTGGCCGAGCACCGTCAAACGAGCCTCGAAGCCCGGACGCGCGGTCGCGAGGGTATCGCAGATCTCGCTGGCCCTGGGAGTCGCTCCCTCGGCGACGATGATGATGAAGTGAGGCTTGCCACGCTCGCTGGCCTGGAGCATCTCGCGGATTATGTCGTCCGTGCTCTGCGGGCGCTCGGGGACGATGACCATCTCCGCGCCGCCGGCGACCCCGGTGGCGACAGCCAGGTAACCGCTCCGACGGCCCATGACCTCGATCACGAATGCGCGGCGGTGGGCGCTCGCGGTATCCTTGATCTTGTCGATGGCATCGAGGATGGTGTTCATCGCGGTATCGACGCCGATGGAGGTCTCGGTACCGCAGATGTCGTTGTCGATCGACGCGGGCACTCCGACGCACGGCACGCCGGCCTGATGGAGTGCGAGCGCGCCTCGCAGGGAGCCGTCGCCGCCGATGACGATCAACCCGTCGAGCCCAAGGTCGCGGATGTTGTCGACACCCTTGCGCTGACCGTCGGCAGTCCGAAACTCCGGGCATCTGGCGGTCTCGAGCACGGTACCTCCCCATCTGGCTATCCCGCCGACCGAGCGGCTGGTGAGGAACTCCGTGTCGCACTTCAGCAGGCCGGTATATCCTCGCCGGATACCGACGGTCTCGATGCCGTGAGCGAGCCCGGCGCGGACAACCGCCCTGATGCATGCATTCATCCCCGGGGCGTCGCCGCCGCTCGTCAGCACTCCGATTCTCTTCATAGCTCCCTCCGTATCCGGGTTCTACCCTGGTTCGACCTCTATGGTAACACAGTTTGCGGTCGTATGGCAGCCTGGTAGATTCGACCATATCGGGTATAAGCGCGATGGTGAGCCGATCTGAGATACGAGAGACGACTATGCGTGCGAGTTGTGCCGTGACAGCGCTGATACTGATGTGCCTTGCAGTAGGATGCCGGGAGCCGCATGCATCCACCCGCGAGGGCAATAGTGACGGACGGACACAGCAGGTCCAGGCCGATCTGCCTCCGCCCGGGCGTCCGGTTATCGGCGGGAAGCCTCCCATGCCCGATCCCGTCGAGCGCCCGACGCTCGACGACTATCAGGTGCAGACCGTTGCTTCGGGCCTGGTGGTTCCGTGGGACATGGCATTCACCCCCGACGGGCGGATCTACGTCACCGAGCGCCCCGGGAGAGTGAGGCTGATTTCGGGCGGACAACTGCGTCCCCAGCCGTATGCAACCATCCGAGGCGTCTCCGCGCGCGGCGAGGGCGGACTGATGGGCATCGCGCTCCATCCCGACTACCCGAATCCCCGCGAGGTCTTTCTGATGTACACCTATCAATCCGGCGGGGCCACGTACAACCGAGTCAGCCGGTTTACCGACACGGGAAGCGGCCTCACGAACGAGCGAGCCGTCGTCACTCGCATACCGGGATCAGGGGTGCACAACGGCGGGATCATCCGCTTCGGCCCGGACGGAATGCTCTACGTGGGCACGGGTGACGCGGGTCAGGCGGAATCGGCGCAGAATCGATCATCGCTGGCGGGAAAGATCCTCAGAGTGACTCCGGAAGGCCGGGCGCCGGACGACAATCCGTTCCCGGGCTCACTCGTCTACGCGACCGGCTTCCGAAACGTGCAGGGGCTCGCGTGGAACCCGGACAACGGCGATCTGTGGGCCACAAACCACGGGCCTACCGGCGAATTCGGCCTGCAAGCGATGGACTCGGTGTACGTCGTCGAGCGGGGCGGAAATCACGGCTGGCCGCGGGTGCTCGGGGTCACCGATCGGCGCGGCGTGGTGGATCCGATCCTCTTCTTCAGGGACGTGGCCGTCCCGCCGGGGCTTGCGACCTTCTACGACGGCGACTTGATGCCCGAACTGCGGGGCAACCTCTTCTTCACGTCGCTCAGGGGCGAGCACCTGCAGAGGGTGATCCTCTCGGGACCGCGAAGAGTCAGCCGGATCGAGCGGTGGTGGCAGACCGGCGCGCAGTCCGGGAGATACGGGCGGCTGAGGGCGGTGGCGCAGGGCCACGACGGGGCGCTCTACGTCTCGACGAGCAACCGGAGTCGGGGGACACCAGCCCCGGGCGATGATCGGATACTGCGCATCAGCCCGAGGAGGGGGAATGGGGTAGTGGAGTAATGGAGTATTGGAGTATTGGAGAATCGGAGGGGTGGAGTGGGATATTGGGAACCCATCACTCCACTACTCCAGCACTCCGTTACTCCATCGCTTCCCCTACATCTTCCCCGGCCAGAAGTCGTAGGTGGGGATGCCGAGGACTATGCCGATGATCGTCCAGAGGCTTCCGATCGTGATCTCCCCCAGGATGAGGCCGAAGAAGAACGGCAGGGCCTTCCGGTACTGCTTCAGGCCGCCGAACCGGAGGGTGATGAACTTGGCAGTGCTCCCGATGAAGATCGGCATCCAGAGCTGAGATATTCCCCAACTCGGCCCGAGCGCGTAGGCGAGCGGATGAAACGGGAACCAGAAGAACCGCATCCTGAGCCACGCGAGCAGCGTCGAGATGCCGAATCCCACGCCGACGAATCCCATCGACAGCGGACTCGGCGGTGTCGGCTGCTTCATCCAACCGCCGAGGCGGTTCCAGCACTCGCTGCCGAACTGGAGCGCCCACATCTCCATGTTGGCCGTCGCGCCGCCGTTCTGGTAATACGTGTGCAGCAGGTTCAGGAAGCCGATCGGCAGGGCGAAGATGCCGGCGATCATCACTGCGACGAACATCTGTCTGGCCGGGTTGTTCACTCGCTCTGACAGCTTGTAGGACTCCAACTGGTGAGGCGACGGATGGCTCGCATAGTTGCGGTTGAACCAGTGGAAGAGCGAGAAGCCCACCAGGTTCTGCGTGTCGATGTTCTCCGTTCCGACCGCCGTGGTGATCGGGTAAGCCGGGCTCATCTGGTGCATGTCGTGGGTCGGGAAACCAAGCTCGGCACGGATACGACTGATGGTGACCGCAAACACGAGGTAGAGCACGTAGAACACGATGATGACCGGTATGGTCATGCCCATCTTGTAGGCAAACGCGCCGAGGAAGAGCAATCCGCCGATCAGTCCGAGGATCGCCGATCGGTAACTCAGGGCCTCGCGCGATTCGTCCTCCTCTTGCGCGCCGAGGAACGCCGTTCGGAAGACGCGCTTCAAGTAGTGCCGCCCAGCCCACATGCTCATCACGAAGAAGCCGAGATAGGCGCCGTAGGACTGCGAGATGAGGAAGGGATAGGTGCGGTCGAAGCTGCCGCCGACGATGTTCATCTCGTGGAGGCCCATCGACCGGCTGGCGACAAGCTCCATCTTGATCAGCCAGTAGAAGAACCAGCAGGAGAACGAGAGTTCGAGCGGCATCATGAAGGCGATTGCGATGGCCCAGAAGTAGAAGCCGACGATGATCGCACCCATCGCATTCCACGGCGGAGTCACGATGTATTGTCCGAAGTTCTGGCGCACGATCCTGAGGCACGGGACGGATGGGTAGAGATAGTTCAGGCCGGCGACGAACGTGATCGTGCCCGCGATGGCGAACCCTATCCACATGTACCGGTTCCTGAAGAGCGAACCGGTCTCCTCGGTCATCTCCAGAGGCAGCATGATGACCGGAAAGGTCAGCCGTTCGGACTCGACCCACTGCTTGCGGAGGATGCTGTTGACGCAGAGCATGGTGAAGAGCAGGACGGCGGTGAAGACCGACCAGGAGAGCACCGGCACGATCCATGCCGTGTAGTTCACCGGATCGTAGAGGGTCGAGTTGCCGTAGTAGAAGTTCTTCAGGCTCTCCATGTCGCTCACGGTGAGCCACTTCGGCACGCGGTCGATGAAGAGCTTGCCCCACCCGTTCTCCGGCGACTGGAAGAAAAATGCGTACCCCATCAGCGAGACGAGTATCTCCATCATGTTGTGGGAGCACACCGCGCTCGTGATGGAGAGCATGACGTAGACGGTGACCAACTCGGTGCGGGTGAGCGCCAGGCGCGGGTTCATCCGACGAACCAGCAGGTTCGCCGTCGTGACGATCAGCAGCGTGAAGATGCAATTGTAGAACGGCGCGGCATAGGTGGCGAACGAGTAGCGCACGACCTCGATCTGCACGATCCAGTAGTCGTTGATCACGGCGAGGATCAGTGACAGGATGATCGCACGAGGTGTGACTCGATCGGCGCGTACTGCGGGGGCTGCTGTGGTACGAGGCGTCGATTCCCTGGTTTTCGATGCTGTGGGAGTCTCCATGGGCAGGGAATATCATAGTGGAAAACCGCCGAGGTTGTAAACCCTGGATTTTGCGCCGGAAGCCCGCTCGGTCGGAGGAAGGCCTGACGAGGTTACCGAAAGGTTGGGATGGGTAAGTTCGGAGTAGGAGCAAGCTTCAGGAGGAGGATACTCACTATGGCATCTATTCTGGAAATGGCTAAGTCCGCGACCATGCACCAGGCGGAACTGATCGTGAAGGACGCCGCATTCATACCCAAGGAGAAGTTCTCGTTCTGTCCGATGGGCTGCGCGCATACGGCCGCCGACATTCTGACAGAGGTAGCCGGGGCAAATGTAGCGATCGCAAACTCGCTCACGGGGGCGAAGCCCGACGAGGAGTTCGGGAAGAAGGTCGGCCAGGCATCGACTCTGGAGGAGATCGGCGACCTGGTCCTCGAGAGCGCGAGGATAGTCGTCAAGGCGATAGAGTCGTTCAGTGACGCGGACCTCGACAGAGACGTCACTCTGCCGTGGGGAATGACGCTCCCGATCTCGCAGGCGATCTTCCTGCCGGTCAGCCATATGACCTACCACGACGGCCAGATCAACTACATCCAAACGCTGCTCGGGGACTCGGCATTCCACTGGGCGGAGTAGTGCGGTGATCGGTGATCGGTAACCAGTATCCAGTATCCAGTATCCAGTAACCGGTGACCAGTATGGGTTTTCACTGATTACTGGTCACTGGCAACTATCCCCACAGATGATAATACCCGTTCCGCCTGCTGATCTCGACGGGCATGCGGAAGAGCTCGGAGAGGTTCTCCTCGGTGAGGACCTCTTCTTTGTTTCCGTCCCTGAAGAGCCGGCCGTCGCTGATCATGATCACTCGGCCGATCTCCGGTATAATGTCCTGCAGGTGGTGGGTCACCATGATGATGCTCTTGCCGGCGCCCGCGATCTTGCGGAGCGAGTTGCCGAACCTACGGGCGGCGTGCGGATCGAGGCCGTTCATCGGCTCGTCGAGCATCAAGGCTTTCGGACCATGGACAAGCGCCCGTCCGATCAGCACCCGACGCGCCTCGCCGGTGGACATCTCCACCATGTTCTTGTCCGCCAGGTGAGAGATCTCCAGAAACTCCAGAATTGCCCTCGCCTTGCTTTCCATGCGCTCCGTTACCTCGTGGTTCGGCCAGATGCCCACGCTCCCGAAGAAGCCGGAGAGCACCATCTCCCAGCCGGTGAAGTACCTCGCGCACGTCTGCTGCAGGTCGCTCGACACGATCCCCAGGAGCGAGCGCAGATCGAAGATGTTCCACGTGTCCTGCCCGAGGATGCGGACAGGCTGATGACCGTTCTGCGCGAGTGGGTAGTACTCGCGGGTGATGGTCTTGATGAGCGCGGACTTACCGGAGCCGTTCGGGCCGATGATGGCGACGTTCTCGCCGACGTCTATCCTGAAGCTGATCGAATCGAGGACGCGCTTGTCCTTGAGGACGACGGTCGTGTTGTCGAACTCGAGAAGCGGTGTGCGGTCTGTGGTCATGCTGCAGTTCCCTCTACGCCAAGTCTAGCCGATCTTGCCGACCGGCGCAACGTAGATGGTGAACTCCTCCTCGCCGTCGACGCCGAGGAGCGCGTCCATCTCCTCCTGGAAGTAGGCTCCGACGGCGCAGGTTCCCGCACCAATCGACTCCGCTGCGAGGTAGAGGTTCTGGCAGAGGTGGCCGGAATCCTGAGCGATGATCTTGTGCGAGGCGGCGCCGTACCTCCACTCCTTGCGGTAAGGGATGCAGGTCCAGATGAAGACCACGGCGCTCGTTCCGACGAACGGCTGCCCCGCACATCCGGCGGCGGTCCGCTCCATCAGGTCGGGCTCGGACCGGATGAGGAACAGCTTGTGCTCCATCGGCAGGTAGCGGTAGAGACCGGGCTCGACGCCGGTGACGCGGTCGATGGCCAGGTAGGTCTCGAACGGCTGGAGCGCGCCTCCCGCCGGGACGGTGCGGTAGGTGAGCACGCCGTCGCGGAGGTTAGCGGCCTTAATGACGCCCTGAGTCGCCCAGAGGAGGTACGACAGCTCCTCCAGCGAGAGCGGCTCGTCGGTGAACTTGCGCCGGCTCCTCCGCTTGCGGATGACGTCGCGGATCGAGACGTCGCCGACGGTGAGGTCCTTCGGATCGACAAGATCGATCAACCGAGCGTCCTCCGGGAACGGCTTCTCGGGCGCGGGACGGGGCAGCCCCTTGCTCTGATCGGTGACGAACTCCTCGCCGCCGTATCTCTTCCAAATGTGGGCCTTGAGAGACTCGCGGCCGGGATTCGGTGAACTCATTGGTGACTCCTCGGGTCATGGGTTTTGGGTTATTGGTTATGGGTGCTGGGGAGCCTCATAACCTGCAACCCACAACCCATAACCTTACATGAACTTCGCCCTCAGATACTCCACGAACGCCTTGTCCGTGAGTTCACGGCCGGTGATGTGGCGGATCAGATCGGCTGCCCGGAACGTCATGCCGTAGCGGTGGACGTTCTCCCGCAGCCAGCCGAGCAGAGGAGCGAACTCCCCTCCCCCGATCCGCCGGGGCAGTTCCGGCAGGTCCGCGCGCGCCTTCTGCATCATCATCGCGCCGTAAAGGTTGCCCAGCGCGTACGTCGGGAAGTAGCCGACCCCACCGGAGTACCAGTGCATATCCTGCATCACGCCGTCCCTGTAGTCGGTCGGGCGAATGCCGAGGTACTCCTCGTACAGATCGTTCCAGGCGCCTGGGAGATCGGACACCTTGAGGTCGCCGATGATCAGGCGCTCCTCGAGGAGCATGCGGATGACGATGTGCTGGTTGTACGTCACCTCGTCCGCCTCGACGCGGATCAGGCTCGGCTCGACGTGATTCACGCGCTTCCACAACTCCTCCGCGCCGAGTGAGCCGATCTGCTGCGGGAAGAACTCCCTCAGCGCGCCGATGAGGTATGCGCAGAACTCGTGAGAGCGGCCGACGAGATTCTCCCAGAAGCGCGACTGCGATTCGTGAATGCCGAGTGACACGGATTCGCCCCGTGGAGTGCCGGCATGCTCCTTCGGGAGGCCCATCTCGTAGAGCGCGTGGCCGGTCTCATGGATCGTGCCGTAGAGAGCGGAGAGCAGGTTGTCCTCGTGGTATCGGGTGGTGATCCGAAAGTCGTTCGGCCCGATTGACGTCATGAAGGGATGCGCCGTGGTATCGAGCCGTCCCTGCTGGAAGTCAAACCCGAGGTCACGGGCGATCCGAGTGACGAACCGCTGCTGGTGATCCTTGTCGAACCGCCCCTGGAGCCGGTCCTCAGCGCTGAACCTGTCGGCTATCGTCGGGATCATCTCCTTCAGTTGGTTCGCCAGGTCGAGCAGGAGCGGCTTCACGACGGCGAGCGTCATGCCCGGCTCGTAGATATCGAGCAGCGCGTCGTAGGGGTGATCCTGATAGCCGACGAGATCCGCCCTGCGCCGGGAGAGGTCGAAGATCTGCTCCAGGATCGGCTCGACGGCCTTCCAGTCATCCTTCGGGCGCGCCTCGGCCCACGTGCTGTACCCGAGCGCGGATGCCTTCGCCATCTCAGCAACGAACGCCTCCGGGAGCTTCCGGGCGATGTCGAGGACACGCTTGGTCTCGCGGATGTTCACCTGATCGACGTCCGACAGGCTCTCATGCGCCTCGTAGAGCTCATCGACGGCCCGGCCGAACTCGGGATCGGTGATCTTCTGATGCGCGAGGCATGAGATGTACTCGGACTGCTCCGCGCGGGCCTGGGCGGCCTGGGGAGGCATGTAGACCTGCTGGTCCCAGCCGAGCAGCGCCTCGATGCACTGCAGGTGGTACATCTCCTTCATTCTATCGTAGTAGAACCTCAGGTTCTCTTGGGTGTTCATGCGTTTCCTCCGTGTGTCGGACTGCAGCTAGACTTCATTATACCAGGACAGAGCAGGGATTACCCTACCCACGTGACTGCGTGCCGAATGATCGAGTGTGGAGCGGCTAAGCAGGATGCATGGACTCCGTGAATCCGATGGGGCCTATGATCCGGACACCTCAATATGCTCCTCGGGCAGGCGGATGATCTCCACATCGCCGAAGTGCTCGCACACCCGACGGGCGATCTCCTCGACACCGAACAGCTCCGTGAACGTGTGGCTGCCGACGAGGAGGTCGATGCCTGCAAACCGGGCATACTCGACTGTGTAGAGCACCTTCTCACCGGTGATGTAGACATCGCAGCCGCGATCGACCGCCTCCTTCACGTGGTTTGTCATCAGCCCGCCGCCGGTCACGATGCAGATGCGCTTGATCGGGCGATCGTGGTTCCGCCACGCCTGCACCGGCTCCTCCAGGACTCCCTCCAGCCGCGACTTCAGCGCGTCGAAGGTCAGCGGCTCGTCAAACTCGCAGATCCGCCCGCAGTAGAAGGCGTCGGCCTCCAGGTGCGACTTCTCAACGACGCGAGCGCCGAGTTTGTCGGCGAGCATGACGTTGTTGCCGAAGTCGTCCGCTCCGTCGAGCGGCAGGTGGAACTGGCAGTGCGAGATGCCGTGCTCCTTCATGCGGGAGAGGCAGACCTCCTGCATCCCATAGATGAAGTCGCAGGCATCGTGGTGGGTGATAATGACGTTCACCTCCGCCCTAACCGCCTCGCCAACCACCTCGGGCGCGAGGTTGGTACAGTAGCCGATCCGTCGGACATCCTCCACTCCGTCGAAGCGGAAGACATGCTCGTTCGGAAGCTTCTCCAGGTTCTCGACGCCGAACAGAATCGTAGGGGCTCTGGTCCGCGATGCTATCGTTCATCTCCCAGACATTGCTGGCCAGATCGAATGCTCCGTACGCGCTCTTGGAGTTCTCGAACTCGCCGACGTTGGTGCGGTAGTAGATGCCGCCAATGGTGTAATCAGACGCATAGTAGTTGGCGTTGTTGCCGGGGTCGGCAGGCAGCAGGCGATTCGAGGGCGCGATATCGCTCTGCGTAGCGTAATCCCAGTACCCGGCGTTGGTCTCACCGCCCTTGTAGAATGCGGCCTTGTGCCACTCATCCCGACTGGCGATCGCCCACTTCCAGCCCGTACTGCACTGCGGTAAGCCGCTGCTCATGTCATACACCCCGGACTCAGTGTCGCCGTCGCCCTGGCCGTTGTGCAGCCAGTTGGCGAACCTGAATGCATCCATTATGCTCACGTAGTTCACCGGTCTATCCGTCCAATCACTGGGCACTGAGTACGTGTAACTGCCCGGGGAGCCGTCGCGTCGGATGTTGCAGCCCAGTGCACCGATCGGGTCAGCCATCCAGGGATTGTACAACCCGTGAACGTCCGACACACTCGCCTTGGCGTTGAGGAAAGCACAGTACTGCCCGGCGGTGATTTCGTATTTCCCGATGCGGTAGCTGTACCCCACCGAACCGTAGCCCGGCGTGTAGTACCTGGTGTCCGGAGCGTTCCCCGGATCGCCGACTATGACAGTGTCAATCGTGACCGCCCAAACGGTTCCACCCAGACAGAACAGCACAACGGCTGCCCAGACTACACATGCTCTACTCACCTGTCGTTCACTCCTTCGTTCGGTATTGAGGTTTGATCGGCGGTAGTCGTGATGCAGGTATCGCCGATGGTATTACCTTGTAATAACCCTGCCATATTCACTCATCATGCGCAACGAGTAGGTGGTGACCTCGCCAATTGAGCGTCGCTGCGCATCTCTCGTACACAGATTAGATTCGGAGCGGGCGCCCAATCTTACATGAAATATGCGCGGATCACTTGCTTACACTGCCGGAGGGATTTGACGATCCCTGTGAAAACTGGTACGATTTGTGAAGCTTTGCCTGGGATCGTCCCGGCAGGGCTCATTTGTCGATGAGTTGAGACTACAGGGGTTGGCAAGACATTGAAGACGACGGTTCTGCTGTCGGGCAATGAAGCTATCGCCCGAGGAGCATATGAAGCCGGTGTGAGAGTCGCCGCGGGATACCCCGGCACGCCGAGCACCGAAATCCTGGAAAACATCACCAAGTACGAGACGATCTACGCCGAGTGGGCGCCGAACGAGAAGGTCGCCCTCGAGGTGGCGATCGGCGCATCTTTCGGCGGGGCGCGCGCGCTCTGCACGATGAAGCATGTCGGAGTGAACGTAGCGTCCGATCCACTGCTGACCGCCGCATACACGGGAGTCAACCGCGGGCTGGTGCTCCTCAGCGCCGACGATCCGGGGATGCACAGCTCCCAGAACGAGCAGGACAACCGCCACTACGCCCGGTTCGCCAAGATCCCGATGCTCGAACCGAGTGACAGCCAGGAGTGCAAGGACTTCGCCATCCGCGCGTTCGAGATCAGCGAGGAGTACGACACGCCGGTGCTGCTCCGGACGACCACTCGCGTGAACCACGGGAAGTCCGCAGTCCACCTCTGCGAGCCGCGGGAGCCGGTGTTCGGCCGGTTCGAGCGCGATCCTCAGAAGTACGTGATGATCCCGGCATACGGGATGAAGCGGCATGTATTCGTAGAAGAGCGGCTGAACCGCCTCCGCGAGCTGTCCAATACCTCAGACCTCAACGCCATCGAGTGGGGTGACACCTCGGTCGGCGTGATTACGTCCGGGATCGCCTACCAGTACGTGAAGGAAGTCGTCCCGCAGGCGTCGGTCCTGAAGCTCGGGATGACCTATCCCCTGCCCGACCACCTTGTCCGCGAGTTTGCATCGAAGGTCGAGAAGCTCTACGTCGTCGAGGAACTCGATCCGTTCATCGAGGAGCAGGTCCGCGCGCTGGGTGTCCAGGTCATCGGTAAGGAGCGCTTCCCGCTCATCGGCGAGCTGAACCCGAAGCTCGTCGCCGCCGGGTTCGCGGGACAGGCCGTCGAGGTCCCGCCCGCGAGCGAAGTCCCGGGACGGCCGCCGGTGCTCTGTCCCGGATGCCCGCACCGCGGGTTCTACCAGATCCTCAAGAAGATGAGAGCCGTCGTCACCGGCGACATCGGCTGCTACACGCTGGGAGTGCTCCCGCCGCTCGAAGTCATGGATACCTGCGTGTGCATGGGCGCATCGATAGGCAACGCGCTCGGCATGAAGCGCGCCCAGTCGCCGGATGACCAGCGCCCGGTCGTGGCGGTCATCGGCGACTCGACGTTCATCCACTCCGGGATCACCGGCCTCATCGACGCCGTCTACAACGGCACCGCCACGACTATCTGCATCCTCGACAACTCGATCACCGCGATGACCGGCGGCCAGGAACATCCCGGCACGGGCAGGACGCTGATGGGAGCCGTCGCGCCGAAGCTCGATCTCCCGGCGCTGGCGAAAGCCGTCGGAGTCGAGGACGTGCTGGTGGTAGACCCATACGATCTCTCCGCGGTCGAGAATGCTCTCACATATGCCATCCGGACGGACAAGCCGTCGGTAGTAATCACCAACAGGCCGTGCGTGTTGAAGAACAAGGCGGAGAGGCCTCCGAAGCCTGCAGTCGAGCCGGACCAGTGCTCGGGCTGCCAGATGTGTTTCCGCATAGGCTGCCCCGCGATCGAGTCGGTGAAGGTCGATGACAAGCTGAGGGCACGAATCAACACTGACCTTTGCCAGAGTTGCGGCGTGTGCATGCAGGTCTGCCGCTTCGAGGCTATTGGGAGAGAGCAGGAATGAGCAACCGCACGACGAATATAAGACTTGCCGGTGTAGGAGGGCAAGGTATACTTGTTGCCAGCGAGGTACTCTGCGATGCCCTGCTGGAGAGCGGCTTCGACGTGAAGAAGAGCGAGGTCCACGGGATGGCCCAGCGCGGCGGCACGGTGAACTCCGATGTCCGCTTCGGCCCGAAAGTCTACTCGCCGATCATTCCGAGCGGCGAGGTGGACATCATGCTCGCGTTCGAGCAGATGGAGGCTCTGCGCTATCTGCCGTCATTGAGGGCCGGCGGCATAGTGATAGTCAACCGGCAGCGCATACTCCCGTCGGTGGTAGCGTCCGGGAAGGTCGAGTACCCGTCTGATATCGAGGCCAAGCTCCGCGAGCGCGCGGGCGAGGTGATCTCGGTCGATGCGCCGGCGTTGGCGAAGGAAGCCGGCTCGCTCAGGAGTGTGAACATCTGCCTGCTCGGGGTGCTCTCGCGGTTCCTCGAGGTCAAGGACGAGGTCTGGGAGAGCGTGCTGACCGAGCGGTTCAGGAACAAGGGGCTTGAAGCCAATTTGAGAGCATTTGCATTGGGAAGAAACCCGTAGCCCAGGGGCTTGTCCCCGTCATGTCTGCTAGACACGACGCCCATGAAGGGCCAGGCTACATGAGTAATCCACGAGTGTGACTAGGAGTGGGTGATATGATCTGGAATCGCGAAGCTGAGTGCATGCCTGTCGAGGAACGGCGCAGACTGCAGGGAGAACGCCTGCGCGCGACCGTCCGGCGGTGCTACGATGATGTCCCGGTATACCGCAGGAAGCTCGACGAGGCCGGGATCAAGCCGGACGACATACGGTCGGTCGACGACCTCAAGAACCTGCCGTTCACCACTAGAGACGACCTGCGCGACAACTACCCGTTCGGCATGTTCGCCGTCCCGATGGAAGACGTCGTCCGAGTGCATTCGTCGTCGGGCACCACCGGAAAGCCAAAGGTCGTCGGTTACACCCGCAACGATATCGACACCTGGGCCGAGTTGATGGCCCGCACGATCTGCTGCGGCGGCGGATGCAAGAACGACATCATCCAGGTCGCCTACGGATACGGTCTCTTCACCGGCGGACTCGGCGCTCACTACGGCGCGGAAAAGATCGGTGCGACCGTCATCCCGATCTCCGGCGGCAATACCAAGCGCCAGATCATGATCATGCAGGACTTCGGCAGCACGATGCTCGCCTGCACCCCCTCCTACGCGCTCTACCTCGCCGACACCGCCAGGGAAATGGGCCTCGACATCCGCGACTTCCCGCTCAAGTACGGCATATTCGGCGCGGAGCCGTGGACCGTGCAGATGCGCAGGGAGATCGAGACCAAGATGGGCATCCGCGCTACCGACATCTACGGCCTGAGCGAGATCATCGGGCCGGGTGTATCGAGCGAGTGCGAATGCCAGGACGGCCTGCACGTCTTCGACGACCATTTCATCCCCGAGATCATCGATCCGATCACCGAGGAGGTCCTCCCGCCCGGAACGCCCGGCGAACTGGTGTTCACATCGCTCACCAAGGAGGCGTTCCCGATCATCCGCTACCGGACGCGCGACCTGTCCATACTGAACGACAAGCCGTGCGATTGCGGACGGACCCACTTCCGCATGGGTAGGATCACCGGTCGGACCGACGACATGCTGATCATCCGCGGCGTGAACGTCTTCCCGAGCCAGATCGAGAGCGTGTTGCTCGAGATCGAGGGCACTGAGCCGCATTACCTGATAGTCGTAAACCGCGTGGACAACCTCGACAACATGGAGGTCTGGGTCGAGGTGAGCGAGAAGGTCTTCTCCGATGAGATCAAGGTGCTGGAAGCGCTCGAGAAGAAGATCGAGCATGAGATACACAGCGTCGTCGGCGTCAACGCCGATGTGAAGCTGGTCGAACCCAAGACCATCGAGCGCAGTGAGGGCAAGGCCAAGCGCGTAGTGGACAACCGACCGAAGGAGTAGCGTCGGAGTGTGGAGTGGGAGTGCGTAGCGCGCGACTCCTAGTCTGCAATCTCGCAAAGGAGGCAGATAGCATGGGAATCTACTTGATCGTCCTGTATGTCCTGGCCATGTTGGTCCTGGGCTACTGGGCAATGAGGAAGACCAAGAATGTCAACGATTTCTTCCTCGGCGGCCGGAATATCGGGCCGTGGATGTCGGCGTTTGCGTACGGCACGACGTATTTCTCCGCGGTGCTGTTCATAGGCTACGGGGGAAAGCTCGGCTGGGGATTCGGTCTGCACACGATGTGGATCGTGGCCGGCAACGTGATCATCGGGAGCCTGCTGGCCTGGAAGGTACTCGGCAGGCGTACCAGAGAGATGACCGCTCGGCTCAATGCGATGACGATGCCCGAGTTCCTCGCCGAGAGATATAGGGCTCCGGCCCTCAAGGTGTTGGCGGCTCTGATCATCTTCGTCTTCCTGGTCCCATACTCCGCATCCGTATACATGGGCCTCAGCTACCTCTTCGAGCGCGCATTCGATTTGCCGTACACCACGGCGCTGGGAATCCTGGCGGGCCTGACGGCGGTGTATCTGATCATGGGCGGATACTTCGCCATCGCGCTGACGGACTTCCTCATGGGCCTCCTGATGCTCGCGGGAAGCGGGATTCTGCTGACACTGCTTATCAGCGGTGCAGGCGGCATCGGACAGACCTTCCGGCTCCTCACGAACTGGGCAACCTGCTCGCCCGCGCTCAACCCGCCGCCCGGAACGCCTGCGCCGGCGATACCGAACTGGCTCACGCTGGCGTCCCTGGTGGTTCTGACGAGCGTCGGACCGTGGGGACTCCCGCAGATGGTGCAGAAGTTCTACTCGATCAAGAGTGGCGAGCAGGTCAAGCGCGCGATGATCGTTGCCACCTTGTTTGCGCTGATTGTGACTCTTGGCGGCTACTTCACCGGCGCCATGACGCACATCAACATCCCGAACGCTCCTCACGTGACCACCGTTACGGCGTCGACCGGCGACTACACTTCGGGAAAAGACCTCCCGGTGAAGATGAAGGACGGCCAACCGGTCATGCTGCCCGGCGGCAAGCCCGATATCGACTGGGACAGGTGGATCCCGACGTATCTCGGGAACAAGCTGCCGGCGTGGGTCCTGCTCCTCATAGCGCTGCTGGTGTTTGCCGCCTCGATGAGCACACTGTCATCGCTGGTCCTTGTCTCCAGTTCGGCGGTGGCGATAGACCTCTACGGCGGCTCCGTAAACCAAAGAGCTGACCGCAAGACCATACTGCTACTGATGAGGATACTCTGCGGGCTGTTCGTGGCGGTGTCGCTGTACGTCGCCCTCAGGCAGCCGAAGATCATCATCAACCTCATGGCGATATCATGGGGCGTGCTGGCAGGCGCTTTCGCAGCCCCATACTTCTACGGCCTGTTCTGGCGCAGAACGACAACGATCGGAGCAGCCGCCGGCATGATCGTCGGAGTCGGCGCGGTGTTGATGGTCGTAAGACAGTACGGTGATGCGGGCATCCCGCTCGCGGCAGCCGTTGCCATTCTGTCGCCGTTCGTAGTTGTACCGGTAGTCAGCCTCGTGACCAAGCCGTTCGAGAAGACACATCTCGACAAATGCTTCGGAGTCGATCAAGAGCCCGCCTCGAAGCAAGCGGTCACCGAGCCTGTCGGCTCGTAGGAAACGTTGATTCGAAAGGATACGGACTATGAAGGTTAAGCAGCTTTCCATCTTCCTGGAGAACCAGTCCGGTCGACTGGCCGATGTGACGGAGGCGATCGGAGCCGAAGGGGTCAATATCCGAGCACTGTCGCTCGCGGATACCTCGGGCTTCGGAGTCCTCCGACTTATCGTGGACGATATCGAGAAGGCCCATGATGCGCTCAAGGGCAGCAGGTTCACCGTTCGCGAGACCGACGTCATCGCGGTCGGGATCCCGGACCGTCCCGGCGGACTGGGCAGCATCCTCAAGATCCTCAGCGATGCGAAGATCAACATCGAGTACATGTATGCCTTCGTCAGCAAAGCTTCGGAGAACGCGGTCGTCATATTCCGAGTAGACAACGCTGACGGTGCGATCGAAACACTCCTGTCGAAGGGAGTGCAGATCCTCTCTGCACAGCAGGTATACGAGCTATAGGACCTCAGGGGCGGGGAAACCCGCCCCTCTTCCACCCCATCTGTCTCCGGAATCGACCTCCTGAGTTAAGAAATCGCCACAAATACTCAACAATCGCCCTCTCAGGGGAAGGAATCTTTAACCTAGACCGCTAAATATGTAAGCACGCCCGGCGCAACGATCGGCGGCCGGGCAATGGAGCAATCACATGAAGGTAAAGCAGATATCCGTCTTCCTGGAGAACAAGTCCGGCCGTCTCGGCGACGTGACCCGAACGCTGTCTGATAGCGGCCTGAACATACGCGCGCTATCGATCGCGGATACCGCCGACTATGGTCTGCTGCGCCTGATCGTGGATGATCCCGACCGCGCGACCAGGATACTCACCGATCAGGGATTCACCGTCGCGGCGACCGAAGTCCTGGCGATCGAGGTCCCGGACCGCCCGGGCGGGCTCGCCGGAATCATCGATATCCTGTCGGCGAGGGGACTTAACATCGACTACATGTACGCGTTCGTCGGTACGTCCGGCGAGAACGCGATTGTCATATTCCGGACCGAACCCGTAGACAAAGCAATCGAAGCTCTGAAAGAAGGAGGAGCCAGAATACTCACTGGGGACGAACTCCACGCGCTATAGGGGAAGACACCTTCCCCCTGGCATACACGTCCGGGCGGCCCCTGGCCGGCTTGACGTGGAACGGGCGATTCCGCGCCCGCGTATGGACATCGGTCGTGTGCCTGCCGACCTAGTCGGAAGTGTCCTTGAGTGACACCGGGCCTGCAGGAGCGGCTAATTCCAGTTATGGAGGTTCGAAATGCAAAGGACAAAGGTCCTTGCGGTCCTGGTTCTGTGTCTGATCGTGATCCTGGCCGGATGCTCCAAGCAGCAGACTGCTCAAGCTCCGTACAGGATCGGCGTTGTGCTGGACATCACCGGACCCGCGTCTCCGCTCGGCACGCCTGAGAAGGAGACAGTAGAGATGCTCGCCGACCAGATCAACAGAAACGGCGGCATCAACGGTCATCCCGTTGAGTTTGTCATACTCGACAACGGCAGCGAAGAGACCAAGTGCGTATTGGCGGTCAAGAAGCTGATCGAATCGCACAAGGTCAAGGCCATCATCGGCTCGAGCACGACCGGCACCACCCTCGCGATCGCCGGCATCTGTGAAAAGGCGAAGATCCCCCTGGTCTCCTGCGCGGCGGGAATCAAGATCACGGATCCTGCCAAGCCGTACGTGTTCAAGACGGCTCAGGCGGATATCCACGCCGTGGCGAAGATCATCGACTACCTCAAAGAGCAGAAGATCACGAAGATAGCCTTCATCAGCGACTCCAATGCATACGGCGCCAGCGGACTCGAGCAGATGAAGATCCAGGCGCCCGATGCCGGAGTCACCATCGTAGCAAGCGAAGTCTTCGGCAGCAAGGACACTGATATGACCGCGCAGCTTACTCGCATCGCCGCGAAGAAGCCGGAAGCGGTCATCTGCTGGGGCACGAACCCGGGTCCCGCAATCGTCGCCAAGAACATGAAGCAGCTCGGCATCAAGGCGCCGCTGGTGATGAGCCACGGTATCGCCAACAAGAAGTTCATCGAGCTGGCAGGCGATGCGGCAAACGGCATAGTGTTCCCGGCCGGCAGACTGATCGTTGCCGATGCTATTCCTGATTCCGATCCCCAGAAGGCCACTCTACTCGAGTATGCCGACCAGTTCCGGAATGCCTTCAAGAAGAGCCCCGACACATTCGGCGGACATGCGTGGGACGCTGTCCAGATCGTAGTGAAGGCCATGGAGAAGGCCGGCGACGACCCCACGAAGATCCGGGACGAGATCGAAAACACCAAGGGCTTCGTAGGTATCGGCGGAGTGTTCAACTTCTCGCCCACCGACCACAACGGACTGAGCAAGGATGCGTTCGTCATGGTCAGCATCAAGGGCGGCGAGTGGACTCTGCTCCAGTAGAGAAGAGCAGCCAGGCTTCCGGGACAGGCGGTTCAGAGCGCTGTGGAGGAACCTCTCGTTCCTCCACAGCATCCTCATTTCCTGCCTACCTCCGGACACCTTCTGCCGGGAAACGAATCTTTGAGTAGTACATCACAATTCCTGCAATTCCTGCTATCCGGCATGACGGTCGGCAGCATCTATGCGCTCACCGCCATCGGGTTCACGATCGTCTACAACTGCACGCAAGTGGTCAACTTCGCGCAGGGCGAGTTCGTGATGCTCGGAGCGATGATAGCGGCGGTGCTCGTCGCCACGATGCACCTGTCGCTACCCCTGGCGGTCGTCATCGCCGTGCTCGCATCGGGCATCGTCGGATACCTGCTGGCGGGCTCGCTCCTCAGGCCGCTGAGGACCGGCGCTCCGATTACCCTTATCATCATCACCGTCGGCGCATCGATCCTGCTCCGAGGGCTCGCCATGATGCTATGGGGCAAGGACCCCCTCCCGCTGCCGGCGTTCTCGGGCGACCGGACGGTGCAGATCGCGGGAGCCTCGCTGCAGGTCCAGAGCCTCTGGGTGTTCGGAGTAACGGCCGTGCTGGTCGTCCTCCTGATGCTCTTCTACCGCTATACCCTCCTCGGACGCGCCATGCGCGCGTGCGCGTCGTGCAAGCCGGGAGCCAAGCTCGTCGGGATCAACACCAACCGGATGGCGATGCTCTCGTTCATGCTTGGCGGCGCAGTCGGCGCGGTCGGCGGAGCGGTGATCGCTCCGATCACTATGGCTCAGCACGACATGGGCACGATGCTCGGCCTGAAGGGCTTCTGCGCGGCGATCCTGGGCGGGCTGGGCAACTTCAGCGGAGGGATAGTCGCCGGCCTGACGCTCGGCATCCTGGAGGCGATGGGCGCCGGTTTCGTATCGAGCGGCTACAAGGATGCCATTGCGTTCATAATCCTGCTCATCATCCTGTTCGCCCGACCTCAGGGCGTGTTCGGCGGCAGGAATGGATAGCGCACGGAGCGGCGGGTCCGACGATCCGGAATGACACCGTAGCGCAAGTTAGTTGAAAGTCATTAGGAACGGAACTGACACGTGAATTCTGATCTGAACCCATCCGGAGCCGCGAGCCTCCCGGAAGAAGGAACCGCGGTGCGGCCGGGGCTGATAGACAAGTCGCTGGTGATGCGCCTGCTGCCCTTCATAGTGATGGCGGCGGCGGTCCTGGTGGTACCCAACTTCATATTCAGGCCCTCATCGGGCGGCGGCAACTACCACCTGACCGTGCTCATCTACGTCGGGCTCAACACGATCCTGGCGGTCGGGCTGAACCTGCTCATGGGATATGCCGGACAGGTATCGCTCGGCCATGCGGCGTTCTACGGGATCGGGGCATATACGTCCGCCGTGCTGACGACACGCATGGGAGTCTCGCCGTGGATCGCAATCGCGGCGGGAGTAGCCGTCTCGTGCCTGATCGCGTACCTGCTCGGCGCTCAGGCGCTCCGACTGCACGGCCCCTACCTGGCAATGGCGACGCTCGGCTTCGGCGTTATCGTGTCGATCGTGCTCCTCCAGTGGGAGGTGGTGACGGGCGGCACGTCGGGCATCTACGGCATCCCCAGCCTGCAAGCCGGCAAGCTGTCGTTCGATAGTGATATCTCGATGTTCTACCTGGTGTGGGGATTCGCGACCGTGGTCATCGCGCTGTCCGCCAACATCGTCCACTCGCGGATCGGGCGCGCATTCCGCGCCGTCCACGGGAGCGAGGTCGCCGCATCCACCCTGGGAGTCGATACCTCGCGGTACAAGATCCAGGTCTTTGTGCTCAGCGCCGCACTGGCATCCATCGCCGGAAGCCTCTACGCGCACTACGTCACCTTCATCAGCCCGGAGCCGTTCGGGTTCAAGTTCTCGGTCGAACTGATGGTCATGGTGGTAGTCGGAGGCATGGCGAGCGTCTGGGGAGCGATCTTCGGAGCGGCGACGATCACCATACTCGGCGAACTGCTGAGAGGACTGGGCGACGTGCACATCGGAGCGACGGGCGCGTCGCTCTCCGATCTCGACGTGATCGTCTTCGGCCTGATCCTGATGGTCATCATGATCTACATGCCCGAGGGTCTGACTCGGTCGGTGGTCGATGCCGCCAAGTTCAGTATGCGCATGGCCCGGCGGAGGAAGGCGGTGAGCCGATGAACACCTCGCAGACGCTCGTGCAGGTACGGGAAGCCACCAGGATCTTCGGCGGGCTCACGGCCGTGGACAAGGTCACGTTCGACATCGCCAGGGGGCAGCTCAGGGCGATCATCGGCCCGAACGGCGCGGGCAAGAGCACGATGCTCAACATGCTGTCCGGCGTGCTCAAGCTGAGCAGCGGAGAGATCATCTTCCAGGAGACGACCGCGTCGGGGCTCCAGCCTCACCAGTTCGCCGCGCTGGGGATCGCCCGGACGTTCCAGAACGTGCAGCTCTTCGGCAACATGACCGTCCTCGAGAACGTGATGGTCGGCAGGCACCTCCGCTCCCGGCAGGGACTCCTGGCCTCGGCGCTGAGGTTCCGCGCGCAGATCCGGGAGGAACGGCGTATAGTGGAGGACTCGCTGGAGAAGCTTGCGGTCGTCGGGCTGGCGGACAGGGCGAACGACCCGGCGTCGAGCCTGCCGTTCGGGCAGCAAAGGCTCCTCGAGATCGCCCGAGCGCTCGCCACCGAACCGACGATGATCCTGCTCGACGAGCCGGCGTCGGGATTGAGCTCGCACGAGACGGAATCGCTCGCGGGGCTGCTCCGGCGAATAGTCGATGAGGGGATCACCGTTGCCCTCGTTGATCACGATATGCAGTTCGTCATGGATATCTCCGACAGCGTCGTAGTGCTCGACTACGGGCGCAAGATCGCCGACGGAACGCCCGCTGAGGTGCAGGCGGACCCGAAGGTGATCGCAGCATACCTGGGAGAGGAGGTGTAGGCGCATGCTCAGGCTCACAAGCGTCGTCGCCGCGTACGGCAGGATCACGGCCCTGCGCAAGGTCTCGATGCACGTCGGGGTCGGAGAGATCGTAGCGGTCATCGGCGCGAACGGCGCGGGCAAGACCACGCTCCTCGACACGATATCCGGCGTCCTGTCGCCACAATCCGGATCGATCAATTTCGATGGCCGGGAGGTCGCCGGCCTGTCACCCGAGCGACTGGTGCAGATGGGCATGTCTCACGTGCCTCAGGGACGCCAGCTCTTCCCGGACATGACGGTGTACGAGAACCTGGTGCTCGGCGCCTACAGGCGTTCCAGGGCGGACAAGCGGGCTCAGATGCGCGAGGACCTCGAGCGCGTATACTCCATCTTTCCAAGGCTGGAGGAGCGGCATACGCAGCTTGCAGGCACGCTCTCGGGCGGCGAACAGCAGATGGTGGCGATCGGCCGAGCGCTGATGTCGCGCCCGAAGCTCCTTCTGCTCGATGAACCCTCGATGGGCCTGGCGCCGCTCGTCATCCGGGACATCTTCAAGATCATCAGCACGCTCCACAAGGAAGGCACCACCGTGCTCGTCGTCGAGCAGAACGCCAAGGCCGCATTCTCGATCGCTCAGCGAGGCTACGTCATCGAGACGGGACGGGTCATCCTCGAGGGGACGGCTCACGAACTGGAGCGCAATCCCGAGGTCCAGAGAGCGTATCTGGGCAAGGGTTACAAGCAGATCATAGAAAGCTGAGGAAGCCTATGCCTATCTGGAACAGAAGGTGCGAGACGATGTCGCGCCAGGACATGGAGCAGTTGCAGTTGGAGCGACTCCAGTTGACGGTCAACCGCGCGTACCGAAACGTTCGCTTCTACCACAGAAGGTTCGAGAAGCTCGGGATAGAGCCCGAGGATGTCAGCGCGCTCTCCGACCTCAGGCGGCTGCCGTTCACGACCAAGGAAGACCTGTGCGAGGCCTATCCATACGAGATGTTCAGCGTCCCCCTGAGGGAGATCGTGCGCATACACTCGTCCTCCGGGGCGTCCGGGCAGGGAGCGGTCATCGGCTACACGCGCAACGACCTCCGAACATGGAGCGATCTGGTCGCGCGAGTGGTCAGCGCCGCTGGAGTCACGAGGGAGGATGTCCTCCAGGTGACATTCGATTACGGGCTGTTCACCGGCGGCTTCGGGCTCCACTATGGGGCGGAGCGAGTCGGCGCGTCGGTCATCCCCGCGTCGGGCGGGAACACCGAGCGCCAGATCCGTATCATGAAGGACTTCAAGACGACGGTGCTCGTCGGCACCCCGAGCTACGCGCTCCACATCGCCGAGGTGATGGAGCGGATGGGGATCGACCGGAGCGCATTCTCCCTGCGACTCGGCCTGTTCGGTGGGGAGCCCTTCCCCGAGCATCTGAGGCAGGAGATCGAGGACCGCCTGCAGATCATAGCCACGGACAACTACGGGATCAGCGATGTCATGGGGCCCGGCATCGCGGGCGAATGCGAGCACAAGTGCGGCCTGCACGTGAATGAGGACCACTTCCTCGCGGAGTTGATCGATCCCGATACGCTGGAGCCGGTCCCTTACGGCGAGCAGGGCGAACTCGTCCTCACCACGATCACCAAGCAGGGCATCCCGCTCCTGAGATACCGCACAAGGGACCTGACGACGCTCAACCCCGA
Organism: uncultured bacterium; assembly: GCA_964466715.1. Taxonomy (GTDB): domain Bacteria; phylum Armatimonadota; class UBA5829; order DTJY01; family DTJY01; genus CAYXOC01. The sequence continues at coordinate 86,657 of CAYXOC010000007.1, forward strand.
GCCGTGCGAATGCGGACGGACCAACATGCGCATGAGCAAGATCTCGGGGCGGACCGACGACATGCTGATCATCCGCGGGGTGAACGTCTATCCCTCACAGATCGAGTCGATCCTCTTCGAGATAGAGGGCGTCGAGCCACACTACCAGATCATCATCGACCGGGTGGCGGCCATGGACGAGTTCACCATCCTGGTCGAGGTATCGACGGAGATTCTGACCGACCAGATGCGCAGACTGGTGGAGCTCGAGGAGAAGATCAGGGCTCGGGTGCACGCGATGGTGGGACTGACGCCCAAGCTGAAACTGGTCGAGCCGAAGACTCTCCAGAGCCTGGGCACACAGCGCGTCGTGGACAACCGAAACCTGTAGAACACATCGAACAACCGTTGTAGGAGGGGATTTCAACCCCCTCGTACAGCGCCGCATCCCGACCAAGCATACGTTCCGGGAGGTGATAGTACCGAGCTATGACTTGATTTGACCCGGCGTCGGCGAAACAAGGAGAGCCTCGCCGGGTCATTGCTGGCATGACCAGCGTGATACGCAAGACTGAGGAGGTAAGGAAAGTGATCTGTAACACACAGCGCGCCATGTTGGCGTTCGCCGCCGTGCTGCTGCTGGCGCCGGCCGGCATCCTGTTCGCACAGAGCGGCGGTGGCGCATCGCCTGCACCGCCGGCGGTAGAGATCCACGGCTACATGCAGAACAGGATCTACACCGGCTCCGGCGCGAACACCCAGTTCCGCTCGGAGAGGATCTCCCTGTCCGCGCTCGGCCGTCTGCCCGAGGACAGCAATGCCTACGTCGAGGTCTACTACCACCCGTGGGCTCCGTCGAGCGGTCTGTACCTCGAGAGCGCCTACTACGACAGGCCTGTCGATGAAGACAACAGACTGAGGATCGGCAAGGGTCGAAGGCTGACCTTCGGCATCACGCCAGCCTACCCGAACAGGAAGACCTCGAACTACGGGATCGTCTCGGAGACCTTCACGCAGGACAGAATCCAGGGTATCCAGTACTACACGACGAAGGGCGTCTTCGACTTCGGCGTTTCCCTGCACACCGGATACAGACTCGGCACACGGAATGTGGGTGAGATACCCGGCGATAGCCTGAGGAATCCTATGCACCAGGTGCCTCACCTGGCGCTGAGAGACCTCCCGGGCGAGCTGAGCGATGAGATCCAGCTCTCGGCCAGGATCGGTGGACGCTGGGCAGGTGATCTGACGGCGGGAATATCCGGATCGTTCGGAGCACTGGACTCGCGCGACGTAGCGGCGCTGGCCGGTACGGGCACTTCGCTTCGGCCGATAAACCCGTTCACCGGAGTCAACGCGGTGTCTGCCCTCATACCCGGCAACACTGATGACAGTTTCAGCCAGTGGGGCGTCGACATCATGAAGAAGTGGGACAATGGCTGGGTCGCACAGGCGGAGTGGTACACCGGGACCGCCGCCACACTCGACTTCGATGCCTGGAACGTGCTCGGCGGCTACTTCTTCCCGAATGGATGGAAGGCATTCGTGCGGTATTCCAAGAAGAACATGGACACTCCGCTGACCGACAACCCGCTCTCCTGGGACCTGAACCAGACCAGCATATCGGTCGTCCAGCCGATCGGCAAGTCGGTGTGGCTGCAGTACGAATATGAGATCAACGGTGAGGACACCAACACCGGACAGAGCGTGGGCAACAACATCTTCTTCGTGGAGTTGTTCGCAGGGTTCTAGAGCGCGTTTCGAGAGTCGAATTCCGCCATGTGGGAGCGGCTTCCCAGCCGCGAATGCCCACGTAGCGCAACGAATTCGGGGATCGGAATCCCCTCCTGCAGCGGGGTCGAAATGCGTTCCAGCGACTCACTGTCGTCAAGCAAACCGAGGGCCGGGAGCATCTGCTTCCGGCCCTTTTCCTGTTCAGGAGGTATCTTGCGGCCGTGAATGGCGTCCGTTCCCTACGCCACCCCGATACTTCGGTAGCAGAACGGAGTGGCGCTGCCGAAGTATCGGGGTGGCGCAAGAGGTGCGATCGCGGTAGGAGTTCCGAGGCCCGGAGGTGAAGAGTAGGTATACCAGCTATCGGGGAGAGCGCGAGCAGGTATCATGGCAGTAGAACCCTTCGACCAGCGGCTAACGGGCGTGATGGACTCGACACAGGAGCAGGACTCAGCGACCGACCGGGGCATCACCTGGCGGGCGGTGCTCATCGGCTTCATCGCGATCATCCCCGGCGTCTTCTGGGGCGTCTACGGCGATGTCGTTTCGCAGACCGACCTGACCTCCACCTCGATCATGATGCCGCCGATCCTGATCATCATCGCCCTGCTCCTCGTCAACGGCGGGCTCAAGCGGCTGATGCCGTCATGGGCGCTCGGCCGAACGGAACTGATCACGATCTACGCGATGCTCACCGTCTCCGTGATCCTCTCCGGCATGGGGATGCTCCAGTTCCTCTGCACCACGCTCGGCGCGGTCCCGCACTATGCGACACCTGAAAACGGCTGGGCGCGATACCTGGACATGACGCCGAAATGGATACTCCCGAAGCTCTCGGCGATCGACGGCTTCTACATCGGCAACAAGCCGATCCCGTGGTCGGCGTGGACGCAGCCGATCCTCGTGTGGAGCGGCTTCCTCTTCTCGATGCTTTTCTGCATGATGTGCATCAACTCGATCCTCCGCAAGCAGTGGGTCGAGCGGGAGAGGCTCTCTTACCCCATAGTCCAACTGCCGCTGGAGATGACCGATCCGAAGACCGGCTTCTTCTCGAACAAGCTGATGTGGGCCGGATTCTTCACCGCCACCGGAGTGGAGACACTGAACAGCCTGCACCACCTCTACCCATCCGTGCCGTATATCCAGATCCGGGCGTTCGACCTCCAGCAGTTCTTCACGACCGCTCCGTGGAACGGGGTCGGCTACTTCCCGACGACCTTCTACCCGCTGGCTATCGGGCTGGGATTCGTGCTGGCGACCGATATCAGCTTCTCTTGCTGGTTCTTCTACCTGATATCGAAGCTGGAGGGAGTCCTGGTATCGGCGACGGGCTGGCAGGCCGGCGCGGGATCGCTCAGCGCCCCACCCTACCTCGCCCAGCAGAGCACCGGAGGGTTCATCGGCATCGGGATCGTGGTCATATACCTCGCCAGAAACCACCTCAGGGATGTGTTCGTCCGCGCATTCAGGAATGACCCGGACGTCGACGACTCCGAGGAGCCGATGGCCTACAGGACGGCCGTGGTCGGGCTCGGGATCGGATTCGCGGCCATGGTGGCGTTCTGCATGGCGGTCGGGATGTCGCCCATGGTAGCGATCGGGTACCTCTTCATATACCTGCTCTTCGCCACGACGATCAGCCGACTGCGCGCGGAGGCCGGCCCGGCATGGGTGATGGGCCCCGGATGGGATGCGATGGACACGATGGTCCGTCCCATCGGCAGCGGCATGTTCAGCCAGGGAAATCTCGTCGCTCTGGCATACTTCCACTGGTTCAGCCTGGAGATGAGGTGCTGCCCGATGGGAGTGCAGGCCGAAGGGATGAAGATGGCGCAGGCGACCCAGACCAGGCAGCGGATCATGACGCTCGTGCTGCTCCTTGCGATAGTGGCGGGCATCGCAATCGGGTTCTGGGCATGTCTGGCGGTTTGGTATGAGTTCGGCGCAGGGACTGCCAAGGTCGAGCCCTGGCGCACGCACATGGGGCGCGTACCCTTCGAGCGGATCACCGGCTACATGCAGAACCCGATGAAGGCCGACATCCCCGGCATCCTGGCGATGGGATTCGGAGTGGTGTTCACGTTCTTCCTCAGCCTGATGCGCAGCCGGTTCGTGTGGTTCCCGTTCCATCCCGCCGGATACGTCCTCTCCCACAGCGGCACGATGTACTGGCTCTGGTGCCCGTTCCTGCTGGCGTGGATACTCAAGACGCTGATCATCCGATACGGCGGGATCAAGGGCTATCGGACGGCGCTCCCGTTCTTCCTGGGACTGGTGCTCGGCGACTACATCACATCGAGCCTCTGGGCGCTCGCGGGTTCGGTGCTCGGTATCACTATGTACCGCTGCTTCCCATGCTAGCTGCAGCTTGAGCTGGGGCAGGTCACTTCGGCCACCAGCCAAGGTTCGTCTCCCGGCCCATGCACGAGGAGTCGCCGTTGCTGACATTGACCACCATCGGGTCCGTGATCGTCGCCCTGAAGGCTCGAAGCCTCTCAGCCGCCGCCTTCCATCCGGCAGGATCCGACTTGGCGTTCTCGAAAGCCATGCTCGCCTCGACGCAGAGCCTTGCGTGCTCCAACCCCGTCGTGAGGAATGCCACCTTCTCCGCGGCATCCCGGTTCCTGGACGCCGCCCGCTCGGCCTCGGAGATCAGCTTCTCGGCGGGAGCGAAACACTCCGGCGGGAAGCGCTTCGCTGCCGTCTCGGGATATCGCGCGTAGTGCCAGAGACCATCCTTGAAGACATCCAGGTGTTCCAGGCTGTGGCGCTCCCAGTAGTCCCAGTACGCCTTGACCTGCTCAGCGGCCGGGCCGAAGGATGAGTAGTACTCATCGAGTATCTGATCCACCGACGCTTCCGGTGTCGCGTGGAGCCGGCCGATCACGTAGAGAGACAGGCCCATAGTCGACCACATGCCCGTCAGGCTGTCGAAGTCCGTGCCCACCATCCCGCGTGTCTCCAGGAACTTGAACTCCTCGGCGGACTGCCGCGCCCAGTTGACCGGCATGCAGTAGCCGTGGAGCAGGTAGTTCGGGCGGAGGAAGAGGGACGCTCCGGCATCGATCCAGCCCTGTCCCTGCCTGAGCACCCAGTCCTGGCTCTCCGCCGTGCGGGGGAAGAACACGTCCGGCACATATCCGACAAGCACGCGCTTGTCAAGCTTCACGCCTCTCGGCGTGAAGGTAAGGTTGCTGTAGGCATAGCAGGTCACCTCCGCCTCGGGATCGTGCTTGCGGGCAAGCTCCAGGACCGCCATCGCAAACCGGGCGTATCGTTCCGAGACGTTGTGCACGCTGTCGTATGGAGTCGGGCGGGGCCACGACGGTTCAGGGCCGTCCCATGAGAGGCAGGTCGGACACTGGCACGCGCCGGGGCAGTCGTTCTCGCAGACGTTGACGTTTCGCCTGGGAGCGGGCCGGTCCTTCTGCTCGATCCACCAGTTCTCGACGATCTGCCGGTGGAAGCCGGGATTGGAGACGCACATCGACCGGTCTCGATGACGCACACCGTTCCGATCCATCTCGAACCAGTCGGGATGTTCGGCGAAGTACTTGTCGTCCCACTGCTCGAACGCATGGCCGTAGCTCATCCCGTCGGCGCCGTGCATCCGCATCCGGCGCATCCACTGGCGCTCCTCGGTCCGTCCGGTCCTCAGACCGCAGAACCGGAACCGGGGCAGGACGGTCTCATCCCGGTCCTTGATCCGGAGTGACAGCCGCTTCGGGACGAACTCGCCGGATCTCCCCGGCCAGAGCCAGCGCACGCCGAGGCCGTTGTCGAGCACATCGTAGACCGCGAACAGCGTGCCGGCGGGCGTCCCAAGGGCCAGCGGGTCGCCGTCCCGGTCGCCTCCGACGAGGTAGGCGGTGTCGCCCGACGCACGTACATGGTACGCATCCCGCGGCAGCCCGGAGGGGTCGATGCCGGCGTTCAACGCTGCCTCGGTCGCGCCCAGGTAGATGCGTCTCTTGGTGTCCGCGGGGACACTCCCCTCGGTCAGGATCGGCATCCTGACGCCCGTCGACTTCTCCACATAGTACTGAAGCTCGCGGGCGGCATAGTCCACCACTTGTGGGGCCGACTTCGGGACGATGATGGCGGTCCCTTTCCCGTATCCGACCGCCGGGCAGATGTTCGCCACCGCCGGCATGACGAGTAGGAGTCCGATGAATCTCAGCATGTGCGCTCCTCAACTGATCCTTATTCGGGGGGGCGCCGATTGCTCAACACAGCAGCTTGAGTATCTCCGATTTGCGGGCCTGTGTCAACCGCCGGCAGATCGTCTGCTTCCCTGGCACTGAATCGCGCCACGGAGGATTGCCGACGCCCTCAGGGGAACAGATGAGGTAGACATCATCAGTTCATCCGGGGGATTGTTTCATGGATAAGGTACGAATCGGAATCATCGGCGTCGGCGGGATGGGCAGCCATCATGCCGGCTACCTCTCGAAGGGCGAGGTCAGGGGCGCGGAACTCACCGCCGTCTGTGACGTGGACAAGAGCAAGCTCGGTCGATGGGATGGCGTCCGCGACTTCGCCGACAGCCGCGAACTGACCCGCTCAGGCCTGGTCGATGCAGTGCTCATCGCCACTCCGCACTACGACCACACCACCATCGGAATCGACGCATTCGAGCAGGGGCTCCACGTCCTCACCGAGAAGCCGATATCCGTCCACAAGGCTGACTGCGAGCGCCTGATCGCCGCCCACAAGGCATCCGACGGCCGCGTCTTCTCCGCCATGTTCCAGATGCGAACGTCGAACCTCTACAAGAAGGTGAAGAAGCTGATCGACTCCGGCGAGATCGGCGAGATCAGCCGAGTCGCCTGGATCGTCACCGACTGGTTCCGCACCGAGGCATACTACGCGAGCGGCGGATGGCGCGCATCCTGGAGCGGCGAGGGCGGCGGCGTCCTCCTGAACCAGTGCCCGCACAATCTCGACCTGATGCAGTGGTTCTTCGGCATGCCGTCGAAGGTCCGGGCGTACTGCAAGTTCGGCGCGAAGCACGACATCGAAGTCGAGGATGAAGTGACCGCCTACCTCGAGTACTCGAACGGCGCGACCGGCGTCTTCATCACGACGACCGGCGAGGCGCCCGGCACGAACCGCCTCGAGGTCGCGGGCGACCGCGGTAAGCTGGTGGTCGAGGGCAGCACGATCAAGTTCTACCGCAACGAGATGCTCGCCTCCGAGTTCCGCGCCACGAGCAAGCAGAGCTTCGCCAAGCCCGAGGTGTGGAGCATCGACATCCCGTTCGGCAGCGGCGGCGGCAAGCACATCGAGATCACGCAGAACTTCGTAAACGCCATCCTGAACGGCGACGATCTGATCGCCCCGGCGGAGGAAGGGATCAAGTCGGTGGAACTGGCGAACTGCATGCTCTACTCCGCGTGGACCGACGCGACGGTGAGCCTCCCGCTCGACTCGGCGGCCTACGAAGCGGCGCTCAAGGAGCGGATCGCATCGTCGCGCTATGTGAAGAAGGTACAAGACATCGGCGAGCAGGACATGAACGCGTCGTTCAAGTAGGGAACGGAGTATTGGAGTAGTAGAAGCGCCGGAGTCGGTCTGAAAGGATCAGGTTGTAATGCGATATCTGGCTTTGATCATGCTCGTCATTCTCTCCGTGTCGGCGCATGCGGCGGAGAACATGAAGCTCACCGTGATGACCTACAATGTGGCGTACGGGGCGGGGGTCGATCCGACGGAGGCGAAGATCGTCGAACGAGATACGAAGGGCAAGGTGGCCGGTAACCGGCTGGATCGGGTGATCTCGGTCATCAAGCACGTGAGCCCCGATATCGTGGGCATCCAGGAGGCCTGCTCGTGGGACAAGAACGATCAGGCGGTGGCGAAGCAGGTCGCCGGCGAACTCGGCATGCATTACTACCTGGCAAAATCCGGCAAGAGCCGGTTCAACGTCGCGCTGTTCAGCAAGCTTCCCATCATCTGGGCGAGGGGGTATCCCGACGATTTCACCCGCGCGGCCCTGCAGGCGCAACTGAAGCTTCCCGACGGACGCATACTCACCGTCTTTGTGGCGCACTTTAACCTACTGAGGGCCCCGGAGAGCCATCTCAGCGAGGTACGGTGTCTCGCCCGGCAGATGAGACTGCGCTCATCGAACCTGGCAGTGATGATGGGCGACGCGAACTTCAGGTACGGGATCCATCAGGAGAGCACGGACGCGCTTCTGGCATCGAGGTTCGTGATGGCGCCGCCGGTCGGAGAGCGGATCGACCAGATCTGGACCTCGAAGCCGCTCGCAGGCGACGTCAAGGAAGGCCCCGAGATCCCCGCCGAGCTGACGGATGGGACTTCGGATCACCGCCCGACGGTGATGGTGATAGGCATACCAGGCAAGTGAGTGTCGAGACCTATCAGATATCCACGTTCTCGGCGAGTTGGAGGAACCGCTCGGCACGGGCGATCTGTTCGCCGGCCTGATCGGCAGTGACTGAGGCGCGGGGGGCCGTAGTCTCCCGCATGCCGCAGTTCTGAGGCTTCTATGAGATACCTATGGAACTCCACGGGAACCTTGCCGGTGCGCGCGAAATGCCTGCCGAACGCGGCGATCACCGCCGAGTGCTTGGAGAAAGCCATCCCCTCTCCTTCGAGGAGCGCCTCGGCAACATAGAACATCGCGTAGTAGGCCCTCGATGCGGCGTATCCCGGATAGCCCGCATCGAGAAGGACTCGGGCTGCCGAGACACTGTCGCGAGCCTCCTGCAGAAGCTCGCGCTGGTCATCTGTCATACAGGCAGGCCCTCCCGGCGGATGTTTCGGAGAAGCGGACCGGTCCCCCTCCGGAAGCGGCGCTCATCGACAAACACGCAGCTTATCACCACGCTGTGCCTGAGCGAAAGATCGGCCACGATCTCGCCCGTCCTGGCAATCTCCTCCGCAGGCGAGACATCGTCCTTCAACACGACCAGGACGTCGATATCCGAGCCGGTCTCCTCATCGCCGCGGGCGTGCGAGCCGTAGAGCACCACCTCGACCAGCCGGGATCCATAGAGATCCTGGAACCGACTTCTCAGTTCCGTCAGTATCTTCCTGAGTGCTTCGCTCATCGTGCGTCATCTCCACGGGCATTATACCGCAACAACAGCGGGAAGTCACCTGCCGGGAGGCTGGGAGATGCAGGATGCGAACATTGAACATCGAACGTCGAACGCTGAAGGCCTGATCGACGAGTACGAGTAGGATGCACGAGGTGTCTCCCGCTCTCACACTCGCCCGCTCAGGGCCTTCCAACCTTGATCAGCCACGCCGCGTGCGGGAGGACCTCGGCGGTGAAGGAATCGGTGAACGTGCCGAGATCACGGCGCATCCAGAGGTCGCGGACCGGGAGGCGCAGACCACCCGTCACCCCCGACCCCTCCCCCCCAGAGGGACGAGCGAAGTCAAGGCCGATGTCCGACCAGCGGACGGTCACCTTCGCCTTGTAGTTGCTCCGGTTGAAGAGACCGACGGCCTTCGTGCCGTCGGCGAGCGGGCGCGCCCATACCTCCAGGTCGCCCTCCTGCCACACTCGGCTCGCCGCCTTGCCGAGAGGGTCCTGATCGACCGCGATCACCTCGTCGTTTGAGAGCACATCGACCGTGAAATCGTCCATCTCCATGATGTCGCCGCCGATGAGCAGCGGCGCGGCGATCAGGCACCACAGAGTCATCTGCGTGATCTGCTCGTTTCGCGTGAGCTTCGACGGGCGCAGGTTGCCGAATCCGACCTTGCCGATGCAGAGCATGTCGGGGTCGTTCCAATGACCGGGGCCGGCGTACTCCCCCTTCTCAGCCGTACTGAATCCGATGCGCGCCATGTTCGACCAGCTATCGAGCAGGTCGCCGGTCGTGCGCCACATGTTCGCGCCGACGAGTTCGCCCCACTCCCAGACGTTCCCCATGCCGTACTGGCAGAGGCTGTAGACCATGTCCCGATCGGCCGCATCGAGCGCCATCCGCATGAGCATATAGGGCTTCTGAAGCTCGGAGATGCTGTGGTCCTTAGCGATCTTGCCGTACGAGCACCAGTCGTGCTTGAAGAAATCGACCCCCCACTTCGCGTAGGTCTTCGCGTCCTGGACCTCATGCCGATAGGTGCCCTCGTAGCCGCCGCAGGTTGTCGGCCCGGGCGAGGAGTAGATGCCGAACTTGAGGCCCTTGCTGTGGATGTAGTCGGACATCGCCTTCATATCGGGGAACCGCTCGTTCGACCGGATCTCGCCGTTCGCGTCGCGCCCGCCCTCCCAGCAGTCGTCGATATTGACGTACTGGTAGCCGTGGCCCGCGAGGCCGGACTCGACCATCTTGTCGGCGTGCGCCATCATGATGTCGGCGGTGATGTGCCGTCCCCAGCAGTACCAGGAGTTCCAGCCCATCGGCGGAGTGAGCGCGAGCTTGCGGTTTCCGCCGATGATGGTGAGTGTGGCGGCGACCGAACCCCTCCCCGGCCCTCCCCGCCACGGGGAGGGAGACGGTTGCGGGGAGCTCCCCCTCCCCGTAGTGGGGAGAAGCGAGGAGGAAGACGGTTGCGGGGAGCTGGACGACAACCCCCTCCCCACCACAGGGAGAGGCGAGGAGGGAGACGGTTGTGGAGAGCTGGACGACAATCCCTTCCCCGTAACTGGGAGAGTTGGAGAGGAAGATAGCTGCGAGGAGCCGGACGGCAGCCCCCTCCCCGTAGCGGGGAGGGTTGGGGAGGGGTTCTCCGTCACGGTCACCTCGACCTTCCACTCGCCTGCGGACTGGAGCGCGCCGGTGATGATGCCGGTGTCGGGATCGAGCGTGAGTCCCGGAGGGAGGCCCTTGGCGGAGAAGCGCAGGGGCTCGCGTCCGGTCGCCGGGATGCGGAAGAGAAACGGTCGGCCGGGGGTGGCGCCGGTGATGCGCGGATAGTTGATCGACAGCCGGGTGTTGTCCGTGCGGGCGATCGGCATCGGCTCCTGCTCCAGATGCGCAACCGACTGCGGGTACTGAGCCTTGTCCGCCATCATGGGAAGCCATATGCACGCGTCGGCCCAGTCGGCGTGATCGAAGCTGATGTTATCACCCGCGTCCTCGACGGAGAGGATCATCGTCTTCGCGCCGTCGAGGCGAACGCCGAGTTCGATCGGCCTATCGCCGCCCTTCATCACGGCGGTCCGGGCCACGGTCTTGCCGTCCACGACGATACTGAAGATCACGGAGCCCTTGCCCGCGGTATTGTCGTCAACCCCGACGGTGGCGATGAAGGCTTTCGCCGCTCCCTTCAGGTCTATGATCAACTCACTCGCGGCATGGCTCCCGACTCCGTGCTCGAAAACTCGCCCGCCGAGGGTGAGCGGCCCGTCTACGATCGACTTGCCGGCTTTCGGCTCGCCGTACTCCTGGGACATATTCCTCAGGTCGAGGCTCTCGAGCGGAACGGCCGCCCAGGTGGCATCGACCCCGGGGACCTCCGGGATGATCGCGGTGATATCGGCGAATGTCGGGGTGCACATCAGGATGCACAGCATGATGCCGACTACGGTCTTGTTCATTGCGAACACCTCATGCAAACGCGGTACGGATTGCGACGTAGTGAACGCGCGCTGTGGCGTTCATCCCCATCGGGCGCTAGACCCTGCCCGGAGAGGCACGTCTAGTCCCATATGAGCGACTCCGATCGCTCGGGCTCTTTGTGCTTGCCCGGCGGTGTGCCGCTAGTATACAATAGTCGCGGAGTGAAAGACCAGTGTTTCCGCATGGACGATCCGGCCGTAGGAGCAGCTTCCAGCTGC
>CAYXOC010000007.1:98235-124052 GCA_964466715.1 uncultured bacterium
TGCTCCTACGACTCCAAACCGCGGTTACGGGAGGTTGTATGTCACGCTTTCTCTTGATTCTGTGCCTGATGATGACGGCCGGCTGCGCACTTGCGGCGACTCCGGCCGATGAGCTTGCGACGAACGGCAAGGTAGTCATCCGCTTCCAGCCGGCGAGCACGGCAGTTCCTGACGGGATGCTCGTGAGCGACGGATCGGTCTACTCGCCGGAGAAGGGCTTCGGTTGGGACAAGGATCTCCGCGACCAGGCGCGCGACCGAGGCAACGGATGCACCGGCGTGGCGCTCATTGACCGGGCGATCACCGACGCTGTGTTCGCCGTGGACCTCCCGGACGGAGGCTATCTCGTCAACATCACGGCCTGGGATACGGACTTCCCGACCGGACTCACGCTCTTGATCGACGGGAAGACTGCGTTTGGCTCCATGCGGCTCAAGGCCGGAGACAAGGGCATACTGGCGGCGACTCCATTCACCGCGAGATCAGGCAGACTGCAGATCGCTCTCACAGGAGGAACCGACGGCTACCCGAACTCGATGATCCATGAGATATCGATCATCCCGGCCTCCGCGAAGCCGGAGACCTGGAGACTGATGAACGAAGCCGTTCAGCGCCACTTGGCTGAGATAGAGAAAGCCCGCATCGAGCGCCAGAAGAAGCATTTGAGACAGAGAGGCGCGTACAGGCCCGTCGTGATCGAGGATGCGAAAACCCCTCGGCAAACGATCGACCTCTGCGGTGACTGGCTCTTCCGGCCCGCTCAGGAAGCCGGGGCGGGCGCAGATCCCGGCACTATGGACGCCAACTGGCATGTGCTCGGGGTACCGCAGTTCTGGAACCCCATCGAGTGGTGGATCTACAGCACCACAAACGGCACCTCCCACAACTACATCCGCAAGGAGATCCAGCGCTGCGAGGACTTCACCTTCGACTACAGGACCACCGACTCCGGCTGGTACCGCCAGTGGATCAACGTCCCGGCCTCGATGAAGGGCCGGCGGTTCGTGCTCCGGTTCGACGCCGTCGCGAGCTTCGCCGAGGTCTACTGGAACGGGCAGAAGGTCGGCTCGCACGTCGGGATGTTTGCCCCGTTCGAGGTCGAGGTGACGGACAAAGTCAAGTTCGGCGAGCAGAACCTTCTTGCCGTGCTGGTGGGTTCGAGCAAGGCTGATCCGAACTTCGCAAAGGACAGCGTCGGCGTGGCGGTGACGGTCAACATCACCAAGGACATGCTGAACTCGCTCCCGCACGGGTGGTACAAGAACGGCATGGCGGGCATCTGGCAGCCGGTCTCGCTGGAGATCACGGGCAAGGGCCGGATCGACGATGTCTACTTCCAGCCGACGCTCGACAGCGCGGTCATCACGACGAGCGTGAGCGGAGTGCAACCTGATCGGATGAGCGTAGTCCATACGCTCACGGACGCGGCCACCGGGAAGCCCCTCGAGATGAAGCCATTCACCGCGATGCAGAACGGTATCGGCGACAATCCGCCGCATGTGGCCGTTTTCCGAAACCTCAAGCCCAAGCTCTGGTCGCCGGAGCATCCGAACCTGTACAGGCTGAAGACCCAGCTTCTGGATGGCGGCAAGGTCGTCGACGAGAAGATCATCACCGTCGGGTTCAAGACCTTCGAGGCAAAGGGCGACCGGCTCTACCTCAACGGCAAGCCATATTTCCTACGCGGCGCCGATATGCCGCCGCACGGCCTGGAGCCGAACAACAAGGCGCTCGCAGAGAAGTTCATGAAGCTGATGCACGACGGCAACGAGATGGTGACCCGGTTCCACATGGCCCCTCCGAGCAAGATCTGGCTCGATGCCGCCGACAAGTACGGTGTCGGGGCGAGCGTCGGCGAAACGTGGCCGTGGGTGCTGATGGGCGACACGCCGATCCCCGACGAGAGGCTGATGGAGGTCTGGAGGGAGGAGTTCTGCGATGTCGTGAGAGCCAACCGCAACCATCCGAGCCTGATGCTCTGGACCGTCAGCAACGAGAGCTACTTCGAAGGCAGCCGCGATTCGGACAAGGAGCGGCAGACCGAGAAATACCGCTGGTTCTCCCGCCTTATCAATGATGCTCACCGTCTCGACCCGAAGACACCCGTCGTTCTGCACTCGGGATACGTGCGTCATCAGGGCGACTACGACACCATCCTGAAGCCGAACAACCTCAACGACGGCGACGTCGACGACAAGCATGCCTACTTCGGCTGGTACTCGATCTCGCCGTTCCATCTCAGCGTCGCCAAGCACATCGAGGAGCCCCTCGGTCCGCGACCACGGCCGATCATCAGCCAGGAAGCGTCTACCGGCTACCCGGACCAGGACACCGGCCACCCGGTCGAGTCGTACATCCGCGACCACTTCGTCCCGCAGGCGTGGGTCGGGAAGTACGGCACGTTCAACGAGCGGCCGGACATGTTCCTCGAGACCCACGGGCAGATCACAAAGGAGTACGCCGAGAAGATCCGACGCGACCGGACCGTCTTGTCCGGATGGATGCTCTTCGCCAACTGCTGCTGGTTCAAGGACGTTTACGATCCCGAGATGATATCGCCCTACCCCGCCTACCACGGCGTGAAGCTGGCTCATCAGCCGGTGCTCGTCTCCCTGGCGCTCCACGACCGGCACTTCGAGGCCGGGCAGAGGTTCACCGGCGAGGTGGTTATCGTTCACGATGATCCGGACCGATCGGATCTGAACAATCTCACGCTAAGGTGGCACATCTTCGGCAAGGGCCCGGACTGGGGCACTTCGGGCTCGGTCCCGTTCCCCGGCTGCAAGTATGACGGCAAGAGCCGGCAGTCGGTCGAGTTCATCGTGCCGACGAACCTCTACACGGAGCGCGCGCCGATGACCCTCGAACTCACGCTCCTCCAGGGCGATGAGGTGATCTCGCGGAACGAGTACCCGCTGATCGTCACGACCCGCGACTGGTACGCCCAGGGCAAGGGAGAACTGCTGGCGCTTGCCGCCGATGACCGGATGAACGCATACATGACGTCGCTCGGATTCGATGCGAAGAACGTGAAAGCTGTGGATTGGTTTGGCCTCGACAGATCGAAGACCGTGGTAGTCGGACCCGGCGTGGGCAATCAGTCGGACGCGATCAAGCAGTTCGTCATGGACGGCGGCCGGGTGCTGGTGATCCAGCCGGACGAAGAGATGCTCAAGGGCCTCGTGGGCGAGGAGTGGAAAACCATAGACGCATCCGGCGACTTCGTAGAGATCTACGAGGACGATCTCCTCGCAGGCATGGACCCGATGGACATGCACTGGTGGAATGCGCTGCCGGACGGACTCGTCAGAGTATGCAGCAAGTCGTACCAGATGTCGGATGCGCCGGGGCTCACGAAGCTTGCGCAGCACATCCAGCCGCACAGCTACCTCAGGCAGGGCAAACAGCAGATCGCTCGGTACACGTCCTGGCCGGTGGTCGAGTTGAAGATCGGCGAGGGACGGCTGATCATCAGCAGCGCGCTCCTGGCGGATGATCCGCTCGCGAGGAGATTCACGGCGAACCTGGTGAACTATCTGATGAAGTAGCATTCGGCCGTAGGATGCTTCAGTAGCAGAATGAAATGGCGCTGCCGGAGCATCCGCGTAGGAGGCGGGCGTTGTCCCGTGCCGTTGGTTTCAGGGGCCGATACCAGCGGCACAGGACGGCGGCAGTGCCCTACATAGACAGACGCCGCCTGTAGGGAACGGACGCTGTCCCGTTCCGTCGGTTGTAGGTATCCACCAGAGCGGAACGCGACGGCGGGCGTTCCCTGCGTGGATACCCGAAAGGCTTCGGTAGCGCTACTGCGCTCCGCTTCCGAAGCATTCGGCCACGAAGACTTGGAGGAAGTCAGACCATGAAGAAAGCGATACTGATACTTGCCCTGCTCATCTTATCCTGCGCCGTGATGGCCGCCGAGCCGTTCACGTTCATCCACATCTCCGATGTGCACGTCAACTCACAGGGGAAGTACACGGACAACATCAAGGCCATCGGCGCTGAACTCAAAGCCATGGACCCGAAGCCCGCGCTCGTCGTCTGCACCGGAGACCTGGTGGAAGTCGGCTTCGAGGCCGAGTTCCAGCACTACAAGGCCGCGATGGAGACACTCGGCATCCCCGTCTACAACGTCTCCGGCAACCATGAGACCAAGTGGTCGAACTGGGGCAAATTCGGCCCGACCAAGTTCCTCGGCCAGGACCCGTACTACTCGTTCGACTACGGCGGCGTGCACTTCGTCGGCCTGGACAGCGCGCTCTGGCTGGAACACTACGGCATCCTGGACTCCCACATGCTGACGTGGCTGGCTGATGACCTGGAGAAGGCCGGCAGGGATACTCCGTCGGTGCTCTTCTACCACCACGCTCCGGGGTTCATACCGAACGAGGACCAGCTTCTCCGCACGATCAAGCCGTTCAACGTGAAGCTTATTCTCGTGGGACACGGGCACGTTTTCAAGACCTGGAAGAAGAACGGCGTTTTCTTCCAGGAGGTCAAGGGCGTCATGAACGCTCCCGGCGGCTACCGAATCCTGGAGGTCACCGGCGATGAGATAAGGAGCTACACCAAGATCACCGGCGGCGAGAAGACCGCTGATGGAGTCATATCACTCAAGCGCACCGCCAATCCCGTCCGGCTCCTCAGCCCGAAGACAGGCCGTGTAGTAGAGGGCCGGATAGAGATTCGGGCGACGGTGGCCGCGGAGATGGAGACAGTCGAGTACGCCGTTGACGGCGACTACAAGCCGATCGACCACGGCGAATCCGGCCTCTATGAGATCAAGGCGGACTTCGACGGCACTCCCGGCTGGCACCTGGTCTCGGTCCGCGCGACCGACAAGGACGGCATGGAGTGGTCGGACGCCGCGTGGGTCCGCATCGGGGCGGGCGACAGGGAGGTCTGGCGCATCAACGTCTCCGGTGCGGTGGAGCGTCCGATCAGGGCGCACGGCGACAGGCTCTACCTCGGCTGCTGGGGCGGCGATGTCTACTGCCTCGATGCCCGCACGGGCAAGCAGATCTGGCGGGAGAACATCGGCGCCGACACGATCAGCCAGCCCGCGGTCTGGGGAGGCATGGTCTTCCTCGGATCGGTGAACGGGAAGATCCTCGCTCTGAACGCGGATACCGGCAAGCAGGTGTGGGAGTACAAGACCGGCGGCCCGGTGTGCGGCTCGCCGACCGTGGGCGACGGCAAGGTCTTCATCGGCTCCGGCGACTGCTCGTTCTACGCGATCGATGCAAAGACCGGCGAGCTCGCCTGGCGCTACGAGATGAAGCGGATGAACCAGACCGTGCCGATCTACATGAACGGCGTCGTCTACTTCGGAGCATGGGACGGGCACTTCCATGCGGTGGACGCCAAGACCGGCCAGGACGTATGGAAATACAAGACCGGCGACACCCTCTACTGGTCGCCCTCGAACTCCGACCCGGCGACCGACGGCAAGCGCATCGTAGTGACCGCCTACCAGGGGCCGGAGGCGGGCGTCCCGGACGTCTTCTGCTTTGACGTGAAGACCGGCGACCTCGTGTGGAAGCGCAAGAACCCGGGAGGAAAGTCGCTCGCCATCTTCAACAGCCCGTACGTCGTCGGCGACAGGTTCTACCTCCCGGATGTCGGCGGCAACCTCTACTGCATGAAGATGGAGGACGGCAGCGAGATCTGGAGCACGAAGATCGGCCAGACCTGCTACGACAACTGGCCGGTGTACGCAGACGGCAAGCTCTACGTCTCGGGCCTTCGCGGGAACCTCGTCCGCTTCGACGCGGCGACCGGCGACCGGGAATGGAGCTACTCTACCGGCAACGGGTATCTGCTCGCATCGCCGACGGTCTGGAAGGACCTGGTGATCGTTCCGTCGATGGATGGGACGGTAACGGCGGTTCGGAAATAGGTGTTGGTGGAACGGGGCGGATGGGTCCCACTGGTCCCATCCGTCCCATCACAGAAAGGAATCATCATGCGCGCTGTCCTGCTGACGATGCTCATAGGAATCGCATTATCTTGCCCGGCGACGGCCGTGGACGACTTCAGCTTCGTCGTCCTGACGGACATCCACATCAAGGCCGGGAACATGTCGTTCGCCAAGAACCTCTCGGACCTGGTTTCCGAGATCAACGCGATCGAGCCCAGACCCGCGTTCGCGCTCTTTACCGGCGACCAGACGGAGATGGGCTTCGAGGATGACTACGCGGAGTTCAACAAGATCGCGTCCGGGCTGAAGATGCCGGTCTACAACGTCGCCGGCAACCATGAGACCAAGTGGTCGAACTGGGGCAAGGCCGGCCCTAAGAGGTTCTTCGGCCAGGATCCGTACTACTCGTTCGACTACGGCGGCATCCATTTCGTGGGCCTGGATTCGAGCATGTGGCTGGAGCACCACGGCCTCTTCAGCCCCGATCAACTCGCCTGGCTCAGGAGCGATCTGGATGCGGCAGGCCGGGACAAGCCGGCTGTGCTCTTCTTCCATGCCTCGCCGAACAATCTCCCGAACCTACCCGAGTTCCTCGATCTGATTCGCGGGTACAACGTGCCCCTGGTGCTCGTGGGACACGGGCACTCGTTCGTGACCTACAGGCATAACGGCACGATCTTCCAGATGACCAAGGGCGCGATGAACGACACCGGCGGCCTCAGGATATACGAGGTCTCAGGAGACGAGATCCGAGGGTACACGAAGCTCGGCGGCGAGGAGCGCAAGCCCGACCTCACGATCCCTCTCCGGGTGAAGGCAAATCCGGTCTATCTCCTCCAACCCAGGGCCGGCTCCAAAGCAGATGGCCAGGTCAAGCTCCGAGCGATGGTGATCAGGCCGCTCGACAAGATCGAGTACGGCATAGATGGCGTGTACAAGCCGCTTGCGCGGAGCGAGGACGGCCTGTGCGAGGCCACGCTCACCGTGGACGGGATGCCGGGATGGCACATGATCTCGGTCCGCGCCACGGACACCGACGAGATGGAGTGGTACGACTCCGCCCTGGTGAGGATCGGCGGCGGTGACCGTGAGGCATGGCGGATGCGCGCCTCCGGAGCGGTCCAGCGCCCGATTCGAGCGCACGGCGACCGGCTCTACTTCGGCGTCTGGGGCGGCGACGTCTACTGCCTCGACGCTCGCACGGGCAGAGAGATCTGGCGGCGGAACGTCGGCTCGGACGTTATCTCCGAGGTTGCCGTGGACAATGGACTGGCGTACCTCGGCGCGACCGACGGCCGGGTGATCGCCCTGGATGCGGATACGGGCGAGCCGAGATGGGAGTACAAGACCGACGGGCCGGTCCAGGCGTCACCGGTGGTCGGCGGCGGCAAGGTCTTTATCGGCTCGGGCGACTGCAGCTTCTATGCCCTCGATGCCAAGACCGGCAAGTTCCGCTGGAAGTTCGAGATGGCGCGGATGACCCAGTCGAAGCCGATCTACATGGACGGCGCGGTCTTCTTCGGCGCGTGGGACCAGCATTTCTACGCACTGAACGCCAAGGACGGCTCGGTCCGGTGGAAGACGCCCATCGGTGAGTTGATCTACTTCTCGCCCGCAAACTCAAACCCCGCCACCGACGGCAAGCGGATCATCGTGACTGCGACTCCCTGGCCGAAGAGGAATGAGCTTCCGGACGTCAACTGCCTGGACGCGAAGACCGGCAAGATCGAATGGACTCACCGCTGCATCGCGGAGTCGCACTGCGCGTTCAACACGGCATCTATCGCGGGCAACCGGCTCTACGTCTCGTCGCTGAACGGAAAGCTCTTCTGCCTCTCGATGACGGACGGCAGCGAGGTGTGGAGGGCCGACATCGGGCAGGAGACGTACGACAACTCGCCGGTCTTCGCTGATGGGAAGATCTATGCCGGCGGGCTCAGGGGCGGGCTGTTCTGCTTCGACACGTCGGGGAAGCGCGAGTGGGCCTACTCCGTCGGCGCAGGGTTCACGTTTGCGAAGCCGACGGTGTGGAACGACCTGGTGATCGCCGCATCGACCGACGGCTGGGTGACGGCGGTGAAGCGGTAGGCGGAGTGAGGGGGTGTGGGCGCTTAGTGTGCCCGGAGTCGCCCGTTCATTCCGCCGAAGCGCCCGTGGCCTGGGAATTCGCCCCCGTCAGGCATACACGACCTCGACTCCCATGAAGGGTTAGGCTACATTGCCGGCGGGGCTGAGCAGGGGCATAAGTAGGAGCTTGCAGTGCATCTTGAACTTTGGCAATGGGCGATGGGAGCCGGGGCGGCTCTCCTCGTAGGAATATCGAAGACCGGCGTGCCGGGAGTCGGCATCCTGGTGGTGCCGGTGCTGGCAGCGGCATTCGGCGGGCGGCCGTCGATCGGGATCATGCTCCCGATGCTCATCATGGGCGATGTCTTCGCCGCCGCGTGGTACAAGCGTCACGTTCAGTGGAACACGCTGATCGGGCTGCTTCCGTGGGTGGTCGCCGGACTCGCGATCGGAACGGTTACCCTCCAGTGGACCGGGAAGATGCCGGTCACCAAGGATGTGATCGGGCAGATGATGGGCGCTCTCGTCCTCATCATGATCGCCGTCTACTTCCTCCAGAAGTTCCTCGGCGACAGGCTCACTCCGAAGTCGAAGATCGGCATGGCGGGCACGGGCGTCTCCGCCGGTTTCTCGACGATGGTCTCGAACGCGGCCGGCCCGATCATGCAGATCTACCTCGCGGCCCACAGATTGCCGAAGGAGCAGTTCATGGGCACGATCGCGTGGTACTTCTTCACGATCAACCTCAGCAAGCTGCCGGTCTACATCGTGCTCAGCATCATCAACCCCAGCAACCCGATCGTGACGAAGTCTTCGGCGCTCTTCAACCTGCTGATGTTCCCGGTGATCGTCGTCGGCGTCTACATCGGCAAGTGGATCCTCCCCCGCATGTCGCAGAAGCAGTTCGACGTGGCGGTCCTCGTCCTCGCGGCGGCAGGTGCGGTGAAACTGCTGATCGGGTAGCCCCGGCACGCTCCCCGACTGGCGCGGGAGCCGCGTATCCTGATACAATAGCCTTATGATGGACTACATCATCACAGTCATGGCGCGGGACCGCGTCGGCATCGTGCGCGACGTGAGCAGCGCGCTCGCGGGACTCGGGGGCAACATCACCCACCTCAGCGAGACGGTCGTGCGCGGCTACTTCACGCTCATCATCTCCGCCGAGATGCCGGACGCCTGCACCGAGTCGGAGGTCCGCTCGTGCGTCCAGGAGTGCGGCGAGCCAGGTGAGCTGGAGATCGGCGTGAAGACCTACTGCGAGCAGGAATGCTCCGAGGCCGGGTGCGCCGCCGAGAAGTTCACGCTCACGATGCGCGGGGCCGACCAGCCGGGGATCATCGCGCGGACGACCTCCTACCTGGCCGAGAACGGCATCAACATCGACGACTTCTACTGCTACGTCCACGAAGGCATCCTCCTCATGCTGGCGGAAGTGTCGATCCCCCAGGGCATCGACGTCGAGGCGGTCCAGGCCGGACTGGAGGGTGTCGGCGGCGAGTTCGGGCTGATGATCCACCTCCAGCACGAGAACATCTTCCGCGCGACGAGCGAAGTCAGGCCGGTAGTGGACATGACGCGGAGACACGGAGACATGGAGACGCGGGGAGCAGGCGGATGAGTCGAGAAGAGACTTTCGAACTGATAGACATGCTCCAGAAGGAGCACCTGGACGTGCGCGCGGTGAACATGGGGATCGACCTGTTCGACTGCGCGGACAGGGATATCGACCGCGTCTGCCGGCTGGTCCGCGAGAAGATCGTGCGGTATGCGTCGCCGCTGGTCAGTTGCTGTGACTCAATCTCGCGGCGGTACGGCATCCCGATCGTCAACAAGCGCGTGGCCGTGAGCCCGATCGCCGACGTGATGGCGGGCCATGACCGGGATGCGCTCCTCCGGATCGCGCACACGCTCGAAGACGCCGCCGCCGATGCCGGGATCGATATCATCGGCGGGTACACGGCGCTCGTCCAGAAGGGCATGAGCAACGCCGACCGGATGCTGATCGAGAGTCTCCCCGAGGTGCTTTCCGAAACCTCCAGGCTTTGTGCCTCGATCAACGCCGCGAGCACAAAGGCCGGGATCAACGTCGAGGCGCTCCTGCTCCTCGGGCGCATCCTGCTCGACACCGCCGCCCGGACCGCCGACAAGGATGGCTTCGGGTGCGCCAAGCTCAGCATCTTCGCCAACATGCCGGAGGACAACCCGTTCATGGCAGGCGCGTACAAGGGCATCGGCGAGCCGGAGACGGTGATCAACATCGGCGTCAGCGGGCCGGGAGTCGTGAAGCGAGCTATCGAGCGGCTGAGGCAGAGCGCGCCGAACTGCACGCTGGGCGACATCGCCGAGCAGATCAAGAGCACCGCGTTCCGGGTCACTCGCTGCGGAGAGCTGATCGGGCGCGAGGTGGCGCAGGCGGTCGGCGCTCAGTTCGGGATCGTCGATCTCTCGCTCGCCCCCACCCCGGCGGTCGGCGACAGCGTCGGCGAGATCTTCCAGGCGATGGGGATTCCGCGCATCGGCGGGCCGGGCACGACGGCGGCGCTTGCGATCCTGAACGATGCCGTCAAGAAGGGCGGATCGTTCGCGTCGTCGTCGGTCGGCGGGCTCTCCGGCGCGTTCATCCCGGTGGCGGAGGATTCCGCGCTGGCAAAGGCGGTCGAGGACGGGCACCTCAGACTTGAGAAGCTCGAGGCGATGACGAGCGTCTGCTCGGTCGGGCTCGACATGATCGCGCTGCCCGGCGACACGTCCGCCGAAACGCTCACGGCAATCGCGATGGACGAGCTGGCGATCGGCGTGATCAACAAGAAGACGACCTCGGTCCGGCTGATCCCGGTTCCGGGCAAGAAAGCTGGCGACCGCGCGGTCTTCGGCGGGCTGTTCGGAGAGAGCCCGATCCTGGCGGTCCCGAACGGCGCCTCGGACGCGTTCGTCTCCATGGGCGGCCGGATCCCGGCGCCGCTGACGAGCCTGAACAACTAGTTGATGATCCGGGCGGAACGTGGTAGACTAGTCTTAATCTAGTCTGATTGGAGGCGCGCTTATGGGAACGGTTGGATCGTATGAAGCCAAGACCAAGCTGTCCGAGCTACTGGATCGAGTGGAAAAGGGCGAACGGATAACCATCACCAGACATGGGAATCCCGTGGCGGAGCTGGTTCCCGCAGGGAGGCCCGGCAAGCTTAGCCGAAGACAGGCCATTGAAGCCATGAAGGAGTTCGGAAAAGGGCGAAAGCTCGACGGTCTGTCGATCCGAGAGATGATCGAAGAGGGACGCCGGTAATGAGCCGTTTCGTCACGGACTGCTCAGTTACCATGTGCTGGTGCTTCCCAGATGAGTGCGACCCTTATGCCGCCAGGATTCTGGAGAAGCTCGATGTGAATGAGACCTTGGTTCCTATAGTCTGGTCCCTTGAAGTGGCCAATGCCTTGTTGACAGAGGAGCGGCGAGGGAGACTATCCGAGGCAGATGTTCTGCGATTTCTTGAGATCCTCCGCTCTCTGCCGATCTTCGTGGATAGTACACCATCGGAGCAGGTTCTCGACGATATCCTTGCACTCGGACGCCGACATGATCTCTCCGCATACAATGCATCGTATCTCGAGCTAGCGATGAGGCAGGGCGTCCCACTGGCAACGCTGGACGTGCGCCTGACAGAAGCAGCGAAGGCGGCTGGAGTCACCATCTTTTCACCGTAGGAACCGCTCATGACTTTCATCCACCAAACCCCTGATTGGCATTCATACCGCATGGACGTGCGGCGGCCGCACGAGGCGCTGGAGCCGATCGAGCGTGAGATCGCCGTCGTGGACGAGGCGCTCCGGGCGCTGGTGGATGCAGGCGTCCTCCCGCACGCGGAGTATAACCTCGACAAGTTCCTCACCCACCGCCAGGCCGTGCGTGACCTCTTCGAAATCCCCTGGACCGCCATCACTCCCCGCATGCAGCGGTTGATCTACGCCATCAATGCCATCAAGAGACCGAACAACATGATCGCCGCCGGTGTCTACTGCGGGAACACGTTCATCTCGAACGCCGGGGCGGCGGTCGGACCGGGCGCGGTCTACACCGCCGAGAACCTGATCGGCATCGAGATCGTGTCCGAGGAGGCCGAGCGCGCGGAGCGGAACGTCCGGCGCATTGACCCGACGGGAGTCGCCCGGGTGGTCGCCGCCGATGCGGTGGACGTCGTCCGGGAGTTCGACGGCCGGATCGATCTGCTCTACCTCGACGCCGACGGCGCGGGCGGCAGGGGCAAGGGAGTATACCTCGACATCCTCGAAGCCGGCCTCGACCGCATGCCGCCGGGGAGCATCGTTCTCGCCCACAACAGCGCCAACTGCTTCGAGCGCCTCAAGTTCTACCTCGATTTCGTGCGCGACCCGGCGAACATGAGCGCCTCGGTGAACGTCATCTTCGACCCCGAAGGCCTCGAAGTATCGGTGCGGTGAGATGACGGGAGTGTGCCAACATGAGCGACAAGC
This sequence comes from uncultured bacterium, assembly GCA_964466715.1. Classification (GTDB taxonomy): domain Bacteria; phylum Armatimonadota; class UBA5829; order DTJY01; family DTJY01; genus CAYXOC01. Next base: position 110,711 of record CAYXOC010000007.1, read on the forward strand.
GTGAAGCCGGAGCCCCGACCATATCCCGGCGCAGATTCCTCCGATTCCTCGGCGTGGGTGCGCTCGCCGCCGCCCTGCCCGGCATCGCCCTGAGCGAGAGCCCGGCGAAAAAGAGGCCGAACGTCCTATTCATCCCCGTGGACGACCTGCGCCCTCAGCTCGGGTGCTACGGCCATAAGCAGACACTCAGCCCCAACATCGACCGTCTGGCCTCAGAGGGCACGGTCTTCAGGCGGGCGTACTGCAACGTCCCGGTCTGCATGGCATCGCGCGTCGGCACACTGACCGGCATCCGCCCGGACCCGGACGTCACCCTGTGCAGCCAGTTGAAGCAGGACTACGTCACCCTCCCGGCGCTCTTCCGCGAGAACGGCTACTATGCGATCTCCAACGGCAAGATCTTCCACCACATGAACGACCGGCAGGAGGACTGGAGCGAGCCTCCCTGGCGCTCGGAGGAGATCTATCACGGCGACAAGGATTGGGCCGGCTATAACCACTACAAGCTCTGGCAGGACGAGGATTCCGCGAAGTACCTCAATCCGCAGACGAAGCGCGGGCCGTACTTCGAGCGCGCCGATGTGCCGGACAACGCCTACCAGGACGGCAAAGTGGCCGACAGGACGATCGCCGACCTGAGGCGCCTGGCGAAGATGGATCGACCGTTCTTCCTCGCCTGCGGGTTCTGGCGGCCGCACCTCCCCTTCAACGCGCCGAAGAAATACTGGGACCTCTACGACCGCGAGAAGATCGAGATCGCGGACAATCGCTTTGCGCCGAAGAACCTCCCCGCCAACTGCAAGTCGTCCGGCGAGATCAAGGGCTATGGCAAGGTCGAAAACCGCCTGGCTGATGAGGACTTCCACCGCGAGGCCCGTCACGCCTACTACGCCTGTGTGAGCTATGTGGACGCGCAGATCGGCCGGGTGCTCGATGAGTTGGAGAGGCTCGGCCTGGCGGATGACACGATCGTCGTGCTCTGGGGCGATCACGGCTGGAATCTCGGCGAGCACAACTTCTGGGGGAAGCACAACACCCTCGACAACTCGCTCCACGCGCCGCTGATCGTCCGCGCTCCGGGCCATCGCCGGAAGAACGCGACCGACTCGCTGGTGGAGTTCGTCGATATCTACCCCACCCTCTGCGACCTCGCCGGGATCGCCGCGCCGAAGCACGCGCAGGGCGTCAGCCTCGTCCCGCTGCTCGACGATCCGAAACGGACGCCGAAGAAGGCGGTCTACAGCAGATGGGGCAGCGGGCGCGCCGTGAAGACCGACCGCTACCTCTACACCGAGTGGACCGACGGCCGGCGGATGCTCTTCGATCACCGGACCGACCCCGATGAGAACGTCAACATCGCCGACGACCCGAAGTCGGCCCCTATCGTGGCCGAGCACAGCCGTCTCCTGAAGGCAGTGGAGTGATGGAGTGATGGAGTAGTGGCGATCCATGACTCCATCGTAGGTGCGATTCTGCGCTCCGACAACCCTATCGATCCCCGCCGGCAGTCCGGACACCGCTGACTCTCCACATCGGCCAGGATGCACGCATCCAAGCGATGGAGGAACACATCCTTACGGATGCCTGATGCCCGATCCGACGTTCCGGCCATTCCACGCGACTCGATCGGTTGTCCAAAGAACGCTTGTTACCTCCATTGTCGGAGGATATCCTGGCATTCTTTGCAGTTCTTCAAGAGAATGGGAAGTAATTTGATAAGCGCACGGGGAAGGCCCTCGCACCACGAGCCCTGGGAGTATGGAAGGGAACGGCGTTTTGCCCGCCGAATGAAGAAACGTGTTCACCTCGGCTGATCCTACTGGGTTGTGATCACATTGATGGTGGATGCAGAGCGGAACGGCAACGGCACTATGAATACTCCTATCCCCGTTTTCCTGTTCCCGTCTTACCGGAGGCAAGAATGGGCCCGATTGCCTTGTTTGACAAGTCGTTTCTGCAGTCCCTTAGCGTAGATGAGCCAGTCTGGTTCGACCACTTCTTCACATCAAACATCTGCCCGCTCTTCTATGTTGAAACCCTGGCCGATCTGGAGAAGTCAGTTAGGGCAGGCCGAACCCCTGAACGAGAGGTCGGTCTGATAGCGGAGAAGTTCCCTGAGATGGGAAGTCACCCTAATGTCTTCCATACTCATTTGTGTGTCGGCGACTTGCTAGGCCAATCTGTGCCGATGACTCGGCAGATATTGGTAGCGGGCGGCCGCCCGGTCCTTTCCCACATGGGTCCAGCAGTGGTACACGAGGTGTCGCCCGAGGCGGATGCCTTCTCAAGATGGCAACAGGCGGACTTTCTCGCCGTCGAACGCCTTTACGCCAGACAATGGCGATACGAGTTGGGGGCCATGAACTTGGCTCAGGGGAAGCAGATTCCACCTAGATTCGGCATCAGCGTCAAGTCGTGCAGATCATTGGCGGATGCAAAGCAACAAGCTGAGCGGGTGGTTCATCTGAAAGGAATGCCCGTTGAGAGAATGGTTGCCGCGCTAGTCCTGCTTGGCGTACCTGAGAAGCTGCGTATTCCCATCATTGGGCGATGGACGCAGGCTGGTTGTCCAACGCTTGCAGATTATGCGCCCTATGCCGCATTCGTGCTGACCATCGATCTGTTCTTCTGGATAGCTTTGGCAAAAGGGCTCATATCGCAAACGAGGCCATCTAACCGCGTCGACATCGCCTACCTTTACTACCTGCCCTTCTGCCAAGTGTTCGTGTCGTCGGACAATCTGCACCAAAGGTGTGTACCACTCTTCCTGGGTGACGGCCAGCGATTTGTGTACGGACCAACGCTGAAAGCTGATCTGACTCGGCTCAACAAGCATTACGCACAGCTACCGGAGGAAACCCGACGCGGCGGAGTCATGTCATTTGCACGCACTCCTCCTCGACAAGACATCTCTTTAGTTGCAGACCTGTGGGACCTCTATTGGCCAGGATGGCGCGAAGAAGGGGACGTCACCGAAGCTAGCTCGGGACCTACAATGACTGTCGCAGAGCTCGACGCCGTGGTGGGAGCACCGTCCGCATCTCTTGGCTTCGAGACGAGTGATCCACAGACCCTTGTCATGCAGAATCTTGTCCGCAAGCAGAAGGGCTCCTGGTGGCAACTCCCACATGATCTTCCGATGGACGAGTAGCCGGTCTTCGGCACGTTTCCGCTTCCCAGTGAGCCTCAGTCCGGTGCCTTCTACCTCTTCCAGATGCAGCGGTAGTTGAAGCGGCGGTTCGGGGCGGTGTCGCCGGCGGTGCAGAGCGAGATCGGGTCCGTCAGGTCGCGCGGGTTGTCGGCCCACTTGAAGTCGAAGCTGAACGCGAACCCTTCCAGCCCCAGGAGCTTCCTCGGCACGGCCAACTGGAGCGACTTCCCCTTGTACCGGTAGCTCAGCCGGGCAGCCTCCACCCATGACTCCATCGCGGAGTCGTACCGCTTGATCGTGGTGGTCTTTGAATCGACGATGCTGTGGTTGATCAGGAAATCGTAGCCGTACCACCCGGTATGGGGATTCCTGTCCGCATCGATGAGGAGCAGCATCCAGTTCGGATCGGTGTGCGGCGTGAGCGCCTCGTTCGTCTCGGCGTAGAAGTAGACGTTCTTCTCATCCACCGCCACCTTGCATGTGACGATGTCATTCCGCCCGGAGTCGTCCTTGTAGTGCAGGCCGCCGTAGCCCTTGTAGTCGCGGTGAGCGGTGTCGCCGATGGTATCGCGGTACTCGACGCCGATCTGCTTCCAATCCTGGAAATCGCCGTCCATCTTGATCGTGGTGTACCCCTTGATCTCGGGGATCGGCCGGACGCCCTTGTACCGGCGGATGTTCTGCGCCATCTGCATGTAGTAGTTGTCCGTGTATCCGCCCTTCATCGGCTGGATCGCACGGGTGAACTCGGTGTTGTACTGGTCCACGAAGAAGAAGCCGCACTTCCGGCGCATGAACTCTCCCTCCGTGTTGTACTTGCCGGCCGTCCACTCGTTCCAGTCGTTGATGTAGAGGAACTGCGGATTGGCCGAGAGCGCCTCATCGAACCGCTGCTGGAAGTAGATGCCGTAGCCCTCCGGGTGCTCGACGGTCTTGCCGAGCCAGGGGACGTAGGTCGGCACGGGAAGATCCTGCTCGTTCAACTCCGGCTCGCCCTTCTCCACGGTCCAGGACTTCCCTATCAGGCTGGAGGAATGCTGGCCCGGAGTCACCGCGGCTTCCTCCCGCTTGCCGTTGTGGAGCGAGACGCGCTCCTCGGGCTTCATCGAGCTGACCCGCGGATCGCCCATGTCGAGGCCGAAGCTCCAGTTGTCCTCCATGCCGACGAAGCGCTCCCCGGCCCACTCATAGTAGCCCCACCACATGTTGCGGAGGGTGAAGAAGTCCTTCACCTCCTGGGAGTAGTCCGGAGCGTCGGGGTTCCGACCGTTCGCGTCAACCTTCGGATTGGCGTTGTAGAGGAGGAGCGGCTTGCCGTCCCAGTAGAACCAGAGGTCCTTGTACTTCTCGACCTTGTAGATCCTGTCGTAGAGGTCCTGCACGACCCGGACCACCGGGCCGTTGAACGCCCAGAAGCAGAACTGGGGCACCTTGTTCCCCTCGGCCTTCATCTTCTGCATGACCGGGAAGACGACGTCCCACTCGTCCCAGTAGCGCACCGCGTTGGTGACGTCCATCACGAGCACGTCGACGCCCGCGTCGGCGAGCATCGACATGTCCTTGCGGATGACCCACTCGTCCTTGCTCAGGAAGTAGCCCATCTCAGGCTCGGCGCAGTGGTAGGAGCCCTCAGTCCAGAGCGGGTGCTTGCCGTCGAGGCGCGCGGATGGGTCCTTGGCGAGGATCTTCGAGACGTCCGCCATGTAGGGGCTCTTCAGGTTGAACTTCCCGTCATCGTGCCAGGTGATGTAGAAGATCCCCACCACCCGGCGCTGATCCTTCTTCACGGGGCCCACGTCGTCGATCCCCGGCATGGTGCGGCCGAGGGCATCGACGCCCACCCAGGTATCAGGGTAGATGTCGCGCACCTTCTCCGAGCGCGCGGCTCCCGAAGCAAGGATCAAACCGATCACAAAGACGGATACCAACCAGTGCATGACGCGCCTCCGATTATGAGTGGTACAACAAGGCTGTTCCCGCTGAGATGGGTATCTTCCTTCTATGCAGTGCAGTCGTGTCCATGTTTGGCAAGCGAGGGCAGATGGGTAGTATGGGTAGTATGGGTAGTAGTGTGGTGTAGTCGCCATATATCCAATAGAGAGGAGACGCGCATGGTTTCCGGATTCATAGGCTACTGCCAGGGGGAACGGCGGCAAAGACGTAGCAGGATGTGGATGGTGGTACTACTCGGAACGTGCCTACACCTGGCAGGCGGTCCCAGAGCGGCGGCTGAGCTTTGCACCTCCCTGCAGGACAGTGGACCCCCCGTGTTGCGATAGGACACAGGATCACCGGCGAGCAGGAATGGTCTCTTGGTGTGTCGCGGACCGTCGAGGCTGGAACAGAGATCACCTTCCATGCTATGAAGGTATTGGAGACTCCACCTTTCTACGAGCCACTGGATGGCTATCAGGATACAGATGCTGATCCTAACGAGTGTTGGCGCTACGATGAGGATGTAGCGTGTCAGTGGTACTGGCACTACACCGGAACCGGCGATACCCCTGACGCGTCAGGATTCGAGGTGAAGAAGACGTACTGCGCTCCCGGAACTCGTTCTGTGCGCCTGCTATGCCAGGATGCCGCCATATGGCTTGATGATGAGGACACGGCAACTGGCGTGGGTGTAACGATCCCACTGACTCTCGAGATTGACACGATGACTGGTGATCACAGCATCCCAACAGGCAATCTGCCAGCAGCATGGGAGAGAGTCGGCTATCAGCTCGAGATTGATCCCGATCAGGAGAGCATAGAGTGTTTTGAGTACATGACCGTACAGTATCCGCTCATCTTTCAACAGCAAGCCTTTTTCCGTGAGCATGAAAACCAGGGATGTCACCTTTACCTCATGGGAATACACCGATGGAGCCCATACGATCCCGACAATGAAAACTCGGACCCGTGCGGAAATACGCTGAACTGGACTTGGAGTGCGGTCTGCGCGTGTACATCCCGTGGCATAGCGGAAGCACAAAGGGAGGAAGTAGCCCTCCATGAGAACGGTGCGCATGACGCGACTATCGGAAACATCGGACATTGCGCCTTGAACGACCAAGGGTGTAATGCAAACGAGCATATGAATGGTAGCCTGCCTTTCTGCAGCAACTCCGCTGACCCAAGTAGCAACCAGTACTGCTTACACGAACTGAAACACTATCTAGAGAGCCACCTGGACGAGTAAGGAGGACCTACCTATGAGTGGTATTCGGATATGGATTCGGCGTACGGTCATGCTGACGTGCACCGTCTTGGCAACGATTACAGCCGTTTACGCCAATGTGGTATTGGAGCTAGCTACGCCAAAGGCGCATTACTTGGCCGGAGAACCCTTGTTCATGGTTCTCACTCTGCGGAACACAGGAACGGACGATGCTGTGTTTGTTCGGAGCTTCGACCTGTGGACAACCCGTCTTGCATTCGACATAACCCTCCCAAGTGGACAACACTATCGATATGAGAGCCCATTGACCGCGACTGCCAAACCTGGAAACACCGCGGGCACCTACTTGGGTGCCCGCGAGACGTATACCTTTCCGTTTGAACTGACGTGGCAGAGGGGGAAGAAGGATCTTGCGTGCCTCCTTTCGCAACCCGGGGATTACATGATTCGAGCTTCATATACCATGCCAGGAGAGCCAAAGACTGTCCTCCGGTCCAACGAACACCACATCCTCGTAAAGGATCCCCAGGGAATAGACCGGGTGGTGTATGATCTGCTGCGTCAGGTTCCTCGCGTCGATGAGGAGAACCTGTGGATGACAAGCAAGGGTGCAGACCTACAGGCCATAGAGTGCTACAATATGATACTTCGGGAATATCCGGATAGCGGGTATGCGCCACACGTGGCGTTCTTTCTTGCTTCTCTTCACGAGTTCCGCCACAAGATGAAAGAGGGTGAGAAAGGCGTCGATGAGATTGGACGCTCCGCTCAGCTGTTCATACTCGCGTCTGAGAAGCTGCACAGTTCGCCTCTGAAATCGATGGCACTTGAGTCTGCCGGCCGTTGTCTTGCCTTGGTGAATAACAGTACGCAGGCCTGGCGTCTGTTTGAAGCAGCGCTCACAGATCCGACTGCTACGGATGAAGACAGGATCAGGATGCTTCTGTCTATGGAACATCCGCCGGACGAGTTCGACCACAATGGATCGGACGCAGCATCTGCGGTGCTTGCGGAACTTGGTCTGCGATTGCGCCCTGTTGCTGAGGCTCTCGGATTCAAGGTCGGATGGGACAACCGGACCAAGACAATAGTGATCGATGGGAGCAGACTACACGGCACCCTGCAAGTAGATAAGGCCGCCGCCACACTGAACGGTGTGGCCCATGCTAACATTGCGGCTTCCGTCATAGATGGGGAGGTCATGGTATCCCCGTCGCTTGTCAGGGCTCTGCTGGTTGCACAGCGTAGCAAGAGCGGACACTCCACACCAGAGTCGTCACCGACAGGCGAACGCGCTGATAGGAAGGAGCGATCTAGGTGATGAGTAGACCCAGCAGTCTTCACACAGCATTGGTATTAGGTTCGTTGTCCGCGCTTCTTGCGATCCCTGTCAGCGGACAGGAATCCGGGGCATCTGGGTAGATGCGTGGGGACAGGGGTTCAAGACCCCGGAGCAGGTATCCCTGTTGGTGGATACTGCGTACGCCAACCACTCAACGCGCTTCTCGTACAGGTGAGAAAGAGGGGAGACGCATGTTACAACTCCGCCACGGAGCCAAAGGCCCGTGACATAGCAGCAAGTTTCGACCCCCTGGCCGATGTAATAGCCAAGGCACATACCAAGGGCATCGAGGTGCATGCGTGGGTGAAGCTGTTCGAGGCTCGAAGCATGGCATCTCTAGATCCGGTCGTCGCCGGACACGTCTTTGCCGCTCACCCGGAGTGGTTCACGAAGCATGACGACGGAAATGGACTTCTGAACGGGTGCGAAGCTCTGCTGGACCCCGGAGTCCCTGCAGTCCGCGAGTACCTGACAAAGGTGGTCACCGAGATTGCAGCCACGTACCAGGTTGATGGTATACACCTCGAAGGGCTGATACTGCCCGGACGCTATGGCTACAATGATGTCAGTGTCGCTGCCTTCAATGCTCGACAAGGTCGCTCCGGTTCGCCGGCCTACGACGATCCAGACTGGCGCCAGTGGAGGAGAGACAATACGACGCAGCTTGTCGCCGACATCCACACAGCGGTCGCTGCAGTGAGACCGACAGCCAAGCTTACTGCCGCCGTGCATAGCGACAAGAAGATGGCCCATGAGTCATTTGCACAGGATTGGCCGTTGTGGATATCCAGAGGTTACCTTGACGCCGCGGTGGTCATGACGTACCTGCCGGAGAACAACCGCCAGTTCCACAAAGCTGTCGCAGACGCTGTATCATCTGCCTCGGGACGTCACATCTACATCGGGCAGGGAACTTGGCAAGTATCGCCCGATGTAAGCAGGAGGCAGATTGGCACGATACGCGCGAAAGGCGCACAGGGCTTCGTGCTGTTCGACTACACCGCCCTTGTCTCGGGGCCTGACGGACACAAGCCTTTGGACAGCATAGCACCTCTCCTATCGATCGGACAATCAGTGCCCAGTATGCCCTGGAAGAACTGAGATTCTGGTGCCGTAGCCTAGCCCTTTATGGGCGTCCGGTTGTGCAGACCCGACGGGGAGGAGCCCCTAGGCTACAGGTGCTTTCGATAGCCCTAGTCCAGTTCCAGGATCATGTCGTCAGTCGAGCCGCCGGCGGGGATCATCGGGAGGACGTTCGCCTCGCGGGCGACCAGGAACTCGATGAGGCACGGGCGATCATCCACCTTCATCGCCGCTTCGAGCGCCGGGAGGATCTCCTCCGACTTGGTGACTCGGATGCCCTCCGCGCCGTATGCCTTCGCCAGCGCCGTGAAGTCCGGCTGGCACGAGATGTCGGTCGAGGCGTACCGGCGGTCGTAGAAGAGCTGCTGCCACTGACGCACCATGCCGAGGTAGCCGTTGTTGAAGAGCGCGATCTTGATCGGCAGGCGCTGCTCGACCGCCGTCATCAGCTCCTGGTTGTTCATCAGGATGCTCCCATCGCCCGCGATGACGAACACCGTCGCGTCGGGCATCCCCATCTGCGCGCCGACCGCCGCCGGGAGCCCATAGCCCATCGTGCCGAGCCCGCCGCTGGAGAGGAACCGCCTCGGGCGCTTGACCACGATGCTCTGCGCGGCCCACATCTGATGCTGGCCGACGTCGGTGGCGACGATCGCTTCGCCTCCGGTGATCTTGTTGATCGCCTCGAAGACCTCCCACGGCATGATCCGCCCGCCGTCGATCGGCTGCCTCGTGCGATGTGTCTTCCGCCAGTGCTCTAGCTGCTCGATCCATTCGGTGTGCTTCGCCTCCTTGACCTTGCTCCCGAGCGAGTGGAGGATGTTCTTCGCATCACCGACGATCGGCACGGTCGGGCGTCGGAGTTTGCCGATCTCCGCCGGATCGACGTCGATGTGCACGACCTGCGCGTCCGACGCGAAAGCGGATGCCTTGCCCGTCGAGCGGTCGCTGAACCGCATGCCCACCGCAATGAGGAGGTCGCAGCCCTTCGCCGCGTGGTTTGCATATGGAGAGCCGTGCATGCCGAGCATCCCGCAGTTGAGCGGATCGCCGTCGGGGAACGCGCCCTTGCCCATGAGGGTGTAGACCACGGGGATGTTCGCCTTGTCCGACAGCCGCCGGAGTTCGTCCGACGCGCCGGATGCGATCACCCCACCCCCGGCGATGATGAGCGGCCTCTGAGCGGCGTCTATCAGCGCGACCGCCTTCTTGATCTGGCCCGGATGGCCGATGACGGTCGGCTTGTAGGCGACCATGTTGATCTCCGGCGGGCGGCGATACTCGATCTCGGCGAACGACAGGTCGAGCGGGAGGTCGATCAGCACCGGGCCGGGCCGTCCGGTCGAGGCAACGTGGAACGCCTCCTGCACGACCGCCGGGATCTCGCTCACGTCCTTCAGGAGGTAGTTGTGCTTCACGATCGGATCGGTGACGCCGGTGGTGTCGGCCTCCTGGAACGCATCGGTGCCGAGCTTGAACGTGGCGACCTGGCCGGTGATCGCCACCATCGGGACCGAGTCCATGTAGGCGGTGGCAATCCCGCAGACGAGGTTGAGCGCGCCGGGCCCGGACGTGGCGAGGCAGACGCCGACCTTGCCGGTGGCGCGCGCATAACCGTCCGCCGCGTGGGCGGCTCCCTGCTCATGGCGTACAAGGACGTGGCGGATCCTGCCCTCCATCAGCACGTCGTGGATCGGGATCGTGGCGGCGCCGGGGTAGCCGAAAATGATCTCGACTCCCTGGTCCGCGAGCGCCTCGACAAGCGCGCGTGCGCCGATCATCGTCTTGTCTGCCATGTGTGTCTCCTTTCGGAATGGTTATGGGTTACGGGTTGTAGGTTTTGGGGTTTCCCATAACCCGAAACCCACAACCCATAACCCAAAAACGAAAAGCCCCTCATCCCACAACAGGGACGAGAGGCTCATAGACCTTTCGTGGTACCACCCCGGTTCGCCAACGCCTCTCAGCGCCGACCTTCGCAGGCACTTGGGGAAGCTGCGGTCTGTAGTCTGCAGTCCGCGGTCCGCCCGCATGCCCCGGCCCTGTAACGGGAGCCACCCGGGAGAAGCCTAGTGGTCAGTAGGCAAACCAGTAACCAGTATCCGGTAACCAGTGCAAGGCACTTTCCGCACTGGTTACTGATTACTGGTCACTGGTCACTGACTTTCGGCTCTCCGGCTCGGAGGCGACGTTCGATCTGCTCTCGGATACCGGCTCTCAGCAACCCGGCTCTCTGGAATCGTCCTGCGGATCTACTCTTCCTCTTCAATGCCTTTGATGGGCCTGTTCGATTATCAAGTACCCTATATGTACCACGATCCCGCTGGGTTGTCAACCCTTCCGGCGCATTCCCTGCCGTTTGCCTCGCGGAGACCGGGGGTATCCTTACTCTGAGCGCACAGGAGGCAGATGTGTCCGTAGACCAACTCAGCAACTACTCCGTCTGGACCAACCTCGCAATCTTCCTGGGACTGAGCGTGGTGATCTGGCTCGCCGGCACGCAACTGCAGAGGACCGCCGACGCCATCGCCCTGCGCACGGGACTCGCGCGCGCGTTCGTGGGGGTTCTCATGCTCTCCGTCGCCACGTCGCTGCCCGAGACCGCGAGCGTCCTCAGCGCCGCCCGCGCAGGGGATGCCGATCTCGCCGTGCACGCGCTCATGGGCGCCACCATGACCCAGATGTCGCTCCTGGTGGTCGCCGACCTCGCGGCTTGCCGGCAAGGGGCGCTCACCCATCTCAGCCCGCGGTTCCTGCTTCTCTTCCAGGGCGTCGGGCTTCTCCTGATGATCTCAGTTGCCGTCGCCGCCATGGCCGCCGGCCCGATCGTCACGGTGGGACGCCTCGATATGTGGGGCGTCGCAATCGCCCTCACCTACATAGCCGTGATCTACTGGTCCTACCGCATGCAGGGGCGTGACCGCTGGCAGCCTATGGGCCTATACTCCGAGACGCTCGCGCCGGGACGGGACGGAGCGGTCTGCATCATCGAGGAACTGGAGACCGAGCAGGAGGAGGAGAGCCGGTTCAAGGAATGGAGCCTGCGCTGGATCGCAGCCCTGTTCGCGGGCGCGGCCTTGATCGTCCTGGCGGCAGGATGGAACGCCGCGCTGGTAGCCGAGGTGTTGTCGGTCCAGACCGGCCTCGGGGCGAGCTTCATCGGCGTCACGCTTCTCGCGTTCGCCACATCGACCCCCGAGCTTGCGAGCGTGATCTCGTCGTCCCGACGTGGCGCCTACAGCCTCGCGTTCTCGAACATCTTCGGCACGAACATGTACAACCTATTCCTGCTCTTCGTGGCGGAGATCTTCTACGTCGGCGGGTTCGTATTCCAGGGAGTCCACCCCTCGGCAATCTTCGCCGGCGCCGTGACCGCGATGATCGTCTGCACCTACCTCTGGGGCCTGCTGGAGCACGAGAACCGGACGATCTTCCGGCTCGGTTGGGACTCGGCGGCCGTGGTCGTCCTCTTCCTCGGCGGGTACTATATCCTGTATCTGATCAGGTGAGCCGTCCGGCGCCGGGGCAGACCTCACCTGGTTATCCGGGCGGTCCGTGCCCGGCAATCCCGACGATGTCGCCCTCCGGCCGTCCCGCTCAGACAGAAAAGGGGCGAGGCCGTCGCTCCGGCCCCGATCACCGCTCGGCGCTCACTGCCGGCGTGTGCCTCGGCGATCGGTTCCATGCATGCGAGTCGGCGCGAGCATGGGATGGCTCGGATGGCGGCGAGAAGATGACAGCCCCGTGCGGGCTGCCCCGGCTTCGATTGCGCCGTCTACCCGGCGAACGAGGATGAGAAGATGCAGACGCGTGCCTCCCGGCATTTCGGCATCCCGCCTCATCCACTCGCCTCCACACCAGCCGCGCCCACCGTCGGAGAGCATCCGATCGCCAATCCGCCGCGCCGGACCGGCGGGTGAAGGTGGTCGGCAGGGAGTGGGCGGCGTTTCCACCTCGGCGGACGGGAGGAAATCGTTCTACGGAAGACCTGTAGACTCGGAGGGAGGCGTCTTCCCGTCGTCGGGATGCATTTTCCTGCGGGAGAATGCATCCCGATCGTTCTACAGCTCTTTCGTAGACCCATCGGAAAGCATCTTCCGGCGATTTGGCGGCGTTCTTCCCTTGGTCGGAGAGACTTCCCCGTCGGAAAATCCTTTCAGATCGTTCTACAGGTCTTCTGTAGAACGATCAGGCGAGACACAATCGGCACAGAGCGCTTAGTATTGGGGATACTCAAGTGAGGCCATACCGGTATGCCGATCCATGCGAAGCAAGGAATCCCGCGGCAGGCCATCGGAGATTCCTCCCTTTGCCGGGAATGACACCGCCGCGCCATTGACCGAGGTCCGCGGAGTATCGAGCCTGATCAGCCTTAGGCAGGAAGGGAGGGACTACTCCATGGAGGAGAGGCTATCCTCCGCAGGGACCTCCCGCTCCTCTGTCCCGGCAAGTCCACCCCGTTAGCCCTGAGTAGTCCTGAACTCCGAGCTAACGCAGTGCGAGGAGTCCAGGACGTATCGAAGGGTGGCCTTGTTCCACCATGCCCTCGGCTAGCCCCGACCGTCCTTCGATACGCTTCGCTACTCAGGACTAACGGGTTTTC
>CAYXOC010000008.1:0-19382 GCA_964466715.1 uncultured bacterium
CGATACGGTGACAAGGTGGCCTGGTGGTATTCCAGGAAGTCGTCGGGCAGACTCTTGATGTCGTTTTCCACCAGCCGGTTGATGATCCAATCGGCCTCGTCTTGGAATTCATCGTTACCCGGCAGATACTCCATCACGACGTCCAGCCCAGGGCCGGGCCCTTGCACCCAGACGCCGATGGCTTCATAGCGCGGGTTCGTGTCCCTGTCGCGCAGCGCGTATTCGATCATGTATCTGAGCTTCATTCCCAGGACTCCGCTATCTTTACGTGCTCCTCAAGAAGCTGAGCGTCAATGATCCCGAACTCGGCGGCGTTCTGGGCCTTGTAGCTCCGCCACTTTCGCCAGTCGAGCACATACTCGTGTTCGGTCGCGTCCATGATCAGTTCGATATGATAGCGGCGGTCGAGGTCGTCGGTGAGGTCAAGCTCGTAAGTGTCCTCCCGGCCCCAATCCACAACCTTGATGGTGTGCGTGTACTGGTAGCCGTTGTCGTAGCCGACTGATTTCCACATGACCCAGAAGTCGGTCTTGGTAACGTTGCCGGACACGTCGAAATGCGGAGCGACCCGAGTAACGTTGTAACTGTCGACAAGCCCAAGCGGTAGCGGTTCACCGCGATCTTCTCGCAGCACAATGAACGACCCATCGCGATTGAACTCGCCGAACAGAGCCTGCAGTCTCGCCTTTTCCTGTGCTATGAACCCTTGCATATTCACCTCACCAGAACGATGTCTTCGACCTTGCGACCGTCGGTCAGCTTGGATATGCCGTGCTTCTTGAACACCGCAAGCACACTGGTCCGCTCTGACTCGCTTCCCACTACTATCGCTTCCAAGTTGTCGAGCAGCGTTATCGAGTGCTTCAGAATCGTCTCGTTGCTCGTGTTCCGAGCGTAGGCTTTCCAGGTCTTGGGATCGCTTCCCCGGTGCGTCGGCACGTAGTCCTCGGTAACCTTGCCGTAGGCGTCATGGCTGTAGCTGATGGCGTCCATGCGCCTCAGAAGCCTCTTTTTGAAGTAGATCCCATTCTCGGCCGAAGCGCCGGAGAGCGGAGACTTCTTGATGCGTGTGAACACGTAGCTCGCGCCGCCGGTTTTCATGTCCGACTCCGGGGACATTCCGCGCGGCTGGACTCCGGCTCTCAGCTTCTCGACCGTGCTTATCATTGTGCCGTTGTTCCCCAGAGCAGCATCAAGAAAGCCGCTCATGCTGGAGCTGTTCGTCAGGCTGTGGTGAAGGCTGTAGCCCCTCATTTCCTTCTCAAGGTCTGTATCCGAAATGTCGAACCGATACTGATACCGATAACCGCCGCCTATCGTCTTGTCCTTGAACCCGATCTGATACTCCCCGACCGGATCGTAGCCCGGCATCTTCGTGATATCCGACACGCCGAGCCGCTTCTCCCAGAATCCGCGCAGAGCTTGGATACGCTCAGTCTTGGAGGCGTTTCGCTGATCGAGCGAGGAGATGATCTGCGTGTACTCCGGGGACTTGTCGACTCGCGTGATATACGCCTGCTTGTGCAGATACAGGATTTCCGCGTCTTCGGGAGTAGCGATGTTCGTCTTCAAGCCGATCTTCTCCATCTTCTCCAGCGCCGCATCCAGACTCTTGGCATTCGGTCGATCCGGCACTATCATCTCGAACTCGCCGGAATGCGCATACAGGTTCTTCGACGACCACGGCCGATAGACCGCGCGCACGCCGTCGCCGAAGTCAATCTCGTACTGCTCGCCGTCGGGCATGTGGCGTCCGCCGAACAGACTGCCGATATCCGCAGCCTCGCTCTCGACGGACAGGTCACCTTTGCTGACGGTTCGCTTCTCAACGAGCACCTTCGTTCTGCGACAGGTGAAGTCGGAGTCCGTCTTCTTAGGCTTGGTAGCGACCTTCTTGAGGTACATATCGAAGTGTTCGGGAATCGGCTTCCGGTCGCGGACCGCCTGCTGCACCTTCTCCACCCAGCCTTTATATATCTCGGCCATCTCACGGATGTCGGGATCATCAGACCTGGCGAGTTTCTCAAGCGCCTTGATGTGCCCCGCTGCCTTGTCTATCTTCGCCTTGTTGTAGCTGCCGTCGCCAGTGTGGTGGTTCACGGTCTTTACTGCGTCGAGTATGTCCTCGGCGAAGTCGTCTTCAGGCAAACGTTCACCGATCTTCGTGACCTGCTTCGTTGCCTTGCGGAGCTTGGGCAAGACCTTTGATTCCGCCTCCGGTCTGACCTTGAGCTTGATCACGGTGCGCTCCTGACCCTTGGCCATCTCGGTGAAGATGAGCGCGTTCTGGTCCTCAATATCGTCCTCGTCAATCGGGAGCGCCTTGCCCTGCCAGCCTAGTCGCCGAACATCCTCCAGTAGTTCCTCTTCGGCCTTACCAATGCGGCCTTTGACTGGCGTTTCGATAGGGTCCTCGAAAGCGAAATTCTTCTTGCCGAGCACGTCGGCATAGAATCCCTCAAAGTCACGCCGGAGGTTGTGTTTTCGAGCGAGGGCGAGTTCGTAGAACGCACGCTTTCCGGCCTCGTCGCCGCCGAACCTGCCCTCCACATAAGGCCGCAGCAGGCCGAGGTAATCGTCGTCGGATATCTTCTCGACCTCTCGGACATACCGCAGCGTGACCGATGGATCGGCTTTCACCTTGCCCTGCTTCACTGCCCGGAAGACTGTGTTGTAGAGCGGTTCCTGTTCGCCGCAGACTCCATTTGGATGATAGTCGATGGAGAGCGTATCCGATCCCAGGAACTTGAATAGCTGGCCCTTGTCGATGCCGTATATGTGGGTGTTCTTCGCCCGCAGGAACTGCTTGGGGTGTCCGTCATGGTTTGCGATCAGCCAGTCGAGTACGTGCTCACGCTGTATCTGCGCAACCTCGTCCGCGAACAACTCGGTGACTTCGATCTCTGAGAAATCGTACCTAACGGAGAGATCAGTGCGCCACTTCTGTATCGAGCCGGTTCGCCCGTTGAGACGAATAGTCCGCACCTCGATGGCATCCGGATCGATAAGCCTGCCGATCTTGTAAGCCGACTCCTCTCCGAATGCGACGAAATCGCCCGTGCGCTTGCCCGTCGGTTTGAACAGCCACTTATTGCCGTTCTCGTCGATCCAGAACTCCTTTGCGTGCGCGCCGCCGACGTTGGCCTTGCCATCATACTTGAACTTCTCAGGCTTGCCTTTCTCCGCCCAGGCGGAATCCACGTCCTCGAACTCTGAGCCTTTCCTCGTGAATGTGTTCGAGGTCGCGACCGTGACAGACTGTGAGGGTGACTGTGGCTCTGGGGTGACCACAGGCTTCGGCTGTGCCGTCTTGCCCGACTTGCTGAGGTGCTTCTCCGCCCACTTGGCGTGCTTTGCCTCGATGCTCGCCTGGGCCGCCGATGTCTTCGCCGCGTCCGTCTCGGTGAAGAGAGTAACCAGTTCATCTTTCGAAGCCCACTGCCAGTGCGGGATCTTGGATAGCTTCGCCAGATCCTTGAGCTCGCCAGATTTCATCGCCGTGATCTGCTGCTGGAAGGCGAGCTTCTTGACGGCGACTTCCTTTGCGTGCTGCTCCATAACTGCGGCAGGCAGTCCGGACTCCTTCGCCAATTCGCTTTCGGCGACTTTCACCGAGTCGAGGAACGATGAATACTGAGCAGGGGACGACGGCATGACAATCTGAGCCGCAGCGTCCTTCAGCGTCTGCTCGGCTTTCTTCAGAGCCTCAGCCTTTGCCGCATCAAGAGCCTGCTGCTTGGCCTGTTCAGCCATCTGCAGCCCGGCGGCCTTCTCAAGGGCCTTAGCGAGTTGCTCCTTGTTCTTCAATGGGGGTATGCCGTGTTTGGCTTTCGCGGCGATGAGCGCCTTTCCAGCAAGGCCGGAATGGTCCACGCCGGGTTCCAGCCCGTCAAGCATCTCGATGACTTCGCTCTTCGTGAGGTTCAGCGATATGCCGTGCTGCTTGGCCATGTCTTTGAGCTGGACCATAGTCAGGCTTGAAAGGTCGGTCTGAGGGGCGACGTTCTTTGCCGCTTCCTCCAAGGCTTTCGCCTGCTTGATTAGCGCCTGCTTCTCGGCAAGCAGAGCAACCAGGTCATCTTTGCTGCGCAGTGCCGCGATGTTGTGCTGCTTGACCTTCGCCTGAAGAGCCGTACCGGAAAGGTCGCCGTGATGGACTCCCGGTTCGACCTGATCTGGGAGCTTGATGAAATCGCTCTTCGTTCGGGCGACGGAAATGCCGTTCTGCTTTGCGAGCGTCCGGAGTTGCTTTACGTTGAGAGTGCCGAGGTCGGCGACCTCCCCTGAGTCGAACGCAGCTTTGAGCTTCTTCTCTTCCTCTGCTTGTTGCTTGGCCTGATCGTGGATTGCCTGCGGAGGCAGTATGCACGCGCTCTGACCGGGTGCTGCCGTCGCGCCCAACTCCCCGCCGCATATCAGGAGCGGCCATGCCACAACGCTCGTGCAGCGGCAGTTGGGATGAGCGGGTTGGTTCGGAAAGTGGTCGGTGTCGAATACCTTGCCGTCGAGCCCACCGCAGACTGGGCACGTCCGCTCGTCCTCCATCGTTATCCATTCGAGCTTCTGCACGCCGACCTGCTGGTGAAACTTGATGCGGCCCTGGTTGTGAGCGCGCAGAACCTCCGTGCGGGCGATCATCTCCATCCGGTACTGCGCCTTGGTGAACACCTTTGACCCGGCGTGCCGAAACGACTCCTTGTCCTCGATCACCGAGCCGAGGTCGCGGGCTATATCATCCGCGCCTTTGCCCGCGGCCACGCCCGACAGAATGGTGCGCTTGATGCCATCCGCGAGTTCGCGATGGATGTCACCCGCAAGCACGAGGTTGTAGTTGGTCATGAAGTCGAGCGCGTCGGTGTCGATAAGCGTGAAGACGGAGGTAGTCAGCTTGTCGATGCCCTCAGGCGTGAGATCCTTATAGAACGGCATCTGAGCCGCCGCGAACTCCTCAATGCCCCGGTACACGCCGGATCGGAACGACGCACGCGAGCCTTGGCGGAACATCAGGGTCTGCTCTCTTCTGAGCGCCTTCATTACGTCCGCGATCTCAGCGTCCAGCTTCTCCAGGCCCTTCAGCGCGGCGAGCTTGTTGTCCGGCAGAGAGCCAAGGCTTCGGTAGTTAGCAAGGGCGGTACGCACCTGCTTCTCAGCCGACTTCAGCGACTGCGTAAGCTGGTAGACCACCTGCTCCGTGTAGAGGTCACGAGCCATGAGGCCCTTGTCCGTCGCCTTGCGTATCGCTTGAGCCTGGTCGGTCAGGTCCGCAACGGCGCACATCATCGGAGAGGATGAACTCACTTGTTCTCGACCTTCCTCGGCTGGATGAACCGGCATGCCGGAGAGTCGAAGGTGACTTCCGCCTGGGTGACGCCACAGCGATTGTGTTCAGCGTCGAAGTAACCACAGGAGTCACAGACTTCCCTATCGTGCTCGCCCCTCGCAAACAGCCCAGCCCAGGCCGCTTCAGACCTGGAACCTGCTGGATTCTTTGCTGGGTCGAGACCGAGCATCTCCTGTGCGGTCTCGACGCTCATGATTCCGGCTACGACCATATCGACGATAGGCTTGACCTGCTTTTCGTCGAGCAGATCGACCGACTTACCTTCACTTTGGCGGTTCGCTTCCTCGATATCCGGGTCCAGATCCATCTTGAGTTGCAGAGACGAGCGGCTTATGAGCTTGCGGTCGTATAGCTCGATGAGGAGCTTCTTGAAGTCAACGGCGTCCGTCGGGTCGAGGTCGTTGAAGAGGAACTGGATGCTCTTGCCCGCGTGCCCCGAAAGCTCAAGCCAGTCGTCGTATATCCATTCAAGGATGGTCCGCGCCGCATGCTTTATCTCTCGGATCATGATGAGCATCTTTTGCATCGACACCGACGCCGTCGCAAAGTTTGGTCCGTCACCAGCAACCAGCGAGCGCGACAGTCCCAGCGCAACAACGATGTCCTCTTTGACCTCCTTGACCTTATCCTCGACGTTCAGGACTTGGCCTTCGGTGCCGTGGGTCTCGACGGTCACGTAGAACGGGACGACAAGACCGCTTTTCAGGTCCATCTTGTTCACCATGTCGCGGACCTGCTCAAGCATCTTCTGGTCGGGCATCACCATCTTCTGGCCGAACGCGCCGCCGACCTTGAGTAGCCGGAACGGAGTGGCCCAGCGTTTTGCTATCGCCTGCTCCGCACGCCGATAGTCCCGAAGAAGCTCGATTGACTGGAACGCGGGCAGCACAAGCGAGTTGCCGCGCGGTGAGAACTCCGGCGCATCCCATTTGAGGTGCAGAGTCTGTTCAACCGGCAGTTCCAGCCCGTGGCCTGCGGTCGGGGTGTCCTCCGGGAACTGCTGGACTTCCACAAGCTGCCCCTGCGCATACTTCACCTTCACGGAGACCGGATTGACGCAGGTGACTTCCTCGATGTCCTTGCCGTCCTTCACATATCGCTTGAACCCGACCGCGTCCCCCTTCACGAGAAGTTGGAGTATCATGTCTTTCACGAACTCAGATATGCCGAGCCTATCAGCGACGTCGTTCGCCTCTTGCTTCACGGTGTCATCGTCGCTCGTGATCTTGATCTCATCTCCCACGGCGAAGGTGCGCCAGGAGTTGACGCAGTTCTTCACGAGCGGCTCCTCGACGTAATACTCCCAGGCTTTGCGGGCCCGGTCTTCCCAGCTCGTGGGGATTGCGTCGTTTGCGTTGATGCCGCCAAAAGCAGATGAGTCAAGCGCGGCGGCGGTGGCCAGCGCGGGGATCACGATTCCGTATGCAGAGTTCTCGTCAGAGAACCCTTGGGCTTCAGAGTTGATATTATCCAATCAAGACCTCCCGTCAGGTTAGCGTTTGTTCGCGCCAGGGCGCGCAACGTAGCGCGAGAGCGCACAGGCGCGATAGATGAGCCGAGTGCGGCTTATCGGCAAAACAACGGCAATTATTCCGGCCGTTATTGGCAATCCCATTCAGATAAAGACCGGGTTGGTGAGCACCGGCATGATCGAGACCGTCTCTTCGCTCACCGTATCAAGAGTCGCCTGCTCGTGAGCGAGCATCGCGCAGCGCACAGCGTCCACGATATGGTCGTTGCCCTTCGAGTAGATGATGTTGCCGTTTGAGAGCGTGTAGGTGTGCGTCGTGAACTGGTCCTCAATCTCCGAGTCGTCTGCGGGCAGTATCATCTGCCGCCTCTGTAGCGCGCCGTTGATGAGAGTGGTCATTAGTTCCTTGGTGCGCTTGCGGACCTCGCGCCCGTCACGAACCGCCAGTGTCGTCATACCGCCGAAGTCATATCCACGCAGCCGTCCCTCAAGCTGCAAAGATCGATACTTGTCGAGCGTCAGAAGCTCCTGAACGACCGCAAGGCCGTTGCCTCCGTTGTCTACCCCGATGCCGACCGGCGTGTAGTATCGCTCCAGGAGTGATATGACCTGAGCGATGTGCGGATACGAAACATGCTCCATGTGTATGCGCACGACGAGAGTGAGCACGCATCGCTCGCCCAGGTCCGTCTCTCGAAAGACAACGATCTCCGTCGGATCGTTGGTGTAGCCGAGGTCACCGCCGACCCAGAACACGCCGGTCTGGGGCACGAGGTTGAGCAGCATCTCCAGCCGGTCGTAGGATTCCGCCTCTGTCTCACACGAACTCAGGTCCTCGCCGGTGATCGCAATCCTGCGGTATTCCAAGGCCTCCTGCCTGCACAGGTTCAGATACTCCACATTGAACGCGCCGTATGAGGGCTTGCCGTGTTCGCCCGCGACCTCATGCTGCCAGCCTGCCGTGTCCCTGCCCCCGTAGAACTCCAGAAGCTCCTGCTCCCTCTCATCGTTCCAGTTCGGATTGAGCCACGACGGCCAGCGGAACACCTTGAACTGTGAGGAGCTTGTCAGCCGGTAATAGGTGGTGTCCCTGAGACCGTTCGGCGTGGAGTATATGCGGAGTCTCCCTCCTGCTTTGAGACACTGTCGAAGTGCCTTCCACGCCTTCTCGGAAAGCCATGCGCCTTCATCGACCCAGACCCGCTCGACGTGCAGCGACCGGAAGGCGTCCCCGTATGCTCCGGCAGGCCGGAAGTAGAGGACCGCGCCGTTCGTGAACTCCAGCCGGAAGTAAGGCTTGCGATATATCTTTGGCTTGCCGTACTTCGTGACGGCGATACTTCTCGTCAGCTCGGGATTGGAATCGATCTGGAACTCTATCTCCTCAATGAGCGTGTCGAGGTGTCCCTGGTGCGGAGCAGCGACGAGTCCCTGGCCACCGCGAGTGGTGAAGGCGAAGTGCAGCGCGTCAGTAGTGAGCGATATGGACTTGCCGGAGTCGCGGCCGTCAAGGTGAATGATGTTCCGGTCCTTGCACTGCAGGTCCTCCACCTGGTGCGACCAGTATGTGCGAGCAGAGCCGTCCCGGTTACACAGATATCCCTGGCCCCACAGGACAGGGTCCCTGAGCGACATTCCAAGCCTTTCTTCTTCCGACGTTAGCCGACCCAACCGTTTCTCCTCAGCATTTCCCTGCACATTCAAGGCAAGAATGACTTGACTTCACATGCAACCTGAGCGTGAATGTGAATGCAACACCCAACCACCAGGAGGTAGTGAAATGACGGAAAAGACACTTCACGAAGCTGTCCATGAGCACCTTGAGTATCTCAAGGGCCAGGGCAAGAGCGAACGCACGCTCTATACCTACTCAAAAGACCTCGAACAGGTCGAGGCGTTCTTCGGCCCCGACAAGAAGGTCTCGGCGATCCTGATCCCTCACGTCTCCGGGTTCCTCAAGTCGAACGCGCTCCTCAAGATGCACGGCGACAAGGACCGCTCCGAGATCACTGTCAAGAAGACCATCCGCGTCTTCCGAACGTTCCTAGTCTGGGCAAAGGAACAGGGCTACATAGCCAAGCTCCCACTCCCGAAAGACACACCCATGGGCCGCAGTCTCAAGGCAACACCGGAGGCGAGCAATGCCGACACCGATCCGGCTGCTGCAACCGACTGACGACCTCGAACGGACGATATACGACTTCGTGGTAAGGCTCCGGGCGCAAGGTCGCTCGGAGCATACCATCTCCGCCTATCTGCGTGACCTGCGATGCTTCGCCCGCGCGCTGCCCAGTGACGGTATGCGAAGCATCACGCCTGGGATGATCGACGCGGCGCTCACCGATCCCGTGGTCGCGCACTCCGAGGATTCCGCGCCCAAGTCCCCGGCGACAATGCATCGGCTGAAAGCCGTCGTCCGCTCGTTCTTCGCATGGACGACTGATAGTGGCCTCACCGAGACTAACCCGGCCAAGTCCGTTACCACCAAGCGACTGGCGAGAACGCCGCCGGAGTTCCTGACCGAGGCCGAGAAGCGTAGGCTCCTCAAGGAACTCCATGGCCGCGCCATCCCACTCGCGCGGAGAGACCGAGTCATCTTCGAGTTGTTCCTCGGCACCGGCATTCGGCTCGCGGAACTGGTGAACCTGGACATAGACGACGTTGACCTCGACGGCAAGCACATCAGCATTACCGGCAAGGGCAACATCCCGCAGGTCAAGTTTCTGAAGTCGTCTCTCCGCACTTTGCTGAGGAGCTATCTCCAGGAACGACGCAGACTCGACACCGGCGAATGTCGTGCCCTGTTCGTCTCCTCCAGAGGGACTCGGCTCTGCAACAGGCAGATCGCGCAGCGGCTGAAGCACTGGCTGGACGCGGCCGGCATCGCAAAGCGTGTCTCGCCTCACGGCCTCCGACACACGTTCGCGACTCACCTTTACGCCAGAACCTCTGACCTGCTTCTGGTGAAGCGTGCCCTCGGCCACAGCGACATCTCGACGACTGAAATCTACACGCACCTCTCTGACGAGGCGCTGGAGGATGCGCTCGAACGGATCTGACTCACCCTCACTGCTGGGGAAAGGAACACTCATCGGCCTTTCCCCAGCCTGCATTTCCCGCATCCATTGTTCCGAGCGGCGGATTCCGGCAGTGAGAGAGTTCCGAGAACACGTCTTATCGGAACTCAGTCTCTCACTCAGCCTGAGATCCACGCGTGGATTCGGCCAATCCACCGGAGCCACAATGGTGTTATCCGAACTCATTCCTGTGTTTTCTCCGGCTCTGCCTTGCCCCGACCGTTCTTCTCGGCCTCAGCCAGCTTCTCAAGGAGCGCGGTCGCCCACTCTGCGGGAGTGGTCTCCGGGCCTTTCGGCTCATCACCTTCGCGGGCGATCTTGGTCGCCTTGAGGTCTTTGAGATGACAGCGGATCATCCGGTCGAGTCTCTCCGCCGCATCCCAATCGCCAGCCTCCTGCGCTCGACCGAGTTTCAGGAAGTAGACCGCCACCAACTCCACCTGCATGAAGTCCGAGCTCTTGTTGAACACGAAGTCCTGGTGAAGCTGCTCGATGATCGCGTCGAAGAGCGGCTTCTCCTCAGTTGACAGAAACCTATCCGCGTAGACGCCGTGCTTCAAGGCATTCGTGTTGCCCTGAGGTGCGCCCGGTCTACGTCGGACACCGCCGTTTCTCTCCCAGCGTTCTGCTCTGGCTCTATCCTCGCTACCTACCCGATCCTCTACCAGCCCATCCTGTATCTCATCGCTCATGGCTCGTGTTCACCCTCGTCAGATTGTTAGCGCACCCCGGAGATGCGCGCGGGAGGCGTTTCGCGCCTCATCTTGTGCTTGCTGGCGTAGCGAGAAGCGTCTGCTGGCCGACCGATACCGGTCTTGCCGCTGGGGGAGTGCCTCGGAACGGGTCATCACCCGCGGGCACGACCTTACCGCCAAAGACTCGCTTGACCTCGCATGTCTGCTTCACGGCTTCAGGCGTAGAGCCGACCATCAGGCGCAACTCCTCAAGCGTGAATCTGACTTTGGCTGTCCATTTGGGCGGCACGACGGCCGAGTCGTCTCTGACGAAGACCACGACGTCCTCGACAATGGAGGACCGAATGCCAGCGTAGCCCTGAGTGTCGAGCAGGTGCTGAAGTCGGGCTGCCTGGTCGGATTGGCCTGGCTTGTAATGCGCCGCCTGGCGCCGCTGATACGCGTCCCAGGCATCGTCCCAGGTCTTGCGATATGCGGCGAAGGTCTGCTGGGATGGCGGCATGTACGCATTCACGTTGGTGGTGCGAACGGCTCGCTTGAGAACGTCCTCGCCGATATGCCGGACTGCCCAGTCGTGAATGATGTTGAATCGCTTCCGCAGGGTCTCGAATGTCTGATCATCAAGTCGTCCTGATCTGTGCGCGGCCCGGGCATTCTCCATCCGATGTCGAAGCCAGGCATAATATGGGGCATCAAGCATCCGGTAGACTGGATCACAATTGACCTCATAGCCGAACCTGGGATCGGATTCCTCGAACGAATCGAGGTCGGTCGCGACCCAAAGGAAGTGGTAGTCAGGGACGATTTCCGGTAGATCGTCTGATGTGTCCACGGCGCGACTACGAATCTCTGCCAATATGTCGTCCTTATGTGAGCGCACGATCTCGGCGATATCTGGTGCGACTAGGTGCTGTGGGTCAAGCCAGAGCATATTGTCCTTGCGAATGCTTGCTCTGATCCCACGATGGTTGAGGGCGTCCAGGTATCCCATCAGAATGCCACCCCGTTTGACCAGTCGAGACCGTCATCAGCGCCAGGAACAGCGTGCTGTGAACCTTGTGCACCTTGTGACGCTATTTCCTGGGAAGTGTGTATCGCGCGCGTGTGCGCGCATGATAGCGACTTTTCCGAATCCAGCGTCACATCATTCACAAGGTTCACGCCCTCTGGTTCTCCATCCGTCGGGTCTTCTGGTCCCTCTGAACGCAGACCAATGCCGCGCCACCCCCTGCCTGTCCGGGTCCTGATGCTCTCGCAGGTTCCTCGCTCGGAAAGCCTTAGGCCGAACCATCTCTGCGAGAGCGGCTTCTCGCCGTTGTCCTCTGCCCATTTGCTGTAGGCGGAGTAGAGGTCCCTGGCTGTCACGAAAGCCTGCGGATTGAACACGCAGCATTCCGCGAAGAAGCCGCCGAGCACGTCCATGTCCTGTTGCAGCTTGCCTGTAGCCATCTTGACGGCTTTGGCTGCGGGCATTCCGTTCTTCTGCCAGTCCAGGCAACCGCGCACAAGCCACGCGAGGATCCCCTCATACTCAGCCTTGAGCTTCTCTGGAAGAGCTTTGTCCTTGTACGGCCCAGCGGATTCCTCCGGCTCTCGGAACTGCACGCCGAACGGCACCAGCCTAATCCGTCGCCAGATGGCATGGTCCTGACCCTGGATGACAGGCACGTGGTTGCAGGCAAGCCAGAGCTTGAAGACCGGCACAAACGTGAAGAACTCCTTGTAGAGAAACCGCGCCGTTACAGCATCCTGGCCTGTCAACTCCTTTACGAGAGCTTCTGCCAGGCGTCTGCCGGCGCTCGTCTCGATGGTGCTGACAAGCCTTGCGCCCCTGAGCGCCGCGACGTCATTGGAGTTGTTCGAGTTGTTCTTCTCGATGAGCGTGTCGGTTGATGTCTTGCTCTCATAATCGCCGAGCACGTCCCTCAAAGCCCCGATGAACGTGGACTTGCCGTTCGACCCGCACCCGTGCAGGATGAAAAAGACCTGCTCGCGAGTATCGCCTGTAAGGCTGTATCCGCCAGCACACTGCACGAAGCGGATCAGTTCGTCATCGTCCTCGAAGATGTCGCTGAGGAATCTCTGCCACACCGGGCAAGCGGCATCTGGAACGTAGGCTGTCTTACTTATCTTGGAGATGAGGTCGTGTCGGCTGTGCGGGCGAAGCTCACCTGTCCTCAGGTCGATAGTGCCGTTAGAGCAGTTGAAGAGCCAGGGGTCTCCGTCCAGGTCATCCGCCAGTATCGTCACTTGTGGCTCGGTCCTGGCCTGGGAGATCATGGCTTTGATGCGTTGGTCGTTGCCTGACGCCACGGCGTGACGCTCGAACACCTTGGCGAGTTCAAGGGCACTCTCGTCTGATGACGCTTCCGCCGACTTGCGCATGGCCACTGCGACCTTGAGCAGGTCATCCACGACTGCCTTTGCCCTGCGGAATATCTCGCCGGTCTCGTCCATAGCCCAGCGCCGACCATCCCAGCAGAACCACTTCGCCGCGTTGTGGCAGAAACGAATGTCCTCGCCGTGTTTTCTCACGAGCCGCCGCGCGTTGCCGAGATCATTCAGGGGTTCCCCGTCGGGGCTATATGCGACGTCCTCACTGTTGGCTGTCCGGGAGAGTTTCCGGGGACGCTTTTCGCGCCGTCCCCCTGCGCAATCCGAATGAGTCTGGCTGACTTTGGCGTTCGCCCTTTGAACCGTCATCTGACCATAGGTCTGCGTGCCGTGGCGCTCATCCCACTTTGGTCTCATCAGTCCCGACTCCCGGAAGAGCCTGTCCATCCTCTCCGGGTCCTTATCTGTCCAATAGGCAAGCATGCAGCAGAGCGCCATGTCGGCGGAACTGCGGTCGCCGTTGTAGTCGCCGATGTCGCCGTTCCATAGCCTTCGGAACTTCTCGCCATTAGATGCGGACAGTGCCTGGCGGATGAGCATGGGATCGCTCATTCCGTTGGGCCGGGCGTTCCTCACCGTCTCTTTCGGCGGCACATCGTTGTTGGGCTCGTCACCAAAGATGCTGCGGTAGATCGCCGCGACAGCATTCCCCGCGTCCGTGACTGCCGGGGCCGCACCCGGAATGCGCTTGCCTGTAAAGACTACGAGACGGCGGTCGGCGTATATCTCGAACTTGGGATGACTCGCGGTCCTGCACCGGGACCCTGGTTTGCCCGCTCTCGCGATGATGTGGATGCCGGTGTTGGATTGGCTGAACTCGGCGTAGGAGCCAACCTGCTTCACTATCTCCGCCGCCCACGGCTCGACTTCGCCCTCTGCCACAACGTGATCGAGGTCAATGAACACGTAAGGATCAGTCTCCGAGAGCACAAATCCTATGCCATCGAACCTGTTGGCAGGCTTGGCGGCTGCCTCGATGACCTCCTCGAACGTGTGCCAAGTCGCGGGATCATTGGTCTTTGCGTTACCCCTCCCGGCTCTGTCGGTGCGGTAGGGTATCTTCGTGGGAATGCCGTTGCGCTCCTCAATGCGGTAGCAGACCCACTGGCGAAGCGTCTTCAGTTCATTCGGTATGTTGTCATAGGCTGCGCCCAAGTCACCTACCTCCCGTCGGCAGGATAAGACTCAGAAACGTCTTCCGCGCATCCACCTGCACGCGCTTGGCGCAGTTGGCGATTCCCCAGTGGTCGCCGACGATGATCGCTGTCTGAGAAGCGCGCGTGACGCCGGTGTAGAGCAGGTTCCGATGGTGCATGAACGAGTGCGACTTGTGCGCAATCACTATCGAGCAGGGGAACTCCGATCCCTGGGACTTGTGGATCGTGAGCGCGTAGGCAAGCTGGATGTCACCACGATGCGGCGACCCCGCCTCGATATGGACCATCTTGTCCTCGAACTCGATGCTGAGCGATCCGTCGATACCAACGCTGCGCACAATGCCCATCGCGCCATTCATGACACCGAGGTCGTAGTTGTTCCGGGTCTGGATGACCTTGTCGTTTACGAGCAGCTTCGGCCTGCGACCCGGCTGGGGCGGGAGCACGTCATAGTTCCAGAGCTTGCGCTGGATGAGGCGCTGAAGCTTGGTGTTCAGTTCTGCTGTACCGAGCGGACCCTTATGCGTTGGAGTCAGGAGCTGCACGTCCCGAAGGATATTGAAGCCCAGCTTCTCGGAAAGAGTGTGCTCGAACAGGTCCAGTATGAACTGCTGCACCCGCTCCGCGTCTGTGTGCTGATCCGCCACATACCATGCACCGCGCACCGAAGTGTCGCGCTGAGGAGTCTTGGGCACTTCGCCTTTGAGGATCGCTATGCTGTTCTCTTTGAGAATCCCAGCCTGCCGCACTATGTCATCAAGGATGGTGGTCGGCAAGACTCGCGACTCGATAAGGTCTCGGAGAATGTTGCCCGGGCCGACCGGCGGAAGCTGATTGTGGTCGCCAACGAGCACCACCCCCGTGCGCTCAAAATCGATTGCCTGAAATAGATGCCAGGCGAGAACCACGTCGACCATCGAGACCTCATCCACGATGAGCATGTCTGCCGAGATGGGATTCTCCGAGTCGCGGGCATAGGTCTTGCCGTTGAACCCGAGTAGCCGATGGATAGTCGACGCCTCTCGCCCTGTGGCCTCTTCCATCCGCTTTGCCGCTTTGCCGGTCGGGGCGCACAGCACGACCCGGAGGTCATGCTCGTCGCAGAGCCGGGTTATCGCGGCAACGGTGAAAGTCTTTCCCGATCCCGCGCCGCCCGAAATGAGCGATATGGAATGCCCGGCTGCGTTGATAGCGGCCTCAAGCTGCCTGGGATTGAGGCGCGGCGCGACACGCTTCACCTCGGCGTGCAGATCGGGAGGGTCACTAAAGCACGGACTGGGTTTCGTGCCACCAGAGAACACTCGCGCCAGGTCTTCCTCCATCCGCCGAATGAACGGTTTGGCCACAAGGAACCGGCAGTCTGCTGAGTAGCAGGTCAGAGCCTTCTCATCGATCAGGTCGTCCAGATGCTTTTCAATGTGCTCCCGGCTGTCGAGGCCATCCATCACAAGCAGCTCGTTCGCCCGGTCGAGCAGGTCTTCGTACTCCACCCAGCAGTCGCCCTGATCCAGGGCGTCCTCAACGCAGAACACAATCCCTGCCCGGACGCGGTTCGGATTGTCTTTCTCGATCCCGACCTGCCTTGCGATCTTGTCGATTCGTTTGAACCCGAAGCCGTCGATCTCCCCGACGATGACATAGGGATCGCGCTCGACGATGCCGACCGCGTTGTTGCCGAGCTTCTTCACCAGCTTGGTCACCTGATGATGTGTAAGCCCGTATGCGGCAAGCACCGTCATAGCCTGATTCACAGTGCTCGTCTCAAGCCAGTGATCCCGCAGTGATTCGATGACCGAGAGTGTTACTTTGGCAGTCTCCGCGATCTTCTCGGGTTCATCGACGAGGTGCCGCTCGAACTGCGAGCCGAACCGCTCGGCGATGATCCTTGCCTTCGCCGGGCCTATGCCCTTGATGTCAGGATTGTTGGCGAGGTAGTTGGCAAGCCCGCGAGCGTCCATGTGCCGGTCAAGTTCCATGCTTGCGACCTCGAACTGGAATCCGTACTTCGGATGCCGGATGAACTTGCCGTGTAGCACGAGTGGCTGGTTCTCCTGGACCACCACGTTTCCGGCAAACTGTATCCGGTCGCCGCGCTCTGTTATGAACCGTCCGGCGGAGAAGTTGGCGGAAGAGAAGAAGATCCGCTCGACCTCTCCCCGGATTCGGGTGTGTTCTGTTGTTGCTGTTGGCATAGAGCCTCTGACCTCCGATGGTAGCGCAGCAGATACTCCTCGACGAACCGGCGTGCGCATTGCCGGTCGGAGCAGAAATAGACGGGAATGCCATAGTCGACAATGATTGAGAGCGCAGCCCCGACGACCGAACTTGGATGAGCGCCGGAACGATATGCTCCACTCAGGAGATCATCCAGCCCGGCTTCCACTACCACGCAGGCGCGGTCGTATTCAGCGAGCTTCAGAAGCTCTCTTCTGAAACGGTCCCTGTCGCGGATGACCGTGTGGACGAAGTCCTCGGCCGTCTTCCGCTCGACCGCGACCACGTGCTCCAGACCGGCGAGTGAGTAGTCACCCGCCGGTAGAGCACGCCGCTCGACGAGGAACCGCCGAGGAGGAAACGAATACGGCTCCTGTTCGCGCGTATCGATCACGACCGTCACGAATTCGGTCATCTAGAACGGGGCGAGCGAGTCGTCCTCGGGAGCCAAGTCCTCAACCACAATCCGCCGGTTGAAGTAGATGTTCTCGTTCTCGCCCTTGGTGCGTTTGGTGACCTCAAGCTTCACGTCCAGCAGGTCGCCGAGTCTGGCCGGGAGGTCGGAGAGCTTCTCGACGTCCAGTCCACAGGTGTGTAGGTCCGTCTTTAGCCACTTCAGGTTCTCCTTGCTGGCCATCACGCTGTTGCGCCAGAGCAGACGCCCGGCGAACCGTGGGCCGAGAATCTTGAGCGTCCACTTCAGCATCGGATTGCCGGAGGACTGAGCGCGGGTGAGTTCGACCTTCTCGACGTTCACCTGATATTTGCCGTCGGGTATCTCCTCGAACTCCCGCTCCTCGACGGGCGCTTCGGCGAAGTCGTCGTCGAACTGAGCGAGGTCAAGATCGCTCATTCCGGTGGTGTCGTATTCCTGGGTCATCGGGTTGCCTCCTTGGGTGTCTTCTTGGTGTCGGCCGTGGCGCTGAACGCCTCGGCGAACTTGGTGTAGTCGAGATCGATGATTTCGGGGAGCCTGCCGGTGCGGTCACCAGCCTCGTAGTTCAGGCTGGGCTTGGTGCGCATGACCCGGCGAGCGGCCATCTTGCTATCGGGCCCTGTTGCCGTCTCAATGTCGCAGTAGAGGACCATGTCTACCAGGCCGAGGACGATCTTCCTGGCCTTCTCCGGCAGCGTGGGCACGGTCTTGTTGTACTTGCCGGTGCGGGTCTCTATCTCTACCTCTTGCGAGTGAGAGATGAGATACAAGCCGCAGGGCATGAACGCAAGCTTGTTCAAGACACGCTGGAACTCGTTGTTGACGAGAGCGAAGCCCTTGCCATAACCAAGATCGGACTCGTGCTCGATTTTGAACTTGCGGCAGACGTGCTCGGCGCACATACGGTATGCGTTATCGACGGTGTCGAGTATCACGGTCTTGAACTCGTGCTTGCCCTCGGCGATCTCACCGCACGCGGCAAGCAGCTCGTCCCAAGACCGGATCGGAACCTGGAACACCTCCAGGGAGTTCAACCCCGGCTCGGTCGAGAGAAACACCGCATTGTCCGCGTGAGAGCACCACGTCGATTTTCCTATCTTCGTCGCTCCGTAGACCAGAACCGTGAGGTCTGCCAGGTCTGGCTTCGGCGGTGTCTTTTGGGTCGGTAGCAGCATCAGAATGCCTCCTTATGCGCGGTTGGTATATCAGAGTCCGTCCGCAGTTCCTCGTGCGGCGGCTTTGTCTCATAGAAGTTGGCGATCACGTTCTCGCCGCCGTTTGAGCGGCACAGCGGGAAGTAGGCGCACGTTCGATGGTTGGCGAAGCAGTAGGATGTGTTCCGGTAGAATGCGTCTCGACGCCTGCAATCCAGGAACTGCTGGGTAAGCTCCCAAAGGTCGCTCTTCATTGCGTCAAACTGGTCGCGCGAGATGTAGAGCGCCTCACGATGGAACATTTCTGGCTCCGCATACTTGGCCGCAAGCCTGGCCTGGAATGCTTCGTCCGATTCAGGTAGCTTTCGCGTGGCGGACGACTTGCCGGTCTTCGACTTCGCCAAAAGCTCGGCTCGCCGGGCCTCAAACTCTGCTTCCGTCTCGCCCTTGCCCTGCTGAAGCTTGGCCTTAACGAGCACGTTGTAGATGACGCCGGCGATCTTGATGCCGAGTGTTTGCTCGATGTAGTGCGCGTACAGCGTGATCTGCAGATCGGTCCACAGCTTCTCAAGGTAGTCGGCGTCGACCTGAGAGGCTGTCTTGTGCTCCAGGATGTAGTGCTCCCGGCCACGGCGAACTATGCCGTCGACCTTGCCTGCGAGGGTGAGACTTCGAGAGCAAGCGCCGGTGGCGGGATTGATGATCCTGCCCTCGAACGTTTTCTCGAGGGCGACGATTTCGAAGTCCTCAGTGGGATAGCGGGCGGCGTAGCCCGTCATCATCGCCCTGGCCAGGTGCCAGTCCGACTTCTGCGATTCGTCCTGCGAACGGTGCGGAAGCGAAGCGTCGATGAAGTCGAGCACTGCCTCGAGGCCGCTTCCGCCATGCCACATCTCAAGACATGTGTGGATCAGCATCCCAAAGGAAAGGGCCTGATCCCGACCGATTGGGACCAACTCCCTCAGATGCCGCCATTCGCAGGCTTTGCGGCAGTTGCGGAACGCGTTCCAGAATGAGTAGGTAGTAAGCATCGGCTCGTTCATGCGAATGCTCCATACAGATCCAGGACATCGCCGAGTTGCTCCCTGGTCTCCTCGAAATCTACTCGGAAGCATCCACCGGCCTTGGCGTTGAGGAACCCGGCGAACACCCGGGCGAGATCGTTTCCAAGCTGAGACTCAGTGTCTATTAGACAGGTGCGACGCCTCTTGTTCACGGCAAATCTGCCGTCGACCAGCATCGCGGATTCACCGTGGATCGACTCCACGGGAATGACGGATAGCGCGAGTATCCGCTCCACGTCATCCATTGCGACGCTGTCGTCGAAGGTGAACTTGTATACCGTTCGTATCAATGTGTCATCCAGTCAAAGGTCGTAAAGTTGAGGTGCGCCCTCGGAAGACCGAACTGGCATCGCCAGCCCGTCCCCAGTTGATATTTACT
>CAYXOC010000008.1:19482-113622 GCA_964466715.1 uncultured bacterium
GTGGCGCTGCTTGAGGACGAGGCGACAGTGAAGAGGCTTTACATCCAGAACGACCGGATTGAACTCCGGCCGGAGAATCCGAAGTACAAGCCGATGCCCATAGGTCCAGACGACGATCTCAGAATTGTGGGGAAGGTAGTAGCTGTCCGGGGCGCTGGCTGATAAGTCGATAACACTTCCGAGAGGAATCAACACAAGAAAGGAAGCAGTATGCCCACATTCAATCTCAGACGTTTCTCGCATCCGGACACGCTGAAGAACGTAGCGCCGGAACACCTGATCCGTTTCCTGACGCCTTACGCCGAGTATCTCCAGGCCAGGAACGTTGAGCTGCCAGAAGAGGCAGACATCGATAACCTCGATTACGGGGTGCTCGCTGAGGTATTGATGACCCCAGATGAGAGCATCCCAAGAGACATGGTTGAGGCGCTCTATATCATACACGAGATGACCACACCTGAAGCGATGGATGAGCTTTTGAAGGACGCTGAGATGGAGGGCATACAGATTACGGACGGCCCAGATCCTACGCCGACGGATGTCGCTATCCAGGTCTTCCTTCAGAATCGGCGGTACCTGGAAAGCAAGCATTCAGAGCAGTTTCTCACCAGGGCGCGTACATTCCAGTACTACCAGACCGAGGATATCGGAAGAGCGGATTTCGTGCCGCCGACCGAGGAAACGCTCCGAGCCCTGGAGCGGGACCTGGACGAGTGGTTTGTGAAGCATAAGAGGGGTCGAGGATCCAGGGCCTTCCACTACATTCGGGATGATGGTGTATGGTTCCTTGTTCGCCACGGCGAGCCTTACAAACGCGAAGGCAGCATCGAGGCGGGTGAGTCATCCAGCGTATTCTACCGTCCCGAAAAGCATGACGTCTTGATCTACCAGCCGGCGACCGGCGAGATCGGCATAAACGCAGGCACCAAGGGAGAGAAAGAACTCTACAGGACGCTCTTCGGCTTGCACCTGTTCGGGAGCGAAGACTTCTTCCCCGGTGATGGGAAGTATACCCTCGACCCGCTCAAGACTCAGGGCGCTGACTCGCTGGTCTGTTCCGACATCGAAGGCATCGAATGGATCAAACTCCGGGAACTCCAGTTCTTCTGGGGCGGCGCGCACAAGGAAATCGTGATATGGCGGGCTGACGATATTTTCGCAATGCTCGTCGACAAGGAGCGCACCATCCATGCGAATGCGCCGATCATCAAAGCCAGCTTCCAGATCAAGTTCGAGGACGCGAAGAACCCGAGAACAGTCAGCATCCGTCCGTCGAACATAGCGCAGTTCCAGCGCGACGATGATGGCACGCTGGTCGAGTTGTGGCTGCAGAAGCGCGGGTTCATCTTAGCGTTGGAGAGCGAAGAGGATGAGGAAGAAGAGGAGCTTCTGGTCGGCGTGTGAGTCTATACCAGGGCTGGCAGCGGTCGAGGCGGAGTGGCGGCTGAAATCGGGTGAGCAATTCGATGTGGCCAAGGTCTTTCTGAAACCGCGTCAGGCTCCTGCCACGTCCATCCCTTGCCCTGCGAAAGTGTCCTGCGGCTGCTACCGTGAGATTGTCCGGCACGATGATGGCCGTATCGCAGCCATCTGCTGTTGCGAACCGCGCTCCTGCGATACAGCGTACGTGTCGTCTGGCGATCTGATCGTTTACGAACTTGATCGCAACAAGCTCCACCAGGCAATCAGCAAAGTGCTATCCCTGAAGGCCAACGAAGCAGCAGTGCCGAATCTGAAGAAGACGACGCAGGTAGGCTTCGACTCTCCAATGGCTGGGTACGACTTCCCCGTCCACTTGACCGTTCAGTCCGACCCTGAAGTCTTCCACGCCGTTATCAGCGCAATCGCCGCGCAACAAACCGGTCCTTTCATTTTGATATCCCCGACAGACCAGTTCTACTCGTCGGCCTGCAGGTCACTCGTAGAAACCCGGAATGCTCTCTTTCTGACCTTATCCGACATCGTCAGTCTCCCTGACGGCGGGCGGCCAGTAGCCAATCCTTCGGCCAAAGGAATCCTGGATGTATTCCATGCCGCTGTGTTACCGGCAAAGGAAAAGCATCCTCCGGTTGATTTCTTCCCAACGCCTTCAGGCTCGACTTGGGGCAACGTCCACATACATTTTGACAATGACCACGTCGCCAATATAAGAGTGAAGACCGCTTCCGCCACTTACGACTTCTCACGGATGGGGATGATCAACCGGACAAGCGGTAAGCCATCCAAGCAGTGGGAATTGCTGCTCGCTTTTAGAGACGGACATGGTTGGCTCACATGGGAAAGCCCGAAAGCTGATGACCGTAACAAGAAGAGAAAGCAACTGCTGGCCAAGAGCCTTCAGCGTTTCTTCCGAATCGATGGTGATCCTTTCGTCTACGATGAAGACGCCAAAGGTTGGTGTGCCCTGTCTCATTTCGACTGACCGCTTGCGGTGAAATTTCACTAATGGAAATCCTGGTGCGGAATTTCGTGCCAGGTTTTTTTGCGCCTGACCTGGCCCTTCTCCCACTCTGACTGATACCACTTCAGCACGTCCCTCGCAACAGCTTGCCCCCTTGGCTCGGTGAAATTTCGCGATTCCCGGTTGAAAGGTTCGGCGAGAGCATCTCACGTGAGCCTGCAACCTAACCGGTGATCCGCGAAGGTCTGCAGTCCTCCCCGGGAGGTTCGAGAGCTGAACCGACCGAGGAGGAGACAATGTTTCACACCAATCCGTTTGAGGGGCTCGACGACTATGCCGTCAACCTCATCCGCTACAAGACACGCCGCTTGATAGGACAGGCGGGCTTCACGAGAAGCGACCAGGAAGACATCGAGCAGGACCTGTCGCTTCACCTTCGTCAGCAGCTTCCCAAGCACAACCCCCGCAAGGGAACGCTCAAGACGTTCATCAACACCGTGCTCGACAACAAGATCCGAACGATGGTTGCCGCGAGGCTCACCAGCCAGTTCGACTTCCGCCAGCACGACTACTCTCTGGACGAAACAATCGAGACCGAAACCGGCGACCGGGTGTCGCGCGGAGAGGCCATCGACGCCGAGGAGTACCTGATGGCCACGGGCCGCATGAATCGGCGAGCGTTCGACACCCTGGAGCTTCGCATCGATGTGCAATGCGCGGTGTCTCTTCTTCCCGCTGATCTACAGAACCTGTGCGCCCGACTGCAGGAGCTCACGATTGTGGATATCGCACGCGAGGACGGAGTCTCCAGGCACAAGATCGACGAACTCCGGCGTCGGATCGCTTTCCTGTTCCTGGAGCACGGACTGGACGAGTACCTGTAGATTCCCGGCATAGCAGAATCCCCGCCAGTAAATATCAACTGGAGGCTGCTTGAGTCTCTTACGAAAGCCCCAGGAGGTTGCTCATGCCTAGAGACTGTCATCCGAATTGGATGACCTTCGATGACCGAATGGCTGAGGTGGCGGGGATTCTGGCCGCCGGAATATTGCGCAGGAGGAGACGCGAGATGAACCTGATGAAGAAAGGCCGCATACTTGCGAATACTGGACTTGATGTTTTCGCGGAAAAGAGCGTTCATCGCACCAAACCGCTTCCGAAGGGAGAGAGCCGATGAGCGCGTCAAGAATCGGGCTTGACCCCGAGTTTGCAAAGAAGCTCAACCTCTTTGAGAAGAAGCTTGCCGACCACGGCATCAAGGTCGTCCTGACTTGGGGCTACAGGTCCATAGAGAGCCAGAACGGGCTATATGCCAAGGGGCGAACTGCGCCCGGAAGCATCGTGACCAATGCGCGCGGCGGATATTCCTGGCACAACTTCGGCCTCGCCGCCGATTATGCCTTTGTCATCAATGGCAAGGTCACCTGGAACGGCCCCTGGGATGTGTTCGGGAAGATCGCCCAGCAGTGCGGCCTCGAATGGGGTGGAAGTTGGAAGAAGTTCAAAGATCGCCCGCACGTCCAGTGGACCAAGGGCAGGACGCTCGCGCAGATGCGCGCGGCGGCAGCAAAGCCCGCTCACAAATAGATTTCCGGATGGGGCAGTTTCTCTGCTTGAGAACTTGCTTTTGTTACGGGTGTGAGTGATGAATGGTCATCAGAAACCTTCATCAAGGAGTTGCCGTGGCGGACAAAGTACAACAGCAAATCGCGAACCTTCACAGCCTGACTCACGAGGAACTGAAGGCTCTATATGCGACGATGTTCGGGTCGGAGCCGCCGACCTACAACCGCACATTCATCATCAACAGGCTCGCATACCGCATCCAGGAGTTCACCTTCGGGGGCTTGTCGGAAACCGTGAGAGACCGCTTGCGGCAGTTATTGATCGAGCACGGTTATGATGAGACCGGGATCAGAGTCGAGACCAAGAACGGCAGGCGCAGACGCGCTACTGACGACATGCCGATCATCGGGACAAAGCTGATCCGGGAATGGAAAGGCGTGCGCCATGAGGTGATAGTTGTGCCGGGAGGGGTCGAGTATCAGGGCAAGCGGTACCGATCACTGACGGCTGCAACCAGGGCCATCACCGGCTGCCACTGGAACGGGCGCACGTTCTTCGGTATCGACGCAAGGGGTAGAACAAGATGACAAGCACTTCAACACCCGCTGCCACCACACAGCAGACGCTCCGGTGCGCAATCTACTGCAGGAAGTCCACCGAAGACGGCCTCGACATGGAGTTCAACAGCCTTGACGCCCAACGTGAGGCGTGTGAGGCATACATTCTGAGCCAGCGACACGAGGGCTGGACGCCTCTGCCTGATGTTTACTCTGACGGCGGCTTCACCGGCGCTAACACCGAGCGTCCTGCCCTACAGCGAATGCTCGACGACATCCGATCCGGCAAGATAGATGTGGTCGTCACATACAAAGTAGATAGGCTCTCGCGCTCCCTGCTCGACTTTGCGAAGTTGATGGAGCTTTTTGAAGCTCAGGGCGTCTCCTTCGTAAGCGTCACCCAGAACTTCTCGACAACCACGGCCATCGGTAAGCTCACGCTGAACATCCTAATGAGCTTCGCGGAGTTCGAGAGAGCCATTATCGCCGAACGAGTGCGCGACAAGATCGCCGGCGCAAAGAAGAAGGGCAAGTATACGGGCGGCACACCCCTCTTGGGATACGATCCCGATCCGCTGACCCACAAGCTGATCGTAAACAAAGAGGAGGCAAAGACCGTCCTCCGGATATTCAGACGGTATGCGGAGACCGGGTCAGGACTGGGAGTCGCGAAGGAACTGAACGCGCTCGGAATCACCACCAAGTCGTGGACGACCCGCAAGGGTACGACTCGGCCAGGGAAGCCGTGGAACGCAGCGCATATCTACCGATTACTGAACAATCGGACATACGTCGGCGAGATAGCGCACAAGGACAAAGTCTACCCAGGCGAGCACAAGGCCATAGTCTCGCGCAAGCTCTGGGACAGGGTGCAGACGATGCTGAAGTCGAATCCGCCGAGAGAACAAGTTGCCCACGAGAAAGTGCCGTCGCTTCTCAAAGGCGTGATTCGCTGCGGACATTGCGGGTGTTCCATGACCAGCACCTACACGCGAAAGGGCGGTCGCACATACCGGTATTACCTATGTGTTAAGGCGGGCAAGAACGGTTATTCCTCATGTCCAGTGAAGCTTGTGCCCGCCGGTGATATCGAGAAGGCTGTGGTGGACCAGATCCGCTCGATCATCAAGTCGCCGGAGATGGTAGCCCAGACATACCTCGCATCCTGTGATCTCGACTCAGCGGCCACCACGCGATGGGAGGTAACCGACGCTCTGCAGCAGTTCGATCCCATCTGGAACGAGCTTTATCCCGCTGAGCAGCGAATGATCGTGGGGGCCCTGGTAGAGAGCGTATCAGTACGCGAAGACGGCCTTGACGTGCGGATGCAGACAAACGGACTGCACTCCATGCTCTCAGTTCTCGGCGATACCAGAGCGGCATACGATGAGAGGACTACGCAGTGATCGGAGAGATGAACCTGGAGCGCGGGGAGACCGGTGTTCTACTCCGCATACCCATGAAACTGAAGAAACGGGGCGGCAGGAAGGAAGTAATCGTTCCTGATGGCCTACAGGAGCGAGTCAGCAAGGCCGACCACGACGAACAGTTCGTGATAGCCATCGCCCGCGCCTATGCCTGGCAGGAGCTCCTCGACTCCGGGAAGTATCGTTCAATTCGAGAGATGGCGAAGTCCCATGGGGTCTGCGCGACCTACATGAGCCGCCTTCTCCGCTTCACCATCCTCGCTCCGGACATCATCGAGGCTATCCTCGACGGTCGGGAACCGGACGGCTTCTCCCAGACCAAGCTCACCGGAGCGATCCCGGCCGACTGGGAGGAGCAGAGGCGGAGATGGGGATTCCACTCCAGATAGCTTCAGAGCATCACTCCACTCGCGCGGAACCTCTCTATCAGGCCGGTAAGCCCTTTGACATATTCCTGTTGGTGTCCACAAGAGGGGAACGGCAGATTGTGCAGAGGCACCGTGTGCAGCCCAGCTTTAGCCATTGCTAGTTCGACCTGGCCCACTACGGATCTTTTCACGCAGACCACAGCCCTTGGAGATAAGAGCAATATTCGCTTGGCCAACAACGCTGCTGAAACCTGACATGCTCGCCGACGTTCGGCCTTCTTCATGCGGTTGACGGGGTCATGGCACAGGTCCTCCAGATAGCACCCCGCAAACATGAAGAACTCGCAGAAACTACTGTCGTGGTCGAAATCATTGCCGTAGACGTTTCTGAAAGCCTGGCGCGTGTATCGCCACAGGTTTGAGTTGCCAATGTAGAAAAACGTGCCATTCGCTGGCGGCGATTCCCCAATGAGAAGCACGCGCACATCAGACGGCTTGTAGGTTTGCCTTAGTTCCTCGTGGGTCTTGCCTGTGTTCAAGTGCATCACCATCAACCCACTAGCCCACACCGACCTTTGCACAACAGTCGTTGAGCGGACAATCCCGGCAGTCAGGCTCATGCGGTCTGCAGAAGGTCTGGCCGATCTCCCAACAGACCTGATCTATCGCCGCAATATCCTCGACTGGATAATGTCGCAATGCCTTGAGCAAAGAATGCTCGGATCCGTCCTGAACAGCCCCTGTACGAGTCATGACACGAGTGACGTGAACATCGATCTTCGGGAGCAGACGTCCAGTCCTTGCAGGCTTCAGCCCGAAGTAGAGAATGCGGAGGATGATGATCATGCGGGCGATGTTTGGCCCGATCCCCGATACTTGCTGGAGGTTGTCCATCACGTCCGATATGCTGCCATCGAGGATCCTCTCGGGGTGTCCGCTGTAATCGTCAGTTACGACTTGCGCAAGCGATATGATAGTCTTGGCAATCTGCTCTCGGCTCACTTGCCCAGGAGCATGAGCGATGATCGGATTGGATGCCAACTCCTCGGGAGACATCCTGCTGATCGTACACGGATCGATATGTCCCCAATCCAGGCTCAGCTTACAGGGGATGTTCCAGATCAAAGTGGATTTGCCGGTCCGGTCTATCGAACACGCAAGCAGAAAGGCAAATAGGTCTTCGCGCACTAGCTTGTCTGCCTGCGGGTCTTCCGCGTATCCGACGTTTACGAGGTCAGGTTGGTGCTTTGCCCGCCAGTGGTTCAGCATCGCATCCAGAGCGTTGGCTGTTTCTGCAGCGTTGCTCATTCCCCGTGTCCTCCGCCTGCGGAAACTGAACCTATGCTCGACGCTGATGGCGATACCTCACGCGAGGCTCGAGCCCGTGACTGCTTCAGTGCCGAGATTAGGTGCTCCGGCACTTCAACGAGGCAGAACTCAACGCACTCTGGCAGCCTGCCAGCGACGCTCTCCTGCATGCATCGTTCGTACATATCTCTTTCTGTGAGTATGATGATGCTTCTATCGGCCTCGGCAAGAGTCAGGAAGAGCACGTCCGATCTGATCTTCTGCAGCTTTCCAACACCGTTCTTTCCGCTCGCTGTGGCTGCCCCACTTGTAGATATCGACGCCACGACTGAGCCATCTGAACTCACAGCGTCAAAGTCGAAGAAGCCACCGGAGGTGAGCCGAAACCGTTGAGCATGGAACACGTGGCCAAACTCAACAGGCATCCATTCCTGCCTAATCCATTCCTCTACACGAAGCTGCGCACTTGTGTCTGCCATTCCAATGATCACCTCTCGCCGTCATGGGGTTTCGCCACGCACCCGCCAGTTACCTGCCTAGCAGACGCGTGTAACGCCCACCACCGCCGGTTTGGGCTCTC
Organism: uncultured bacterium; assembly: GCA_964466715.1. Lineage (GTDB taxonomy): Bacteria > Armatimonadota > UBA5829 > DTJY01 > DTJY01 > CAYXOC01. Next base: position 27,690 of record CAYXOC010000008.1, read on the forward strand.
GCAAACCGACCGCTTTTCACCGCTTGTGATTCGAACCTCGCCGTTTTCGCGGACGATTCTGAGCGTGAAATCTTGAAATCGAGCAGCCTCAAGTTCTCATGTTTCAGAGAGAAACGGCGGTTGGGGGGCAATATGGGCGTTTGCGGGTCGCACCCTGATTTCAAGACCAGTCGCCATGAATGGCGTGCGTGTGCGGGAAACGGGGCAATCTGAGCGTGGAATCACGCGTGGGGAATGGCTGCCCGCCCGACAAAGCAAACCGGCCCAAAACGCTTAGAGAGTGTTTTGGGCCGGTAATGTGGTAGCCCGTAGGGGATTCGAACCCCTGATCCCCTGGCTGAGAACCAGGTATCCTTGACCACTAGACGAACGGGCCACGAAGTGGTCTGTCCTCATCGGACATCGGTATTCTACCATAGGAAGTTCGGTTTGTAAAGGCCTTCGCGCGAAAATTCCTGGTGTCCGAGATGGTGATCTGCGCGCGGATGGGGCGTGTCGGATCAGCTTGCTTGAGCAGCATGCTGACGACAGGAGGACGATCAACGCTCGACGAGGAATATACTCAGGCAGACGCATCCGTCATGCGTCGGTCGCGACTACAGGAAGGGAGTGAAACGCAGCGCGGCATACTCGGCCGATTGCGCAGGTTCAGCATGGTTACCTTCCTGGTCCTCTCCATCGCCTTCAACACGCTGTTCGCCTCCTGCTACAAGATCGCGGCACACAAGAAGTGCAACCTCGACGTCGTCAACGTCTGGATGTACGCGGGCTCGGTGGCCACTATCGCCGCGGTCATTGCCGTCAAGGGCAGGCTGGCTTTCCATCCGCTCGTCTTCGCGATGGGTGTCGTGGCCGGGGTCATGGTGTTTTTCGCCACGCTCTCGTTCTTCTATCACATGAAGTATGGGCAGCTCTCGGCATCGTGGACGGTGATCAGCCTCGCGGTCGGATTCCCGGTCGCGGCCTCGATCCTGGCGTGGCACGAGATCCCGAACCTCAAGCAGAGCATCGGCCTCGCGCTGATCGTGGTCGCACTGGTCCTCTTCGGGCGACATGAGGCAAACGGAGGCAAACGCGAATGAGTCTCTTCCTGCTGATGGTGGCCTTCGTTCTGACCGGCCTGCTCAACGTGTCGAACAAGGCTCTCGTGGAATGGAACCTGGGCCAGTATCGCGACCTGTACGTGCTCGCGTACTACGCCACTCCGCTGCTCATCGGCACGGTTATGCTGAAGATCAGACGTCAACAGGGCGACTCCACCGACATGCGCGTCGGACTGCTGATGGGCTTCGGCGGGGCGCTCGCGTTGACGTGCTTCCTGCTCGCACTCCAGGGCATGGACGGCATCGTGGCGTTTCCGGTCCGCAACCTCGGCAACCTGATCTGCACCGCCACGGTTTCGATCATCGCGTGGAAAGAGAAGCTGTCCCGCAGCCAGAAGGTCGGGATCGGCCTGTCGCTCGTGGCGATCTGGCTGATATATTGAGAGCAGACGGCAGACGGCAGCTAGATACCGAGGGCTCCGTTCTCGCCCTGTGAGGCCCCGTAGACCGTGTCTTCCCTGATTAGGATGGTCGAGGCGACCCCGCCGATTGCTTCTTTCTCTACCAGTTCATGCCCACGCTGAGAGATTGCCTTCCGCGCGTACTCCGGCAGATCGGCCGTATGCTGGATCGCGCCGCCCTGTGTGTGGATCCGGGGGAGGTTCAACTGCTGAGCCGCAGTCATACCGAAGTCCGCGATGGCGGCGGCGAACTGCGGCATCAGGCTCGGGATGGTGCGTCCACCCGGAAGCCCGATGGCCGCAACCGGCTTGCCGTCCTTTGTGATGATCATCGGCGACATGTTGTGCAAGGGCTGCTTCCACGGGCCGGGCGAGTTGGGATGACCGGCCTCGGGGTTGAACCTCGACATCCCGTGCCCGAGGGCGATGCCGAGTCCCGGAACGACCACTCTGGAGCCGTACCCGCCTCCGTGCGTCTGGGTCATCGCCACGAGATTCCGATCGGAGTCGCAGGCATTGACGTGGACCGTGCAGGTGGTCGGATCGAACTCGCTGGGGATCGGCGTGAAGTTGTCGGCGCGCACTCTGGCGGCGATCAACTCAGCGTACCTGTGCGATTTAAGGTGCTCGACCAGCTTCCCGAAGCCGGGGACATCGCCCAGGAACGCCAGCCTGTCATGCCAGGACAGGACCAACGTCCCAGCCAGGTCGCCCCAATATGAAGGGTCATCCGCCTCATACGGGCGTGTGTTGAGGAACTGCATGGCGGCCAAGGCCTCCAGTGCCGTCGGACTGCCGCTGATACCCGGCGCCGCGTACACCCTATGCCCTCGGTAATCGAGTTCCAGCGGCTCCGAGACGTCAACGCGGTAGTCGGCCATGTCCTCTTCCGTCAGGATGCCGCCCATCGACCGCACCCGCTCCACGATCACACGCGCAGGCTCACCATGGTAGAAAGCATCGGAATCATCGGCCAGGGTCTCCAGGAGCCGAGCGACATCCGGGAGCCTCCATGTCTCGCCTTCCTCGGGAACTCCGCCACCCTGCAGGAAGGCGGCGGCTGACTCGGCATCCGTGTTGTCGATGAGGCTTCGGATGTCCTCGCGCAGTCCGGGCCATGCCGGGAACCCATCCGCTGCAAGCCTGATAGCCGGCCGGACAAGCTCGGACCACCCCAGGCGGCCGTACCTCTTTGCAGCGAGCGAGAGGCCTGCGATGGTCGCGGGCACGGAGACCGCCAGCGGGCCAAACATGTTCTTCAGGCCCTCGACGCCGGCGAATCCTCCTGTGTTGCTTTGCTTCAGGGGAGGTGCGACGGGCTCATACATATCCTCCGTCGTGGCCTTGGGGGCTCGAGTGTTGTAGTCGATGGCGACTACCCGACCGATGTCGGCGAGGTAGATCACCATGGCCCCGCCGTACCCGGCTATGCCGTTTGAGGAGGGCTTCACTACGCACAGCGCCAATGCAGTCGCCACCGCCGCGTCGACCGCATTTCCTCCCGCGACCAGGATATCCCGGCCCACCCGCGCCGCGAGGTAGTTGCCACAAGTGACCATTCCCCCTGCCGCCGTGACATCGGTTGCTCGGACTCCCATATGATCCTCCCGGATGCTGTTCAGTTCCGCCATATGCACGCCGCTTGGTCAAGTATAGGTCCGGCTATACGTCGTGTCAAACTCGGTAGTCGCCCGGTGCGCCGTCATATTTTCCTTACATTGGCTTAATTTCGCGTCCAAACAGCCTCAACTATTGACTTATCCGCGAAAGTGGTATAACATAAACCATATTCTGCCCGACCTACCGCCGTTGTTCCAAGACATCGCAGGCTCAGTGTTGGGCATTCACTAGATCGAAGGAGGACCGCTGACAATGGATGATCGCCAGTTTCTGTTAAGCCCGAAGGACCTCCCGAGACAGTGGTACAACGTCGCCGCGGACCTTGACGAGCCGCCGCCTCCCCCACTGCATCCCGGGACCAAGCAGCCTTGCGGGCCTGATGATCTAGCGCCGATCTTCCCCATGAGTGTCATCATGCAGGAGGTCAGCACGGACCGCTGGATCACCATTCCTGAGGACGTGCTCGATGTCCTCAGCCTCTGGCGACCCACCCCTCTCTACAGGGCCACGAAGTGGGAGAAAGCTCTCGGCACTCCCGCGAAGATATTCTACAAATGGGAAGGCGCCAGCCCTGTAGGCAGCCACAAGGGAAACACCGCGGTAGCTCAGGCATACTACAACAAAGTAGAGGGTGTGAAGCGCATCTCTACCGAGACCGGCGCCGGCCAGTGGGGCACCGCCCTCTCGATGGCGTGCAACTTCTTCGGCCTCGAGTGTACCGTCTACATGGTCAAGGTCAGCTACAACCAGAAGCCATACCGCAAGTTCATGATGAACATGTACGGTTCGACCATCTACCCGAGCCCGAGCGAGCAGACCGCTTACGGCCGCAAGGTGCTGGCCGAGGATCCCGACTGCCCCGGAAGTCTCGGGATTGCGATCAGCGAGGCGATCGAGGATGCGGTATCCGCCCCTGACGTCAAGTACTCACTCGGAAGCGTGCTTAACCACGTCATGCTCCATCAGACCGTTATCGGCCAGGAAGCGATCAAGCAGATGGAGATGGCCAATGCATACCCGGACGTGATCGTCGGGTGTGTCGGCGGTGGAAGCAACTTCGCGGGCATCACCTTCCCGTTCGTACCTGACAAGCTCGCGGGCAAGAACATCCGGTTCGTCGCAGTCGAGCCGAGCGCATGCCCGACGATCACCAAGGGCCAGTATCAGTACGACTACGGCGACACCGCGGAGATGACTCCGCTGCTGAAGATGCATACTCTCGGCCACAACTTCATGCCTCCCGGCATCCACGCCGGCGGACTGCGCTATCACGGCATGTCCCCGCTCGTGAGCCTGCTGGTGGAGAAAGGCATCGTCGAGGGTATCGCGTATCCACAGACCTCCGTGTTCGAGGCTGCGGTCGGCTTCTGTCGTGCAGAGGGAATCATCCCCGCGCCGGAGAGCTCGCACGCGATCAAGGGCGCGATGGAAGAGGCTCTGAAGGCGAAAGCCGAAGGCAAGGAGAAGGTCATCCTGTTCAACATGAGCGGTCACGGCCTGCTCGATCTTGCAGCGTATGACTCCTACTTCAGCGGAAAGCTGGTAGACGTCTAGAGTCTTGACACGGGACAACCGAATATGAACAATGAAGAGGGGGAGATGATGCATCTTCCCCTCTCTCAGTCTGTGCCAAAGTAGTCACTCCGAACGTATATACCTCTGAATACTGCAAAGCAAGGAGAAGGTATGACCAGCCACATCACGACTATGCTAGCAGCCATCACCCTTCTGGCCACCATAGTTCCCGGTGCATTCGCGGGAGGAGCCACATCGGTCTACGATTTCGTCAAACGGTTTCCGGATGCAAAGGTGACCAACGCCATGTCTCCCGGCATCGTGAGAGGCGAGTCGGCCGGAGTCATGAAGCCGGCCATCTTCCTGCATCCGTCGCTTCCCGGTGAGACGACCGCCGAATATGCCGTCGAACTTCCCAAGCTGAAGTCCGGCGAGAAACTCCTCGCTGTGTACAGCGCGGGGTTGAGGGACGGCATTCGGATGAACGATGCAGCCAGCCCCTTCGACGGCGTCACATTCGCGCTTAAGATCAATGGCAAGACGGAGTTCGAGGCCAACCTCAAGGACTTCGGCTGGATTGATGCCGCCACTGATCTGACGTCCCAGGCCGGCAAGAAGGTCAAGGTGACCTTCGTCACGCGGGGCAACAAGAACACCAACTACGACTGGGCTCTCTGGGGCGCTCCGCATATCTTCCGTCTGTCGACAAGCATCCTGGAAGGCACGACCGCCCCGGCTGCCAAGGGAATCGTCACCGTGAGACCTGCGAAGGACGCTGTTCTGACGGTCTCCCCGGTCGGTGGGTCCGGCGGACAGCCGATCACCGCCAACCTCCGGAAGGGGCGGCTCTCCGCAGTCCGGTTCGATTACATGGCTTCGGGCGCGAACTCGGTGAAGGTGGAGTATGCCGGAAGTCCGAAGGACCTTGCGGTCTATGCGTTCGCACCTGAGCTCCGAATAGTCTCATTCGGTCCGACGAGCGCGGTGGTCTATCAGGGCAAGCCCTGCATGCTCAGGGTTGTCGTCGAGAACATCGGAGAAGGCGCGCTGGAGAAGTCGGACGATGCGTCCGTCACGGTGGGACTGAGCGCTGATGGGAGTCCCGTTAAGGGCTATGGCTCACTTTCGAGCGTCCAGCGCCTCCCCGTGGGGCCGCTCCTGCCGGGCAAGAGCCAGGCCATCGAGTTCGAGTTCGCAGCCCCGGCCAACACGCCTGAGATGCGTCTCGGAGCCGTCATCACTGTCGCAGACAGCCCCGAGGTTGTCGCCGACAGGACGGTCCCGGTAGTGTCGCCCTCCGCCGTCGCTGATGCCCCCGGAGGCACCGTAACCGCTGAGAAGCTGGCCGATGGATCGGTGGTGCTGCGCAATGCCAGGATCCGAATGCACATGCTCAGATCGACGAGCGGGTTCGCCGCGTGGACGATGAGCGTCCCCAGGGACGGCGAGTGGCAGCAGGTGTCCTCCGGATCGTTCGGTACGCTGACGGCACTGTCTGAGGGTCGCCCAGTCGAGTCGAGGCTCTACCCGACCGATGCAAAGCTCTCGAACGATTCCGTGACGCTGTCGCTGAACGGAACCGCCGGCGCTTCTCCATGCACCTTCGAATGGGTATTCAGACTCGATGCAGAGAAGCCTCGAGTGTCCGTGAGGCACTCGGTTACCGCACAGCAGCCGGCGGACATACTCCATTTCTCAGGGCCGACGGTCTACGCCGGCGACGGCGCATTCGGCGCGAAGAAGGACGAGGCATTGTTTCCCGGCCTCGAGTACCTGCTGACCGAGGACTCCTCCGGCACGGAGTTTGTCAGCCCGCCGAACAACCTGAGGACCGTTCCCCACCCCAACAAGGTCACAATCCCGTTCATGGCGGTCCGACACGGAGGCACGCTCGTGATGCTGGAGTGGGACCCGCTGCAGAGATGGGACGGCAAGGCGGATCGCCCGTCGCCGATCTTCGCATCACGGAACTTCCTCGACGGTCAGGACAACCATCTGATGGGCATCTTCGCACCGTCCGTACCGGACTGGACGCCCGAGAACAAGACCACCGCCGAGAAGCCGTATGCACTGGCAGCCGGGCAGTCCATTCGCCTGGATGCGGTGATCACCGCGATGGCCGATTCGACAACCATCATCGATGCGGTGGACGACTGGATCGCCCGCCACGGCTTTCCCGAGCCGCCGAAAATGACCAGGAAGCCGAGCGAGATGATGGACCTATGCGACCAGTCATTCCTCGGATCGAGTTGGGACGCGGGCGCCAAGGCATGGAAGCACACAATCACCGGGCCCACGACTTTCGACGCCATGATCGCCAACTACCTCTGGGCGCGCACTCACAGAGTCGCAAAGAAGGACGTCATCCTGGCAATCGAGGATGTGGTCCGGCCTGCGACGGATGCGGCCAAGGCCTCCCTGCCTCTGAGCACGTCGCTCTTTGTGGGGGATCCGGAGTCAGCCCTCGACCGTGCCTTCGCACATGCAGATAGCCTGATCAAGAGCCAGCGCGACGACGGATCCTGGCCGTTCATTCCTTCGGACAAGAAGCACGAGGTATTCGGCAGGACAGGTGATACATCATCGGGATGGACCGCAATCCGAGCGCAGGATCTTCTGGAGCACGCTCTCATCACAAGCGACGCCAGAGCGAAGGAGGCAGGCATCAAGGCGCTGAAGTTCCTCGACACGACAACTCGCCCGGAAGGCGCGCAGACATGGGAACTCCAACTGCACGTGCCTGACATACTGGCATCCGCCCGACTGGTACGGGCATACCTTGCCGGTTATCGGCTCACCGATGACAAGCACTACCTCGATCGCGCGGTCTACTGGGCGAAAACGGGCCTGCCCTTCGTGTACCTGTGGAACGCCAAGGATCAGCCGATCATGCGCTACGGCACTATCCCCGTGTTCGGCGCCACCTGGTTCGATGGACAGCCCTGGTTCGGAGTCATGGTCCAGTGGTGCGGTCTGGAATACGGATACGCCATCGACAAACTGGCCGATTTCGACCAGTCGTTGCCGTGGAAGCAGATCTCGAAGGGCATACTGAACTGCGGCATCCAGCAGCAGGAGTACACCACCCGTGAGTATCCGGAGAATGCCGGAATGTACCCCGACGCCTACAGCCCGATCAAGGGCAAGGAGGAGTACCACTGGGATCTGAATCCCAGACTGATTGCGCGGAATATCCTGCGCGACCTGGGGGCCGATGGGGAGCCGACTACCTTCACCGTCCGAGACAAGCACTCGCAGCTGTTGACACTCACGCTGCCGGTTCAGAATCTCAAGATGGTCTACGACGACGAATGGGTGAATATCCAGTTCAACTATTCCCCGGGGAAGACAATATACGGGGTGGTATCGGGCATCTACCATCCGGAGACATTTGATCTCAACGGCGAAGTGGTTCGCCTCTGCAGCGATCTGGGAACCGTGGTGCAGGGATGGAAGCTGGACAAGGAGAGGATGATCGCCCTCCTCAAGCTGCGTCCGGCGGCAACGAACCGTCTGGTCATCGACCTGATCCAGCACGAGATGCATGCCACCCAACAGGCAAGTAAGAACGCGCCGGACCAGCAGTCTGAGCAAGCGCCTACGCCGGACAAGGAATAGCGCAAGACCTTAACGAGCGACCCACTGCCGAGCTGGACCTCCCGGCCCTGCTCGGCCGAACAGCGGCTACGAGACGGGAGGGTTCACGAGAGCGCGGACCCTCCCGTCATTCCGTGTCACTCACATCCGATGACGTCCGACTCGCTGGGGAGTCGGCGCGGCTGCTTACGCGCTCGGCGGCGCACCGGGTACTCTGACCCGGGCATGAAGCAGGCTCTCGTGAGCTTCGACCTTCTGCTTCTCTTTCTTCTTCCGCTTCTTCTTTCCGTCGTTCCCGCGGTCTCTTGAATGTGCCATCGCTCGACTCCTTTCCGGCCACGAATCGAACTGTACTGGTACCATCATATTCGGCGGTCCGAGGCACTCTCCTGCAGGGGTTTCGACGAGGGACGCGAAGTGAGAATGCAGTGGGGCAGGCAAAAGAAAGACGCGTCGGCTGCAGGTAGGAGCAGACCCCTTTATCGAGCCTGCATCACATTTTGCCCTACGGCTGACGCGCTTCCAGTTCTAGCCAGCTCAGCTTTCATTTTGACAAATGAAGCGGCCTTGCGATGTACATAGGTTACCACGTAATGCAAGTTGCGTCAAGCAGGTAAAAGTACCGGTTTTCCATTCCAGTACCTACCGCATGGCTGATTCGGCGCATGCGAATTGCCCGTTCCGGTCCGGAAACATCGTTTGACACGGTGCGTGCACTCTGATACACTGGGTTCACGATCCGCAGTGATGTGGATCGTCGCCATAGGCGATCCTTACAGAGGAGGTGGTGGCTACATGTATTTTAGTCAACGAGGTGACGCTGGGGGCTAGGTTTTAGCCTTCGGGTCATGAACTGATCCCTCGATGCAGTTCACCTTCTATGTGGGGTCCGCCTGTGCGGGCCCCTTCATCGTTTATGTCCCCTTCAGTCCGCTGACGCCCGTTCTACTCGCACATCTCTTTGTCCTTTCCATGACTTTCTCGCGACCGGACCTGTGCCCGGCTCGGCAAGGAGATCTCCGGCGCAAGCTTAGCGACCCGTTGCTCCTAGAGCATGGCCCAGGTGCATAGATCGGTCAAATTCTCCACCATAGGCACAAAAACATGTTTGACAAACGGTACGCCCTGTGGTAAAATCCCATCGAAAAACTAAACGGCGCGCACTCTAAGCACTGGTTGCCCGATCTTGCGGGACAATCAGTGCTTATATTATTAAGCAGTTGAGGGGTGAGCCACGTGACCACTGAGAACGAGATTGTCCTTACTGCTGAAGGCCTCAAGAGGATCGAGCAGGAATTAGAGCACCTTCGCACCGTACATAGAAGAGAGATTGCCGAGCGAATCAAGGAATCGAAGCAGTTCGGCGACCTCTCGGAGAACTCTGAGTACGAAGACGCCAAGAATGAGCAGGCATTCGTCGAGGGCCGCATTCTCGAATTGAAGCGCATACTTCACAATGCCCTGGTCATCGAGGCGGGGGATGTCAAGACCGACCACGTGGGGATCGGGTCCAAGGTCAAAGTGCGCGACTTGGACACGAAAGACGAGTGGGTATACACGATAGTCGGTTCGATTGAGGCGGATCCCGGGGAAGACCGGATCTCGAATGAATCGCCCGTCGGCGAGGCCCTGATGGACAAGAAGGTCGGCGACGTGCTGACCATCGAGACTCCGGATGGCGAGATGCACGTGAAGATCGTCAAGATCAGCAAGTAGGCATCTCCACCGGGTCTTTCAATAGCCTTCAACGAACAGCGTATAGCCCTTCCCGCTCGAAAGGGAGTCAGGGTCTATACGCTGTTCCACATATGAGCAAGAGGAGCAGGCAAGTGTACGAGGAAAGTGAACTGATCGAGCACAGGATGGAGAAGCTGAGAAAGATGCGCGAACAGGGATTCGACCCATTCGCCATCGAGCGGTATGATCGGACTCATACCGCGCAGCAGATCCTGGACGCTGCCGAGGAACTCGACGGGCAGACGGTGTCCGTCGCGGGCCGCGTAGTGTCGTTCCGGCCGATGGGCAAGGCATCGTTCGCCCACGTGCAGGATGGGAGCGGCAGGATACAGGTCTACCTCAAGATGGATCAGATCGGCGAGGAGAGCTATCAACTGGTGCGCGATCTCGATATCGGCGACTTCATCGGTGTCCGAGGCACGGTCGGCAAGACACGCACCGGGGAGATATCCGTATTCGCTACCGAGTTCACATTCCTGGCCAAATCCCTCCGCCCGATCCCGATAGGCAAGCAGAAGGGCGACGAGGAGTGGTACACCCTCTCCGACGTGGAGCAGCGGTATCGTCAGAGGTACCTCGACCTTATAGTGCATCCCGAGGTCAAGGAGACCATGCTGAACCGCAGCCGCATCGTCAAGGCGATGCGCGATTTCCTCGACGAGGAAGGCTTCATCGAGGTCGAGACGCCCGTCCTGCAGGCGGTCGCGGGCGGCGCCGCGGCGCGTCCGTTCCTCACTTATCACAACGCGCTCGATCATACGTTCCACCTCAGGATCTCGCTCGAGCTCTACCTGAAGCGCCTGATCGTCGGGGGATTCGATAAGGTGTACGAGATGGGGCGTGTCTTCCGCAACGAGGGACTCTCGACCCGGCACAACCCGGAGTACACGCTCCTCGAGCTCTATCAGGCATATGCGAACCTGGAAGACATCATGGACCTCGTAGAGCGGATGTTCTGCTTCATCTGCCGGCGGATTCATGGCGGGCTGACGTTCAAGTATGGGGAGCATACGATCGACCTGACTCCGCCGTGGCCGCGCCTGCCGCTGCTGGAAGGCATCAGGCAGAACGCCGGTGTGGAGCCCGAGGAGTTCCGCTCTCTGGAGACGGCAAAGGCGGCCGGCGAACGCCTCGGCCTCCCGATGGAGCAGGAGACGCAGATCGGCGGGATCATCGACAAGATACACGAGCGGTTCACCCAGCCGAAGCTGATCCAGCCGACATTCGTCACCGACTTCCCGCTCGACATATCGCCGCTCGCAAAGAAGCGGCAGGACGATCCGAGCCTCACGCGGCGGTTCGAGCCGTATGCGATCGGGCTGGAAATGGGCAACGCGTTCTCCGAGATCAACGATCCGATCGACCAGCGCGAGAGATTCGTCGCACAGGGCAAGATGCGCGCCTCCGGTGACGAGGAAGCCCATCCGATGGACGAGGACTTCCTGCGCGCACTGGAGTACGGCATGCCGCCGACCGGTGGGCTCGGAGTAGGCATCGACCGGCTGGTCATGCTGTTCACGGATTCGCCGTCGATCCGCGACGTGATCCTCTTCCCGCAGCTCAAGCCGGAGAAGTAGGACGGGAGTGGGGAATGGAGTACTGGAGTAATGGAGTGATGGGTTCCCAGTACTCCAGTACTCCAATACTCCATCACTCCATTCCCCTTCCCCACCTGCAACCTTGCCAACTCCGGTTTGTCATGATAATATGGGGCCGGTTCATCGGCCCAACGCAGTTGCGTAGTCAAGGAGGCGACACCTGTGGGAGACATACTCGAGCGCATAAAGCGGATTTTCCTCGCCACGATCAGCTTCGGGCTGATCAAGTATGAGGATCCGAAGATTATCGGCCCGTACGTTCTCGACAACATGAAGAAGAAGCTGGCTGACCTGAAGGCGTCGGCGGTACCCGTCATCGCCAACCAGTACCGCATAGAGCGGATGCTCGCCGCCGAACAGGAGAAGCTCAAGCAGTTGGACGAGGACGCGCGCCAGGCCGTCCTCCAGAACGAGGACGAACTGGCGGGCAACCTGCTCCTGCAGAAGGAAGCCGCCCAGCAGCGTGTTGACGATTTGACCACCCAGCTCGCCGCCGCGCAGCAGCATGCTGAGGAAGCCAAGCAGCAGATCGAGATGTTCCAGGAAGAGCTTCAGGCGGCATCCGACCGCACCAGGAACGCCCAGATGCGCTACCAGCTTGCCACGATGCGCACGCAGGTCCAGAAGTTCGCGGTGAAACCGTCGCTCGATGCCGACATGAAGGCGATCGAGCGGATGGAGGAGCAGGCGGATCAGGCCTTCGCGGAGTCGCAGGCGATGGGCGACATCGCGCAGTTGGGCGATGAGGCGAAGCTCCGGCAGGTGCGCCAGGCGTCACGGAAGGCGCGCGCTGATGCGGCGCTGGCGGAGTTAAAGGCCGAGATGGGACTCTCCGACACCGAGAAGCGGTTCCAGAAGGTCGAGATCGGCGAGGGCGAGCAGACCGCCTCTCAGACCGAGACCGAGGAGCCGAAGCAGCAGATCGTCGGGCAGGGCGAGGCAGCGGAGTGATCGGTGATCAGTGACCGGTAACCGGTATCCAGGATCGAGCATCCAGTGAGCAGCGAGGGCGGGGTTTCCCGCCCTTTTGTCTGTGTATCGCGTTTACCCTACCCGCACGAGGAACTCGCGGTTGCGCGGGCCGTCGAACTCACAGAAGAAGACCCCCTGCCAGGTGCCCAGCACCAGCTTCCCTTTCTCCACCAAGACGGTCACCGATGAACCGATTATGCTCGCCTTCGCGTGGGCGTCGGCATTGCCCTCGGCATGCCGGTAGGTGGATAGCTGCGGAACCAGGCCGTTCAGGATGTCTATCATGTCGCGCTCGACATACGGATCGGCGTTCTCATTGATCGTGACGCCGGCCGTCGTGTGCGGCACGAAGACGATGCATACGCCGTCGGTGACACCGCTCTTCCTGACGGCGTCCTGCACCTCGGCGGTGATCTCGATGAAATCGGTCCTGTGGGTTGTACGCAAGCTGATACGCTGGATCACTGATTCCTCCCGGCGGACCTCCTTCTTCGGCTTCTCCGGCTTGGCCGGCTTCTCGGGCCTCTCCTCGAACAGGTCCGGCTGAGAGCCCTGCGCGGCCGCCGCACTAGCCAGCTTGTCCGCCGCCTTGTTCTTCTCCCTCGGCACGTGGTTCACCGTGGCTGACTTGAACTTACCCAGAAGATCGAGCGCCGACTCATACAGGGATATCAGGCTCTCTGACTTCACCTGATACCGGCCGGCGATCTGACGCGCCATAAGCTCGCTATCGGTGTACACGGTCACCTGGTCGAATCCCAGCATCCGCGCTTCGGAGAGCCCGCGAATCAGAGCGGTGTACTCAGCAAAATTGTTCGTGGCCTGGCCGATGTAGGAGCCGATCTCCTGCAGTACCTTGCCGGACTCGTCGCAGATAACGACGCCTATGCCCGCGGGTCCCGGGTTGCCCTTCGCAGCTCCGTCGATGTTGATGATTGCACGTCCGGCCATCAATGCTTCTCCTTGTAGAGTATCCGGCCGCAGTTCTCGCAGCTAACGATCTCCTTGTCGAGCTCTGCCTGGCGTATCTGGTAGGGTGTGAGACCCGTGCGGCACCCACCGCACTGGCTGCCCTCGATCTTGCCCACGGCCAGCACGCCGATGCGCGACTGCAGGCTCTCATAGCGCTTGAGGAGCCCGGCATCGACATGGGAAGCGGCGCTCTCACGGCGGTGACTGAGGATCTCGATGTTCTTCGTAAGGATGCGGTTGTTCTCGGCCAGTTTCGCAAGGTAGGCGTCGAGCTTCTCTTCGCTCTGTTTCAGGATCTCAGCGGCTTTCGCGGCGACGGTCTTGCGCTCCTCGATGATATCCATCAGTTCGAGGATGCGCTCCTCCAGCTTCCCGCGCTGCCGATCGAGCATTGCGACTTCCTCCTGCATGTTCTGGAGTTCCTTGGGGCTGCCGACCTTGCCGGAGTACATCTTGTCCTGAATCTGCTTCTTCTTCTCCTCGATGGCATTGACGTTTAGTTCCTTGTCCCGCTGCTCGGTGATGGCTTCGTTGAGGAGTCGATCGGCCTCGGCAGCCTGGGCACGAATCCTCTCGACCTGCTGCTTCTTCGCCGACCCGTCGTCGAGAGCGGCTTTGGCCTTCTTGTTCTTGTCGAGATCGAGGTCGATCAGTTGCAGTTGGTACAATGCCTTGAGCTGCTCGCTCATGTGAGGTTCCCCTTCCCTTGCGCAGTGGGCGTGACTGCGGAATTCTAACAGAAGCATTGGGTGGTGTCAAACTCAGCGGCTCCCGCTCGCACTTCCTGTCGGCCCATGCTTGACAGGGGCATTATACCGGGGTAGAATCGGCCATAAGGTGATCTGCCGGCTGCACGGCGTCGAGGAGGACAGCGTGAAGGCGACCAAGATCGTGCTGATAGGTGCGGGAAGCGCATCATTCGGACTCGGAACGATTGGCGATATCATCAACACCCCCGGCTTTCGGGGGAGCAGGATCGTGCTGGTAGACGTAGACCCCCACGGACTGGAAGCGATCGCTACCCTCGCCCGGAAGATGAATGACGCAGCCGGCGCCGGCCTGAAGATCGAGCACACCACCGACCGCGCATACGCACTCCCCGATGCCGAGTTTGTGATCGTATCGATCGCGGTCCGCCGGGAGGAGCTCTGGAGGCTCGATTTCCGGATTCCTCTGAAGCACGGCATCAAACAGGTGCTCGGCGAGAACGGAGGTCCGGGCGGTCTGTTCCACTCGATGCGGAACATCCCCATCCTGCTGGACATCTGCCGTGACATCGAGCGCCTGTGTCCGGACGCGCTCGTCCTCAACTTCACCAACCCCGTCTCAAGGCTCTGCATGGCAGTGAACCGCTGCACGGACGTCAACATCGTCGGCCTCTGCCACGGCATCGGCGGCCAGCTCCACAACCTGGCGCGCGTGATGGAGATCGACGCAGCCGATCTGGACACCAAAGCGGCCGGCCTCAATCACTTCACGTGGATGCTCGACCTGCGCTTCAAGGGGACGGGGAAGAACGCATACCCCAGGCTCGTCGAGCATCTCAGGGGTTACGACCCCGGCTTTCAGCCGCTCAGCCGCAGGATGTTCGACGCGTTTGGCTACTACCCGTCACCGGGAGACGACCACATCGGTGAGTACTTGCCCTTCGCCCATGAGTTCTGCGGCACGCGCGGATACGATTTCGATGCGGCGGAACGGCGCCGAAACGAGATGTGGGAGAGAATCGCGCGGATGGTTCGCGGTGAAGAGCCGATCGACGAGCTTCTCGGACGCAGATCCGGAGAGCGCGCCCTCGACATCATCGCCGGCATACTCTCGGACACAAACCACATCGAGCTTGCCGTGAACATCCCGAACGATGGGCTCATTCCGAACCTCCCGCAAGACGCCATCGTGGAAGTCCCCGCGGTCATCAGCACGTGCGGCATTCGGGGCGTCCACATCGGCCCGCTGCCCGACGGGATCGCGGCTCTCTGCAACACCCAGGTCGGCGTGCAGAACCTGGTCGTCGAGGCCGCCGTGACCGGCTCGCGAGACATCGCGTTGCAGGCGCTCCTGACCGATCCTGTCGTTCAAAGCGCGGAAGCGGCGGAGAGGTCCCTCGACGAACTGCTCGCCCTGGAGGCGGACTATCTCCCCCAGTTTCGCCGGTAGGTGATCCCCCAGAGCAGACGAATACCCAGCAGGTCGGCCTAGTTGCCAAGCGGCGCGCGGATATAGTAACATAAGTGGGTTACAGTCAGAAATCCACGCGGGAGGCAGCAATGGAAGGACTGAAAGCAATTCTCGTCATCTGCGATGGGATGGCCGATCGGCCCGTGCCGGCGCTCGGGAACAGGACACCACTGGAAGCAGCCAACAATGTTAACATGAGCACTCTCGCCCTGCGGGGTGAATGCGGACTCATGGACCCGATCGCGCCCGGAATCAGAGCAGGCAGCGATACGTCCCACCTCGCAATCCTCGGATTCGATCCTTTCACCACATACACCGGCCGCGGCCCGTTCGAGGCAGCCGGAATCGGCATGGACGTCAAGCAGGGCGATGTCGCGTTCAGATGCAACTTCTCCACGGTTGACGACAACATGGTCATCCTCGACCGCCGTGCGGGGCGCATCGAGACAGGCACCGATCAGCTCGCCGCCACGGTCAACGGCATGCAGATCGAGGACGTCACCGTCTACTTCAAGGAGTCGGTCGCCCACAGAGGCGCGCTTGTCCTCAGAGGTCCGGGGCTCGGCGCCGACATCAGCGACGTAGACCCGCATGAAGTCGGCCAGAAGATCCATGTCGCTCATGCCATCGATCCCAACGATGCCGCGAGCGCCAAGACCGCCCGCATCGTCAACGAGTTCGTCCGAAGGTCGTACGAGGCGCTGAAGGACCATCCCGTGAACAAGGCCCGCGAGGCCGAGGGCAAGATGGCCGCCAACATCATCCTGCCGCGCGGCGGAGGGGTCGCTCCGAGCCTCGGAAGCTTCGAGGAGAAGTATCACCTGAAGCCGGCCGCGGTAGTTGAGACCGGACTGATCGCGGGAATCGCCTGCTACCTCGGGATGGACATCATCGAAGTCCCGGGCGCAACCGGCGGTCTCGACTCCGACATTGCGGCGATGGGCAACGCCATCATCAAGGCGCTCGATGACCACAACTTCGTCCTCTGCAACATCAAGGGTGGAGACATCGGCGGGCACGACGGAGACGCTCAGGCTAAGGTGACCTTCATCGAGAACATCGATAGGGTCATCGGTATGCTGATGGACAAGATCGACGAGCAGACCTACATCGTCCTCACCGCGGACCACGCCACGCCGGTCGCAATCAAAGACCATTCCGGCGATCCCGTGCCTATTGCTATCTACGGACCGGGAGTCCGGGTGGATTCGGTTCAGTCGTTCGACGAGCGATCGGTCGTAGGAGGAGGGCTCCTCCGCATCCGTGGAATAGACGTTATGAACATCCTGACGAACCTGATGAACGTTCAGGAGAAGTTCGGAGCCTAACCGGCAGACATATTAGCAAGGAAGAACCATGACGCTGACAGAAATACTTCAGGCCGGCAAGAGCACGTTCTACACGCCCGAGCACCTGGCTCAGCAGCAGACCAAGAGCATGATCGCTCCACGAGGAAGGCTGCTGATCGCAGGCTGCTGTTCCGGTTCACTACTTTCGGAGCGTGTGGTAGACCGTTACCACCATCTGCTGAGGGAAGCCGGAAGCATGGAGAACATCCTGCATCTGGAGAACATCGACAGAAGGTTCTCCGACACGGAGACGGTTACGCGCCTGGAGATGCATGTCAGCGGCTGTGACGTATACCTCTTCCAGGCGCTCTTCGATCCGACTTCGGATCGAAGCATCGACCAGAACTACATGGCGTTTCTGGTGGCCGTTCGGGCTTTCAAGGAGCACGGGGCTACGAGCGTCACGGGTGTGCTTCCGTATCTGGCCTATGCTCGTCAGGACAAGCCGACCAAGTTCACCCGCGAGGCGACCACCGCGCGGTTGATGGCCGATCTGACAGTCACGGCGGGGATGGACAGGCTGATAGTCTGGGACCCGCATTGCGATCAGATCAAGGGGTTCTACGGCGGCATGCCCGTCAACACACTTGAGAGCCTCTCGCTCTTCATCGACGAGTTCAGCCGCTTCAGAGGTCGCGATGACGTGATCGCGGTCGCCCCCGATGCCGGCGCATCGAAGTTCGTGACACACTTCGGCCGCGCTCTGGACATCAAGTGCGCGATCGCCTCGAAGTACCGACCGAGGCCCGAGGTGGCGACGATCTCCGAGATCATCGGCGATCTCGAGGGCAAGAAGATCGCCATCGTGCTCGACGACATGATCAGCAACGGCGGCACGATGTACGGGCTCGTCCGGAAGCTGGTCGAGGAGAAGGGCATCGAGGAGGTCTACCTGGGCGTCTCGCACAACCTCTGCGTCGGCAAGGCGATGGAGAGGCTTCAGGAACTCCACAGTGATTTCGGGCTGAAGCAGGTCGTCGTGACGAACAGCATTCCGCAGACCGTGGAGTTCGAGAGCGTGCCCTTCGTAACGGTGAGGTGTCTGTCGGATACGCTGGCCCGCACGATCAATCGGATACACTATAACCGCTCGGTCAGCGAGGTGTTCTACAGACCGTAGGCTACACTTGTAGGAGCAGCTTCCAGCTGCGATCTTGCTCCAATAGACCGTATCGCAGCTGGAAGCTGCTCCTACATACATACGGGATGCAAAGAGGGGCGGGAGATGGACTCCCGCCCCTCTTTGCATCAACCGGCTGTTGTAATAGCCTACAGACGCTCTGCCTGGGTCCAAGCGACTGTGCGGTCGCTGCAGATGACCTTGCAGCGAATGTAGTCGTTCTTCTCCCGCGAACCGGTGACCCTGTATGACGCCGACAAGCCCTCCGTCTCCTGCAGGATGCGCCCATACTTGCCGACGAACCGGATGGTGAACGTCTGCCCTTCCTTCGGCGCAACCGAAATCTTCATCGTCTTGCCGTCGAAGCTGTACGAGGACAGCTCTACACCAGTGGACGAGTAGAACCTTCCATTCGCCAGCGCGTCAAGTACTGCGGCGGTGGTGAGCTCGGGCACACGACACACAACCCAGCCGAGTCCGGGATTCGCGTTTCCCGGCTTGAAGTTCTTGTAGTCGTGCACGTCATCGGTAGCAGTACCATAGACCGTCCGGCCCTCGGAGAGCAGGATATCCCATGTCTGCTCCACCTGGAGATAGACGGTGCTGCCCTCGTTGTAACAGGTGGGACCGCCCATGTTAGCGATCTCCAGCAAGTACGGTCCTTCGATCTGAAGCAGTTCGCGATGAGTAAGCGCGAAGTACCAGTTCGGGTGGTTCACCATCGGAATGGCTCCGGTCTCTCGGATGTAGTCGACCAGATTCGCTACGCTCTTGGCCGGAGTGAGCAGACGCGGCGGAACGGGGACGGTCTTGGTGAGGCCGAGCGCATTGCCATGGATCGGTCGGCCCTTGCCGGGCAGATCGAGCTCCTCGCCGTGGATCAGGATGAACGCATCGTTCGGGTCCTTGTCGAGCGGCGTCACATCGGTCACTTTCCGGTGGTCGGTCAGGATGACGAAGTTGAAACCGTGGTCCTTGTACCAGTCCATGGCCTCCTGAGGCGGGACGTTGGCGTCACTCGCGTTCGTGTGGCAGTGAAGCTGGCCCTTGACCCAGATCTCCGCAGCCTGGGCCGCGACGGCGACAATCGCCAGCAGACCGATGAGCAGGATAGCCGTCAGTTTGAGTCTCACTTCGCACCTCCGATCCGAAATGCCTGAGTCCAGGCAACCGTGTTGTCGCTGGCGATAACCTTGCAGCGCACGTAGTCGTTGGCATCAGCGCGGGCCGTCACCGTGTAGGAAGCCTCCGTGCCGGCGGTCTCCTGGAGGATGCGGCCGTATTTCCCGACGAAGCGAATCCAGTAGCGAACTCCGTCCTTTGGCTTGACACGCACGGTCATAGTCTTGCCGTCGAAGGCGTAATCGGCCAGTTCAACGCCGGTCGAAGCGTAGAAATCGCCTGATCGAAGGGCCGCGAGCACGTTGTCGGCCGTCAGCGAAGTCACGCGCACATAGATCCATCCGCGGCCGGGGTTGGCCTTGTTCGCGGCCATCTCCTTGAGGTTATGCGCGTCGTCGGTGGCGGTTGCATATACCGTCACGCCGTCGGAGAGCAACATGTCCCAGGTCTGCTCGACGGACAGGTGCGACTCGCTCCCGGAGTTGTGAACGCTGGGATGACCGTTGAAGACTTCGAGCAGATACGGTCCTCTCAGACCCTTGAGCTCAGCATAGCCGAACGACCACACGAAGTTCGGATGGTTGACCTGAGGAACGCCGCCCGCCTGGCGGATCTCATCGACCATCTTGACGATGCTCTTGGCCGGGGTAGCAGCCACATCGGTGTAAGGGATGGTCCTCGTTATGCCGAGGGCACATCCGTGGATCGGCTTCTTGGCGCCCTTGACGGCGGACTCTTCGCCACCGATCAGGATGAAGTCATCGCCGGCCTTGTCCAGAGGAGTCGGGTCGGTCACCTTGCCGTGGTCGGTGATGAAGAGGAACTGGTAGCCGTGACTCTTGTACCAGTCTACAACCACCTCGGGGGCGCTGTCGCCGTCGCTGTTGGTGGTATGCGTGTGTGTGTTGCCTTTCGCCCAGATTGTCTGGGCGGCGGACGCTCCGGTGGCCAGCAGGGCGAGGAGCACCAATGCCACACAGAAGCGCGTGAGACGAGAATCCATGAAGTGCCTCCTGTCAGGTTTGGGAGTATGGGGGTGTGGGATTCAGGGCCGGCCCATACTCCCATACTTCCATACTTCTTTGAGCCGCCGGAATCCTTCCCAGGCGAAGGCTCGGCGGGTATAATGGGGCTATCCGTACCGATCGGAGGACGAGATGCTCGACATCGATTTCGCGGCGCACAACGAGGAAGTGAAGCGGGTCTGGGACGCATATCACGCGGGCAGGCCGACTCGCGTACCTGTGATCCTTGGACTCAACGTCCGATACTACCTCTTCAGTCCGTGGCTCAACCCGAGAGGCGTGAGCTTCGAGGAATACAGCGAAGACCCGGAGGTCATGCTGGAGACCCAACTCGAGTTCCAGCACTATGTCCGGCACAACCTGCTCAGCGATGCTGACATGGGAATGCCCGCCGAGGCATGGCCCGGAGTACAGGTGGACTTGCAGAACTACTACGAGGCCGCGTGGTTCGGATGCCCGGTCCACTACCGCGAGGGGCAGGTGCCGGACACGTCGCCGATACTCGGGGACGACAACAAGCGGATGCTCTTCGACAGGGGCATACCCGATCCGTTCACCGGCGGGATCATGGCCAAGAACGTTCGGTTCCTCGAACACCTCTCGGAGCGGATCAGAGACTACGCCTACATGGGACTCCCGGTGCGCGGCGTAAGTCCATCCGGGATGGGCACTGACGGGCCCTTCACCGCCGCCGCGAACCTACGTGGTGCGACGGAGATCTGCCTCGACATCTACGAGGACCCGGACTTCGTGCGCGAACTGCTCGACTACATCACCGAAGCGACGATCGTGCGCATCAAGGCATGGCGCGAGCGACTCGGACACGATCCCAGGCCGAGGAACTGGGGCTTTGCGGACGACAGTATCCAGCTTCTCTCCACGGAGACATACCGCGAATTCGTGCTCCCGTGCCACAAGCGTCTCGTCTCAGAACTCGCGGGGGATGGACCGCACAGCATCCACCTCTGCGGCGATGCCACCCGGCACTTCAAGACAATCCGGGATGAGCTGAATGTCAACGGCTTCGATACGGGCTACCCTGTGGACTTCGCGTGGCTCCGGGAGGAACTCGGCCCTGACGTCCATATCAACGGCGGGCCGACCGTGGCGTTCCTCCAGCGGACGACTCCCGAGGAGGTACGCGACGAGGTACGCCGGATCCTTTCGACGGGCGTGACGGAGGGAGGCAAGTTCGTCCTTCGGGAGGCGAACAACATGTCGCCAGGGATTCCGGAGGAGAACATAGCCGCGATGTACTACGCGGCGAAGGAGTTCGGGAGGTATCAGTAGCGACGGCCTTCCACGGCCGCCCGACACCACGTTGTAGGAGCGGCTGGGAAGCCGCTCCTACAAGTACGATATGCTAGTACTGCCCCATGCGGTCGGCGAGCTCACGGAGCCGTCTGACACGCTCGGGGATCGCGGGATGTGTGCTGAACAGGCTGCCGATCCCGCCGTGGAGCGGGTTCACGATCATCATGTGCGCCGTCGCCGGGCTCACCTCCGCGGGCACAAGCTCCGATGCCCTCTCCAGCTTCATCAGGGCGTTGGCCAGACCCATCGGCTTGCCGCTGATCGACGCGCCGGTCGCGTCGGCCTGGTACTCACGCGAGCGCGAGATGGCCATCTGGATCAACAGCGCGGCCAGCGGGGCGACTATCGCCAGCGCCAGCATCGCAAACGCCCCACCCCTGTCATCATCATCACGACCGCCCATGCCGAAGATCGCTGCCCATCGGACCATGTTGCCGATCATCATGATGGCGCCGGCGAACGTGGCTGCAATCGTCGAGATCAGGATGTCGCGGTTCTTGATGTGCGCCAACTCGTGCGCAAGGACGCCCTCGACCTCATCGCGGTCAAGAATGCGCATCAGCCCCTCCGTCACGGCGACGGCCGAATGCTGCGGGTTCCGTCCCGTAGCGAAGGCGTTCGGCGTCTCACCCGGCACGATGTAGAGCTTGGGCATCGGCAGTCCGGCCTGCTGGGTGAGCCGCTGCACTATGGAGAAAAGGCCCGGCGAGTCCGACTCGGTGATCGGCTGGGCGCGATACATGGCGAGCACGATCTTGTCGCTGAACCAGTAGCTTCCGATATTCATGATCAGCGCGAATCCGAACGCCCAGACCATCCCGGACGTTCCACCGAGCATCTTGCCGATGCCGATCGCGAGAGCAAACAACGCGGTGAATAGAAAGCCTGTTTTGAGAGTGTTCACTGTCTACCCCCTATCAAAAAGACCTCCACCACAACGGCCCGCGATGCGAGGTCTGTGTGGCGAAGGTCTTGCGTCCCAGATGAACAGTGGGCCTTTGGACAGGGCCGGCTCCGGGCTGTTCCGGAAGCGTGTTGACGACCCAGACCTCCCCGAGCCGGTATCCACCGGTCACGGAGTGCTACTCCCCTTCAACTCCGGTGTTATTGTACCGTTTTCGCCAGACTTCGTCAACTGCTACCGCTGCCGGCGGCCCAAGCAGTGCCACGGACCAGAAGCGGACCGAAGCGGTCGTGGCGACAGCACTCGGGGGTATGGCCCAGCGCCAGATAGTAGACCCTCCCCTGCCCCCATGACTTGGTCCAGATGACGGGCTCGGCTTTCCCTCGGTAGAGCGCCGAGGCGAGGACGGTCACTCGCGGATCGTAGTCCATGATGTACTGCTCGTCCTCCACGAAGAACTCGTCGATACCCTCGGTGATCGGATGATCCGGATCGACGATGCTGACCTGATAGGGCCTCGGCTTCGGATGAGTCGTGAATATCCCGCCGAGCATGCAGTGGAACTCCTCGCATTCGCGGAACGAGGCGGTGGCCGAGTGGACGCCGACGAACCCCTTCCCCGAAGCGACGAACTTCAGCAGCCCGTCCCGCTGGGCGTCGGACAGCTCACCCCGGGTGTAGTACAGGATCACCACATCATAGGGCTCCAGTCCATCGCCTTCCAGAACAGAGAGGTCATCATGGACGCGCGCCACGTCGAACCGCTCATCATCGCGCATGATCCGCTCGATCTCGTCGCCACACCCCTTGGAGTCGTGGATTCCGCCGCCGCTCAGTACAAGAGTCTTGATCATCGCACCATCCTCCCAAGCGATCAACTGCACGAATGTTCGACGGCGGTCGGGGATCACTCCTTCTCGGCGCGTCGTTCTCCGAGGCGCATCAACACATCGTGCGCCAACATGCACGCTGCGAGCCATACGGCGCCCGCGAGAATGCCGCCGATGACATCGGTAGGCCAGTGGATTCCCAGGTAGATGCGGCTGATACTGATACCCAACGTCAGCGCGACGTATGAGGCCCATATCAGCGGCCTCCAGTACCAGCGCAGCCGACGGGCGATCAGATAGGCGAAGAAGCCGTAGATTGCTGTTGACGCCAGCGCGTGGCCGCTCGGGAAACTCGCCAGAGGTGAGCCGACGATTGGAGAGATGTCGGGACGAGGTCGGTCATAGGCGTACTTGAGGCCGTATGCCAGCAGTCCCGCGCCGACTCCGACGATCACCACCATAGCCGCGGTCAGTCGTTCGCCCCGCCCCCACAGGACTGCGGTTACGATGCCGCCGATCACGATATAGACCACCGCCGACCCAAGGAAGGTCAACACGAGCATGAACATGGTGTCATCCGCCTCTCGGTTCGCCGCGATCAGCGCCATCAGTTCCCGCTCGACCACGCCCAGAAAGGTCCCGGAGATCTCCTCGCCGAGCTCGACGAAGAGCATGCCCAGGAGCCAGGCCGCGATCATGCCGGTTGCCACCCGCAGGGCGAAGGCCCAGGATCTCATTGCACACCCCTCCCTGATAGTACCCGGTTATTCCGTCGCGCAGACCGCTCTGACGAGGGCTCTACCCAGCCGACATCCCGGCTTACGGGCGTATTTCGGGGACGTCCTTCCGCGTTTAGGGGCGTCACGCAGGGGGAAAACCACAAGTGGTGAAAGGAGGTACTCCCGATGGAATCGCTGTTACTCACGCTGGCGATCATCGCGCTGGTCGTGTGGGTCGTGCTGCTGCTCATGCGTACGGCCGCGCACTGGGGCGTCCTGGGGGTGGCCATTCTGCTCTTCCTGCTCTGGCTGATCTTCTGATGGGACGCATCCGCGCGATGTCAAGGATAATGATGCTCCTCCTGTGCACGGCGATGCTGACGACGAGCCCGCTCCGTGCTCAGGAGGAGCCGTCTGTTCCAGCCCCGACCTCACCAATTCCCCTCGAGCGCGTGGAGGTTCAGGTCATCGAATTCGAGGGAAACATCGCACTCTCCGACGAGGTTCTTCGCGACGTAGTCCCGGTTACGCCGGGCACGGTCATCAATCCCACGTTGCTCACCGAAGCCATTCGAGCAATCGAGCGAGCTTACGCCGAACGCGGCTACGTCGCCGAGGTCACCCAGATCCGCGTGATCGGCGATCAGCCGCCTCGCACTCTCGTGTTCGACATCCGCGAGACGGTGGTCGTAGAGATCGTGATCCAGGGATTGCGGCGCACCCGTGAGAGCGCCATACGCCGTCTGCTCGATATGAAACCCGGCGATCTGTTCAACCGCCGAGTGCTCCAGGAAGATGTCAACCGCCTCGACGAACTCGGCATATTCGAGCGGATCGAGGTCACACTCGAGCCGGGAGACGAACTCGGAGAGGAGATCGTCCTGTACAACGTACAGGAACGCAAGACAGGTGAGATAACCATCGGCGGGAGCTTCTCGCCATCCGATGAGTTGGTAGCTGAAGCGACGTTCACGCAGGCCAATCTCTTCGGCAGAGCACAGCGGTTGGCCGCCAGCCTGGCAGTGGGGACTGTCAGAGGCGATATCAGCGGCGAGCTCTCCTACTACAACCCATTCATAGCATCACCACGGACCGATCTGCTGGTGCGCGCATTCGACCTCAAGCAGTACCGTTTCACCAGCGATCTTGTTGACGAACCCGGCAGTCAGCGATACTCGGAGCGGCATATCGGCCTGCAAGCGGTTGCGGGGCGACGGCTCGATGATTTCAGCCGAGCGGCCGTCGGACTGCGTTACGAGAACATCGATCCTACGGGGCTCCCGGTTCAGTTCTTCACGGACCCCGATCTCGGCACGAGCGGCTCCGTGGTGCTCGGCACGGCAAGGTATACCTCCGACCGCAGGCTGTACCTGCTCATCCCCTCCGCGGGCAACTACTTCACTTCGTTCCTCGAAGCAGGATCGGCGGAGCGAGGCGATGGGACCGGTCTGATAACCAAGCTCACGGTTCAGCGAAACTGGTATGTTCCGCTGCAGACGATAACGCCCGAGATGCTCACGGCCGATCCGATCAGGCCCATACGGTCTCTGGCTGTCAGGCTGAGCGTGGGGGCCGCGCTGGGTAATCTGCCGTTCTTCGAGCAGTTCTTCCTGGGCGGGGTCTACAACCTTCGCGGCTATCGGGAGTCTCGATTCTGGGGTCAGTATTACGCTCTTCTCAATGTGGAGTACCGGGTCCCGTTCTCAAGACAATTGATCGGAGCAGCGTTCATCGATGCGGGCGATGCGTGGGGCAGCGACTTTCAATTCACGCCAGGAACGGATACGGCGTTCACTCAGCATGAGAGCTTCTCGCCGCGAATCGGCGTCGGTGTGGGCGTCCTCTGGGTAACCACTTTCGGCGCGCTGAGACTCGATGTGGCCCGCGGCGAAGATACGCGGGTGCACTTCGCGTTCGGCGAGATCTTTTAAGAGGGGATTCCGATCCACCGCCGATCAGGGATCGGAATCCCCTCCTGCAATATGGGAGCTACGGCACTTTCAGGCCGTTCAGCACCTTCATCAGGTTGTCGCAGTACGGACGAAGGCCGAGGACATCCGCGCCGAGTGACAGGAAACGATAGCCCATATCGACCCACTCCTGGATGTTATCGACACTGGAGGTAGTCCCCGCGAACTTCCCATACTTCCGGCAGGCCTCGGCCACGCGCTTGCGCGTCTCGATAAGCAGCGGATGATTGAAGTCGCCGGGAGCTCCTATGCCCTGACTGAAGTCCGCCGGGCCGAAGAAAATGATGTCTATCCCATCCAACTGGGCGATGGCTTCGAGGTCATCGAGCAGCTCGGGGTCTTCGATCTGCACCGCAACGAACCGGTTTGCGTTGGCGAAGCGCAGATACTCGTGGAAGTCGCAGCCACAGTACTCACCGTCAGCGTTCCCTCCGTCGATCGGGCGACGACCGATCGGATGGAAGCGCGTCATCCGCACGACGTTCTTCGCATCCTCGAGGCTCATGATGTGGGGGACCATGATGCCCGCCGCATCGGCTTCCAGCGGCACGATGTAGTCGCTGTATCCGCCCCTCGCCACCCGGACCATGACATCGCGGTTGTAGGCCTTCGCGGTGTAGATTTGTCTCTCGACCAGAGAGATGTCTGTCGGCACGTGCTCCATGTCGGTCCAGATGGCATCGTACCCGGCCAAGCAGGCAATCTCCGCCGCACGGGCGCTGTCGAGGTTTAGCTTGAAGATATGGGCAACTTCGCCCGCGCGAAGCTTGTCCAGCACACGGCTCGTACGCATATCGGCAATACTCCTAAGGATTGTTCGTTATCCTAAGGTTGTGCATGCCGGCAGGTTTTCCCTTGCTGAGGGGTCTATCCGGCGTGGATCCGGGCGGTCATTCGTACACTTTGCCCAGCAGAGGGGCTCCGGCCATGCCTTTCTCCCGGCCTACGCGCCGCAGGAAGTCGTACCGATGCGCGAACTCCACAAGCTCATCGAGCTTGGCGATGGCGAGCGCCACTACCGTGTCTGAGGCCCCGTAGTACATCCATACCTCGTCGCCTCGCCGGATCGCGCCACAGGTGAAGACCACGTTGGGAAGGAGGCCGTGCATCTCATACTCCGCCTCCGGAGCGAATACCCACTCGGATGCGCGCGCGAGCACCCTACGAGGGTCATCTCGGTCCAGCAGAGCGAGTCCCAGTCGGTAGATCGGCGAGTCCGCGATCGACTTTACCCCGTGGAAGATGAGCAGCCATCCTTCGTCGGTCTTGATCGGAGGCGCGCCGACACCGACCCGGAGACCGTCCCACCAGGGGCCGCCCCGTTCGGGCAGAAGAAGTCCCGGTTGAGTCCAGCTCTTCAGGTTGCCGGACGACACGGCGTACCAGATGTGCTCCTGCGCGCCGGTTACCGGCCTGTGCAGCATGATCCATGACCCTTCATAGCACTCCGGGATCACGACGGCATCCTTGTTTGTCGGGGAGAGCACGACGCCGATCCGCTCCGCCGTTTCGAAGTCCGTGGTGGTCGCAAGCGCGACCGCCGGCCCGTACCGTGAGTACGCGGTGTAGGCGATGATCCACTTGCCGTTGTCATACTGAGTGACTCTCGCGTCCTCGCATCCCCACTCCTCGAACGGGTTCTCCGGGCGGTCAGGCTCGAGGAGCGGATGATCTGCGATGCGCCAGTTGTCGATCCCATTGGCGCTTCGGGCCACGCGTATCTGCGAGATGCCCTGCCGATCCTCGATCCGCAGGAGCAGGACTACCTCGCCGTCTACCTCGACGACTCCCGGATTCAGCACGGCGTTCGCTCGGACCGGTATGTTCTGCGGAGTGAGCAGCGGGTTGCTCGGGTGGCGCACGAATATGTCCTTCTCCATGTTGAGGGCTCTCCAGTAAGTCGCTCAGGTGCGGCCTGTCATAGCGATACATACCCACGTTCACACCGAGGCTATTGACAACGCCGCGTTCCGGGTATATACTGGACATATCGTGATATGTCGATGTATCGAGGAGAGATGCCGTGGAACCGAACCAGTCTCGAGAGCCGGAATTGCTGACCATGGACGTTCTGACGGAGGCCGCAACATGCCTCAAGATCATGGCCCACCCGATCCGCCTGCGGATCGTGGACATACTGCTCCAAAGGGAGCTGGCCGTCCATGAGATCGCTGAGTTGTGCGGGGTGAAGCCGCATCAGGTGTGCGAGCACCTTCGCCTGATGCAGACCGGCGGACTGCTCACAAGCAGGCGCCAGGGACGTGCGGTCTACTACAGCATCGCATCGCCCCACCTGCCCGCGCTGATCAACTGCATCAAAGCAAACTGCGGGACGGAACGTTAGGACATCCGCAACCACCAAGGAGTACACCATGCCTCACAAGCCTAGAATCGTCATAGTCGGCGGAGTCGCCGGAGGGGCATCCGCCGCGGCCAGGGCTCGGCGGCTCTCCGAAGACGCCGAGATCATCCTGATCGAAAGAGGCGAGCACGTCTCGTTCGCCAACTGCGGACTGCCGTACCACATCGGAGGCGCCATCTCGGACAGGGAGAAGCTACTCGTGCAGACACCCCAGACGCTGTACGCCAACCTGCGCATCGACGTGCGCATCAAGACCGAGGCGGTGCGCATCGACCGCGAGCACAAGGAGATCGTCGTCCGAAGCGTCGATACGGGCGCCGAGCAGACCGTTCGGTACGACAAGCTGATCCTGAGCCCCGGAGCAGAGGCGATCCGCCCACCGATCCCGGGCAGTGACGACCCACGAGTCCATGTTCTGCGCTCCCTTGGCGACATGGACGCCATCATCAGGGTGATCGAAGAGCACGAACCCGAGCGCGCGGTGGTCGTCGGCGGCGGATACATCGGATTGGAGATCGCGGAGGCGCTTCGCAACCGCAAGATCGACGTTACCCTGGTAGAACTTGCGACCAGCGTGATGGGATCGATAGACCCGGAGATGGCCGTGCCGCTGCACCATGAGCTGAGACAGAACGGGGTGGACCTCCGGCTCGAGACCTCGGTCACGAGCATCGAGGAACGCGACGGCGCGCTCACCGCAACTCTCAGCACCGGCGAGACGGTCAACTGCGGACTGGTGATCATGGCGGTCGGTGTGCGCCCGGACGTCAGGCTGGCGAAAGAGGCAGGACTGCTGGTCGGTGAACGGGGAGGCATTGTGGTCGATGACCACATGCGTACCAGCGACCCGGACATCTATGCGGTCGGTGATGCCGTCGAGGTCAGGGACCTCGTCGGTGGATCGCCGGCGCACATCCCGCTTGCAGGACCGGCGAACCGTCAGGGCCGGATCGCCGCGGACAACGCGCTGGGCCGAGACAGCGTCTACAAGGGGACCCAGGGCACCGGCATCTGCAAGGTCTTCGGTCTGACCGCGGGGACCACCGGCATGAACGAAAAGGGCCTGAAGCGCGCCGGCATACCCTACGAGAAGGTTTACGTCCACCCGGCGAGCCATGCCACATACTACCCGGGCGCCGGCCAGATGAGCCTCAAGCTGCTCTTCGACCCGAACGACGGCAGGATTCTGGGCGCACAGGCGGTCGGACCGGACGGCGTGGATAAGCGCATCGACGTGCTGGCGGTCGCGCTCCGGGCGGGAATGACAGTCTTTGACCTTGAGGAGATGGAGCTTGCATACGCCCCACCCTTCGGATCGGCGAAGGATCCGGTGAACTACGCCGGTTTCGTCGCCGCGAACTTCATCCGAGGTGACGTCGATCTCGCGCACTCCGAGGAGTTCATGGACCCGTCGGATGACCAGATCGTCCTCGACGTCCGTACGCCTGTCGAGGTTGCGGCGGGAACCATACCCGGCGCGATCAACGTCCCTCTGCAGGAACTGCGCGATCGCATGCATGAACTGCCCAAGGACAAGGAACTCCTCATCAGTTGTCAGGTCGGCCTCAGGGGATATCTGGCATGCAGGGCGCTCAAGCAGAAGGGGTTCAGATGCAAGAACCTGACCGGCGGCTACAAGACTTTCAGGATGGTAACGGACCATATGGACATATCGAGAGGAGACCGCACACAGGGCGTGACCGATGATTCAGGTTCGACTTCCGTGACGGCGCCTGAGACCGTCAGGATCGTGAAGACGGTCGATGCCACCGGACTGCAGTGCCCGGGACCGATCATGCGCGTCTCCCAGGAGCTTGAGTCGATCGGCCAGGGAGAGGCGATCTCCATCCTTTCCACCGACTCGGGGTTCGCGTCGGACATCGGACCGTGGTGCAGGAGCACGGGGAACACGCTGGTCAGGCTTGACCGCAGGGACGGCGGCTACGAGGCCGTTATTGCCAAGGGAACGCCCAAGGTGGAGCAGGCGTCGATACCGACCGACAAGCAGAAGACCATTGTCGTCTTCAGCGGCGACTTCGACAAGGCGGTGGCCGCGTTCGTGATCGCCAACGGAGCAGCGGCGATGGGCAGCAAGGTGACGATGTTCTTCACCTTCTGGGGACTGAACGTCCTGCGCAAACCCGAAGGAGCGAGGGTCAAGAAGAACCTCATCGAGAGGATGTTCGGCATGATGATGCCGAGAGGCGCGGACAAGCTCTCGCTCTCGAAGATGAACATGGGCGGCGCGGGTCTGGCGATGATCAAGGGCATCATGCGCAAGAAGAAGGTAGCGTCGCTCCCCGAGTTCATCGCGAGCGCTCGGAACGCCGGGGTCCGGATGGTGGCATGCACGATGTCGATGGACCTCATGGGCATCAAGCGCGAGGAGTTGATCGACGGCGTCGAGGAGGGTGGAGTCGCCATGTATCTCGGCGCGGCCGAGTCGGGGAACGTGAACCTGTTCATCTAAGTGAGGAGTGAGGAGTGATCGGATGGATCCGATCACTCCTCACTTGGCCTACTCTCCATATACGGTGACGATGATCGTGCGCCTGCGGGGTCTGACGTCGCACTCGATGAAGAAGACCTGCTGCCAGGTGCCGAGGAGCGGACGCCCATCGGCGATCGGCACGGTGAACGAAGGCCCGAGCATCGTCGCCTGGAGGTGCGAGTGGCCGTTGCCGTCCTGCTGGGTCTGCTCGTGCGAGTACCCGCCGCCGGGAGGGATCAGGTGGTCGAGGATCTCGTGCACGTCGTGCACGAGTCCGCGCTCGAGTTCGATGGAGCCGACCGCCCCGGTACTGCCGACGTTGAAGACATTCACGATGCCGGTGCGTACTCCCGACTTTCGTACGATCTCCGCCACCCTGGCGGTGAGGTCGTGAACCTCATGTCTGTCCTTCGAGTGCAGTTGGATCTCTTCCTGGTAGACCATCGTTCGTATTCCTCCTTGGACACGGTATCGGCTGCGGCGTTGCGGGCATGCCCGGCACGCACGTGCCGATTCCTGATCGGTCGCAGTCGGCTCTCGCGTTCGATCACAGGCGGCTCCGCCGCCGGGCTTCCCACGGGCTGATGTGGGCAGGGCGTGGAGCCCCTCTTAATACCCTCCGGCGGCCGGCGACCATGAAGTCATCGGCGTCCTTGACCCACCTCTAGAAGTAGACCCCCGCCGGAATCATGTCCGGAAGAGCCACGTGAGCCTTCAGTCCCAGCGCCGTTGACAAGAAACTGTCTTATGTTATACAGTAACCGAGCGACATATCAAGCATCTGATGCCCACACAACCCTCAGCCAGGGAGAGAGCCGGGATGGAGTGCCATAACGTCACCAGAGAGCAGTTCGAGGAGCGGTGTCCTTTTCCCTACACGATCGTGAAGGACCACGCGGCACTGAACCTGGAGGCAGCGCTCGACCTCGATATGGTCTGCCTGTTCCACACCGGCCTGTTCTACCAGCCATCCATGACGGGCGGACGAGTGTCCGCGGAGCGCACTCGTCCGATCCACGTGGAGCCGATCGTCAACGAACTACCGGGCCTCAAGGTCATCCTGGCGCAGCTCGGCGGTGTTTGGGCCGAGGAAGCGTGCGGGATGGCGAGGATCCACGGCAGCGTCCACTGCGACCTGTCCGGGCGGATGGACGGCTGGCGGAAGGCGAAACCGGTGTGGTGGTTCCAGGAGATGCTCTACCGGCCCGGCGAGCCGGATAAGGTCGTCTTCGGGTCGGACGTTCACGCCTCACAGCTTGCCGACACCGTCGAACACCAACTCAGCAAGATTCGGAGCATGGGCTGGGATGCCGATGCCGAGAGGAAGTTCAGCTACGACAATGCCAGGAAGCTCTTCAAGCTCTAATCGACCCGCGAGAAGACAGAGGTCCGCCGAGCGCACGCACGTCAGCCTGCTCCGATACATACTCGATCACCCAGGCGCGACGTGCAGGGACGCCGCCGAGGATCTCGGCATCAGCACGCCGAACGTCTTCCGCCTGGTCGCCTGGTACAGGGTGTTGGGCATCCTGGACGGAAGCGGTCAGAGGCAGACCGGCAAGCGCGGGCCGTGGTCGCAGGCCAACACACTGCGCGCGAACCTCGGGTGCAGCATCGGCATCGATCTGGAGGCCACCCACGTCCGCGGCATCGTCCTCGACTTCGCCGACAACATCACCGCCACGCGAAGGCATCCTCTCGCTCCGTCGAGTACTCAGGATGAGATCGTGAGTGCGGTAACGCATATGTCGGACGAGCTTGTCGGTCTGGCGCGCGCCCAAGGGGTCGAGGTCTGCGCGGTCGGTCTGGGGCTGCCCGGCCCACTGACGGACATCGAGCGCGGGGTGATCCGGGCCGACATGCAGTTCGGGCAGGCCTCCCTGGAGTTCGTCCCGCCGGTAGAGGAGGCATGCGGGCTGCCGGTGTTCGCCACGAGCAACAGCTACTGTTTCGCCGCCGGACATCACAGGATGCGCATTCCGAGAAGTCGCGGCATCGAGATGATCGTCCTGAACCGCTTCGGTCTGGCCGCGGCGGTCGTATGGAACGGCCAACTCTACACCGGAGCCTCACACTACGCGGGCGATCTCGGAATGCTTCCCTACGGATCACGCCGCTATCATGACTTCTGCACGGGCGCCGCGCTCCTCCGGATGGCGCGCGATCGAGGCGATGACAGACCGTTCACTACGCTGCTTCAGACGCCCGACGATCCGCTGGCGCACGAATGGCTCCGGGAGGCGGCGCCCGCGTTCGCCCAGGCGATCTGCACGGCGGTGATCGCGTACAACCCTGACTCGGTGCTGATCGAGGGCATCTTCAACCGTCTGCCGCGAGAGGTGCGGGATCGCGTGATGGAGGCGGTTCTCGGCCAGTTGGATCAGATCGGGAACATGGTGCCGGAGATCGGGTTCTTCCAGGGCGACGACCTGATGGGCGCGCGCGGGGCGGCACTCCTGGCGAGGGACAACGTCGCCGACGCGGTCCTCGCGGGGATAGTCGGCGAGCATATGTAGTGAGCGCCCTTGTAGGAGCGGCTTCCGAGCTGCGAACTGACTGCCGGTGTACAACCCAGATCTCGCGGCTGGGAAGCCGCTCCTACAGCTAGGATCCCAGGTCTCGCGGCTGGGAAGCCGCTCCTACAGCTAGGATCGCCGATCAGTAGAAGAACGTGTACGTCTGCACGCCGAGCACTCCGCGGACGAAGCTCCACATCCCTCCGACCGCGAACTCCCCGAGCACCAGGCCCACGAAGAACGGAATCGCCGCACGGTAGCCCCTCAATCCGGCATAGCGGAGGATCAGCACCTTGATCAGCCAACTGATCATGATCGGCAGCCAGATGTAGTCTACGCCGAACGACATCCCCAGGGCGTAGCCGGCCGGATGGAACGGGAAGCCGTAGAAGGTGACCGCCAGTTTGGCGAGACCGAGCGCGACCACGGCCCCGATCACGACTCCGAGGATGCTCATGTAGTCCGCTCCGACCGGATTGTTCAGCCAGTTCATGAGTTGATTGCAGGCCGCCGAGGAGAAGCCCGAGCCCGGTGCGCCCGGATGATGTGCGGCCGCGTAATGCCTCCCGTATGCCAGGTGCATGATCGCCCAGAACGCAGAGAACACGCCGATCACTCCCGCCGACGCCAGAGCGAATACCATCGTCCGGATGGGGAGGCCGCTCTGGCTCGCCGCCTTGAGGCACTCCGCCTGCTGGGGCATCAGCAGTCCGCGATGCATCCGATTCTGGAAGTAGAGGAGCGAGAAGATCGCGAGGTTCTGCGGGCCGAGGAATGCCGTTCCCAGGCCCAGGGCGAGCATGTTCGACGGGCCGACCGATCCAAGCTCGTGAGCGGGCGGCCCGAGTTCGGCGCGAATCCGGGTGAACGCGCCGCAGAACATGAGGTAGAGTAGGACATAGATGACCGCGAGCCATAGCACCATACCGGCGAAGTTCAGGAATGCGACTATCACGACCGACGCGGCGCCAAGGGCGATGAACGCCGACCGATAGCTGATCCCGCCGTCGTGCGTCCGACCCTCGCCGATGCTCGCCGCGCGCCAGATCTCCCGAATATACCCGCGCCCGAACCACAGGGTCGCGGCGAACAGGGCGATCAGCGCTCCGAACGACTGCTCCTTCAGGTACGGATACCAGGCATCGGTCCCTTGATAACCGAGCGCCGCCGCCGCTACTCGCTGCGCCTTCCGGAAGAGGAAGAAGAACCAGCTCGAGAATGCCATGTTCGTCGGCATGAAGAAACTGAGACCGATGACGAACGGATAGAACGAGGCGACCGTCCAGCCCATCGCCTTCCACGGGTTCGAGGCGCTGAACCAGGGTGATATGTCGGTCATCTTGACGTTGATCGACGGCAGGTTCGGGAAGAACCCCGCGAGGCCGTTGAGCAGATCGATCGCCGCCGCCAGCGCGAATCCGCCCCAGAACAACCGGCTCCGGAAGAGCGAGTTCGATCCCCCACCCTCCGTGATGATCATCGGAATCTGGGCGATCGGATAGGTCAGGCGCTCGTTGTCGACCCAGTGCCTGCGGAGGAGCACGACCATCGAGAGCATGGCGACTATCACGGCCACAAGGAAGAGCGACCACGCGCCGATCGGCACGAGCCACACCTCGATGTTCGACCAGGTGTAGAGGGTGGAATGGCCCTGCTCGAAATCCCTGACCGAGTCGGTCAGCTCCTGGATCGTCAGCCACTTCGGCAGGCGCGGCACGATCATCTCGCTCCAGCGGTTCTCAGGGGTGGCGAAGTAGGCGACATGAGGTATCGTCGGCACCACCATCTGCATGCAGTCGTGCCCGACTAGGCTCGATCCGGTGGCGACCATGCCGTAGA
The DNA here is from genome assembly GCA_964466715.1 of uncultured bacterium. Lineage (GTDB taxonomy): Bacteria > Armatimonadota > UBA5829 > DTJY01 > DTJY01 > CAYXOC01. The sequence goes on from CAYXOC010000008.1 coordinate 62,944, forward strand.
CCACCAGCAGCTCCTGGCGGCAGAGAGCGGCTCTCGGCGCGAACCGCCTGACGAGGGAGTTCAGAAGCATCAGCACCATGAGGCTGAAGATGACGTTGTAGAAGAGCGATGCGCACGTAGGAAAGCCGGAGTAGTCCATCGCCTCGGTGCGCGCGATCCAGAGGCTGTTGACGGGAATGAGCGCCGCGCCGAGCAGGAAGACCCACCATCGGAACCGCTCGCCGGCAGGAGCGTCCCTCTGCCCGACAGGACCCCCAAGCACGGTCGGACTCGTCTCCAGGTCCATGCTCACGGCGCGCTCCCGCCTTCCACACGGTAGACGGCCACATCCTCGGGTTCGAGTTCCACCCTGAACGAGCGACCGCCACTCGGCTCCCAGCGGACGGACTTCCTGCTCAACACGTCGATCAGACTGCTCTTCCCGGTCGCACCGCATCGGGGATCGAGAGTAACGACCGCCGCCTTGCGGGTCGAGGCAGAGTTGAAGACGGTCAGGTAGAACGACTCCCCTCTGCCGAAACGCTCGATCCAGACGTCGGGATCATCGCTCCGAGCCAAAGTGAGCGGCTCCCATCCGGCCTCAGCCACATCTTTGATGATGGGCACGTACTTAGCGAACACCGGGCGGTGGCGATCGACGACGATCGGATCGGCCCAGTACCATCCGCCGGAGGGGGCTGCCTGGTTCGACGGAAAGACTCCGTAGAAGAGACACCGCTTGACGTAACGGGTCTGCTCCTCCACCGAGAGGTCCGAGTACTGGAGCGCGCAGTACGGCTTCCCACGGGCCATGAAGCGGATGAAGCTGAACTCGGCGTCGGACATCGGAGTCCACTTGCCGCCGGGCTTCCAGAAGAACTCGGTGCCGAGGACGTCGAGGTACGGAGCTGCGAACGGCGTCACGGGGGTGCAGTTGCCGAACGTGAGCCTGCCCGTCGAATGCATCCACTCCGCCATGCGTCTCGCGAAGGTCACGTGCGAGAAGACTTGGTGGAGCGCGGGACTGCGCGCGGAGTCGAACGTGAGGGGCTCCTCCGCGTAGGGCCAGTGGGAGCGCCGATAGTTCAGGTTCGCCTCGTAGCACTCCATCGTATCGAGGTAGACGCCGTCGAGACGGCATGGAAGCAGTTCGGCCTCCTCGAAGCCGCCGTTCGTGAGCAGCTCACGGTCGCCCGCTGTCAGGCTGACGTCATCGATCCAGAGCACGGTCGAGTCCGGGGTCCAGGTCGGGCTCTGCAGGGAGACCGATATGAACCTTGGCCGGCGTTCTATCGTCATGGTGTGAGTCGATCTGTGCCATTCCTTGCCGAGGCTCCCGATGGGGAACGACTGCCCAGTGCTCGTACCGTCCTCGTACCAGCAGGTGATCCGCCAGGTGAAGGCCGTGCCCGAATCGGGGACATTCTCACCACGAGCGCTGTACGACAAGGTGAGCTGCCCATCGACGTCGCCCTCGAAGCGCAGAATCCGGCTAAGCCCGCGGTAGTACTGCTCGAAGTAGGACTTGCCCTGCACGGGATCGAGCCTGACCGACCGCTTTCCCGATGCCGCACGCGAGTCATCGACCTCCAGGAATGGGTGTTCCGATACCCGGGCGAGGCTCCATCCGGGAAGATGCCACTGGCGGCGGATCTCGCCGGTCTCCCGCACGATCTCACGGTCCCAGCCGCCGGACGAGAACGCCGATCCCGGCGGAGGAGGAAGCCGGTCGTTGGGGTTCACGATCATCATGTTCTCGTTCCGGCCGCCCTGCGGGCTGCGGAAGAAGTAGCCCTGGGGATTGCCCCACTTGTCTTCGATGTAGCTGCCGAGGTAGGCCGGATATCTTCTCCGTATGTCGAGCGGAACCGATCGATCGTTCTGCTCGGCGATGCGCCTGGCAAGATCGATCGACCCCTGAGGCACGACGGGACCGTGCGCCTCAGGCGCGGGGATATGGGCCGGAAACTCGTGGTGGTGGATCCACGGCTCGACGTATCGGAACGAGTGCATTCCCTGCGTCTCGTCCCATCCCATGTGCCCGACCGACTCAAGGAACGCGAAATGGAAGTCCTCCTGGCCGACGATCGCGTTCGGGTCCATGAACGCAAGCCATATTCCCTGCTTCTCGATGCGGTTCTCGAAGGCCCAAGAGAACATGCGGTGATATTTCTCCGTCGCGCCGCGGAAGCCGTCGGAGTACGTGAACAGGTAGGCCGTGAACGAGCCGCGATTCGCCCACCGACCGGCGTCGGGGCTTAGGCCGATGTCGAATCGGATGCGCAGTTCCTTCCGACCGGCGTCATACTCCGTCTGAAATACCCGAGGCTCGGCGACCGACGTCCCGACCGCCAATCCATGTCCCTCGGCGTCCTCCACACACGCGATCGGGTAGCGGCTGTTGTACCCGTCACGGCCCGCTCCGTACCATCTGCCGCCGCGGTAGATCACTCCCGGCTCAATGGTGCGCTTCGTCCGGAAGTCGTCCCACCAGACGCCGCCTAGTGCGTCGAACGGGATGGCGAGGTATGCGCTGACCGCTCGGTCGGAGGGCCGGGTGCTCTTGAACGAGCAGCGGACCTCGATGCAGTCGGCCTTCGGTTGGTACGTGACAAGTCCCCGCAGGGATGCCGACTCAATGGCGAACTCCTGCTGGACGAGATGATCGATCCGCTCAAGAGGGTCGGAGGTAGAGGAGATCAGGTAGCGGGCGGGTTGGAGCTTCACGTCGCGGTACCACGCCCGGCACTTGCCGCCGGGCGCCGAGAGATCGAGGTCAACGTGACTGATCGGTCGGTCGGGGCAGATGACTCGCTTGTTGAACTGCGGACCGTGATCGTACTGCCCGAAGTAGGCCGAGACCTCGGGCATACGTGTGCCGTCGGCATAGACCGCGTTCGCGTTGAGCGCGAGATGCCTGTTGAACCATCCGAACGCCTCTCCCTCGACGTCCGCCTGACACCATCCCGAGAGCACCAGGGGCTGCGGCTCGGTCTGATCGACCTGCACCCTGGCTTTCGGCCGCACCTCGTTCTCGCCGGATACCGCCATCCACCGCCCGGGATGCCCGTTCGCGGATTCCTCGATCGACGCCTCCGGGACGGACCAGTCCTTGCCCGAGAGCAGGTCGGGCGCGTTGGAGTCCTCCACGACCTCTTCAAAGCGGATTATCGGAGAGCCGAGGCGGGAGGAGTCGCCATCGATGGCGAGCGTCCGAGCGCTCCCATCGGACCGGTTGAGCCGCAACCGGAGCCCGTCGTCGGTACGGAGGAGGATCGTCTCGGCGGACTCGCGAATGTTGGATTCCGGAGGCTGGGAGGAGTAAGCGGTCACGGCAATCAACCCTAGGATCAGTATGGTGGAAGAGCGAGATAGCAGCACGTTGCACCGCCGGTGATATTCTTCGGATAACAGTGACTTCTAGCAGGAGCGCCCGAAGTCCTGCGTCATCGAGCGGCTCAGGCGGGAACCGATCGCACCGATGCCGCGTCGTATCGATTGTGAATATGACACCATTTCGAACGGAGGGCCGCCGATGCTTCGCAGGTCGGTTCTGAGCACACCGTACTGGACACTGGTATTGCTCGTTGCCGCCGGGATCGCATTCTCCGATCCCGGACCGTGGAGCGTCAGCCCGGATATCGTGCCGCCTCAGGGACGATATTTCGCCAGGAAGTCCTACGTGCCTCAGCCGCTGCCCAGGTTCGAGACCACGCGACAGAAGCTCCCGTCGCCGATCTACGACGAGAATCCGGTCTGGGTAGAGCTGTACTGGAAGGCATGGGAGATCGCGTTCAGGAACTTCTACGAGCCCACGCGGCAGAATGGGTTCGTCTCGCCGTACATCGATGCGGCCTTCAATCAGAACATCTTCCTCTGGGACACATGCTTCCTCACCATGTTCTGCAACGTCGCCCATCCGCTGGTACCGGGCATCTGCTCGCTCGACAACTTCTACGCCAAGCAGTACGACGACGGTGAGATTTGCCGCGAGATCAGCAGGGTGAACGGCCGTGACTTCGTGCAGTGGGTCAACCGCGAGGGAAACGGGCTCTTCAGCAGATGGGGATGGGATACCGATGAGGGCAGCCTGCCCGTGAAGTACCGTGGGCGGCCCGAGCCGACGCCTCCGCCGGTACTGACGCTCGATGCGCTGAACCATCCGCTACTCGCATGGGCGGAGCTCGAGAGCTTCCGAACGACCGGGGACCGCGAGCGCCTCAGGATGGTCTACGAGCCGCTCGTTCGCTACTACGGCGCGCTTCAGAAGTACCTGCGACAGGGGAACGGCCTCTACATCACCGACTGGGCGAGCATGGACAACTCGCCCCGGAATCCATACCTCAGGCACGGCGGGAACGGCGTGGACATCTCGTGCGAGATGGCGCTGTTTGCCCGGCAACTCTCATACATCGCCAGGCTCATCGGCAAGGCAGACGACGCCCGGAGGTACTCCGACGAGGCCGATGCGCTGTCGGCGATCATCAATCGGGAGATGTGGGACGACGACCGGAAGTTCTACTTCGACCTGCAGCATGACGGCAGGCGCGCGCCGGTCAAGACCATCGCCGCGTACTGGGCGCTGATCTCCGGAGTGGCCTCGCGTGATCAGGCTCTGGCGCTCGCCGCCGAACTCGGCAACCCCGCGACCTTCGGGCGGCTCAACCGCGTCCCCACGTTGGCGGCGGATGAGGAGGGATACGATCCGAATGGCGGGTACTGGCGAGGAGCCGTGTGGACGCCGACGCAGATGATGGTCATCCGCGGCCTGGAGAGGTATGGCTACACCGACCTCGCGCGACAGATAGCGATCGAGCATCTGACGCTCGTGGGACGGGTCTACCGGAGGACGGGAACGATCTGGGAGAACTACGCGCCGGATTCGATCCGGCAGGGCAGCCCGGCCAGGGACAACTTCGTCGGCTGGAGCGGAGTCGGCCCGATACTCTTCCTGATCGAATACGCGATCGGCCTGCAGCCGGATGCGCCGCGCAATGAGATCGTGTGGAACTTACGGTCGGATGCCCGATGCGGATGCGAGCGGTATCGCTTCAACGGGCGAGTGGTCTCGCTGCTCGCCGAGCCAGGACCTGACGGCCCGAGCAAGCCCAGGATCTCCGTGGAGTCCGACGGCGCGCTCACGCTGCGGATCGTCCGGGGAGTCCGGGAGAAGACATACCGCATCAAGCCGGGGAAGCAGACGTTCACATTCCCGGACTGACCCGCTCCGGCGCCTGTCGGGGGTCCGGGTGTCCGAAGAGTCCCCGCATAGGCCGAGAGACCATGTAGGAGAGGATTCCAATCCCCGATGCCGTGTGCGTCGAGGATTGGAATCCCCTCCTACAGCGAGTGCGCTCTACTCCTCCGCTCCTGCCCCAACGCTCTCCCGGCGCTCGCCGAACAGCGGGAGGCGATCCCACGGGATGCTGCCTCTGATGCGCTCGACCAGCAGATAGACCGTCGGGAGCACTAGGAGCGTGAACAGCGTCGATGTCACCAGACCGCCGACCATGACGATGGCGAGCGGCTTCTCGATCTCCGCCCCCACGCCGCCGCTCAGCAGGATCGGCACGAGACCGAGCGCCGCGCATGACGCCGTCATGAGCTTCGGCCGGAGCCTGCCTATGCTCGCCTCCCGGATCGCCCCTTCGGAGGACATCCCATTCGCCTGGAGATCGCGCGTCTGAGTGATGAGCACCAGGCCGTTCTGCACCGCGATGCCGAAGAGGGCGATGAACCCAACGCCCGACGAGACGTTCAGCGTCTCCCCGGCGATGAGGAGTGCGAGGATGCCTCCCACGAACGCATCGGGGAGCGTCGCCAGGATGACCAGGGCGTCCGATGCGCGACCGAGGGCGGCGTAGAGCAGCATGAACACCACGAACAATGCGACGAGCGTGACGGCGATCAGCGACTTCATCGCGCGCTGCTGGTTCTGGTACTGCCCGCCGAATACGACGAAGTAGTCCTTCGGGAGATCGATCCTCGCCAGGCCGCTCTTGATGTCGGACACCACCCCGCTGAGGTCGCGTCCCTGGATGCCGGCGTCGATGCTGATCCGCCGGCTCATCGCCTCACGCCAGATGACATTCGGCCCTTCGGAGAGAGTCACCTGCGCAACCTGAGAGAGCGGTATCCGGCTGCCGGAGGGCGTGTCCACCGGGATATTGCCGATAGCCTCGGGACTGCTCCTCAGTTCGTCCGGGAACCGCACGAAGACGCCGTAGCTCTTCTGGTCCTTCCAGACTTGCGTCAGTTCCTCTCCGCCGACCGCCAGCCGTATGATCTCGGAGATCTCGGCTACCGAAACACCGTATCTCGCGGCGGCCTGACGGTCTATCTGCACGTGGAGTTGGGGGATGCCTGATGCCTGGTCCATCTTCACGTCGGTGACGCCTCTGGTCTCTCTGACGAGTTCCTCGATCTCCCTGCCCTTCTCCGCCAGAACCGCGATGTCCGGCCCGAAGAGCTTCACTTGCAGCGGCGCGGGAGTCCCCTCCAGGCTCTCGTCGATCTTGTTCTGCAGCGGCTGAGTGAACGCGGTGGCGACGCCGGGGATGTGCTCGACCTTGTCGCGTATCTCCGCCAGGATCTCCTCCGACGGCTGTGTCAGTTCGCGGCGCGGCTTCAGGTTCACGAGTATCTCGCTGAGGTTCACGGGCAGCACGCACCCGATCGCTCGCTCGGTCCGCCCGCTTCGTCGAACGGTCTCACTGACGTTCGGGTTGCTCAGGATCATGCGCTCGACCTCGCCGGTGATCCTGGCGTTCTCCTCGAGCGATGTCTCGGCTGGAGTGGCCACGGAGACGAACCACGACCCTTCGTCCATCTTCGGCATGAAGTTCTTGCCGACGTACAGGAATGCGACGAACGCCGGAAGGGTGACCGCGATGGCGATCCCTCGCGTCAGCCACGCATGCTCGAACGCCCAGTCGAGCGCCGGGATGTACCCGCGCTTGATCCATCTGATGAACCTGACTTCCTCCGCCGGACCGCCGCTGTCGCGCTTGAGCCACCGTGCGGCCAGAACGGGGGTCAGGGTGAGCGAGAGCAGCATGGAGACGAGCATTGCCGCCGCCACGGTAACCGCAAGCGGACGGAACAGCAGCCCCTCTATGCCGCCCATCAGGAAGAGCGGAAGGAAGACGGCGATGATGATGAGAGTGGCGAAGGCGATCGGCCTCCCTACCTCCTTCGCGGCCCGAAGAGCTGTCTCCGAGTCTTCGCCCGGCTTCCCTCGACGCAGCCGGTGGTAGATGTTCTCGACCATGATGATCGAGGCGTCGACCATGATCCCTACCGCGATCGCCAGTCCGCCGAGCGACATTGTGTTCAGCCCAACGCCCATCTTGCGCATCAATGTGCCTGCGATGAGCACGGAGAGCGGAAGTGACGCCGCGACAATCAGGGTGCTTCGGAAATGACCGAGGAACAGCAGCAGGACGAGGACGACAAGCACCGCTCCGACGAGGATCGCCCTGGTAACGCTGGTGAGCGAGTGGTTGATCAGGTGAGTCTGGTCATAGTGGGGGGTGATCCGCACGCCCTTGGGAAGCGTGGGCCTCATCTCCTCGATGGCCTTCTCGATCCCCTCCACGACCTTCACGGTGTCGGCGGTCGGCTGCTTGATGACGAGCGCAACCACGGTCTCCTTGCCGTTCTTGGTGGCGATACCGCGCCGTATCGCGGTGCTCTCCTCTACGTCCGCGATATTGTGGAGGAAGACGGGCACGTTGTTCCTGACTCCGACGACGGTATCTTCTATGTCCTGCACGGAGTCGAAGCGGCCGATCCCACGGACGGTGTACTCGGTCGGGCCTGTGCTGACGAATCCGCCGGACGCATTCTCGTTCCCGCCCTCGACGGCCTTCTCCAACTCCGCGAGGGTGATGCCGTAAGCCTTCATGCGGTTCGGATCGATGGTGATCCGGTACTGCCGCATGTAGCCGCCCATATTGAGCACTTCAGCCACTCCCGGGACGGTCAGGATGTTGTAGCGTATCTGCCACTCCGCGAGTTCCCGAAGCTCGGTCAGCGGGAGGTCGCCCTCGACCGCATACTCGTAGACCTCGGCGAGGCGCGTCGTCGCGCTGCTGAGCGTCGGCGCCTCCGTCCCCGGAGGAAGCTGGGCCGTCACCTGTCCCATGCGCTCGGTGACGAACTGCCTCGCGCGCCAGAACTCCGTCTCGATGTCGAACTCGACCACAACCGAGGAGAGTCCCTGGGAGGTCTGCGATCTAATCCTGCGCACGCCCGGGAGCCCGTTCATCGCCGACTCCATCGGGCGGGTGATCATCAACTCGATCTCCTCCGGGGCCATCGCCTCGTTTTCGGTGACGATGGTGAAGACCGGGATGGTGATGTCCGGGTAGACGTTCCTCGGAAGCTGCTGGTATGCGGTGTAGCCGAACACCGTCGCCAGCGCTACGAGCATCAACACCAGCGCCCGCTGCCGGAAGGATGCCTGGATTACCCGGTCGATGATACTGCCGTGTGACTGGTCCATCTCATCCTCCCTCAATGGTCGGCGCATCCGGCTTCGAGCTTCCCGGAGCCGAGCGCGGTCTTGAGCTGGTACGCGCCCTCGGTCACTACCAGGACGCCGGGCTCCAGGCCGCTAAGCACCTCGACCTTGTTCCCGTGTGCCGGCCCAAGCTCCACCGTCATCTTGTCGTAGGCCCCGCAGGCATTCGTGCCCGACTTCACATCCTCCGGGCAGTCCATGCACGGAGTGAAGACGATCTTCTTCCCGCCCTCATCCAACACGGCCGTCCTGGAGATGAGGACTGCGCCTCCACGCTTGGCGGTCACGATGTTCAGACTGGCGAACATCTCGGGCTTCAGGAGGCCCATTGAGTTCGACACGGCACAACGGATGGTGGCGGTCCGGGAGTCGGCATCCAGGACGTCGCCGATATGCGTCACCCTGCCGGAGAAGACCTTGTCCGGATATGTGTTGACCCTGATCTCCGCGATCTGCCCCTTCCGTATCTTCGCAAGGTCCTTCTCGTAGACGTTCGCCTCGACCCAGACGTCGGAGAGGTTCATCACAGTGAAGAGAGTGCTCGACGGACCGGCCATCTCCCCGAGGTTGACCGATCGAGACACGACTCGGCCGGAGATCGGAGAAGTGATGGCGATGGTGTCGCCCGATCCGCCGGGGGATGCGCCGAGTACCCTGATGGTGTCGGCGACGGCTCGGAGTTCGAGCTCTGCGGCGGTCACCTCCGCCTTCGCGCTCTGGAGTTCCTTCGAGGCGAGGAGGCCTCCCCCGAGGACTTTCTCCTCGCGGTTCAAGTAGGTCTCGGAGACGCTCACCTGCGCCTCGGCCTGCTGAATTCTGGACTCGGACTGTCGGATCTTCGCCTTTGCCGCCTCGACGTCCGCGCTGTCTCGCTTGTACTCCGCCTCAGCGGCCTCCAGGTCGTTGCGAGAGATGATCTGGTCCTTGTAGAGTTCCTTCGCGCGGTTGAGCCGGGCCAGGCACTGCGCAAGCTCGCTCTCGGCGCGGGCAAGCTCGCTCTTGTTCTGGGCAAGCTCGCTCCTGGCCTGGGAGAGGTCGCCCTGAGCGGAAGTGAACGCGGATCGAGCCTCCTCGACCGGGCGATTGGAGAAGGCGCCGAGCTTGGCGAGCTCGGCCTGTCTCGAGTACGCGTCCTTCGCGGACTTCACTCTGGCGGCGGCCTGGCGGTACGCGGCGCGGGCCTGTGCGAGCTCGACGCTCGACATGGTGGCGAGCACCTGGCCCCGACGGACCGTATCCCCGACGTTCACGTAGACGCGTACTATCTTGCCCTCGATGCGCGGGCTGATCTTCACGACCTTGTTCACGTTCGGGCCGACTTTGCCCGTAGCCGAGACCTGGTCCCAGGATTCGCCGGCCACCGCCGGCTCCATCTTGAGGGCAAGTCCTTCGAGCGCATGCTCGTCGTGTCCCTCGGCCTCATGGTCGTGTTCGTCCCCGGACGCGGCAGCGGGCGCGACCTCGTGGGCGTCCTTCTTGACTAGAGCATATGTCATCATCGCCGACAGGAGCGCGGGGATGATAGCAATCATGATCGTCTTCTTCATTATTTCGGTCCCTCCTCAACGGGCCGGCGCTGAGTCTCGGCCCCTGCGTCGCCGGATGCGGCGGGCAGATCCGTGCCGACGGCCCATTCGAGCTGAGCCAGGGCTCTCTGGTAATCGGCGAGCGCGGTGTAGTATTCGGTGCGCACGCTCCGAAGTGTCCTCTGTGCCTCAAGGACCTCCAGGTATCCGGTCGCGCCTGCCTGGTAGCCTTTCTGAGCCATCTCCGCCAACCGCTCGGCCTGCGTGAGAACGCCTTGCTCGTACTCGTCGATGAGCTTCCTGCTACGATCGACCTGACGGAGCGCGGAATCGACGTCGAGCAACACCGAATTCCTTACCGCATCGATCCGCTTCGACTGAGCATCCGCGGCGGCCTCGGCGCTCTTCCTGCCGTGCTTGATGGAGCCCCAGTCCACGATGGGTATACTCACCGCAACACCGAGTCCACCCTCGCCGCCGAACTTCTCCTGACGCGCCTGGATCGCCAGGTCGGGACGCCTCTGCGCGTCGACGGCCTTGACCTGCGCCTGCAGTACGGCGAGTGTGGAGCGCGCCTCCGCGAGTTCGGGCCGATGCTCCTGCGCGGCCGCCTTCAGAGCGGTCTCATCCACCTGAAGCGACTCGGACGCCAACTTGTCCGACGGCGTGAACGGCGTGTCCGCGGGACGTCCGAGGAGAGTGTTCAAGGCAGACTTCGTCTGAGCCAGGTCCGACTCCGAGCGCGCCAGCGCCTGACGGGCGCGAGAGAGCTCTACCTGCGTCTTCACTACTTGAGCGCCGGGAGCGGAGCCGATGTCGAGTTGTCTCTGCGCAGCTTGGTGCAGGGTCTCCGCGAGACTCAGGCTCTCTCTGTCCAACGCCACGATCTGCTCCGCCTGGACGATATCCCAGTAGGTCTGCTTGACGGACCGGATGATCTCGCGCTCGACGGACCTCGCGGCGGCCTGGACGCCGTCTTTTCGTGCGCGCGCGATGCCGGACCGGATCTTGCGCGCGCCGTTGATCTCCAGCGGCTGAGAGATGAACAACTCCTCCTCCGAACCGGCTTCTCCGGCGATCCCCGGAGTGACGACGATCTCAGGATTCGCCAACGCGCGGGCCGAACGCTCGCTGGCGTCGGCGGCTTCGACGTCACCACGGGCAGCCATCAGGCTCGAGTTCTGACGGAGCGCCATATCGACGGCCTCTTTGAGACTGAGGCCTATTGTGCCTGTGTCCGCCGCGCAGGCGGCGGATATGAGCAGGATGAGTGTGAACGCCATGCCAAACAAGCGCATGTGCACTTACCTCCATTCGGATTGCAGGGATCTCGCCACCACAGGGTTGTGATCGCAACTGCCGATCAGGACCACCGAACGGTCGTGATCAGACGTGCGGAAGGGGTGGCTTCGTTGCAGACGGAATGGAGTTAGGCCTTGGGAGGACGGAAGACGGGACTGGTGGAATGAATGATCGCCGTTTCACATACGGCACTGAGAGTACCGTTGACCTCGAGGTCCGACTCAGGGGTGGGATGGATCGTCAGAACGGCAACCTGGCAGCACGGGAGCGCGCAAGTACAGCACTCGTGGCAATCCTCCTCGTGGGTCTCGCACAGAGCCGTGAGCCAGCCGACCATCATCAGCGTGACGACCACAAGCAGGACGATCCTCAGACTATGCGTCTTTGCGGCGAAATCGTGCATTACGTATCGATTATACCCAGCCGAGGGCAGACGGTCAAGTGGATATCCAGCTTTCTTCACGGATTGACAATCCGGCGATATCACGTATAATGATCGGTAGTGCGCGGATCATTAAGGAGAGGTTTTTGCCATGCGTTCGGCGCCGTATGCGTTCATCCTGATCCTGCTGGTTCTCGCCTCCACCGCGTTTGCCCAGTACACTTCGCCTCGCACCTCCACCACCGTCTTCGACCTCCAGACGGCTCTTGAGCCGATCACTCTGGGCTCGGGCCTCCAGTACGTCTCCGGCGCAGGGATCCGTCTCACCTCGTCCGCGACGAGCGGGACTGCCTCCTTCGCCGGAACGGACGCTCCATTCTCCGTGAACAATGTGGTGCCGTCCTGGAACCTCGATATGCCGGCCGACACCGGAGCGCGCATGGAAGTTCGAGCGGTCAACGGCGGGACATCGACCATCTGGTACGAGGTGGCGCGCATAGGGTACATCCCGGGAGGGATCAAGCGCAACAAGAGCGACTCCTACGGGTACATCGACATCGATACCCTGATGCTCTATTCGAAGTGGCCGCGGATCGAGTACCGGGTCACGCTCTACACCGGCAGGACCGGCGCGACGCCGACGCTGAGGCTGATATCGCTTTGCTATGCCGATACCACCACGCAGATCGCGTACTCTCCACTGCCCGGCCCCGGAGTGACAACGTCCCTCCCGGTACCGTGGCGCTCCCAATACTGGGTCCCGGGCATCGGAGGCGTCATCTGCGGGCCGACGTCCCTCACGATGGCGGAGGACTACTACGGCTGCAATCTGCCCACTGAGACCGTCGCAGCCGACTGTTACGACAGCTACAACAAGCTCTACGGCAACTGGCCCTTCATCGCACAAGCCGCCGCGAAACGCGGGTTCAAGGCGTACACGTTTCGCGCCAACGGTCAGCAGCCTCTGAGAGACCAATTCGCCGCCGGGAACGCGGTGATCATCAGCATGAACTACACGGCGGGCGAGCTTACCGGTTCCCCGATATCGTCGACCGGCGGGCACCTCGTACTCGCCGTCGGGGTCACGGCCTCCGGTGATCTCATCTGCAACGACTCCGCCGGCTCCGATTCGCGGTGGGACCACGTGGTCTACAACGCGACTCAGATCGCGCACGTCTGGCTCTACCACGCGGGCGGGGTCTGCATCGCGGTGATGCCGAACCTCGTGTATGGACGGTATCCCTACTATACATATCAATCCACTGCTCGGATCGTCACCGATGCCAACGCGAAGATGAGCCTGTTCGCAAAGGGCATCAACGGCTGGGTCTACTCCGTTTCGCAGATGTACAAGAACGGCGGTTGGAACCCATGGATCACCCTGAACGGCACGGCGGCATCCGAGCCGGTCTCAGCCACCAACCGCAACAAGGGCAACATCGTCTTCGCCAGGTTCTCCGACGACAATCTCTATTACCGCGCGCAGAACGCTCCCGGCGGGGCCTGGTCGGACTGGGCGAGCCTCGGCGGACCCGTCGCCGGAAGGCCCGCAGTCGGCAAGAGCCCGGACGGCCGACTGGACGTCTTCTGCAGAATGCCCGACGGGACCATCCGACACAGGTGGGAGGCAACGGACGGAAGCTGGCAGACATGGCAGTCGCTCGGTGGCAACATGGCGGGCGATCCCGTGGTCGCGCTCACTTGGGAAGGCCGCCAGGAGGTCTACGTCCGCGGGATGGATGATCGGCTCTACTGGAAGTATCAGCTCAACGACGGATCGTGGTCCACGTGGACGACGATCGCGGATTCGATCGCCGGTCAGCCCGCCATCGGTAGGACCTCCGACGGCCGCGTCCAGGTCTACTGCCGATTCGCGGACGGCACTCTGCGGTACAACACCCAGGCGAGCGCCGACGTCGGCCCGGCATGGCTCGGCTGGAGCGCAATCGGCGCAACCGCCGGGACGGATCCGGTGCTCGCCCGCACGCCCGCAGGCCTTCAGGAGATGTTCTACACGGACACCGCCGGACAGGTCATGCGGAACTACCAGACGACCGTGGACGGTCCCTGGACCACATGGGAATCGCTCGGCGGCTCGGCCATCGGAGCGCCGATAGTCGGCCACCACGATGACGGCCGCATCCAGATCTTCGTTGTTCGGACGGACGGCGCGATGTGGCAGCGCACGCAGTCGATCGGCGGAGGATGGGGCGCATGGACGGCCGTGAGTCCGGCCTGGTTCGCAGACGTCGCGCCGCCGGTTGTAAGCTCCGTAGAGATATCGCCCGCTCTCGCCGCCGCCGGGGACACGGTTCGGGTCCGCGTGACCGCATCCGACAACGTGGCAGTCCGGTCGGTAACCGCCGGTGGAACACCGCTCACGCAGGACGGAGACGGCGTCTGGTCCGGCTTCATCACCGCGGACGCGGCCCTAGGTTGGCACTCAGTACCCGTGGAAGTCGAAGACTCGGCAGGCAATGTATCGTCGGACGCCCGGCATGGGTATACCACGGCGCAGGTAGTCTCGCTGACCAATCGGTCCGTCTTCGACGAACTGACACTCGATGCGCAGTCCAGGTTCCTGTTCATGGTCTGGGGAAGGGTCACTACGAGGCAGACCGATTCGTTCACCCTCGACGACGGCTCCGGCATGCCCCTCACGATCCACGCGGCCGGCCATGATGTCACTCTCGGGCGCTATGTCATAGTCCGCGGCATCCTCACCCGATCGTCCGCGGGTGACGCATCGTTGACGACATCGCCCGAGCTGATCCGGACGGTGGACTAGCAGAGGGTCGAGGCGCGCGCAAGGCGTTGGCGCTGACCGAGACGGGAAAGCCGAGAGGCGCGATGTCCGCGGACCTACCCACAGCGCGACGCCGCACCGCCGTGCATCCGCCCGTCTCGGCGCTCGCGTGGCAAGTCCATGCCGGGTGAAGCGGGTTGAGACCGGGAACCCGCGCTTCGCGGGGCGGGATGCGGCGTCCGAGAGCACGGAAACCACGCCGAACCGCGGTGACGCTGAGCGTCAGAACCCCTGGTGTTTCCCCTCCGAATCCCTACCCCGGGGTACGGCCGCTGTCTCTGGAAGGCATCGCCACAGTCCTCCTGCGGCTCATCCAATCCTGCAGCGCTCTCGTTTCGCGAAACTACTACTTGACGAACAGTCGGCTGTCGGCTACAATGCTGATAATACTTCAAACTGGCAGTTTGCGTCCGGTACCGCACCTCTGGGTACCGGAGGAAGGACGGTATACGACTAGGCCTTCAGCGCTAACACCTGAGGCCGGAAACCCTCAACAACCACTTACTCGCTACCACAACTTGGCTCGGCCACCAGCCAGCAATAGGGTCGTCCATATCCACGCATCCCAGGCTCTGATTCCAGACAGTCAAGAAGGGAGGTGACGTTGCGAAAGCACGGCAAGCATGCCACCTGACAGAAGGGATCGGGCTTGGCTATCGCTGTCTCTCACGATAGCCGGACCTCGGACGGTGGGACTACGCCGTATTTCCGAGGAATGCCTATTTGAGCGTCGCGGAGTTCGATGCAGATGTCGATGGCCCGCACTCGAAAGGAGAACGAAAGTGCAAAGATCAGGAACCCTGATCGCGCTGCTGGTGGGGGTTGCCCTGCTAGTGGCGGCGGGCGCGCCTCCCGGATATTGTGAGGACAGCGCGCCATCCGAAGCATTGCTTCACCCGAAGAAGGTAGAGCAGTGGACGGAAGCACTGATGCCCGCTTTCGAACGAGCGGCGCAGAAGCATAACGTTCCACTACCTCTGCTCCTCACACTGGCCTACTTCGGCAGCGCATTCGAGAACCGGGGCGATGCCCCGACAGTCGAAGGCGGCGTGGGAGTCATGGCGCTCCGTGACAACAACTTCATGGGCGCCGACTCGCTCGGTGAGGCAGCGAATCTGACCAAAGTCCCTAAGGGACACCTCAAGACCAATGCCCAGGGCAACATCAACGCGGCTGCCGCGGTGTTGTCTGCCTACGCGAACAAGATGAAGATCGACCGCAGCAAGGGCCTCGAGGCCTGGGTCGAGCCGATCATCAAGTTCGCTGGTCTCGACGAGGAGAACAGCAAGTTCTTCGCGGCAGAGGTCTATGAGAAACTCCTGTCAGGTCTCGACTGGACGAACAGTCTCGGCGAGCGGTTCTACTTCCCACCTCAGGACATAGGCGCTGTTGACCTTTCCGACCTGTTCCCGAGGGGAGCATCCGTTTCGCCCGACGACTGGGATGTCCGGCGAGCAGCAGCGGCGCAGGCGCTGAGCAGCGCGACCGCCGTCGGCGGCGTTCTGTCGACCGACTATGGGCCCGCGATCTGGGATCCGGCCCCTAGCTGCAACTTCTCTTACTCGCAGTACAACAAGACCACCGTTGTCATCCACACCATCGAAGGCACCGCAGCAGGCGCCCGGTCGTGGATGAAGAACTGCAACTCCAACGTCACCTCGCACTACGTCGTTTCCGAAGCGGGCGGCGTGTGGCAGATGGTGAGGGAGATGTACACCGCCTGGCACGCAGGATGCGCCAACTCGTATTCCCTGGGAATCGAGAACGAGGGATACGCCGGCTCATCCAGCCACCCCAAGAGTCTGTACGATGCCGCCGGTCTGCTGACCCGTGACATGTGCAACAGTTGGGGAATCGTCAAGGAGCACCGCTCCTGCCCTCCGGGTGTCCTCGGACACAACAACATCAATAACTGTGTCTGCGGCGGCGACCACTGGGATCCAGGCGGCGGTTGGGACTGGAACTACTTCATGGGAGTAGTCCGGGGCGCCCCGCCTCCACCATCATGGGCTGCCACCTACAAGGCGCAGTCGTACCCGTCCTCCATGGTCGCCGGATCGACCGCGATCGTGTGGGTCGAGTTCAACAACACCGGTACCGGTACCTGGGGACATGACACCGTCAGGCTCGGAACGTCGAGCCCGCAGGATCGGTCCAGCCCATTCTGCAACATTCCGAACTGGCTGAGCTGCAACCGCCCGACTGAGGTCGACCAGAGCGCCGTTTCCAACGGACAGGTCGGACGCTTCACGTTCATCCTGAAAGCCCCGACGACTCCGGGCACCTACACGGAGAAGTTCAGGCTCGTTCGGGAGGGCGTGACCTGGTTCGGTCCTGAGGTCACCTGGACGATCAACGTCACAGCGGCAACCGGAAACATCAGCGGTACGGTAACCCGTGCCGGAACCGGAGAGGCGATCCCCTGGGCATCGGTCGCTGTTACCGGCGGCCCGTCCGTAACGGCAAACGCCTCCGGTCAGTACACGATCAGTGGACTGAGCGCCGGGACCTACACGGTTACCGCGAGCAAGAACGGTTACACGTCTCAGAGTGCGTCGGTCTCAGTTACGGTAGGCACCACGACTACGAAGAACTTCGCGCTGGCGCCGAGTGAGACCACTCCTCCGACCGTACCGACCAACCTGGTCGCAATTGCTACCAGCCCGACCAAGATCAGCCTGGACTGGACGTCCTCGTCTGACAACGTCGGCGTCACCGGTTACAAGATCTTCCGCGGCGGCGTGCAGATCGGCACGGCTCCGAACGCGGACGGTTACACCGACACGACCTGTGCGCCCAACACCACCTATACCTACACGGTGAGCGCATACGATGCCTCGGGCAACAACTCCGCACAGAGCGCCCCGGCATCGGCGACTACTCCGCCGGCAGAGATCATCATCGACAACCCTGACTGCGAACTGAGCGGTTGGGAGTGGGCGGTAGGAACCTCATCCACCGACAAGTACGGTGCTGACTACCTGTACGGCAACACTCAGCCGACTGAGACCAGATCTGCGATCTGGAGACCGAATTTGGCGTTCGGCGGCACCTATGACGTGTACTGCTGGTACACTCAGGGATCGCTCCGCGCGACCAACGCTCCGTACACCATCGCATATCACGGCGGATCGCAGACGATCAACGTGAACCAGCAGACCAACGGCGGTCGCTGGAACCTGCTGCGCTCGGGATGCGTCTTCGCGTCCGGCACGTCAGGTTACGTGAAGGTAGGCAACGGCACCGGCACGACCGGGTTCACGGTCATCGCGGACGCCGTTCGATTCGTTACGATCTCCGTTGACAACGGTCCCGATACGATCGCTCCGAGCGTTCCGACCAATCTCGTAGCGATGCTCGTGTCGCCGACCCAGGTAGACCTGACCTGGACAGCCTCGACCGACAACGTCGGGGTCACCGGGTACAAGATCTACCGCAACGGGACCTACCTGGCGTCGTGCACCGGAACTGCTTACTCCGACACGACTGTCGTAGCGAACGTCAACTACACGTACACAGTGAGCGCCTTCGATGCCGCGAACAACGAGTCGGGACAGAGCGCACCTGCCTCTACGACCGGCGCCGATGAGTTCCGCGCCATCTGGGTGGATGCATGGGGAAGCGGTTTCGAGAGCCCCAGCGCCACCACTACCATGCTGAACTGGGTACAGCAGTCTAACGCCAATGCGGTCCTGACCGAAGTCAGGAAGCGTGGAGACGCATACTACGATTCCTCCTACGAGCCGACCGCTATCAACATCACACCCGATCCGGGCTACGACTCCCTCGCGGACATCGTCGCTAAGGCGCATGACCGCAACCTGGAGGCGCATGCATGGGTCGTCGTCAACCGCGTGTGGACCAGTCAGACGCCTCCGGCCAGCACGAGTCCACAGCATGTCTTCAACGCTCATCCGGAGTGGCTCTCCCGCAGCGACTCTGGATCGATTTTCTATGGAGACGACAGCTGGCTCGATCCCGGCCATCCCGAGGTCGAGGAATACCTGAGGAACGTCTTCATGGAGATCGTCGAGAACTACAACGTTGACGGTCTCACTCTGGACTACATCCGCTACCCCAGCACGAGCTTTGGGTACAACCCCACGGCCGTGGCCCGGTACAACGCCGAGTTCGGTACAACCGGGAATCCTTCGACAAGTGACACCAGATGGTTGAACTGGCGCAGAGACCAGATCACCAACCTGGTGAAGAGGATCTACCTCGAAGCCAAGGCTATCAAGCCGTCGGTCAAGATCGGCGCAGCCGTATGGAAGACCGCTTCGAGCGGAAACTCCGGCTACTTGCAGAACTGGAACGAGTGGATGAGCAACCACTGGCTGGACTACGTCTGCCCGATGAACTATACCTCGGACAACGCCGACTTTGACGGCAACAACCAGGATAGTCTCGACAGAATGTACGGCCGCCACATCTACCCCGCCCAGGGCTCCTATCTGAACACCATCAGCAACTCGATGGATCAGATTGCATCGGTGCAGGAACTGGGCTTCCCGGGCGTCTCCCTGTACACATACAGGGTCACCAACAGTGGCACGGTTGACAGAGCCGGCTTCCAGAACGCGCTGATCGCCCCCGGCGGCCCGTTCGCAACCCCGCGAACCACGACGGCCATGACCTGGATCGATTCGCCGACCATGGGCATGCTGAAGGGCTTCGTGAAGAACGGCTCCGGTGCAGCGATCTATCCGGCGACCGTGACGATTCAGGGCAAGTCTACCAAGAACAGCGGAACCGGTTTCTACGGCTTCGTTGATCTGACTCCCGGAGTCTACACGGTAACTGCGAGCGCTCCCGGCTACGTCGAAACCACCGGTCAGGTGACTATCACCGCCGGCGCCGTGGCGCACCTGGATCTCACGCTCGGCGCTGACACGACCCCGCCTGTGATCTCGAACGTCGGGACTCAGAAGGTCTGGGCCACCAATGCTCAGATCATCTGGGAGACGAACGAGGGTGCAACGAGCCAGGTAGAGTATGGTCTGACCCAGTCCTACGGCAGTCAGACCACGCTCGATGCGCAGTTGGTTACCAGCCACACCGTCCAGCTCGTTAACCTCACGCCGAACACCCAGTATCACTTCCGCGTGAAGAGCGTGGACGGCGCAGGCAACCCGTCGACGTCCCAGGACTACACGTTCACCACCATCGGAAGCGATGTAGTCGAGGACATCATCGTCGACAACCCGCAGGCTACGCTCGTGGGCGCGTGGTTCACCGGAACCGGCGCTCCCGACAAGTACGGGGACGACTACTACTACGCCACTTCGGCTGCCTCGGAGACCAAGTCCGCGACGTGGAGACCGAACGTCATCGTCGCCGGAACCTACGACGTCTCCGTCTGGTATTCGCAGGGCGCGAACCGCTCGGCGGCTGCTCCGTTCACCGTCGCTTACAACGGTGGCTCGCAGACCTACTACGTGAACCAGCAGACAGGCGGCGGCCGGTGGAACCTGCTCGGCAGGCATCCGTTCGCTGTCGGCACTGCCGGCTACATCAAGGTTCACAACGGTACCGGCGAGACTTCGATGAGTATCATGGCTGATGCGATCAAGCTCGCATATGCCGACACGACTGCACCGAGCGTGCCAGAGAATCTGGTAGCTACCGCCGCATCTGAGACACAGGCAGACCTGACCTGGACGGCTTCGACCGACAACGTCGGCGTCGCCGGGTACAAGATCTTCCGCGACGGCGTCCAGATCGGCACCAGCGAGACCAACTCCTACTCCGACGAGACCTGCGAGTCCGGTGAGAGATACGTCTACGAGGTATCTGCTTACGACGCAGTGGGCAACGAGTCCGACAAGAGCGTTCCGGCTGAGATCGTCATGCCCGGCGCCGATGTCACTCCGCCCAGCGTGCCGGAGATCATCAGTGCGAACGGAGTATCTCCTACGCAGATAGACCTTGCCTGGACCACTTCGACCGACAACGTCGGAGTCGTCGGGTACAAGATCTACCGCAACGGAGTGCAGGTCGGAACGACTACCGACACCTCGTACTCGGACACCGGCCTCAGTGAGCTGACTACGTACAGCTACCAGGTATCGGCCTACGACGCGGAGGACAATGAGTCTGCCAAGAGCCCTGCCTACGAGGGCACGACTCTGGACGGCACTCCTCCGAGCGTACCGACCGGCCTCGCCGCGACGCCGGTATCCGAGACCCGGATCGACCTGAGCTGGAATGCCTCCACGGACAACGTGGGCGTAGTCAGCTACAGGGTCTATCGCGACCAGGTGGAGATCGCCGTTGTGACGACGACCTCCTACTCGGATCAGGACTGCATCCCGTCAACGACCTACACCTACCAGGTAGCGGCCGAGGACGCGGATCATAACCTGTCCGCTCCGTGCGCGGGAGTTCAGGCCACGACGACCACCGACGTGACCCCTCCCACCGTACCGACCGGCCTCAATGCAACCGCGGTTTCGCGGTCGCAGGTGAACCTGACATGGACTGCTTCGACGGACCATGTCGGCGTAGCCGGCTACAGGATCTTCCGCAATGGTGTCGCGGTCGGCACCAGCGCAACGACTAGCTACTCCGATACTGGCCTGTGGGGCAACACGCAGTACACCTACAAGGTGAGCGCGTTCGACGCCAAGGGCAACGAGTCCGCGCAGAGCAGCCAGGCTGTCGTGACGACTCCGTCGGTGACGGATATCATCATGGACAACCCTGCCGGCGTCTACGTGGGCGCTTGGACCTCGGCTACCGCAACCCCCGGCAAGTACGGCGCCGACTATGTCTTCCGCAGCACTGCTGTCACGGAGACCGGTTCGGCTACGTTCACTGCTCCGATTGACGTGACCGGTTGGTACACCGTGTCCTGCTGGTACACTCAGGGGGCCAACAGAGCGACCAACGCTCCGTATGTCGTCACCTGGAATGGCGGGCAGCAGACCGTCAACATCAACCAGCAGACCGGTGGCGGAGCATGGGTGACCCTGGTCACCAACAAGCACATGCTTCAGGGTTCGACGTACTCAGTCAAGCTGCACAATGGCACGGGCGCGACCGGCTTTATCGTCGTCGCTGATGCCATCCGCTTCCAGCTGAGCTCGACTACCGACCCTGAGCCTCCTACGGTACCGACCGGCCTCACGGGTCACGTGATCAGTCCGAGAAGGGTTAGCCTGAATTGGAATCCTTCCACGGACAATGTTGGCGTTACCGGATACAACGTCTACAGGAACGGTGTGTTCTTGACCACCTCTGTGGACGAGATCTGCGAGAGCGGCTATCTCCAGCCGAATACGACGTACACCTACACGGTGTCAGCGTACGATGCGAGAGGCAACACCTCCGCTCAGAGCGCTCCGTTCCAGATCAAGACTCCGGCGCTAGCCAATGTCATCGTCGACAATCCCGCCTGCTCGTTCACCGGCGCATGGACTACGGCGAGTTCTTCGACCGACAAGTACGGTTCGGACTACGCCTACGCCAGCACTGCTACGAGCGAGACCAAGACGGCGAGATGGACTCCGAACATCCCGTACGCGGGCAACTACGATACCTACATCTGGTACCCGCAGGGATCGAACAGAGCGACCAACGCTCCGTTCACCGTCTACTACAGCGGTGGTTCGCAGACCGTCAACTGGAACCAGTCAGTCAACGGTGGAGCCTGGAGACTGCTGCTTGCTAACAAGCGCTTCGAGGTTGGCACCGCCGGATATCTGAAGCTGAGCAACAACACCGGCTCGACGGGTAAGATCGTCGTAGCTGATGGCGCTCGGTTCCAGCAGGTTAGCTGCGACCCGTAGCACGACTGAAGTCGGGAGAGCACTCCGTGTGCTCTCCCGCAGGATAGTGGCGGGCCGTGCGGCAGTCTTCTGATGCCCGTATGGCTCCTCAAAGAGAAGCGAGGGCCGGCGAAAGCCGGCCCTCGTCCTTCAAGTTCAGCTATAAATGGTCGGACACGCGACCAGCCTGCCCTCCGTCACCCGGTCTGCAGAGCAAGGAACGCAGACCAGACACCCACTGAACGATCACCACACTCCTGGCCCAAGCAAAACAACAGGATGTCGAACAAGTGGAGAACTCGGCACATCCGGCGACGTTGAGTCCGTCTCGTGCCCCGAAACCATGCGGTTCGCGCCGCCGGGAACTGAATGGTGGATGTTTGCGATGAGAGAAACTGGCTCCGGGGCCTGGATTCGAACCAGGATACCGGGCTCCAAAGGCCCGTGTCCTGCCGTTGGACGACCCCGGAACAACACCACATTATAGCCGGGACCGAACCAATCGGTCAAGCTCAGCCGCACGGAACTCAACCGCATGAGGGTGAATCTCGTCCACTCATCCTGCCGCGTTTACGGCCCGCAACCTCTGGGTATCGCCTTCGCATGGTGACGCGCGTGGCGCGTTTCCCGCATCTCCTCCCTGGGTATCAGTGCCTTCGGAGGGAGTGATCACTGACACAGCTGACCGGAGGTATGTATTGGAAGCCAGGTTGCGGATCGAATCGAGCGGCTTCGAAGCACGGGATGTGCGCGAGATCGATCTGTCCATCGTCGTACCACTCTACAACGAGGAGGACAATCTCGCTCCTCTCTACCGCGAACTGAAGAGCGTCCTGGACGGATACGGCCACTCGTATGAGATCATCTTCGTAAACGACGGCAGCACCGACGGCTCATCAGCGGTGCTGGAGACCCTCCACCGCGACGACGAGTCCGTGACCGTCATCGAGTTTCGCAGGAATTTCGGCAAGGCGCGCGCCCTCTCCGCCGGTTTCAGCGAGGCGAGGGGCAACATCGTGATCACGCTGGATGCCGATCTCCAGGACAACCCTGTGGAGATCCCGCGGTTCGTCGAACGGATACGCGAGGGCTTCGATCTCGTCTCGGGATGGAAATACGAGCGCAAGGACCCGCTCTCCAAGACCCTGCCGTCGCGCCTGTTCAACAGTGTGGTCGCCCGCACGACCGGACTGCCGCTCCACGATTTCAATTGCGGGTTCAAGGCATACAGCCGGTCGCTGGTGGACAACCTGAACATCTACGGCGAACTCCACCGATACATCCCGGCGCTGGCGTTCGGTGACGGCTTCCGAGTGGCCGAGCTCCCCGTCGATCACCGTCCGAGGCTCCACGGGAAGTCGAAGTACGGCTGGGAGCGATTCACCCGCGGGATGCTCGATCTCCTGACGGTCCTGTTCCTGACCCGATACATGAAGAAGCCGCTGCATTTCTTCGGGTCCCTCGGTCTGGTTTTCATGCTGTTCGGCCTGGCGATCAACACATATCTGGCCGTGATCTGGTTCATGGGCGAGAGCATCGGCCGGCGTCCCCTCCTGAACCTCGGCGTCCTGCTGATGGTACTCGGAGTGCAGTTCATCTCCACCGGACTGATCGGGGAGATGCTCACGCACTCTCACAAGGGAGACGAGTGCTCACCCGTCGCGCGTAAGCTCTCGCGTTCCGACGAACGAGGTGCATAGAGTTGAAGATCTGCGTCATCGGCCCGGTCTACCCGTTCAGGGGCGGGATAGCCCACCATACCGCCCTCCTCTGTCGGAATCTGGCGCAGGGACACGACGTCAGCGCCATCACTTTCAGGCGCCTCTATCCGAAGATCGCGTTTCCCGGCAAGTCGCAGACCGATCCGAGCAGCCAGCCCACCTACTTCGAGGCTCGCCGCGTGATCGACTCGATGAACCCGCTCACATGGACGGCGGCGGGGAAGCTCGTGCAGGAGGCCAAGCCGGACCTCACGATCATCCAGTGGTGGCTGCCGTTCTTCGGGCCGTGTCTCGGCAAAGTGGCGTCGATGTCGAGGGAGCGGTCGAAGGTCATCTTTCTCTGCCACAACGTCCTGCCGCACGAGAAGATGCCGATCGGGCGGAACCTGGCGCTCTCGGCCTTCCGCCATGGCGATGGGTTCATCGTACACTCCCAGGCCGATGAGAACGACCTCGCGCGGTTGTTGCCCGGAGCGCCGATCAGACGGACGGTCCTGCCGGAGTTCGACATCTGCCCGGTGCAGGGGATCAGCAAGTCCGAGGCCCGGGAACGACTCGGCCTCCGCGGGCCGACGATCCTGTTTTTCGGGCTCGTGCGCAAGTACAAGGGGCTGATGGACCTGATCGACGCGATGGCCTACGTGGACATGCCGGACCTGACGTGCCTTGTCGCCGGTGAGTTCTACGACAACAGGGACAAATACGTCCGGCGGATCAAGCAGTTGCGGCTCGGAGACCGGATCCGACTGGTGGACAGGTATATCCCCAACGAGGAGGTCGAGCAGTACTTCGCCGCCGCTGATGTCGTCGTGCTGCCGTACAGGTCGGCCACGCAGAGCGCGATCCTCCAGCTCGCATTCCGGTTTGGGCGGCCGGTGATCGCAACTACGGCGGGCGGACTCCCGGAATCGGTACAGGACGGACGCACCGGACTCCTGCTGCCCCCAGGGTTTCCGCAGGCGATGGCGTCGGCGATCCGACGCTTCTACCGCGAGAACATGGAGGAGAGGCTGGCGCAGGGCGTCAGGGAGGACAAAGACCGCTTCTGCTGGCGGCGGATGGTGGAGATCATCGAGTCGCTGGGGGCGGAGATATGAGGACGACCGTCATCGGCGGCAGCGGCTTCATCGGAAGGAGGCTCTGCGAGGCATGTCTTCGCAGGGGCGATGAAGTGGCGGCGCTCGTGAAAGAGCCCGAAGTCGCCTCCGAACTCACGGAGCGAGGGATAAGCGTCGTGACGGCCGACCTCTCGGACAGGGATGCCGTCCGCCGCGCCTGCACCGATGCCGACAGGGTGATCAACTGCGCGGGCGCGCTCGGCAGGTGGAGTACATCGGACCGAGAGCTGGAGTTCGTGAACGCGACGGCACCGGGACTCATCGTCCGGTGCGCCGCCGACGCCGGCGCTCGGCGCGTCGTCCACATCAGCACCGCGGGAGTCAGCGGGCCGCTCCCGGACGGAGTCCTCGCGGACGAGGACTACCCCTGCAGGCCGGTCACCGCGTACCAGAGGACGAAGCTCGCAGGTGAGCGGATCGCGCTGGAGCAGCACGCCGCGACGGGCATCCCTCTCACGATAGTGAGGCCCACGTTCGTCTACGGCCCGGGCGACATGCACAAGTTCGCTCTGTTCAGATCGGTGGCGCGCCGCCGGTTCGTACTCGTAGACCACGGGACGAGTCGGCTCCATCCGATCTACGTTGCGGATCTGATAGACGGTCTGCTCACTGCCTCCGCGCGCGCCTCGGGAGACGGCGACATCTACATCCTCGGCGGTCCGTCGCCGCAAACAATCCGCGAGATGGCCGAGAGCATCGCCCGTTCGCTGGCCGTCTCTCCGCCGGGCGCCAGCATGCCGAAGAGCATCCTGTATCTCGCGGCGACGGCGGCTGAGACTATCGGGCGCATCGTCGGCAGAGAACCGCCGATCACACGATCGAAGGTCGATCTGATGTCCGCCAACTTCGCTTACGCGACGGACAGGGCGCGGAACCAGCTCGGCTTCAGGCCGATAGTCGAGCCGACAGCCGGCATGGGCCTCACGGTCGATTGGTACCGAAGGAAAGGACTCCTCTAGCAAATGGATGCCTCGATCGTCATACCTGCCTACAAGTCGAAGGCGACCATCGGCGCGTGCCTCGATGCGCTCGTCGCCCAAGAGACCGGTATCTCCTACGAGATCATCGTGGTAGACAGCTCGGCGGACGGCACCGGCGCGCTCGTTGGCGAGAGATACCCGACGGTGCGGATGATCGAGTCGCCGGTGAGACTCTTCTCCGGCGCGGCGAGGAATGTCGGAGCCGAGTGGGCGACGGGCAGACTGCTGTTCTTCATCGACTCGGACTGCATCGCGGAGCCCAGATGGATCGAGAGGATGCGCGCATCGATCGAGCGGTTCGACTGCTCCGCCGTGTCGGGGGCGATGCTGAACGGCAACCCGCAGCACTCGATATCGGTGTCGAGCTACGTGATGGAGTTCAGCGACTTCTACGCTTACGGGAAGCCGCGCTTCGTGGATTACCTCCCGACCGGTAACATCTGCTACCGTGCCGATGTTTTCCGCAAGTACGGCGGGTTCGATCCGAACCAGCGGCTCTACGTCGATCTCATGTTCAACAAGATGCTCTCCGCTTCCGGTGAGAAGCTGCTCTTCAACCCGGAGACCGGCGTGCGACATCTCCACCGCAACTCCCTCGGAGTCTATCTCGGACACGAGCACGGGCGGGGGCGAGCGGCGGCAATCGCGCGGCGGAAGGGGCTGCTTGTCGGCGCGTCATTGGCCAGGTATCCGGCGCTGGCATTCCTGGCGGCGCCCGGACTGTTCGGCAGAAAGGCCGCCGTGTTCCCCTACCGGTTCCTGCGCGCCTATCCGAGGGAGGCGGGACGCCTCCTTCGCGCACTCCCTTATTTCTACCTCGCCCTCGTGGTCTGGCACCACGGGTTCCTGAGCGAGGTCGTCGCCGGACGACAGGACACGAGGAAAGAGACGGTCGAATGGACAGCAAACTGAAGCGCACGGCCGTCAAGGGGGTCGGATGGGCGTTCTTCAGCTCGACGGCCGTCCGGGTGATCCAGGTGATCACCACGCTGATACTTGCGAAGCTCCTCGCGCCCGACGATTTCGGCGTGTTCGCGCTCGCAGCGATCTCCGTCAATGCGCTCATCCTGTTCCGCGACCTGGGATTCGCGCAGGTGCTCATCTACCGGCAGGGAGATATCACGCAGACCGCCGGCACGGCCTTCTCGCTCAGCCTGGCTGCGAGCTTCGTGATGGCGGTCGCGCTCGCGGTATCGGCGCCGGCTCTCGGCCATCTGCTGAACAGCGCGCATATCGTCGATCCTCTGCGCGTCATGGCAGCCGCGGTTTTCGTATCAGGAGCCGCAAATGTGCCGCTTGCAATGCTCGACCGCGAGTTGAAGTTCCGGAGGCGCACGGTACCCGAACTGGGGGGCGCGGTCGCCAATGGATGTGTAGCGATCACCCTGGCGGCCATGGGGTTCGGCGCGTGGAGCATGGTGCTCGGCTGGGTAGCCCTCGAGATAGCGGTCACCTCACTGGCGCTGGCGGTCTCTCTCTGGCGGCCGAGGCTCAGCTTCGACAGGCGGCAGGCCGCGACGGTCGTTGGCTACGGCAAGCACCTCATGGTGGCGTCGCTGATGACGTTCGCCTTCTTCAACATCGACAAGCTCGGCGTGGGCAAGTGGCTTGGGGAACGGAATCTCGGCTTCTACAGCCTGGCGTTCACCGTGTGCAACCTCCCGGCGACAAATCTGTCTCACGTCATCAACCGAGTGATGTTCCCTACGTACTCCAAGCTCCAACACGAATTGCCCGCCATGCGGTCCGCATATCTCACGACCATCCGCTACATATCCCTCGCTGCGTTTCCGGCGGCGGTCGGCGTCATGGTCCTGGCCGATCCCGTCATCAGGACCTTCTACAGCGAGAGATGGATCCCCGCGATCCCGGCGTTCCGGATCCTGGCGGTCTACGGGCTGGTGAGGTCGATCGGCTCAACGACGGGCGCGGTGTTTATGTCCATAGGCCAACCGGGAATTGTTAGCAGGATAAGTCTGCTCCAGGTAGCGCTGGCCGCACCTCTGGTGTATCCGATGGCTGACAGGTTCGGGGTAACAGGGGTCGCCGTCCTTTTCACCATCGCATACACGATGGGCTCGGTCTATGCGCTGCATCGCGTCGGGAGAGTATTGACCATAGGCGTCTCGGACTACGCGTCGGCAGTGTGGGTCCCGCTCGCGGCGGCCGGTTTGGCGGGAGTCGCGGCCTGGACCGGCTTCGGGAGGTCCGTGCACGCCGGCATGCTTTCGGTGGCGGGCACGGCGCTCGCCGTGGGGGCTGTCTACGGCGCGCTCATATGGATACTCGACCGATCGTCATTTCGGGATGTGATCTCACTTCTGGCGCTCCAGGGACAGGGAGGACGCACGCAATGAGTCAGTCAAAGGACCAAGCCAGATTCGACCCCGGCAAAGGCTCGGCGGCTTCGGTGTTCGCGGTGCTTGCGATTGCGCTGACACTGAGAATCTACCAACTCGGTACCGAGAGCCTTTGGATCGACGAGGGGTACAGCATTCGAGACGCCTCCGCGGACCTCGGCCTGTACGAGGCCAGGCCGCTGTACTTCAAACTCCTCCACTGGTGGATGCAGTTCGGCACGAGCGAGGCATGGCTCCGGATGCCGTCGGTGGTCTTCGGGGTGCTAACCGTCCTGATGGTCTATCTGATCGGAAGGCGTCTCTTCGGACATACTCCGGGGCTGGTCGCGGCACTGATCACGGCGGTATCGCCGCTGCACGTCAACCACTCCCAGGAGATCAGGATGTACTCCCTGCTCACCGCCCTGGTGACGATGAGTGTCCTGCTCTTCCTGCGGTATGTCGAGACGGGCAGGCTGAGGACGCTGATCGGCGTGCTGGCCTTCAGTTTCGCGTCATTCCTGGTGTTTCCGCTGTCCGTGTTCATGTTCGCCGTCTACAGCGTCTACCTGCTCTTCCACATCAGGCGGCACCGTAAGCCCGCGGTCTGGTGGCTCACCGGACAGGCCGCGATGGCGGTGGCAGCCGTGCCCTGGATGCCAAAGCTCCTGGAGGTAAGCAAGGAGTTCGGCGATGCATGGACATGGAGGCTCGCAAAGCCGGGGCCCATCGATATCGCATGGATGATCAGGGACTTCAATCTCTGGCGGATCGCCTCGTCGCACAAGACGGCGCTGATGGTCTCGAACGCGTACACATTCGCCATACTGGGCCTGCTTCTGTTCGGAGCGCTCTACGGTCTCGGCCGCGCGGGATGGCAGACGAGGTTCACGCTCCTGTGGCTGCTGGTACCACTTGCCGGAACAGCGATCGTGTCGAACGTCTCGGCGAACATGTGGATCACGCGCTACCTGATATACGCTTCGCCCGCGCTCTATCTGCTCATCGGGCTCGGGCTGACGAGGCTGGCGGGAAGTCGCGCGGCGTACTCGATCGCGCTGATCGGCGTGCTCGGACTCCCTCTGGCGAGGCTGGCCGTCTACTATCAACAGCCGGAGCACCCGGAGTGGAGGCAGGCCGTCCGATGGCTCCAGCAAAACGCGGATGAGAATGACTCCATCGCGATCTACAGGTCGGGAAACAAGCACGCTTTCCACTACTACTACCGCGGCAAGACACCCGTGGTCGCGCTCGGTCCGGAGGGGCTTACCAGGCAGTCGTTCCAGGGATGGACCGACGCCCGCGTGGCATCTCTCCTCGCGGAGATCCCCTCCACGTCGCGTCGGGTCTGGTTCGTGTTCTCGTGGCACGAGGAGGCCGGCGGAGTCCAGATCGAGGACTACGTGCGCCGTCACTACGATGTCGTGCGTCTCACGGAGTTCGAGCGCATCAGGATCTTCGAGGCGCGCCCGAAGGAATCGACCGAGCCGGCGCTGCTGACCAGGAAGTAAGGACTAGGAATAGTGAACCCTCGAGACTATGCGGTAGACCTGCTGCCGAGGATCATCGGCTACAAGCTGTGCCGACACAGGATGTCCCCTGCCCCGGCTCCGATTAACCTCACATTCTCGGTCACCAACATGTGCCAGTCTCGGTGCAAGACGTGCAATATCTGGCGGCTGTACAAGGAGGACCGGGGACTGCTTGCCGAGGAGTTGACCATCGGCGAGATCGAGGACATCTTCGCCGGGATCGGACACGTCTACTTCTTCAACATCAGCGGCGGCGAGCCGTTCCTCCGGCCGGACCTTCCCCGGATCGTCGAGGCCGCGTGCCGATACCTGACTCCGCGGGTAATCCATACGCCGACCAACGCGCTCTCGCCTTCGGTGATAGAGTCTCAGGTGGCGGAGATACTGCAGATCATCGAGTCCGTCGGTCAGCACACTCACTTCACGATCAAGCCGTCGTTCGACGGGGTCGGTCCGACTCACGACAAGATACGCGGAGTCAGCGGAAACTTCGACAAGGTGCTGGACACGGTATCCCGGCTGAAGAAGCTGAAAGAGCGGCACCCGAACCTCGAGGTCGGCCTGGGCACGATCATCTCGAAGTTCAACCTTGACACCATCGGCGAGACCGCGCGGTATGCCGCCGGCATGGGCGTCGACAGCTACATCAGCGAGATCGCCGAGCAGCGAACGGAGCTGTTCAACACCAGGGAGCCGATC
Organism: uncultured bacterium; assembly: GCA_964466715.1. Taxonomy (GTDB): domain Bacteria; phylum Armatimonadota; class UBA5829; order DTJY01; family DTJY01; genus CAYXOC01. The sequence goes on from CAYXOC010000008.1 coordinate 93,621, forward strand.
ACGCCGACCGCCGAGGAGTACGAGAAGGCGATCGACGCGTTCAGCTCGGCTTCGTTCGGCGTATCGGCGTCGCAGAGCGCGGTCTCCTCGATGACCCTGGCGTTCCGGCAGGTGTACTATCGCGCGGCCATCCGGACTCTGAAGGAGCAAAGGCAGGTGCTCCCGTGCTATGGCGGGCTCTCCAACGTCCATATCAACCCCTACGGCGACGTGTGGCCGTGCTGCGTGCTCGGATACGACAAGTCGATGGGCAACCTCAGAGACCACGACTACGATTTCTACAGCATATGGCGGTCGGGGCAGGCCGACGAAGTGAGACGGCACATCGCGCAGGGAAACTGCCACTGCCCGCTTGCAAACCAGGCGTACTCCAACATACTGTGCAGTCCGAGCGCACTCCTGCAGGTCCTTCGATACCGCCGAAACGGGAGGTAGGGATTGGACAAGGTCTACAAGAGCAGGCAGAACCTCTCAGTGCTGTACGCGGCAATCGCATTCGCAGCCATCCTCCGGCTCTACAAGCTCGGAGGCCAATCGGTCTGGGGTGACGAGGCGCTCACGCTGCTCTTCTACGCCTGGGGCAACAGCATCGGAGAGATATGGCACAAGATCTGGACGTCGGGCGGACATCCCCCACTCTACTTCCTGACAGTCTTCCACTGGCTGAAACTCGGACACTCGGAGTTCATGCTGAGATTCCCGTCGCTCGTGTACGGAGTCGCGGCCATTCCCGTGATGTACGCGCTGGTCTGCAGGTTGTACGGACCGGGAACGGCTCGCGTGGCGTCGCTCGTAGTCGCGCTGTCGCCGATCCATATCTGGTACTCCCAGGAGGCCAGGATGTACAGCCTGCAGATATTGCTCCTGCTGTTATCGACTCTGTTCATGGTCAAGGCCTGGCAGGAGCAGCGGATGAGATACTATGCCCTCTTCGCGGTCTTCTCGATCCTCGCGCTCTTCACGCACATGGCGTCAGCTCTCTTTGTCGCAGGACAAGCCATGTTCATCCTGATCACCTATGTCCGGCACCGAAGGGCGCTGGCTGCATGGATCGGTGTCTTCATGCTGGTCGGCGCCGCGTTCGCGCCCTGGATGCTGGCGTTCCTTGCAGATAACACTACGGACGGCGTGAATATCGCAGTCGGATATCAGGGCAGGCAAACTAGTATCCTCGACCCTGCCTACGCGTTCTACACGCTCAGCGTCGGCTACTCGCTCGGGCCATCCGTTGCCGAGCTTCACGTGCTTAGCCCGCGGAAGGCCGTTCTCATGCACTGGCCGGCGATCGTGATACCAGGGATCGTCTTCGGAATCCTTGCGATCATGGGCATTCGAAGAGCCGCAAAGTCCAATCCCGGAGCCAGAATGATGCTGCTAACACTTCTCGGAGTCCCGACCGTGCTGGCAGCGATCGGCTCGCAGATGCCCGGCCTGCCGCTCAATCCGCGGTACATGCTGCCGGTCGTCATTCCCTACTGGGTGCTCCTGGCTCTCGGCATACAGGCCTGCTCCGCCCGGCGAGTGGTGAGTCTCTCGGCGGCCGCGGCGGCGCTGATCACGGGACTCTCACTCTACAACCACTACTACGAGCCCACCTACATGAAACAGGACATGAGATCCGCGGCGGGCATCGTCAACCAGCAGGCGCGCGAGGGTGACCTCGTCATCATCTCGTCGATCGAGATGGGCGGACCGTTCATCTACTACTACAAGCGCTCCGACGTGCCTTTTGTCGGATATCCGCCCGATCAGAGCATGGTGGATCCCTCCAAGCTCGGCGCCGACATCCGAAAGCTGGTGGCCGGCAGGAAACGCGCGTGGCTGGTGCTCGGACGGACCTGGAGTTCGGATCCAAGCGGCCTGATCCGGCGGCATTTCGACAGCCTGTCATCGCCGGCCGTGCGCAGGCACTACCAGGGCGTAACCGTCTTGTGCTATGACTTGAGCCTGTCTTCATCCGGGCTACCGACCAACCGCTAGATAGCCGCGTATCATGGGTATGCCGTGTAACTACACTTGACTTATCTGTTCTGTCTGGCTAGAATTGGTGGCACATACTGCTCAGACTGTTCTGGGGCCGGCTCAGCAAGCCGGTCCCGAGACTCCCGCTCAGGGCGCAGTAGTGCCCTGAGGAAAGGTGTAGTCTCTGGAAAGGTAGTTCATGCGCGGTACCAGGTTAGGCATTCTAGTTCTACTAACGACTCTGCTTATGTGCGTCGAAGCACCGGCAGCAATCTCATCACCGATCACGGTACTCTCGGGGAACCCGAGGTACTGGGCCAGCGGCGGCACTCCCATAGTAGTGCTTGGCGCCGGGCAGCCACTACCGGGCCTCAAAGGGGAAGATTACCGAGCCTATCTCGATGCCATGGCGGCCCACAAGGTCAACTACGGCCGGGTATGGCACCTCCTCGTCTGGTCGTCCACCGAGGCGTATTTCCCGTGGGCGCGTGACGGCGGCGGAAAGGCGGTAGACGGCCTCAGCAAGTTCGACCTGTCCCACTGGGACAACACCTTCTGGTCGCGGCTGCGGGATGCATGCGCGTATGCTCAGAGCAAGGGCATAATCATGAGCATCATGCTGTTCGATGAGTGCGGCATCGAGGCGCCGCAAGGCTCCGGCGACCGCAGGTGGGATTGCCATCCGTTCAACCCGAACAACAACGTCAACGGCCTCAGCCTGCCGACATCCGGCGGAGGTGTCCCGAGCTTCTACAGCCTGTCCAACTCCAAGCTCAAGTCGCTGCAGGAAGCCTACGTCGCCAAGATGATCAGCGAGACCAGCGGCTATCCGAACGTGATCTACGAGATCTGCAACGAGTACACCGGCCCGTGGGACTGGGAGAAACACTGGATCGACTTCGTCACGGCTCGATGCTCGAATATGGTCACGGTCAACCGGCTGGGGAGCATCCCTAACAACTACTGGACAGACCCGAACATCGACATGGTGAAGTTCCACTACAGCACCACCAGCCCCGGCTCCATCAACAGCAACATCGTGTCGCAATACTCGAAGAACAGAGCGGTCAACTATGACGAGACACTCGAGCGCGATTCGATAACATACACCAACTACAGGCAGATGCTCTGGGCATCGTTTGTTGCGGGAGGACACGTCCACCTGGAGAGCGGCTTCAATCACGGATCAGCGCTCGACGCCGTGCTCCACCTGCGCAACTTCCTCGACGCAAACGGTGTACGGTTCTGGGAGATGAAGCCTAGCAACTCGCTGGTGACATCGACGCCTGGCGGCTCGGCGTATACACTCGCAAAGGCCGGATCGGAGTACGTCAGCTACATCGTCGGAAGCGGCGGTGGGAGCATGAACATCAGCTTGCAGCCCGGGGTCTCGTACACCGCGAAGGCGTACAACCCATCAAACGGAACGTACACCAACCTGACCGTCAGCGGCAACACCGTCTCGGGTATACCCTCCTACTCATCCGACATCGCCGTCTACATCAAGGCAAACAACGATCCGATACCGTCTACCGGAACGCCGAACGTGACACTCTCCCTAGCGGTGGACAGGACCTCCGCCACGCCGGGAAGCGTGCTCACGTACACCATCACCTACAGGAACGAGGGTGACGGCGACGCCAGATCGGTGACGATCTCGAATCCCGTGCCCCAGCACACGACGTACGTATCAGGCGGCGCGTACGACTCGAAGTCTCGCACCGTCAAGTGGACACTGTCCTCGATTGCTCCCGGTCAGTCCGGCACAGTCAGCTTCCAGGTCAGGGTTGACTGACCGGCGGACCATCTCCGACGTATCACCTGGAGAAGGAGACACACATGAACCCTGTCAAGAACCATCGGACCACGACGCAGATCCTTATCCTGTCCGCATTGTTGGCCCTGATTCCGCCGGCGGCGAGCGCCGTCACGATCAGCGGTCTGACAGCGAACACCAACACGGTAGGCCAGTACGAGCGATATGAACTGACGTTCAACCTCAACGGTCTGCCGTCGAACTTCAACCCGTTCCGTCCGGAACCCACCGGCGACTCGCTCTCGGGCCCCGGCGTTGACGTACGAGCGGAGGTAGTCACACCATCGGGCCAGACCAAGGTCGTCTGGGGATTCTTCGATGTCGACTACACATTCCTCGGCCCAGGGTCGAATCCCGAGTACCGCGACAAGGACCGGATCGTTCCGACGAAGAACCCGCACTGGCACATCCGGTATGCGCCGGAGCAACTCGGCACGTACCGCGTCACCGTCAGGGCAACCGATCAGTCCGGCACGGCGACATCCTCGCAGATGACATTCACCTGTGTCCCGTCGGGCAGCAAGGGGTTCGTGCGCGTCTCGAAGGACGGCACGAGGTTCACCTACTCCGACGGATCACCGTTCGTGCCCTTCGGCATCCAGACGCCTTACGGCGCCAAGGCGACTCACAAGGCGATGGCCGAGATGAAGGCCAACGGCATGAACTTCGTCCGACGCTGGCTCGTTGACAGGGACTCCGACGACATCTTCCGCGAGTTCGAGGGCTGGGGCAAGTACTCGACCGACAGCAGCACGCGCCGCACGGGCTCGCGCTCAGTCGTGATGAACGTCAAGGCACCCGGCTTCGTCGAGGAGCAGACATACATCGGCTGCAAGCCGAATACCTACTACAAGGCGTACATATACTTCAAGACGTCCTCGAACTTCAACGGCAAGGCCGGCCTCGAGATCACCGAGGAACGAGGCGATCGCAGTTCAAAGGTGTGGAGCGGCGCACAGGTCGGAGCCGGCGCCAACTGGGTTCGCTCCGAGGTCACATTCCGGACTGCCTCCAACGCCGAATTCCTCCACTTCAGACCCAAGGTCTACAGCGGATCGACAGGCGCCGTGTGGGTCGATGACTGCGCGATCTACGAGGTAGATGCGGGCGGCAACACGGTGATCGATTGGAACATGGTCTTCAACCCGTCGTTCGAACTGTGGACTCCCGCCCAACTCCGCATGGTGGCCCTGGGACGGTTTGAGTACATGCTCCAGCTCGGTGAGGAGTACGGCATCGTCATCCAGCCGTGCATCTTCAACTACCGGCTCTGGAACGCCACCGATCCGGTGGGACTTTACGCCAAGTTCTACGGCGACTTCTTCACCGACAGCTCATCCATCGCGCAGCAGAGACGCGTACTTCGTTATCTGGTGGCGAGATTCAGCAGCTACCGGTCCGTATTCGCATGGGAACTGACGAACGAGATGGACGCAAGCTACACGGATATCCGCGGCAACTGGATCAAGGGGCATGCGAACTTCCTGCACCAGAACGATCCGCAGAGTCACATAGTGACGAACTCACTCTGGAGCTCTCCCGGCGATATCCAGTATGCGCAGATGCCCGAGCTCGATATCAACCAGGTGCACTACTACATCAACACCGAGGAGCGCGTCGGCGGCCAGGGAGTCCCGGGCTGGTGGCAGCAGAACTCCGGTGTGACGATCGACGGCTCGTCCTCGAATGCCTACTCGGGGAGCAAGTCGCTCAAGTTCAGTGCGAACGGGAGCACCCTTACGGAGAGTCAGACCATCTACTGCCAGCCGAGCAGATCGTATACGCTCAGGTACAGGCTGAAGCTGTCCGGGATCAACGGCAGTGCAAGCGCGATCGTCCGGGTATTCGACGGGAAGAAGTCGCAGATCAGCACGGCCGTAAATCAGTCGGATTCCGGCTCCTTCGGCTACACGACGCGTGAGAAGACCTTCTCCGTCCCATCGAGCGCCGCATACCTCTCCCTGGAGTTCCGGGTCACCGGCAGTTCCGGCACCGCCTGGATAGACAACGTCGAGGTGATTTGCAACACCACCGGCCAGAACCTCTGCTACAACGGCGGGTTCGAGTCTCCGAACTTCGGCGACGATGAGTACGAGTGGGGACTCTACAACACCATCAGGAGCGTGACCCTCTACGAAGCAGGCCCTGCCGGAAGTCCGAAGCCGTGGGCCAGCGGCGAATGGGGACTCATGGGCGCAAACGCCGATCTAAGCTACTGGGCGAGGCCGAATGATAACACCAAGCCTCGCAAGGACAGCACCGGCATCCACGTGCATAACTGCATCTGGGCTCAGCTCATGGCGAGTTCGGCGGTGAACACACCCAGCTACTGGTGGATCGACGAGTATCTCGCGCCGTACAACCTCTGGCACAGATGGAAAGGCGCAACCGCATTCGCGGCCAGACTGCCCTTCTACGAGAGAGGACAGAGGATCGCAACGGCGCCGTATCCGGCGGACGTACAGGCGAAATCCAGCGACGCCAGGATACGAGTCCTCGGCCAGAAGTCAGGGAACAACGCCTACATGTGGATACAGAACAGCGGGTACACGTGGTCACGCGTGGTCAGAGACGGCGTGAACCCTACCGCGGTGAGCGCCACCATCACTATCCCAGGCTTCACCAATGGTACTACCTGCAAGGTCGAGTGGTACGACACCACCACCGGCGCCGTGACGAAGACGGAGTCGAAGACCGCTTCGGGAGGCGCGATAACCCTCAGTGTCTCGTCGCTATCGAAGGATGTGGCCGTGATCATATCGTCAGGCTCCGGGACTACTCCTCCACCTCCTGTCGGCAATCCGAACGTGGGACTCCAGATCAAGGCGGACAAGAGCACCGCATTGCCGAACGAGACGATCACTTACACGGTCATCTACACCAACACCGGCGATGATGCGGCCACGAACGTCAACATCCGGCTGCCGATTCCCGCCAACACCACCTACGTGGAGGGCAGCGCGGGGAGCGGCGCCTATGATGCGGGAAGTAACTCGGTGCGGTGGACGGTGCCGTCGCTCGCCCCCGGTGCGACAGGGCAGTTCACGGCAAAGGTCAAGGTGAACTAGACAGCTCCGTTGCGGGCCAACCCGCCACACCCCGATCACTGAAAGCAAGAGAGGACCCGGTGCGGTATGCCGGGTCCTCTTGGTGTCTCCATGAAGTCTAATCCGACTATTGAGGCTTTAGCACGGACTGCGGCACGATCTCCTCGGGACCGCCGTTGACGCTCCAGTACAGGACTATGAACGCCTCTTCGGCGCCCTCGAAGTACTCGATCTCGAACGGGTACCACTTTCCGCCGCTGAGTTGGAGCGGCACGGGCTGAGCGGGCAACCAGGCGCCCTCGACGTGGTCGATCCAGTTCTCGGTGGTATTGGGTATGACTGCGACCCACGCACCGGAATCATCCATGACCTTCATCCTGGCGCCGTCATCCACGTGTACGCGAAAGACGTAGGTGCCGGCAGCCTCTGCCTTGATGTATCCGGTCCAACGCGCACCCCATCCGTCGCCGCCGAGCTTGGCCGGATCCGGTGACAGCTTGTACCAGTTGAAGTTGATGTCCGGATCGATACGGGTCAGCACCTCCGTCTGGAGCCTCACAACGTTCATCTCCCTGACCGTCTTGAAGTACTGACCGAGCACTCCGCCCTCAGGCGCGGCAACGGATACCGCCTGGCCGTACTTGACCTGGGACACGCCGTCGGAGACCGTCACGTAGACACCATACACCCCGGAGATCGTGGGAGCATTCCATGTCGCATTGACGCCGTTTCCGATTACCTTTCCGAACATGCTCTCCCACTTGTAGGTGAGGGTCTTTCCGGGTTCATTCTGCACACTGGCAGTCAAGGTGGCTGCTCCACCGGGAGGCACCGGACTAGGGCTGACGGTCATTCCGAGCACCCGCAGTTCGGCGTCGGGATTCGTAACCGCCCCGACTACATTGATCTTGATCTGCTTCTCCGCGCTGGCCTGGCCGTCGCTCACAATCACCGTCACCGTGCACAGACCGTTGTAACTCGGAGCATTGAAGTTCACCACACACTGCGAGCCTGCCTGCATCTTGCCCTGTGCCGGAGTCACGGAGCCGGCGTCCCAAGTGCACACGTACGACAGCTCGCCACCGTCCGGGTCATCCCCTCGGAAGCAAAGCTGCATAGACGTTGCCTTGCTGATATCGAGAGTCGCCGGATTCGGATCAGGATCGACCACCGTGAGCGCCGGAGCACGGTTGATCGGCTGTGGGGCTATGGAAGATCCACCGCCGCCTCCTCCACACCCTGCGGTAATCGCGACCGCCAGTGCGGCCACCAGGGATAACCTGAGAGTATTCCGAACGCGCATCTTGCCAACCTCCTCACGCGCCTGCTTTCTGAGCCTACCGCACACACATACTACCCGGGTCTCCATTTTGCTTAAACAGGCTTACAATGAGGGTCTCCTATTAGCGGGCGCTGGGTTGACATACGGGGCGTATCCAGGTATACATGAGTGAGTGCCGTCTGCGAGCGACATATCCAGGCAGACCCAACCAGTCCGTCGGCCCAGTGCTGTGAGCACCGAGTTTGCGGCCCCGGATCGCCGTCGGGCCGAAGGAAATTAGGTATTTTTACCTGTTGACTCGTTGTGAGCAAGGTGCTAAATTGGTTAACAAGAACGAGCACTGGTGTAGCTGCATCCGAGCTTAGCGTTTCCGGGCGCGGCTTCCGCGTGCACTGGCCGATAGCACCAGAAAATACTCAATGCATCGGTAGGAGGGGTAACACAATGAAGCGAGTTCTTATCGGATTGGCACTGACAGCGCTTTTGGCCGTATCCGTACCCGCCACGGCTGCTCTCGAGACCATCACGTCCCCCGAGGGAACAGTGTCCGCAGGCTGGAACCTGCTGGCACTTCCAGGGATTCCTGTCGACCCTGATCCCGTGAATGTGCTGAGCGCATTTGAGATCGATAGCGTGCTCTCCCGCTGGGATGCTGCCACAAGAGCCCTCGTTATCTACGATATGTGGGCGCCTGAGGTGTTCGGCAACATGCTGTTGGGCGACGGCTACTGGCTCGAGACTCCGGTTGCAGGCCAGATCTCCTATCAGGGCCTCACCGACAACGACGACATGGATGTGTGGATCAGCCTTCCTAAGGCCGGATGGTCCCTGATCGGCAATCCGTTCAGCACCCCGTTCCCCTGGGAGCAGGCGAAGGTTGTCGATGGGAACACCACGGTCAGCCTCTATGACGCGACCAGGACCAACGGCTGGATGAACTCCATGGGCTGGTGGTGGGACAACGAGACTAGATCGCTGCGTGAGTTCGGCATAGCCGATGACTGGACCGAGAACGTCAACCTTCTCCCGTGGCACGGCTACTGGGTGGAGAGCTACGTAGACAAGATTGCTCTGATCCTCGAGTCTCAGTCGTAGTTTCGTCAGGACGTAGTCAGTCTACGTTCAACAATCAGTAAGTTTTTGGAGCGCAGCATCGATTCCCTCGGAACCGGTTATCCCTAGCTGCCGATGGTGTAAAACGCCTACCCTCACGGTAGGCGTTTTCCTTTGTACCGGCCCGAAGTCCTGTCCTGTATACGGGGAATTCAGCACAACTGGCCCGGACTCCGTGCTATCGAGGATATGATTCGCGGCGGATAACGTGGCGATGGGGCGGGGATCACAGTGATCCCCGCCCCATCGTCGTACTTCATTGCTATTCGGCTACCGTGGACAGGCAGCTACTGACGCTCTTACTGCGTTTCCGTAGAGTCCTTCATCTTCTCCGCGCGCGCCTTCAGAACTGCCTCCGCGGTCGGAGAGTCCAGTATTTGCATCATCATGCCCCTGAGTTCCTTATCGACCTCGGCATCGGAGCGCAGAGCCGAGGCCAATCTGTCGACACCGACCGACAGCACCCTCGAATCGGCTGCTCTGATGCTGTCCAGCAGCCCGCTCAGTTCCGCCTTCATATCGGCGAGGTCATTCTCCCTGATCTGCTCCAGTTCCTTGACGGCCTGAGCCCGCTCTTCGCCGCTAGTGCCCGCCAGCTTCTCCTCGCCGATCTTGCGCCATTCTTCCTGCTTGTCGATCTTCTTGACTTCGAGAAGCTCGTTGACCAGTTTCTCGCGAATCTGGGGATACTTGTCCTCCGAGCAGAAACGGATGTCCTGGATCATCTCTCCGGCTCGCTTGCGAGCCTCGGGACTGCGGCGAAACTCTCGAAGCTGCTTCGGCGTGATCAGCTTGATGGCCGAAGCCACGTAGCTGTCGTAGTCCGCCCAGCCCTGCTTGCTCAGAGCCTCCAGTTCCTTGAACCCCGAATCCGCCACGGCCTGAGCCGAAGCCGGTACGGGCTTGCCTTCCGTCAGGGCATCCTTCATCTGCTGCAGCGGGATCTTGACTTTCTCGAGGATCGCCTGCTCCTTCTTGGCATATTCCTGGCGCTTGGCGTTGATCAGGGCCACTTTGGCGGCCAGTTGCGTTATCTGATCCTTGGTGAAGCCGAGGTCGGTGACTATCCGTAGGACGTCCACCTCGCTGCCAAGCTGCCTGATGTCAGCACCGGACGCTGCCGCCGTACCGGGGATGGCTTCATCCGCACACCAGGCAGGAACGACCGACAGGAGAATCAGCATGGTGATCGCAGTGATAAGTGATCTACGAACGAACATAGTGCGACTCCTTGCCCGGCGATGGAGCTTGACGTGCTCGCCGGGGTACAGGGCGATTATAGCATATCGAGAGGTAATGCGTAACGAGCTACGAGCGAATGCGCAATCCCGTCACTCGTTCCGCTCCAGCACGACCATCTCGCCGGAGCCGACCGCCTTGAAGACCTTGGCGTCGCCCTTGATCCTGCCGACGACATTGACGGCGCTGGCGGGCCGAATCTCGGACCCGCGGCTCATGGGAGTCGGGCCGAAAAAGATGCAGAACGCATTTCCCGGCGGCCAGTATGCGATGTCGCCCATCTCTACTACTTCCCTGGGGTTCTCCCCGTACATCGTCACCGGGATGCCGAAGTAGATCTCGTCTCCCCAGGTGTTGCCGCGAGCCTTGATGGGCAGCGCATCCCATATGGCGCCGGCTGTCTGCGAGTCGTTCAGTTCCGCTACCACCGAGACACTGCCGGCAGTGATCTTGATCTCTCTCGCCATGGCATAACCTCCTCAATGAAGTTGACCTTTGCTATGCATGTTGGCCGACTTACATGCTGTTTCCTGCCGGCACTGTTCGACACGCCGCGCCCGGCCAGCTGCAGTTGATAGCAGGTAATATTACCTGTTTTGGTCGCAGAGCTTGACCTTAGGTATGGGGCCTATACTAGGTAAGCGGTATATGCTCGGCATGGTCAGCCTTGTGTGAGGCCAAGGCACTCACCGGCGAGATCGTGCGCGATCTATCGATAAGGAGGAGAGAAGATGAAGAAGGTCGTGATGGTTGCCCTCGTCATCCTCGCCGCCACCACTGCTGCGATGGCGTCCGAAGATACCTGGCGAGTGGAACTGAAAGCTGACAGCGGCTCGGGCATGGATATGGGACCGGGCGTTTGGACAGGAGTGGATCCCAGATCGGTGGATTCGCGGGACGACCTTGACCGCGTGTTCGACCTCTTCCCCGATACCCCGGGCACTACTGCAAACATTCTATCACGAATGCCGGGGCAGAACATACCGTTCACTCATGATATCCGACGGGCCTCAACGCCTCCGATGACATGGGACCTGTACGTGGCTGCGAACTGGAAAGCCACGTATGCACAGATTCGGTTGGTCGCAAACACGCCCATATACGCTCCCCTGCCTACCCGTCAGTATCAGGGAATGCCCGTCCAATACTACCTCGAAATAATGGACAACAAGGGCGTGCCTGGCGCTCCGGCCAACGGAACGCGCTGGTACCTGCCGATCCCGACCGCTCACTCAGCGGACCCCTATTGGATCTCGCCGGTGAACCTGACGGTCATAGTGCTCTCTGCACCTACGCCAGAGGCGCTCTTCAGCGCGGGCTATTGGTTCCAGTTCGTGCAGGAGGTCGTACCCGAGCCAAGCAGCCTGCTCGCCCTGGGAACATGCCTCTCCGGCCTCGTGACATGCGTGCGTGCTGAAGAGACGCAGAGCCTAGCAATCGATTCACCCGCGGACGAGGCGTTTGCCTCGTCCGCCTGACCAAGCCCCGAATCCCCGATCCCTTGCAAATCGCCCATCGATGAGCTATCATGGGTGTACCATGGATGATGGGAAGCTCTCCAGATCTCTGACCATTGCCGGCGTCATCCTCGGCGCGGTACTGACCATAGCCATCGGAATCTACCTGTACGCCACCGCCAACCCGCGCGTGCCCGGCAAGACCGTCATCCGCTGGTGCGTCGATCCCAATCCGATCCGCAAGGAGCAGATCAGGCTCTTCGAGTCGAAGCACCCTGACATCAGCGTGATCAACGACCCCGGCGCGGAGGCCCAGAGGCTCCTCACTCAACTCGCAGGCGACGTCCCACCGGACGTGATGGCGATCTACGATCCGCAGACGCTGCGCCTCTTCGCCAAGAATGACGTGCTCCTCGACCTGCGCCCGTACATCGAGAAATACCAGCTACCGGTGGACAAGCTCTACCCGGGGCTGAACCCGTACATCTACTACGGCGACAAGATCGTCGGCGTGCCGGAGAACTGCGGCCCGTTCGTGCTCTTCTACAACAGAAAGATGTTCCGCGAGGCGGGCATCCCCTACCCCAAACCCGGATGGACCTGGGACGAGTGTCTCGAGGTCGCCAAGAAGCTCACGAAGTACAAGGTCGTGAACGGACGGAAAATACCGGTGAGGAAGGGCCTGTATGTCGGTACGAGCGACTGGTGGTACTTCATCTGGATGCATCACGGCCATCTCTACAGTCCCGACGGCAAGACGTGCGTGATCGATTCCGAAGCCGCCAAGAAGGGCATCCGGTTCTGGGCGGACCTCCGGCTGAAGCACCACGTCACCCCGACGACAAGCGAGGCCCAGAGCATGGCCCCGACCGGCGCCTGGGGGAGCGACGCGCTCCTCTTCCGCGAGTCGAGGGTCGCGATGATGATCTCAGGGCGGTGGCTGGCGATTCAGTACCGCGAGCAGAAGGACCTCGACTGGGACGTGGTGAGCGTCCCGCACGGCCCGAATCGGGTCACTCTTCTGGCGAGCAAGTCGTATGCCATCCCGAAGACCTGCCGGAACAAGCACGAGGCGCTGACGTTCATCAAGCACCTTCTCAGCATGGACAACCAACTCCTGGTATCGAACTACGGCGACGGCATCCCGACGCTCCAGGATGCGGCGATCCAGAAGGCGTTCTCGTATAACCCGGACTACCCGAACGAGAAGAACAACAAGCTCCACCTCGACGAGATGAAGTACGCGAGGGTGCAGGAGTTCTCGCCGTACATCAACGCGCTCGACTCGGCGGCCATCATGCAGGTCGAGTTCGACAAGATGTGGCTCGGGCAGCAGAGCCCGGATCAGGCATGCGACCGCATCGCCAAGCGGATCAACGCGGTGATCCGGCGCAACCTGGCGAATCCCAACTTCCTTGATTGAGCCGTACGCTCGATCGCCTGCATCGAGAACGGCGAATCCGACGTCCCGATCGGTGATTCCGGCGTCCTGAACGCCGATTGGGACGTCCCGAACGTCAATTCGGACGCCGAGATCGGCGTTCCGGACGTCCAGGCTGTCGCTCCTGACAGCACGGGAGCAAGGCCGGCAGAGAGGCACGGCTGCTACGGACTGTGAAACATAATGGGCAAACCAAAACGATCCATGAGCCATAAGAAGCGCGAGGCCCTGGCGGCATACGGATTCCTCCTGCCGAACTTCCTGGGCTTCCTGCTCTTCACCAGCATCCCGGTGGTAGTGTCGCTCGTGATGGCGTTCACCCACTGGAATATCTTCAAGCCGCCGACCTGGGTCGGGCTGGAGAACTTCGTCAGCCTGCTCGGATTCCACCGTGAGGGCGGGCGCATGGTCGCAAACGACCCGTTCTTCTGGCAGTACGTCTACAACACGGTCTACCTCATGGCGGGGATACCGGTCGGGATGGCCGCGAGCCTGATCACCGCGCTGATCATGAACCAGAAGATCAGGGGGATCGTCATCTTCCGAACGATCTATTTCCTCCCGGCGGTCTGCTCGGGCGTCGCGCTCCTGATCCTGTGGAAGTACCTCTACAACGCCGACATCGGCCTGATCAACAAGTCGATCCGCCTCGCGGGCGAGTTCATCTACGCGAGCAAGCCGCTTGCGGTCGGCTTCACGGTGCTCACCGCCGTATTCTTCGGGGTGATCGCCCTCGCGACGGTGGGCCTGATGCTCTCGCTCGTCCACTGGGTCTCCGAGAAGCTGAAGATCACGTGGCCGGACTGGCTCTTCCGCGGGCTGATGGTCTGCGCGGGGGCGGCGATCTTCATCGGCCTCGGAGTCTACGGGCGACAGGTCTACTCGGCGATCAACGTGTTCTTCGGGACTCCGCCGGACTGGCTCGGGACCGTGCAGTGGGCGAAACCATCGCTGATCCTGATGGGCCTGTGGGGCGGGCTCGGCGGCTACAACATGATCCTCTACCTCGCCGCGCTCCAGGGCGTCCCGACCTCCTACTACGAGGCGGCGGAGATCGACGGCGCGGGCCCGTGGCAGAAGTTCTGGGCCGTGACCTGGCCGATGATCAGCCCGACGACCTTCTTCATCCTCGTGATGAGCGTGATCGGCGGATTCCAGGGCGGGTTCATGGTGGCGAACGTCATGACCGGCGGCGGACCGGCCGGAAGCACGACGACGGTCGAGTACTACCTCTACCAGACGGCGTTCGAGAAGTTCAACATGGGATACGCCTCCGCGATCGCCTGGTTCCTCTTCGCCGTGATACTCCTGATGACGATGCTGACGTGGCGAATCGGCGGAAGGGTGGTCACGTATGAATAGGCGCATGAACCCGTGGATGAAGGCGGGGCTCTACATCCTTCTCAGCATCGGCGCGGTCAGCATGCTCGTGCCGTTCCTTTGGATGCTCAGCACGTCGTTCAAGCAACCGGACGAGGTCTTCGCGCCGGGCGGCGGGATCAACCTCTTCCCGGAGCACCTGGTCTGGAAGGACACGGTGATCGACGGGCAGCGGGTCCGCGCGTGGTGGGGCAACTACCCGGACGCTTGGAAGGAGATCAGCTTCCCGAGGCTGTACCTGTCGAGCATCTTCGTCGCCGTGGTCGGCACGTTCGGCCAAGTGCTAACGAGCGCGATGGCGGCGTTTGCTTTCGCTCGCCTGCGGTTCCCAGGCCGTGACAAGCTCTTCTTCGCCTACCTGGCGACGATGATGATCCCCGGATCGGTGACGATGATCCCGGTCTTCGTGATCATGAAGAGCCTGGGATGGATCAACACCTACCAGGCGCTGATCATCCCCGGCCTCTTCAGCGCGTACGGGACGTTCATGCTCCGGCAGTTCTTCATGGGGCTCCCCGGCGAACTCGAGGACGCGGCGAAGATCGACGGCTCGGGGTACTTCGGGATCTTCACGCGGGTGACGATCCCGCTCAGCAAGCCGGCGTTGGCGACCCTGACGACGTTCACGTTCATGGGCTTCTGGGGGAGCTACATGTGGCCGCTGATCGTCACGGTCACCGAGGCGCCGCGCACCCTCCCGATCGGCCTGCGGTACTTCGTCGGACAGCACGCGACCAACTACACGCAGCTCATGGCCGGCTCGGTGATCGCGCTGATCCCGGTGCTCCTGCTCTTCATCTTCAACCAACGCTACTTCGTCGAGGGCATCAAGCTGAGCGGCATCAAGGGGTGATCGATATGCAGTACATCCTCGCAATAGACCAGGGAACGACCGGGAGTCGGGCGATCGTGTACGACAAGCAGGGCGCGCAGGTCGCCGTCGCATACCGGGAGTTCACCCAGCACTTCCCGAAACCCGGATGGGTCGAGCACGACCCGGAGGAGATCTGGCAGAGCGTTCAGACCACCCTCCGGGAGGTCCTCGCCCAGGTGCCGGCCTCCTCAATCGCCGCGATCGGGATCACCAACCAGCGCGAGACCACCGTCGTCTGGGACCGCGAGACCGGTCTGCCGGTGCACAACGCGATCGTGTGGCAGTGCCGCCGGACCGCCGACCGGTGCGACGAGATCAACCGCACGCCCGGCGAGACCGAGTTCTTCCACGAGCGGACCGGCCTCCCGGTGGACGCCTACTTCTCCGCCACCAAGATCGAGTGGATCCTCCGCAACGTCCCCGGCGTTCGCGAAAAGGCCGACGCTGGACGGCTACTCTTCGGCACGACCGACTCGTGGGTGCTCTGGAAGCTCACGGGCGGCCAGGTCCACGCCACGGACTTCACCAACGCCTCCCGGACGATGCTCTTCAACATCGACACGCTCTCCTGGGATGAGGAGATCCTCGCACGCTTCGGCATCCCGTTCTCGATGCTCCCGGAGGTCCGGCCATCCTCCGGGGTGATCGGGTATACTGCCCACCAATCTGACTCCCTTGGCGACCTTGGCGTCTTCGCGGTTCCATCGGGCATTCCGATCAGCGGGATCGCGGGCGACCAGCAAGCGGCGCTCTTCGGCCAGGCGTGCTTCGAGCCGGGGACGATCAAGAACACCTACGGCACGGGAAGCTTCATCCTGATGAACACCGGCAGCAAGCGTCCTCACTCCGACCACGGACTGATCGTCACGATCGGCTGCGGATCGAAAGGTGAGCCGGTCTATGCGCTCGAAGGAGCGGTGTTCGTGGCGGGCGCGGCGATTCAGTGGCTGAGGGATGGGCTTGGCATCCTCCCATCGGCCTCGGAGTCCGAGCGGATGGCGTCCTCACTCCCGGACAACGCGGGCGTATACTTCGTCCCGGCGCTGACCGGCCTCGGCGCTCCGTACTGGGACCAGGACGCCCGAGGGGCGATCTTCGGCCTCACACGCGGCACGACCTCCGCGCACCTCGTCCGGGCGGCGCTGGAGGCGATGTGCTACCAGACGCGCGACGTGCTCGACGCCATGCAGAAGGACTCCGGACTTGCTATCCCGAGGCTGAAGGTCGACGGCGGCGCGGTGGCGAACGACTTCCTCTGCCGATTCCAGGCCGATGTGCTGGGCGTCGAGGTGGTGCGCCCTCGCACGATCGAGACGACCTCGCTCGGAGCGGCATACCTAGCGGGACTTGCAGTCGGATACTGGAAGGATGCCGACGAGATCCGCGCTTGCTGGATGGAGGACCGGGTCTTCACGCCGTCGATCGCGCGCACGGATGCGGATGCCCTCTACCACGCCTGGCAGGATGCAGTCAAGAGGACATTGAGCAGGTAACCGCCAAGACGTCAACAGCGCCAAGGCTGGAGGAGGCGGGGATTGATGACTCGGCTAACGGGACTCGCAGCCCCACGAGATGTCCTTCACCCCATGTGACTGCATGAGGTCCTTGAGGTAGCTCAGCGACTTCTCATCGAGGGCGGCATCCCCGTTCCGCTTTCCCTCGACCCAGCGCATGTGGTCCCAGTGGTGAAGGCTGATCGATGCGACGCGCTTCCGGCCCTCGTAGAACTCGAAGGTGTAGTCCCCGCAGCACCGGCAGGAACTTCCGGTCTCGGTGACATTGAGGTGCGCGATCAGGTCGCGACACTCATCCCCACGGAGGGTGAAGAGGTGCGTCTCCGCCTCAGGCGTGCGGTGACAGGTCCCTCCGGACCGAACGCGGACCTCGGTTACTCCTGCAAACGCCTCAGATACGGGGACACTCTTGCGTGTAGGGCGGGACTGAAGAGCTGTGCAGTACAGTACGACCAATCCTGCTGTGAATATGACTATGCCGAGTACGAACCGGCTGCCGTGCTTCTCCATCTGGTTGTGCTACCTTCATCGTTATAGACCTGCCCACCAGATGAAATGTTCCATGTTTGCCTAAAGAAAGTCACGGCTTCCTTGCCGGATGCCTCAGCGCTGAGGCCATCTCAGGAACGACTCCCTCATACGGTCGCGGTAGGTCTCCAGGACAGTCCGGTATCGTTGTCGAAGCGGTTCGTTCGTGTCGGTGGCGGTCAACCGGGCGGCCCGGGCGAGGAGTTCCACCTGCGCCGCCAGGTCGCCGAGGTGGATATATTCCGGCGCGATAGTCGGTTCGGGGCTGACGTTGTGGTAGTTCCCCAGGGGAATCGCCATCGCGGTGGTCCGATACCCGCTCAGGACGAAGACGATCGCCTCGCAGTTGCCGCCGCTCATCAGTTGGCGCTGGACCTTCGTATCGGGGTTCTCCTTCTGCATGGCATCCCTCGCCGCATGGAGGACCGATTCCGCGTCGCCGTCGAACGTGCGGCTCTTGTCCCCCACCCTGATCACCGGGCCGCCGCCGATCTCCGCGCCGGGGAGCGTCTTGCTGGTCTCGAGGGAGACGACAATCGCGTCGGCCGGGAGAATCCGCGCCTCCGCAAGCAGGGACGCGCCGACGAGCCCGATCTCCTCCGCGCGGGTGAAGACTCCGAGACACCGGCAAGGCGACTTCCGCTCGACCAGCGCCTCCAGGGTGAGGAGGATCGTCGCGCAGCCGACCACGTCGTCGATCGCGCGCATGTAGGCGATGTCGTCCCTGATCTCGATCGGCGGGAGGTCCCAGATGCCGAAGAAGCGGCAGCCGTCAGACAGGTCGGACAGCTCAGACTCGCGCGACAACTCCAGGTCGAAGATGAGGCCGTCGGCGTAGTCGATCTCCTCGTAGCCGGTGACGACGCCGGGGATGCCCTCGTCCGGCCCGTCCACGGGCGGGAACTCGGGGAAGACTCTCACAGGGACTCGCCGACCGTCGAAGCATTCCTTTCGGGCGCCGCCGAGCATCAGGGCGCGCGGGGGCTTGCCCTCTTCGCGGATGATCTCGAAGGCTGGGTGGTCCATGTGCGCCATCAGGGCGAGGGACGGAGCATCCGGCGCGCCCTCACCCTCGTAGCGGGCGATGATGTTGCCGTACCGGTCCTGCTCGAACGGAATGCCGAGCCGGTTCAACTCGCCGGTGATGTATGAAGCGACGCGCCACTCGAAGAACGAGGCGGTCGGATACGCGCTGATCTCGGTCAGGGCGCGGATGCATCTCTCGCGGGTGATGGTTGTCACGGTGTCACCTCTCCATGGGTCTCATACCCCAAGTTTCGCGGCGGCAGGTTTCGCTCCCTTCCTGTGACGCCGGCCGTGCGTTTCGGGTATACTGCTATCGAGTAGGCTGGAGAGGAGACAAGCGATGAGCGAGAATGTGGCAATCCTGGGCGCAACCGATGAACCGTCCAAGTACGCGAACATGGCCCAGCACCGACTGCATGACAAGGGACATACGGTATTCCCGGTCAATCCCAACAAAGACACGATAGACGGACTGAAGGCGTATCCGAGGCTGGAGGACGTCCCCGAGAAGATCGACACGGTGACCGTCTACGTGAGGCCCGCGATCCTGGAGAGCCTCACCGACGACATCCTCGCGGTGAACCCCCGACGGGTGATCATGAACCCCGGTACTGAGAACGAGCAGGTTGCGCAGGTGCTCGAGGAGCACGGAGTCGAGGTCGTCCGCGGGTGCACGCTCGTCATGCTGCACACGGATCAGTTCTAGAGCGTGTTATGCGCTCCGAATGACATCGTGGTAGGATATGTGCATGCGTAAGACCTACCCGAGCGATGTTACCGATGATGAATGGGCATTCCGTGCCCCCTATCTTAGACTGATGACCGAGGACGCTGCTCGGACCGTGCAGTCCACAGTCGAGAGCGTCGAAATCGCCTTTGTAGACCAGGGCTACACAGGTGACAGGATGCTGGTCAAGGCTGCTCCACTTCTCAAAAGTACATAACACGCTCTGGTTGCAGGCGAGCGGAGACTGTGACCGGGGACGGGCATCGACGGGAGCGCCGGACGTCCTCCGCGGTCTTGAGATTCCGCTCCTTGATCAGATCCCTGATCTGTTCCTTCGACAACAGCGCCACGTGTTTCGTGTCCTTTCTCGATCAGTATACGATCCTCCTGATCTCCCGGCGCAGAAGCACACTTTACCGTGCAGACTCTGTACAGACTCTGGAAAGGATCTGCCGACGATCGGATCGCTTCCCCAGACGTGGGGAAGGGGTTCCCATGCTCTTGGATCGCTTCCCCAGACGTGGGGAAAGGATTTCCGAGCTCTCGGATTCCTTCCGCAGACATGCGGAAAGGATTTCCATGTCTGCGAATTCTTT